>JAQVVR010000001.1 GCA_028698875.1 Candidatus Izemoplasmatales bacterium
AAATTATGATGACTTCAAATACATTCACTTTTTCTACTTGGAATCCGAAAATAATAATCAAGCAATTCCAGAATCTGGGAATTGTATGTGAACCACACACAAAAAAGATACATAATCCGTGCGATACCAATTTCCATTTTTGGTTTTACCAATGATTTCATTCAAAACCCTTGGGCGGACAATATTTTTTTCAGTTGATTGGTATGGTTGAGGGACATTGCAGCGCTTGGATTAATCGGTTTAATTCAGTAGGCCCGAGATGTCATCAATAGGTACAAAACACGGACTATGGGGTGAAAAAAATAAACTTGTAGCCGTGTATAATGGAGGAAGTTTGTCAATAAACTATTTTTAAGAGAAAGGTGATGACAAATGGTAAAGAAAAAGTTCGTAATGGTTTTTGTTTGCTTATTTTATATGTGTTTACTTATTTGTTGTGATTCAGTTTATCCTTGTGAAGGACTAAAGATATCAAATGTTGATCCTATTGCTCAACATGAATCAATTGAAATTGAAATAACATATCCCAACATCGGAGGATCAATAGTAATAGGTTGGGAAAATGTGTCTTTGGAAATTATCAGTGGTGTAGATGTTGTTTCAGTAGATGGATTAACTATTACGGGTTTATCTCCGGGAACCGCAGAAATAAAAATTAGCGCCACTACTATATTATCAGATGAAGCTATTGCCCAAGGCTACGAAGAAAAGATTTATAGTACAATGCTGGAAATTGTTGTTTATCAGTAGATTACTATCATTTCAAACAACTAATACAACATGTATATTTTAAGATGAATCATCGATACGAAAAGGACGATGATTTTCCACCCGAAATTTGGTGTCACAACATTCTTGACAATACCAACTTTAGAAAGCACTTTAAAATATTGAAGTGCTTTTTAAATGATTATCCGCTAGTATTTCTTAACAAATATACTAGTTAAAATGTATGCTTATTTTACATTTATTGGTTAATGTGTTATAATAACTTTGTGATAATTACTTAATATGATTATATTTGGTAGATTCCCTACTTAAGGAGGAAAGAGAAAATGGATATCCTAGCTTTCATCAAACCAAAACAAGAAGTAATTTTTGTTTATGAAGATGAAACAATTAAAGAAGCTCTTGATAAAATGGAAAAATACCGTTTCGCCTCTATTCCCGTGTTGAATCGGAATGGAAATTTTGTTGGAACGCTTACCGAAGGGGATTTGTTATGGCATATAAAAAACAATTCCGATTATCGAGCTTCCAAAGCCGAAAAAACATTAATTTCAACCGTCAATCGTTTTCGCGATTATGTTGTTATCAACTTTCATTCCAACATGGATGAATTAATAACTAAAGCATCAGACGAAAATTTCGTCCCCGTTATTGATGATCAAAATCAATTTATGGGTATTATTACCCGAAAAACATTATTGAACTATTTCTTTGAACATAATTTCATTGTTCTGTAACCAAATTAGATTTTAATTGCACCGCTTTGAGCTGGTGCTTTTTTCTTGGGAATATCGTCATATCCAACAATTCCCAGAGATGAGGTATATTATGAACCCGACAAATGAAAAAAAATCGACAACGATGTCTGGCCAATTATTTGCCCCCTGTGGAATCAATTGTGGGGTGTGTGTTAGTTATTTGCGAAAACATAAGCCATGCGCTGGTTGTTTACAAGTTATCAATGGAAAATTACCCCACCCAATGTGTAAAATTCGTTTTTGTGTACATGGGCATGATATCCTTCACTGTTTCGAATGCAAAACCTTCCCTTGCGAACGAATTAAGCATCTTGACTTGCGGTATCGTAAGAATTATGGAATCAGCTTAATATTAAACTCGCTTGCTGTGAAAGAAAATGGAGTCGAAACGTTTATGGAAAGAGAAGCCAGAAAATGGGAATGTCCATCCTGCCATGAACGACTTTCTATCCATCTGCCGAACTGTTGGAATTGTCAACAACCGAATCCGTTTTTCCCTTCGCCAAAGAACGCTGGCAAGACAAATTAAACTTTTGGAGATATAATAATTATCCGGATATGAATATATATTTATTTTCATACACTTTTCCTTTTCATTTAAATGTCAATTTGATATAATATTCGTGTAAGCGTTTTCCGACAAGATACTATAAAATAACAAAGGAGGAAAGTATGAACAAGTTTGATTACATGGAAAAATACGGGTACGAACAGTTGATTTATTTTTACGACAAGACGACTGGACTCAAAGGGATAACTTGCATCCATGATACAACGCTTGGTCCGGCTCTTGGTGGAACAAGATTATGGAATTATGCATCCGAAGATGACGCTGTGCTTGATTGCCTGCGGCTTGCTCGAGGAATGACATTCAAAGCAGCGGCTGCCGGTTTAAATCTTGGCGGTGGCAAGACAGTCTTGATTGGTGATGCTAGCAAAGTAAAATGTGAAGCCTATTTCCGCGCCCTCGGACGCTATGTTCAAAGTCTTAATGGTCGGTATATTACCGCCGAAGATGTCAACACAAATACCAAAGATATGGATTACGTTTACATGGAAACCGATCACGTTGTTGGTCTTGAGGGAAAATCAGGAAACCCATCTCCAATAACTGCAGTTGGTGTTTTTCATGGAATTCGTGCTTCTTTGAAATATGCGTTTGGAAATGATGATATCTCTCAATACACATTTGCCGTACAAGGAGCAGGAGAAACCGGGTATTATCTCATCAAAAAACTTATTGAAGCAAAAGCTAAAAAAATTTATTTTTCCGAAATTAATCCGTCTCATATCGAAAGAATGAATACTGAGCATCCGGAAGTTGAGATTGTCGAACCAGATAAAATTTATGATATGGATGTCGATGTCTTTTCTCCTTGTGCTTTTGGAGCGATTCTTAATGATGTAAGCATTCCTCGTATAAAAGCAAAGATCATTGCTGGTTCAGCAAATAATGTTTTGTTTGATGAAGAAAAACATGGACCTATGATTAAAGAAAAGGGGATCCTTTATGCACCCGATTTTGTTATTAATGCGGGTGGACTTATCAACGTTTATCATGAAATCATTGGATATAATGCTGAAAAGGCGATGCGGGATACAGAAAAAATTTATGATCGTTTATTAGAAATCTATGCAATCTCTGACAAAGAAAACACCGATACCAATACCGCAGCCAATATATATGCAAAAAATCGGATGAGAACTATTAATCATCTGCATGCCAATTACATTCCGTATTAGTAAATGAAACGAATCACTTTCATTACTGGGTATTTTGGCAGCGGAAAGACTGAAATTGCCCTCAACCTGGCAGTCCAAAAACGAGTAAATATCTTATTGGATCTTGACATTGTCAATCCATATTTCCGCAGTCGTGAGCAAGAACCACTTCTCAAAGAACTGGGAATAAGAACCATTTCATCTGGCCTTGTCAACTCGCCTCACGCTGATTTGCCGTTTCTTGCCAAAGAAGTATATATTCCCTTCCACGACCAATCCCTTTCTGCCGTCTATGATCTGGGCGGTTCTGGTTCTGGAGCGAGATTAATTAGACAGTTTAAAGATTACCTTCCCAATGATGAGGTAGACCTTTTGTTCTGCGTTAATATTAATCGTGAGGTTACTGATACAGCTGAAAAAATAATTGAAGAAATCCATATTATTGAATCATCTGGAGGCGTTCGTCCCACTGGGTTAATCAATAATTCCAATTTTCTCAAAGAAACAACTGTTCAAGACATTATTGCGGGCGAAAAAGTCCTATTGTCTGTTGCAAAAGCCACAAAATTACCAATCGTTTATACGGGAGTTGTATCTTCCATAGATAGCGATGACTTTCATGTGGCGGGTGAAAAAATCATTTTAAAATTATACTTTAATAAGCATTGGCTATAAGGAGGAACTCATGCCAAAAGGAATACTGACGTTTGAGACCGAAAAATGCAAAGGCTGCGGTTTATGCGTAGCTTTTTGTCCGGTCAAAATTCTTTATCTTGACAAAAGCACTATGAATCAATCTGGTTACAACATTATCAAAATTACGGATCCAGACAAGTGTATCGCTTGTGCGACTTGCGCTTTGATGTGTCCCGATTCAATTATCACAGTGGAGGTAAATAACTAATGGCTAAACAATTGATGAAAGGCAACGAAGCGATTGCTAGAGCGGCAATGCTTGGGGGTCTTGATGCTTTTTTTGGTTATCCGATTACTCCACAAAATGAAGTGCCTGAGTATTTATCTCGGTACATGCTCGAAGAAGGAAAAGTATTTGTCCAATCAGAATCAGAAGTTGCCGCCATTAATATGGTATATGGTGCAGCCGCGGCTGGATTTAGAGCTATGACATCATCATCTTCGCCGGGAATCGCACTTAAGCAAGAAGGAATAACTTATTTGTGCGGAAGCGAATTACCTTGCGTTATTTGTTCAGTCATGCGTGGGGGACCCGGACTCGGAAGTATTCAGCCATCACAAGGTGACTATAATCAAGCAACAAGGGGTGGTGGCAATGGTGATTATCATGTTATCGTGTTTGCCCCAGAAACAATTCAAGAAACAATCGACATTATGAAAGAAGCTTTTGACATTGCCGATTATTACCGTAATCCGGTTATGATTCTTGTGGATGGTCTTATTGGTCAAATGATGGAATCGGTCGATTTAACAAGACCAGTTAAAAAACGTTTTCTCCCAGAAAAGGATTTTGCGACCACAGGAACTAATCATCATAATAAACGAAATGTCGTAAACTCATTATATTTAGAATCAGCTGAATTAGAAGCACATAATTTAGCACTTAAGAAAAAATATGATAAAGTGATTATCAATGATACTCGATATGAACTAATCAATATGGAAGATCCTGATTATGTTATCGTTGCTTTTGGAACAATGTCACGCGTATGTCGATCTGCCATCGAAACGTTGTCGGAAAAGAAAATTCGTGTGGGTATTATCCGACCAATTTCGTTATGGCCGTTTCCTAACCGTGCTTTTGAAACATTAGAAGCTCCGCATCTAAAAGGAATATTAGTAGTCGAAATGAACCTTGGACAAATGCTAACGGATGTAATCGTAGCTAATAACGGTAAATATCCAATCGGTTTTTATGGTCGTGCCGGTGGTGTGGTCCCTGATCCATCCAACGTTGTCGATGCGATTGTGCACTTTAAGGATTTGGTGGTGAAATAATGGATATTAAATATAAAAAAACTAATGGTTTGACTGATACCCCGCTATCATATTGCCCAGGATGTTCGCATGGAATCGTTCATAAACTGGTCGCTGAAACACTAGAAGAACTCGGAGTTTTAGGGGAGACAATTGCTATTGCAAGCGTTGGTTGTTCAGTATTTTCATACAAATTTTTTAACGTTGATGCGGTTCAAGCCGCCCATGGACGGGCTTGCGCAGTCGCAACTGGTGTGAAACGTAATCTTCCTGATCGAATTGTTTTTACCTATCAAGGTGATGGTGATTTAGCATCTATAGGAATTGCGGAAACAATTCATGCAGCTAACCGTAAAGAAAATATCACCGTAATCTTTATCAATAATTGTATTTATGGGATGACTGGTGGCCAAATGGCCCCAACTTCATTAATTGGTCAAAAAACCACGACCTCTCAGACGGGAAGAAAATCTGATGTCCATGGTAATCCAATCCACATCAGCGAAATGTTTTCACAAATTGAAGGCGTCGCTTATTTGGAACGTGTTTCTGTTTGTAATCCTCGTCAAGTACGTAATGCTAAGAAAGCTATCAAAAAAGCATTTACTTACCAAATGGAGAAAAAAGGTTTCACCATGATTGAAGTTTTATCTAGTTGTCCAGTTAATTGGGGTATGACTCCCGTTGATGCATTAAAGTGGATTGAAGAAAAAATGACTCCCGTCTTCCCGCTCAAAGTTTTTAAAGATTTGGGGGATGAGAAAAATGTGTAAAGCAATCAACATAAGAGTCGCTGGTTTTGGTGGTCAAGGCGTCATGATGACAGGACAATTGATGGCTTACTGCGCAACTTATGAAAATATGTTTAGTCTTTGGGTTCCTTCATATGGACCAGAAACCAGAGGCGGAACAGCTAATTGTTCAGTCATCGTTTCTACTAAAACAATTGCCTCCCCAGTTTTTATGAATGCCGATGTTTTAATTGCATTTAATTTACCATCACTCACAAAGTATATGAATATGGTCGTTGACACTGGTGTCATATTGTATAATTCATCAATGATTAAGGACCCAGTAATTAAACAAGGTATTAAAGCTTTCGGAATTCCCGTTAATGATATCGCTATCGGCTTGGGGACGATTCAAGTAAGCAACATGGTAATGCTTGGTGCTTATATGGAATTTTCAGGTTTATTTAGTGATCAAACCGTCGAAAAAGTCTTGGAAAAGTTTTTGGGTGAAAAGAAAGCTCACTTGTTAGGAATTAACAAACAGGCAATTCAAGCTGGAAGAGAAGCGATGATTGCGGTAAAGGAGTGAAACGGTGAAATCAGTCAACGAATTATTATATAAGGCAAAAGCCCTGCCAAAACAAAGAATAGCTGTCGTTTTTGCCCATGATGAGTTTGTTATGGACGCCGTCAAAGCCACTTGTGACTTAGGCATCATTTCTCCCATTTTAATTGGCCAAGCACAAGTTATTTCCGATTTAATAAAGAAACTTAATATTACTGAACCATGTGAAATAATCGACGAGAATGATGGTGAAAAAGCCTCAAGAATCGCCGTTGATTTGGTAAACGCACACAAGGCCGATGTATTGATGAAAGGCCTTTTAGACACTAAAATATTATTGAAGGCTGTTGTTAATAGCGAATGGGGAATAAAGGATGCCAAGTTGCTTTCCCATGTCGGCTTAGTTTCATTCCAAGGATTTGATCGGGTTTTATTTGCAACAGATGGAGCAATGAATATCTATCCAACTGTCGAAGAAAAAATTATGATTGTTGAAAACGCTGTTAAGTTAACCCGACTATTGGGATACAAAAACACCCATGTTGGATTAGTGTCAGCGGTCGAAAAGGTTAATCCGAAAATCATTTCGACCGTTGAAGCCGATGCCATCAAAAATCACTTTTTGGCTATCAAGCCTACCGATTTTGTAGTCGATGGTCCGTTTGCAGTTGACAATCTTGTTTCCCTTGATTCAGTGAAGCATAAGGGACTTAGCAGTCCCGTGGCGGGAATCGCCGATGTTCTTGTATTCCCCAATCTCGATGGTGGTAATATATTTTACAAAACATGCGTTTTTCTTGGCAATGCTGATGCGGCAGGAATTGTTATCGGCGCAAAAGTCCCAATTGTTTTAACTAGTCGCGCTGATTCGGCGGACACAAAAACAAATTCAATCGCGTTAGGAGTGATTTGTGGTTATGGATTATCTATTACTCGTCATTAACCCAGGGTCAACATCCACCAAAATCGCTATTTTCAATAATGATAAATTGCTTCAGGATCAGACCCTTAAGCACGATGTTGAGATAATTCAATCATTTCCAAACGTCATCTCGCAAAAAGACTTTCGCAAAGAAGTCATTATCAACTTTCTAACAGATCATCATTATAAATTGTCTGATATTGATGTTTTTGTCGGTCGAGGCGGTATGTTAAAACCGATTCATAATGGTGGAACATTCCTCGTCACTCAGGAAATGGTTGATGAACTTACAATTGCAAAATATGGACAACATGCCTCCAATCTTGGGGCGGTTATTGCTTTTGAGTTCGCCAAAGAACTAAATCGACCGGCATACATTGTTAATCCGGTTTCCGTTGATGAGTTAGAAGACATTTCACGCGTTTCAGGACTAAGTTCTATTGAGAAAACCAGTGTTTTCCATGCACTTAATCATAAAGCAATTGCGAAGCGATATGCAAAAAGCATCAATCGCGATTATGAAGATCTTAATTTAATCGTTGTTCATTTGGGTGGTGGAATATCTGTTGCATTACATAAAAATGGACGCTGTGTTGATTTGAATAATGCTTTAGGAGGGACAGGCCCATTTTCACCCGAGCGAACTGGTACTTTACCATCATTTCCATTAGTTGAATTATGCTTCTCTGGAAAGTATACGATTGATCAAGTTAAAAAAATGTTGGTTGGCAAGGGCGGATTGGTATCTTATATCGGGACGGCAAATGGCCTTGAAATCAAAAAGCGTATCGAAAATGGCGATGAAAAAGCTAAGTTTTATCTGCAAGCCATGGCTTATAATGTTGTCAAAGAAATCGGTGGGCTCTATTTTGCCAACTCAGGAAGAATTGATGCCATTATTCTTACGGGCGGACTAGCATACAGCACTATTTTTGTGGACATGATTCGCGCATATATCAATCCAATTATGTCTGTAGAGGTTTTTCCCGGCGAAGATGAAATGCGGGCTTTGGCCGAGGGTACTTTACGAGTACTGAACAAACAGGAAAAATTACAAGTCTATTAATCAATTAACCCCCGTTAACGGGGGTTTTTACTTTTTATACCGATTTATCGACTTTTTTTGTAATATAATAATAAGGAATATATGACATTTTTTTCGATGGTATTTTTTCACAGTTCAAAATGGTTAAAGCCTTTGACAATGTCTATTCAATTGTTTATAATTAGAGAAGTAAATTGTGATTCGCATAACATATCATGACACCATTCAAGGAGATCCCAATATGAGAATTGGCATTATCGGTCCGATCGGCAGTGGAAAATCCACGTTGTCAAAAAAACTAGCTGATTATTATCATTGTTCCATTGTTGAAGAACCGGTAGAAAAAAACGAATATCTGCCTTATTTTTATAAGGATAAAGAGACATTCGCAATGCTTTCTCAAAACGCTTTTTATAGTTCTTTATTTTTGATGATGTGGAAAACCAAAGATATTCAAGATGTTGTATGCGATTCTACTTTATTTTCCAATTTAGTTTTTACTGAATTATTGCGTTTAGAAGGAATCATGTCAGCGATGGAAGTGGCACTGACTTATGCAATAGCTGATGAACATCTGAAACGAATTCCTGATGTCGACTTGCACATTGTCATTGTCAGACCAACAGAACAATTATTTGAAAACGTCCGTCGTCGCGGCCGGGCCATTGAAAAAGGACAACATGAATATTTAACTTTTCATTATGCCAATTACTATGATGTTTTACGACGTATATTTAAAAACTACAAAGTACCTGATACAAAAATTATATGGTTGCCAATTGATGATATGGAGCAGCCGGAAGAGTTTAAAGCCATCGTAGACAAAATTGAGCAAAAGTATCAATCATTATAAAAAAAAGACCGATCGTTCTATCGACCGGTCTTTCTATTTTGAAACCAAGAAATTGTATCTTTTACGGTTGTCTTAAAAGGAATTAATTCGGGCAATAGATCAGTTACCATCCGATTGTTAATATAATTGTAATTATCAACTAATGCATCAACCATCATATTGGAAACATCATGCATAAACATCGCCCCAATCCGCGCCAGCCACACCGGAACACGAACAAGAAAGATTTTTTTTCCAAGATTTTTGGCAATTTCTATGTAAAAATTACGAATAGTAACGGGATGGCCTGAAAGGATATAACTGCCACTAGTAGTCAATAGCGAGGCTTGATAAATGGCTTTTGCGGTATCACGAACGTCAATAAAATTGTAACCGCCTTTAATATAAAAAAACAAACGTTTTGTAAAACAACTTCGGATTTCTTTGCCGGCGGCAGAGGGTTTATAATCATTGATGCCTATAACGGCTGAAGGATACAGAATTATTGCCTTTAAACCCTTTGTTTGCATCAAATCGTAGATATATGCGGTTCCGGCGGCTTTAGAAGCCGAATAAACGTTTTGAAATCGATTAGGGTAAAACAATGTTGGCTCGTAAACATCTGATGTCATATCGTCTTTATAGATGGCATCGACACTAGATGTATAGATTAATTTAATTTTATTTTCCAAGCAGAAATCAGCTATTATCTTTGTTCCATCACAATTAACGCGATATGATTCTGCTTTCAACTTGTTAGTAAGATCAATTAATCCTGCCATATGGATGAATATATCACCATCTTTTACTTCATGCTTCAGGAATTGGACATCAAAGATATCACCATATTTAATTTCGACATTAAGATTGGCTAGTGCTGGCCCAAATTGACGCGCTAATACTTTGACATTTTCACTCTTTTCTATCAACAAGCGAACTAAAGTATTACCAATGTGCCCTGTGGCACCAGTAACGACATACATATCATAATCCTCGTTTCATCAGTTTGACTCATTGATATTATATCAAAATATCATTTATATGCTATAATTTAAGTAGAAATAATCAAAATGAGATTGATAGAATATAAAAAAGGGGGGAATTCATTGCCATTTCGATTAAGATTATGATGGTTAAAAAAACCATCACTCGATATGCAATGAGCATTGATAATATGAACAAAGGAACCGGCAAAATAAAATCATTAAACATACTCATAATTTATGATTCGATTTTCGGAAACACAAAAAAAGTCGTTCAAGCATTACAAGATGGATTTAAGGAGATACATGCCAATTGTCAAATATTACATGCATCTGAGGTGGATATAAAAGCCTTGGATAATACCGATTTGCTAGTTTTCGGGTCACCAACAAGAGCCTTTCATCCAACACCGTTATTATCTAGTTTAATTAAAAATAAAACCTTGGTCTTCGCTGGTAAAAAGGTTGCCGTCTTTGATACCAGAGCTGATATTTCCACGATCAAATCCAAGTTTTTCCGTTCTTTCTTAAACAATATGGGTTATGCCGACGCCTGCTTACGGAGAAAACTTGCCAAGCGAAACGCAATTGTAATCAATGAAACCCAAGGATTCTATGTCACTGGATCGGAAGGGCCATTACGTGAAGGGGAATTAGAACGCGCTTTTTTGTGGGCACAAACGTTAATTACCAATTTATCTAAGTGAAGAGGATTTATATACAATTTAATATTGTATTAGAATGAAAAAAGCCCTATTCAGCATATAACTGAATAAGGGCTTTTTCTTAAGACAATGATAAATATGATTACATCTGATTGGGCCTTCTAGTAATTAGAAAATAGAGGTAGTAAGAAAGATGATAGCCAGAAGACTTGCGACTAAACTAACAACGGTAATTTGCGTGTTTATGGATGGGCCAGCTGTGTCTTTAAACGGATCGCCAACGGTGTCACCAACAATGGCAGACTTGTGAGCAAAGCTGCCTTTACCCCCGTTGTTTCCAGCTTCAACATACTTTTTGCCATTATCCCATAAGCCACCAGAATTACTCATGAATAAAGCGAGAAGAAGACCGGATACGATGTTTCCTGTTAAGAACCCACCAATAGCATAAACACCACCGACAAGACCAACAGCAATTGTGGTAATAATGGTGAATAATCCAGCAGGAATCAATTCTTTTAAGGCCCCGCTAGTGGCAATGGTAATACATTTGTCGTATTCGGGAAGAACGCCTTCCTTACCTTCTTTAAGGCCGGGTATATCTTCAAATTGACGATGGATTTCTGCAACCATCCGCTCAGCATTTCTGCCTACGCCTAGCATGAGCAAAGCACTGAATACTGCTGGAACCGCAGCTCCAATTAATAATCCAAAGAAGACTGTTGGATTCATCACATCAAAGCCAACAATTGCTTGATATATAGTAGCACCGGCTTGGGAATTTAATTCGATTACAGCATCATTGACTTGACTTTGGAAAGCACCTAATAAGGCAATGACGGTTAATCCTGCCGCCCCAATGGCAAAACCTTTTGTAACGGCCTTGACCGTATTTCCCGCTGAATCGAGTTTGTCTGCAATTTCAATAACATCTTCCCCTAAACCGCCCATTTCCGCTAGGCCTTTAGCGTTATCAACGATAGGACCGTAGGCATCATTTGAGATTATCATGCCAACAATCGATAACATTCCCACTGCTGCCATTGAAATTCCAAACATTGCATATCCTGGTCCAAGAGGATCACATAATAAATAAGCAGCGAGTGCGGAAACAGCGATGCCAATCATGGCTGGCAGCACAGAAAGGAATCCATAACTAATTCCCGTTATAATTGTAAAGGCAGGACCACTTTCACTAGCTTTTGCGACTTCATGGACTGGTTTTTTGGTATCGTCGGTAAAGTAATCGGTGATAATTCCGATCAAAACACCGACAAATAGACCGACCATTGCAGCACCATAGATTCGCCATGAAAAGGAGAAAATTAAAGTAGCTATACCAGTTAAGATGGCAAAGGCGCCGGTAGTTATATAAGTGCTTTTGTTTAGAGCTTGGGTTGGTGTTCCTTTTTTTCCCATTCGGGCAAAGGCAACACCCAAAATTGATGCCAATAGACCTAATGCGGCATAGCAGAAAACTAAGGATATGTTTTCAGAACCGAACTTAGCATCAAGACTAGAGGCCATAACTAACGCAGCTGTCATGGATGCGACATTGGAATCAAAAAGATCGGCTCCCATACCGGCAACATCACCCACATTATCACCAACATTGTCGGCGATAACTGCGGGGTTACGAGGATCGTCTTCAGCAAAACCAAGTTCTACCTTACCAACAAGATCAGCGCTAATGTCGGCGGTTTTAGTAAAAATTCCTCCCCCCGCTTTGGCAAAGAGTGCTAAACTAGAAGCACCAAAACTGAAACCTAAAAGCATGGTTGTGTTATTGGTAATTAATAAGACCAAGGAAACACCAAGTAAACTTGCGCCTACAACGGCCATTCCCATAACTGCGCCACCACGGAAAGCCATTAAAAAGCTAGGTCTAATTCCGGTTTGTGCCGCATGAGCAGCCTTCATATTAGCAATTGTGGCGACCACGATTCCGATTTTTCCGGCAATTGCAGAGAAAGCAGTACCAAATAAGTAAGAAATAGTCATTGTTAAGTTAGTAAGAATATTACCGTTCCAAATTGGAGTTGGCAAAAACACAAAGATTAAAACGGCGACAACACCAGAGAACTTTGCTAAAACAGCATATTCTTTACGAAGAAATGTTGCGGCACCTTGACGAATGTATTCACCAATTGTAGCGATTTTGTCGTTTGCTTTGGGTTGCGATTTTACCCATAGAAATAGCCATAAAGCAAACATAAAGGCTAAAATGGAAATGCCTATACCAAATAGCGCGAAAATCAATGATTCTGTACTCATAAAAAGTAAGTCCTCCTCATAGAATTCATTTCTTAATTTTATCATGGTAAATGCACTTTTTCAACCTTGATTAGCAAAATATAAAGGATTATTAAAATATAATATTATGCATTATTGGATATAATGCTATGCTTTTATGCACCTGCGTTGACATCGATGAATGGATGTGATAGATTATCTATATAATGAAAGCAAAAATGGAGGTATTATATTATGAATAAATGGGAATGTGTTTGCGGATATATTTATGATCCGGCAATTGGTGACATTGATAATGGAATTCAGCCGGGAACAGCCTTTGAGGATTTACCTGATGACTGGGTTTGCCCTCAATGTGGTTTGTCTAAAGAGAATTTTAGTTTGATTGAATAGTTAATAGTATAACGACAGATATTTGGGGGGTTCTATGAAAAAATTCTTCAAAGAATTCGGGGCTTTTATATCCAAGGGAAACGCTTTGGACTTGGCTGTCGGAATTGTCATTGGGACCGCTTTTAATGCGATTATTAAAAGTCTTGTTAGCGATATAATAATGCCATTACTCGGTTTGATTGGTGGAACTGAATTTAATAACTTATTTTGGGTTATGAAGGGCCCACAACCCATTATAGTTGATGGAGCGTATATTTTTGATCCGACATCTGTCGTTTTGCGCTATGGGAGTTTTATTCAATCAATAATCGATTTTTTAATCATAGCTTTGGCAGTTTTCTTGGCTTTGAAAGTGGTCATTGGAATTCGCAAGAGTCTCGATCTAGCAAAAACGAAACTTTTAAGGACAGAAGAAGCGTCGCAAGAAATTAAAACTAAATAATTGTATTCTCGATTTAAAAAGCGTGATTTATATTATATAATCGCGCTTTTTAAATGCCGATAATTACATCATAAAAAATGAAATGTGACTTTATTTATCGAATATTTTAAGTTATAATTTGAACATAGAATTTATATAAAGGTGATATTTATGTGGGATTATATTCGCAAGTTCTTTTCTTATTACGAAAACCCTAGTGGCATTGGTCCATATTCCGATGGCTTGGGGGAAGGTGCTTTTGAATGGCGACATATAATATGGATTTTAATTACTATTTTTTTAGTTGTATTCGTTTTTAATTACTTTAAAAAGCACCCCATTACTGGAAGAAGACTTGTGTTAGTTATGGCGATAATGTTGTTTTGCACGCGTTTAGTCAATCAGACATTTCGAGCGATTGTGGGCGCAGAAGTCCCTTGGACGCAAGCTTTTCCTTTCCACATGTGTACACTTCTAACATTTATATTGCCAATTGTGGCCATTTTTGATATTAAAAAATTGAAAACACCAATTTATGTTTTAGGTATCATGGGAGGCACGATTACAATCTTAAATGGTGATTACTTTAACGATTTGTTTTTATCGTTTGCGGCCATTGAAGGGATGAGTGCGCATATGATATTGATTTTAATTCCGGTCATCGAAATAGCAACGAATCGATTTGAACTTAAATTCTCCGAATCATGGAAAGTGCCAGTTGGAATGTTAGTTTTTATGGGGTGGGCTACCCTTGCCAATCGGGTTTTTTATGCTGGCATGGGAACTAACTATATGTATCTTGAGCATAATTCATTACCTTTTGGAGATGAACAAAACTATTTTTTATTCTATACACTTATATTCATTTTTTTCTTCAGTTTGATATATGGAATTCCGCCATTGGCTAAATTATTAAGACAACGAGTTAGAAGGGAAATCCACAGTTAATGGAAAAACTATATCGATGGTCAAAATTCCCTTTGACTTGTTTTCATCCCAATGGGTGGCTTAGACGATTGATGGATATTCAAGGTAATGGACTATCTGGCCACGTCGGCGAAGTATGGACTGACTTGTCTTCCCAATCAGCTTGGCTATCAGGAAATGGTGAAGCTTGGGAAAGGGGACCATATTATCTTGATGGCTTAATTCCTTTGGCGTGGCTGACCCAAGATGATAAAATAATAAATATAAAAAACAAATGGATTGAAAGCATTTTAGCTAGTCGTCAGGAAGACGGGAATTTCGGACCCAAACGCAATCAAGATATGTGGCCTCGTTTAGTCGTTATGAAGGCAATGATAGAAGAATATGAGGCGTCTCATGACGAACGTATTTTTCGCCTTTTAGACGGATATGCGCATTTTCTTGAAAAAAACATTGACAGTTCTTTGCCTAAATTTTGGGCAGCCGCTCGTGCTTTGGAAGGATTTGAAGCTTTAGTTAAATTACAGGATATTACTAATGATGTAAACTATGATCAACTGATTCGTAAACTTAAGTGCTCAATGACTGACTGGTTCAGCTATTTCGCCGATTTTCCTTTTATCGAACCTACCACTAAGTACTTGCCACGAGTGCCGTTTAAGATTGTTAAATGCATATTTGGTTTTTTTGATGAAATCGCTAAAAAAAACCAAATCATTAAAAAGCCGGAATCAGTTGAGCATATTAAAGCATTTAATCATCAGCCTTTGATTACTAAAATGATGTTTACTCATGGTGTAAACATCGCTATGGCTCTGAAATATCCGGTTTATTATGGCTGGTATATCAATGATACTAAGTTAATCGAACTGGGGAAAACAGCCTACTCTACGATTATGAAATACCATGGAACGGCACTGGGAATTCATACTTCTGATGAACACCTATCGGGACATGCTTCTTATCAAGGCACCGAGTTATGCACTATTGTCGAAGAAATGTATGCTTTCGAAGCAATGTTACCAATTACTAAAGATCCATTTTTTGCCGATCGTCTTGATTGGCTTGCATTTAATGCTTTGCCGGCAATGATATCCGCCGATATGACAAAACACCAATATGTACAACAGGTTAATCAGATTGCCGCTGATAAAAAGTCTCGTTCTTTTTATGATACCAATAATGAAGGTAACATTTTTGGACTTGCACCAAATTATGGATGCTGTTTGGCTAATATGCACCAAGGTTTTCCTAAGTTTGCTCGTTGTCAGATATTTCGAACAACGGAAGGAATAGCGGTAACTGGCTATGCACCGATTTCACTATCGACAACAATTGATGGTGAACCATTGATTATTTCGATAGATGGAGATTATCCGTTTTCTAATACAACGACAATCCATATACACGCTTGGCCAAGTGCAAGCACAAAACTACTACTTCGAATACCAGAACTAACGAAAGCATCGGTGTATATTAATGATAAGTATATCGGTGGTTATAGTTCGGGAATGGTTGGTGTAGATCAATCTTTATATACTGATGATAAGATCAACATCGTATTTGATATGGAAATTTGCAGTTTTGAAAATGCAGATGGCAGTATTTCTTTCCGGAAAGGACCGATCTTGCTAGCAATGCCTATCGAATCGCAAGAAACATATCTTCGTGGCACATTACCATTCAATGATGTGGAAATCAAACCGATTTCCCCATGGAATTTGGCACCCATTTTAAAGGGGGGAAATTTACAAATAATTAAAACCATCGAACAAGAAACCCCAAAACAGCCGTTTTCACGTAATACGTTTTCTTTTGAAATACGTGTGCTGGGAACAGTAATTCTTAATTGGAAAGCTAAACATGGTTCTGCTGGAGATATACCCAAAAAGATTATTCGGGGTGAGGATAGAACTTTCTCTTTGGTTCCCTATGGTTCTACGACTTTAAGAATCGCAGCTTTTCCAAGGGTTGAAGATTTGTCTTAAGCAAGTATCACTTAAAACAATGATATATATGGTATAATAATGTATAAATTTAATCAAGAAGGAGTATAAACATGGAAATTAAAAGCGATTATCTGTTGAGTAATAACGTTTCAATTCCATCCATTGGCTTTGGTACATGGCAGATTCCTTCGGGCAAAATAGCGTATGAATCGACGATGCATGCCCTAAAATCCGGGTATCGACATATTGACACCGCTGCTGCTTATGAAAATGAGAAATCGGTTGGCGAAGCTATAAAAGCATCGGGAATTAACCGTCAGGAAATATTTATTACTTCCAAGTTAAAGGCAGGTATGAAGGGCTATGAGATTGCCAAGCGCGAATTTGCAGAGACAATTAAAAAACTTGACGTCGATTACCTTGATCTTTATCTGATTCATGCCCCAAAACCATGGGGCATAAATACCAGTGGCATTGAATATAATGATCAAAATGTTGAAACTTGGAAAGCTTTTATTGATTTGTATCATGAAGGAAAAATAAAAGCTATTGGCGTATCAAATTTCCGGCCAGAACATCTTCAACCTTTGCTAGATAAAACTGGATTTGTCCCGCATGTAAATCAAATATTTCTTTGTCCAGGAGCGCTTCAGACGGAGACGGTTGCCTATGCAAAACCAATATCTATTTTAATTGAAGCATATTCTCCATTTGCGACAGGACGATTGTTTAAATTGGATTTGTTAAAAACAATGGCGATAAAATATAATAAAACGATGGCTCAAATCGCTTTACGGTGGAGTCTTCAACATGGGTTCTTACCGTTACCAAAATCAGTTACACCAGAAAGAATTGAACAAAATCTTGATGTCTTCAATTTTGAAATTGCGCAAGCAGATATGGATCTGATTGATACTGTTAAATTGCCATTTTCTCACCACTAAATGCCGGCCGGAGTTACGACCGGCTTTTTTAGATATAGTGACATACTTTATTTATCTGTGATATAATAAAAACAATGATATGGATTTAGGTTTGTTAAATATGTCGGAGGTAATAGCCTTGATTCAAGTTGATATTGTTAATTGGCCTCGCAAAAATCATTATTTACTATTTAAGGATTTTCAAAATCCGTTTTTCAATATTTGTGCCAACGTTGAAGTGACAAACTTAGTAGAATATGCTAATCGTAATGGTTTTCCGTTTTTTGCGACATTTTTGTTTCTTGTGATGAAAACCATTAATAAAACTTTAGAGTTTAGATATCGGATTAGAGAAAATGGCGTCGTTCTTCATGATGTTGTCCATCCTTCATATACTGTGATGACCGATGAGAAACTATTCCGGTTTGTAACCACGCTTTATGTAAGTGATATGCGCGAATTTATTACTAACGTAACCAACGATATCTTTAAATCCAAAAAAACCATTTCTTTAGAGGATGCTGAAGGCGTTGATGATTTGGTTTATATTTCTTCGCTAAAATGGGTTAGTTTTACTAGCGTCAGTCATCCGTACGATAATAAAAAAATCGATTCGTTCCCACGAGTAACTTGGGGAAAATATTATACCGATAATAATAAGATAATCATCCCCGTTTCCGTAGCTGCACATCACGCACTTTGTGATGGCGAACATGCTGCTATATTTTTGAATGATCTTCAAAAAGAAATAAATCAGTTAGTATAAAGAGAGGTAATTTATGGAAAAACAAAACCGGAAAGTTGCTATTTTGATTGATGCTGAGAATGTAAATTCCGCAAATGCAAGACAGATATTCGATACCATGTCTACATATGGAGAAGTAATTATTCGTCAGATATTTGCTGATTGGTCAAATGAAGCGGTGAAAAGTTGGAAAACGGCTATATCTAATTATTCCATAGTTTCCAATCAACAGTTTACTTTCGTGCCACGGAAAAATTCTTCCGATATTGCTTTAGTTATTCAGGCTATGGTTTTCCTATTTGAACGGAATGTTGACATTTTTTGTTTAGTTTCAAGTGATTCAGATTTTACTCGTCTGGTTCAAGAATTGCGTGAGCGCAATAAAACCGTCATAGGCATGGGTGGTCGCAATTCGATAAAGTCCTTTGTTAATGCCTTTTCTGAGTTTATATACCTTGGTGAAGACAATCCTGAGAATGGATATCATTTATATGTGAAAGCAGAAGATAAATCATCAATCAAACCCACAGAAGTAAAACGTAATGAACCTACGCCATATATAAGTTCGATTAACATCAAACCAAATGAGTTTATCCCCCTTGAAGAAGAAAAAATGGATGCGATTCGAGAAATAATCGAAACGTTAATCGATGAGAACGGAAAAGCATATTATAGCCAAATCGGTACGGATATGAAAAATAAATTCTCTGATTTTATCCCCAAGAACTATCATTGCAAATCGTTGAAGTTTTTAATTGATAATATTTTGAAAGATTTACCGGAATTTGAAAAAAGCCGCGATCAACTTGGCAAGAATAAAGGTGCTGAGATTTTATACTTGATAAGAAAAAAATAACTCAAAAAGTCCTAACGTCAAATCGTTAGGATTTTTTTAATCGTCTAATTTGACGACACATGTATTCAATGGTATAATAAAGTATGACACCCCCAGGGGGGTGTCGTAATAGAGGGATAATATGAAATCCAAATTCGATATCATGGGAATGACATGTACTGCTTGTAGCGCTGCTGTTGAGCGAAATGTAAAAAAAGTTAAAGGCATTACTTCTGTCAATGTTTCTTTGCTGACAAACTCAATGAGCGTAGAATACGATGAAAATGTCATCACGCCAGATAAGATTATTAATGCTGTCAAAAATGGTGGATATGATGCTAAGGTATCTGGTATATCAAAAACATCTTTAGAACAAGCAAAAATAAGTAAGCAACGAATGGTAATTCGTTTGTTTGGATCATTAATATTGTTTTTGCTTTTGTTATATGTATCAATGGGTGCTATGATTGGTTTCCCAGTTCCGAAGTTTATGGATTCTCATCAACAACCAGTTATCTTTGGAATAATTCAAATGAGTATAACGATTGGTATTATTATATTAAATCGCAATTATTTTTTTGTAGGAATTCCTCAAATATGGAAACGTCACCCAAATATGGATTCTTTGATAGCGATCGGATCGGCTTCTGCTTTCATATATGGAGTCTATATTATCATCATGTTTGCCTTTTTCCCGGATTTGATGGCGGGGCGAATGATTGATAATGAGCTATATTTTGAAGCTGCTGGAGCCATCTTGACACTTGTTACTTTAGGGAAATATCTTGAGTTCAAAAGTAAGGCTAAAACTGGCGATGCTATTGCTCGTTTGATTGATTTGGCACCCAAAAATGCTATTGTTTTTCGTGATGGCAACGAAGTTGAAGTCAGTGTCGATTCAATACAGGTTGGAGAAACAGTAATTATCCGTCCCGGTATGAAAATACCTGTGGATGGGTTAATTACCGAAGGTTATTCTTCGCTTGATGAACAAGCTATTACTGGTGAATCAATGCCAGTAGATAAAAAACCTGGTGATAAAGTAACAACCGCAACAATTAACACCTCAGGAAGTTTTCGTTTCCAAGCCACCGAAGTTGGGGAGGATACGACATTGGCGCGGATAATCGCCTTGGTACAAGAAGCGGGTAATTCGAAAGCGCCGATAGCAAAATTGGCCGATAAGATTAGCGGTATATTCGTCCCCATTGTTATTGGAATTGCGATTTTAACTTTTGTAGGATGGCTAATCGGTGGTGCTCAGTTTGGATTTGCACTTTCAATGGCTATTACGGTTTTAGTAATATCATGCCCTTGTGCATTGGGATTGGCCACTCCAGTTGCCATAATGGTCGCAACCGGAAAAGGAGCGGAAAACGGGATTTTAATAAAATCAGCGGAAAGTTTTGAAATAGCTCATGCAATCGATACAGTCGTATTGGATAAGACTGGCACAATTACATATGGAAAACCAGAAGTCACTGATATGATAACTGTTGGTTCCATAACTCCAACTGATTTGTTGATCATTGCAGCATCAATCGAACATAACTCAGAACATCCTATTGGCCAAGCAATTGTGAGATATGCGAAAAAAGCCCAAGTTCAAATCCATGAGGTAAATGATTTTTTTAATGAACCAGGGAAAGGCCTTAAAGGCAAAATTGATGGTCATATTTATTACGCTGGCAATGATATGATGATGATTGATTATAAAATCGATTTATCTGCCGGTCGTGATATCGCACAAAGCCTTGCCACAATGGGAAAAACACCAATCTATTTGGCTGATGAAAAACAACTTGTTGGTGTTTTTGGAGTATTTGATTCTATCAGACCAACAAGTTTAGAAGCGATTGATTGGTTTAAAAGTCACAAGATATCGGTAGTCATGGTAACGGGAGATCATGCCATTGTTGCCAATACTATCCGCAATCAATTAGGTATCGATCAGGTCTATTCTGAAACCATGCCTGATAAAAAAGCATTGATTATTGCTAAATTACAAAATGACGGTCATCGTGTGGCAATGATTGGCGATGGAATTAACGACGCAATTGCCTTAGTTAAAGCCGATGTTGGCATGGCAATCGGAGCCGGAACAGACATCGCTATCGAGTCGGCTGATATTATACTAATAAAAAATGATTTACGTGACGCTGCTTTAGCAATTGAATTATCACGCAAAACTTTGGTAACAATCAAAATGAATTTGTTTTGGGCTTTTTTCTACAATGCAATCGGAATACCGATTGCCGCGGGTGTGTTTTACACGTGGCTTGGATTGAAACTTGATCCCACAATCGGAAGTTTAGCTATGAGTCTTTCCAGCATCTCAGTTGTTTTAAATGCCCTAAGATTAAAATTGTTTCATAAATCGAAAAGGAGGATAACATCGTGAAAACAACGCTACAGATTGAAGGTATGAAATGTATGCATTGTCAAAAGCATATAGAACAAGCACTTATATTAATAAATGGTGTAACAAAAGTCGAAGTAAACTATAAAACCAAATTTGCTCAAGTGGAATCAAAGGATGTAATTTCCGATGCTGATTTTAAATCAGCTATCGAAGCAGCAGGATATCAAGTCACACATATTAGTGCCAAATGATGAGAGCTGATCCGAAAACAGTAAAGAAACTATTAAATACTGCACGTGGCCAAATTGATGGAATCGGTAATATGATTGAAGAGAACCGGTATTGTATTGACATATCTACTCAAATTTTAGCAGCTATTGCGGTGCTAAAAAAAGCTAATCAAGTGGTAATCCAAGCGCATCTAGAAAACTGTGTTCGAGAAACATTAAATGAAGAAGGACAACAAAAAATAACTGAGATAGTACAAATTATAAATAAAATAACATAATTGATCAATTATAAAAAGTCTTCGTAAAGAACGAAGGCTTTTTATATGTGTATAAGCAATTTGATTGTAGATTATGATTGCATATGATAGAATTATTGAAATTATAAAGAGGCACATTATGGAAAAAAAAGATGCGTATAAAAAAACAAATGATTTAAGTCTTAATAAAGCCAATCGGGTTTGTAGAACTAAAGAAAAAGCAGATGGACATCAGAAAAATTATGTCGAAAAGGCAGTCGATTATATACATAGGCATATAAATGAACCACTAAGCCTTGAGTTGATTGCAAAAAACACTTATATAAGTAGTTTTTATCTTTCGCATTTGTTTCATCAAGTAAAGAAAACGACAGTGGGTGAATATATTAACCGAAAACGAATAGAGGTAGCTATAAAAATGATGAAAGATCATCGATTATTGGTTAAAGAAGTTGCAAAGCAAATTGGATATGCTGATGCGGGGTATTTTTCGAAAACATTCATAAAATATTTGGGAATCAATCCCAAGCAATATATGCGTCAAATATACAAGGAACCAATTACAACACATTCACTAAGTGATAACCCATTGTAATAGACATTATAGTTTGTATTGATGATGATTCGGTTTGTTTGGGGTTGCAAAATGAAACCAATAGTGATAGAATTATTAATGGTTTCGTATTTAGTAAAACGAATAACCACTCGGTTTTTAACCGATAAAACTTAATGCTGATATTACAGGTGTATAACAGGGAATCCGGTTCAATTCCGGAACTGTGCCAGCAACCGTAAGGTCGATGAAAGGCGTTTATCCATTGCGAAAGCGAGAAGGAGCCGAGTAAAACGAAGCCGAGTCGGGAGACCTACCTGTATGTCAAATATAAAAAAGGGAAGGTCCTTTATGAAAAAAGTACTGGGTATCATGCTTTTCATGTTTTTATTTTTAGCTTTTTTTGGATGTAATCTCACCACTACAACACCAGTGGTGACAACGAACGGTGTTCAAACCACCAGCGAAGAAGAACAAACTACAAGTCTTATTCTTGGACAAGTAACACTGCAGCTTTACGGATCAGATAATGCTTTAGTAAAATCCATCACAGTTGATTTTGATGCACAAGATTCGTTACTCTCATTAATGATGGAAAACTACACTGTGTATTGCGATAACAATGGTAGTCTTGATGACACGTGCTCTGTTCCGGGAGCCTATGGATTGTATATCCGAGGAATTGATTCTGTTATCGGGGAAGATGCGAATAGAACATATATATCAATGTGGATAAATGACGTTTACGCAATGACGGGGATCGCTGATACTGATCTTGTCAATGGCTATACATATGCGTTTAAACTCAGTTCATATTAATACACCGCATATGACAATAAGAAGCATCACGGTTTCCGCGATGCTTCTTGCCGTTTTAATTGCGCAGGAATACGCTTTTATGGCTTTACCTAATGTGCAATTAACAGTAGTGCTAATCATGGTTTATGCAGCTGTCTTACCATGGGCAACACTGTTGCCACTAATTGCCATATATGTACTTATTGACAACCTAATTATGGGCTCACTTAGTATAATGTATTTTTGGCCGATGTTAGCGGCTTGGATGTTTTTGGCGGTAATTTCAAAGTTGCTTATGCAAAAGGATTTATGGGTACAAGTGGGTTTTGCATCACTTTTTGGATTTGTCTATGGATGGTTTTTTTGCGTTGTATATGTCATTCTTTTTGGGTGGGCGACTTTAGTTCCTTATTTAATAAGTGACTTGCCATTTGAAATCATCATGGCAGTAAATAACTTTGTCACGGTGTTAGTTATATATTTACCTATTAGGAAACTACTTGAAAAATTAATTAATCCGAAAACTAACTCATCAGATAATTTATATGAACAATGAGTAATGACAAATGATTACAAAAAACTAAGTATATAAAAGCGATTCAGCCCCTGACTGAATCGCTTTTTCTTTATTTGATAAAAATACGCAAACCATCAGAAGCATAGTCTAAAATATAATTTTGATGTGGCAAAATAGTGCCATCAATAATAGCTTTTGCAATCGTTGTTTCTACATGGTGCTGAATAAATCGTTTAATCGGACGAGCACCATAATCAGGATCGAAAGCATTTTCGATTATCTGTTTTTTAACTCGATCAGTAAAATCGACATTAATGTTTTGGTTTTGTAATCGTGAGCTTAACTCTAAAAGCATTTTGTCAACAATTTTTACCTGAGTTTCATAAGATAACGGATTGAAGATAATAATCTCATCAATCCGATTTATGAACTCGGGTTTAAATGATTTCTTAATTAGATCCATGACGATCTTATTTCCGGTTTCTGGATCTTTTATTAGGTATTCACTGCCCAGATTAGATGTCATAATAATGATGGTGTTTTTAAAATCTACCGTCCGGCCTTGGTTATCTGTTAATCGTCCATCATCGAGAATTTGAAGCAAGATATTGAAGACCTCAGGATGAGCTTTTTCGATTTCATCAAACAAAATAATTGAGTATGGCTTTCGTCGGATGGCTTCAGTTAATTGACCACCCTCGTCATAACCTACATACCCTGGGGGAGCACCGATTAGACGGGAAACAGAAAACGATTCCATATATTCACTCATATCAATTCTGACGATATGCGTTTCACTAGCAAATAATTGCTCCGCTAATGACTTGGCAACTTCGGTTTTTCCGACTCCTGTGGGTCCTAAAAACATGAAAGAACCAATCGGACGATGTTCATCTTTGATGCCAGCTCGTTGACGAATGATAGCATCGGCAATTAAGTTAATGGCATAATCTTGGCCAATTACCCGTTTTTTTAAAGCGTCAGCTAAATTCAAAAGTTTCTCTTTGTCCCCCTGCATTAATTTAGCAACAGGAATTTGAGTCCATTTACCAACGATATTGGCGATATCTTCCTCGCTGACGACTTCGCTGATTAACTTGTGATTAGAAGAATCAGACAACGTTTGAATCTCTTTTTCTAAAGTTGGAATTTTGCTGTATTGAAGTTCAGCAGCTTGCGAATAGTCGCCTTTATTCATGGCGTTTTGCATGTCCGTTCGTAATCGTTCTAAATCGGACTTCAAAGCTTTAACATGTTCTAGTTGTTTTTTTTCTTGTTCCCATTGAGTTTTAAGTGCTTTTTCCTGATCCTGTAAAACAATTAGTTCTTGCTTGATTTTGCTTAAACGGTCTTTGCTTAAGGCGTCCGTTTCTTTGGCAAGGGCTCGTTTCTCAATTTCATGCTGCATGATTTTACGCATGATTTCATCTAGTTCAGATGGCATAGAATCAATTTCAACACGAATCGATGCACAGGCTTCATCAATGAGATCAATTGCCTTATCAGGCAGAAAACGATCAGTGATATAACGGTTTGAAAGAGTGGCTGCGGCAATAATGGCATTATCACTTATGTGAACACCATGATGTGCCTCAAAACGATCTTTAAGACCACGAATGATTGATATCGTATCTTCAACACTGGGCTCATCAATCATGACCTTTTGAAACCTTCGTTCCAAAGCATTATCCTTTTCGATGTATTTACGATATTCGTTAAGGGTCGTTGCGCCAATACAGTGGAGTTCACCGCGGGCAAGCATTGGCTTAAGCATATTGGATGCATCCATAGCCCCATCAGTACGGCCAGCGCCAACAATCATATGAATTTCGTCAATGAAAAGCAGAATTCCACCGTCAGACGCTTTAATTTTAGTTAAAACCGCTTTTAACCGTTCTTCAAATTCACCGCGATACTTGGCTCCGGCAAGCAAACTTGCCAAGTCGAGTTCGTATAATATTTTATTTTGTAAACCTAACGGAACATCTTTGTCCACAATTCGTCTGGCTAATCCTTCAATAATGGCTGTTTTTCCGACACCAGGTTCACCAATTAAAACGGGATTGTTTTTTGTTTTCCGACTAAGAATTTTGATGATTCGTCTAATTTCGTCATCGCGACCAATGACGGGGTCAATTTTGCCACTTTGAACTTCGGTAATTATATTACGTCCAAATTTATTTAACACCTCAGGGTCATCGCGATAATTTTCCATTTCTTGTCCATTCATATTGTCACCTCCACGGCGTGTTTATAACACATATATTTATTATACGCTTAATTGTTAGCACTGTCAATAGTAGAGTGCTAATCATTTACATATTCAGTGATATTTAGGGAAGAATCATTGACTTATAGAATGGTATTTGTTATAATTCAAATCATGATAATCTAACAAAAAAAGTTGCAGACTGCACATTTTGCAGCTGCGACTTTTTTGTAGAAAAGGTGACAATATGAGCGATACTATAACGAAGGATTTAGTGATTATTGGATCGGGGCCTGGAGGCTATGTTGGAGCTATTTATGCTGCTCGCAAAGGCCTTAAAGTATCACTAATAGAAAAACGTTGGCTGGGTGGGACATGCCTAAATGCTGGGTGTATTCCAACCAAAGCCTTGATTAAAGCTGTGGAAGTATATGATGAAGCAAAGAACAGTTCCAAGTTTGGAATTGATATTGAAGGCGTGACTGCAAATTGGCCTAATATTCAAAACCAAAAAATCAAAGTAACTGATTCTCTTCGGCAAGGGATCGATATGTTGTTAGCTAAAAACGGAGTTGACTTGATTAGAGGAGAAGGATCATTTGCAAAAAATGGTACCATCCTAGTATCATCCGTTGAAGGCAACAAAACCCTCATTAGCAAACACATTATTATAGCTACCGGAGCTAAAACAAAACATTTACGCATTCCCGGAATTGATTTGCCGGTGGTGATTGATTCCGAACAGATATTATCATTAAAGTCAATGCCTACATCACTTACTATTATTGGTGGTGGAGTTATTGGTATGGAGTTTGCTTTTATTTTTGGACGGTTAGGAGTAAAAGTAACGGTGATCGAGTTTTTACCGCAAATTCTCCCCATGGTTGATCTTGATATCGTTCAAAGATTAACTCGCTATGCTAAAATGGCAAATATCACCGTTATTACTAATGCAGCCGTCCTTTCCATAATGCAAAATGATAATGGCATGGCTATTGTAAAGTATCGGCAAAACGATGCAGAAAAGTCAGTAGAATCAGAAGTGGTTTTAGAGGCCGTTGGCCGAATTCCTGAACTAAATAATCTTGGGTTAGAGAATATAAATATTACTCTTGCTAAAAACGGCGGCATTCAAGTTGATTCGCAAATGCGGACGAATGTTGAAAACATATATGCGATTGGTGATTGTACAAATTTAGTACAATTGGCACATGTTGCAAGTCACCAGGCATTTGTTGCTGTCGATAATATTCTTGGCATTCCAACAAAAATGGATTATAATTTTATTCCATCGGTTATTTTTACAAGCCCAGAAATTGCGACGGTAGGCAAATCGGAGAAAAATCTGCAAGACGCTGGCATTTCATATCAAGTTTCCAAGATTCCATATGGATCAAATGGAAAAGCATTAATTTTAAACCAGCCAATCGGTTTTGTTAAACTTTTACGAGAAACTGAGTCTAAAAAACTAGTTGGCGCTTCAGCGTTTGGTGTTGAAGCCAACGCCTTAATTGCAACCTTGACGGTGGCTTTGAATAATAACCTTTCCGTTTCTGATATTAAAAAAACTATCTTTGCTCATCCAACATTATCAGAGATAATTCATGATTCTGCGTTAGCACTTGATAATGAGGCAATTCATTTTTTTGAGTAATGTAGTTAATATTTGATACATTATCATTAAGGAATTAAATCATGACTAAGCAAATAAATCCAGAAATATTTAATGATATGATTAACCACTCAGAAAACATTGTTTTTTTTGGTGGTGCCGGAGTTTCAACCGAATCGGGAATTCCAGATTTTCGCAGTCAAGATGGCATCTATAATTCGTCACATTCATATCCACCCGAAATGATATTGTCGCATTCCTTTTTTGTGTCAAGGACTGATGAATTTTATCGCTTTTATAAAGAAAAAATGATATATCTTAATTCTTTGCCGAATGCTTGCCACCGGCTTTTGTCAATATGGGAAGCAACTGGAAAACTAAAAGGAATTATTACTCAAAATATTGACAATCTACATCAAATGGCAGGATCATTTAATGTTATTGAATTACATGGGTCTATATACCGTAATCATTGTCAGAAATGTGGGAAGTTTTATGATGTTGCCGCAGTATTGTATACAACAGGCATTCCAAAATGCGATTGTGGTGGCATAATTAAACCAGATGTAGTGCTATATGAAGAAACATTGGACAATGATAAAATCAAATCCGCAATCAAATTGATTGAGCAAGCAGATATCCTTATAATTGGTGGCACTTCATTAAGCGTTTACCCTGCTGCTCAATTGGTTAATTATTATCGTGGTGATAAAATGATTTTAGTTAATAAAAACAAAAGTTCTTTTGATCGAAATGCTGATTTCGTTTTTTATGGTCCCATTGCCGATTTTTTTGCAAAAACCGCACAAATAGGCCAAATTAATCATGATTCATAATCATAATAAAAATAGGTAATTAGCCTTAGCAAAATTGACAAACATTTAATTATCGCATATAATTACATTCAACAAATTGATTGAGGAGGCACTACCATGATCTATCTTGATTATTCGGCTACTACGCCTGTTAATCGACGCGTTTTGGATTATTTTTGTACGGTTAGCGAACAATGCTATGGCAATGCTAACTCGACTCATCAAATGGGGAAAATTGCCAAAGAAAAAATTGATTTGGCATCAAAAGCAATTCTTAAGATGTTTGACACCGATAATCATGAAGTAATCTATACAAGCGGTGCAAGCGAAGCCAATAATCTTGCAATTAAAGGTGTAGCATTTCGAAAACAGCATCTGGGCAAGCACATCATCACCAGTGTTTTTGAACATCCTTCTGTCACTACCTGTATGGGATATTTGCAGAATCAAGGTTATGATATTGAATTTGCACCGACAAACAATATGGGTGTTGTTGATGTAGAAGCATTAAGAAATATGATAAGATCTGATACGATTTTGGTTTCGATTGCGGGAGTAAATAGCGAGATTGGAATAATACAACCCATCAATGAAATCGGATTAATGATGAAAATGTTTCCCTTTGCTACCTTTCATTCGGATTTAACCCAAGCAGTAGGAAAAATTCCGATAACTATTACGAATATAGATTTAGTGACTTTTTCTGCCCATAAATTTTATGGTTTAAAAGGCATCGGAGCTTTACTAAGAAAAACCACAACCATTTTGGAACCACAAATACATGGAGGCAAATCAACAACGGAAAGCCGAAGCGGAACTCCAGCGGTTTCGCTTATTTGCTCTATGGAAAAAGCTTTGGATTTAGCTGTTTGTCGACTAGATAGTCAATACCGAATTGTTTTTGGTTTGAAGAAACTTTTATTAGCAAAATTAGCACTTATTCCCAATGTGGTTGTCAACAGCAATGATGCTTGCTTGCCTCATATTGTTAATTTGAGTGTATTATCAAAAGATGCACATACAATGGTGGACATTCTTGATCGCCAGGGAATCATGGTTTCAATGCAAACTGCTTGTTACACTGGTTCCCAACGATCAGAATCAGTATATCGTTTAACAAACAATGAACAAAGGGCGCAAACCAGTTTTCGGATTAGTATTTCCTATTTAACAACACTGTTAGAAATTGATGCCTTAATTGATGTTATCGAAATGGCGGCATAACATGAAAATCATTCGTTTTTCCGCCCTTTGGTGTATGAGTTGTATTCTCATGAAGTCTCGTTGGCTTCAAGTGTTGAAAACCCACCCAAATCTTGAAGTTATCGATTATGATTTTGATGAGCATTCAAAGGAAGTAATTAAATATCAAGTTGGGAATATATTACCAGTTGTAATTTTTGTACAAAATGATATTGAAGTTACGCGAATAATTGGCGAGAAGAGTCTCAAGGAATTAAATAAAATTCTTGAGACGATGGGTTTATGAGTATGGCCAAAAAAATCTATGTCGTTCTTGTTTTGTTATTTTTTTCTTTGCCTTTATTAGTCTTTGATGTTCATGCCAACACACCTATTGTGATTCATTTTTTCTATCTAGAATCCTGTCCCAATTGTCACATTGAAGAATTATACCTAACTGAACTACAATCACAAAACAACAATGTTACTATAGTAAGGTATGAGGTATCTGATCCTCAAAATCAAATTTTATATGATCAAGTATATACTTGTTTCAATGACGCAGAGACGATTGATTATAATCTTCGATATGGAACACCCTTTACGGTTATTGGTGGTTACGCTTTTTCGGGATTTAATGATCAGAGTAAGAACAATATTGAAAAAATGATATCGCATTATACAACTCAACAGTATGTTGACATTGTGTCCAAAATCATAAATGAGGAAACGATTGAAGACAGTGATTTTGATTCGATTGACTTACAAACCGGAGATATTGTCACATTGCCGATTATTGGCGATATATCAATCGAAAGTGTTTCTTTGGGACTGGCTGCCATTTTATTAGGCTTTGTTGATGGCTTTAACCCCTGCGCCATGTGGATATTGGTATTTTTAATAACTATGCTTGCTAACCAACGAGATCGAAAACGCATGTGGATTTTAGGGTCGACATTTTTATTTACTTCAGCACTAGTATATTTTTTGGCCATGACGGTTTGGATGCAAGTAGCTATTACGTTTACAGAAATTGTTTGGATTCGAATTGCAATTGGGGTTGTTGCTTTCATCTTTGGGGTATATAATTTAAGTAAATTTGTTAAAACCGTTAAAACCCCAGAAATCGGTTGTGAAGTCGTTGACGAAAACAAACGCCGAAAGATTATCGACAAAATCAAAATCATAATTTCAGAGAAACATTTGGTTTCTGCTTTGATCGGAATCATCTTATTGGCAATATCTGTAAATTTAATTGAGCTTGCTTGTTCAGCTGGATTGCCATTATTATTTTCTCAAATTGTTGCCTTTAATCATGTGGCACCAACCACTTCAATCATGCTTACCTTGTTATACGTTTTCTTTTTTATAATCGATGATTTAGTAATCTTTTCAATTGCCATGATAACATTAAAAGTAACAGGAATAACCAATAAATATACACGATTCTCGCATCTGGTTGGTGGTCTCATCATGATTATCATTGGTTTTTTACTGATTTTTTTTCCAAGCATTATTATGTTAAATTTTTAAGGTCTTTCCAAAGACCTTTTTTTAATCTAAAAAATATTTAAAATAATAGCACTCAACGCTTGACAGTGCTAACAATCGTGATATAATATAATTAGCACTCGAGATAGCTGAGTGACAAAAAAAATATAGGAGGATTTACTATGAATAATTTAATTAGACGCAACAAAACGGATTTAGATTACTTTGATGATATTTTTGCAGGTTTTTTACCGCAATCGTTTCATCAGGTTAATAACCTTTACATGAAAACGGATATCAAGGAATTAGACAAGGTCTATGAACTGGAAATCGATGTACCTGGATTTGAAAAAGACGAAATAAAGATTAGTCTTGAAAATGGATATTTAACAGTTGAAGCAAAACATGAAACTACGACAGAAAACAAAGAAGAAAGATATTTACATCGTGAACGACTCGTTGGTCAGGTGGCAAGAACATTTTATGTTGGCGAAGACATTAGCGAAGCCGATATCAAGGCCGGGTACAACAAAGGAATATTAACATTGTCCATTCCTAAACAGGGAACATTAGTAAAAGATAAAAAGTACATTTCTATTGAATAAGTATTAAACATCAAAAAAAGCTTCCAACTTAAAGGGAGCTTTTTTGATAATATATTACAGAAATTACGTATGAATCGTTCATTATTTTTGTATTTGGTGTTTGTTCGTATGTTATAATAAAAACAGATGTATGAAAGGAGGAGTTTGAATGGCAATTTTTTTGAAATCCATTGAAACCTTACCTTATAATGCTTTGTTATTAACTCGTGAGATTGATAAAAAAGTATTTCTTGATTCAGCTCATAAATTACATCACTTCGTATATCAAAAATTTATAAATGCTAAAGATTACCGGGCAAGAATTTCATCTGATTACTTTCTTTTTATGAAAACGGAATTCGCAATTGACCCGTTTTATGCCGCTAAAATAAAGCCCTTTCTGGACTATGCAAGTTCCGGTGTGGCGGACCGATATGAAAAATTGGGTTATTTATTGAAAATTCGTGAGCGTTTAATTGCCGAAGGAAAATACACAGAACCCAATCCAATGGTTTTTGACAACCGATTGGTTTTTTCTGTTAATCTCGACTGTTATGAACCATTACTAGAAAAATACCATATTCGTCGACTTACAACCTTTTTGCCAACTCCGAGTTCTGTGGTTTTGAAAGAATGTTTGGATAAAGAGACTGAAATTCGGTCGGTATTAGAGACAATAGCGAACTTGATTGCATCAGGGATAAACATTAATAACATTAAAATAATCAATGCTCATGAGTATGATCGTCAACGACTTCAAATTGAGGCACAAGGTTTTGGATTTTCCTTAATTGATCATAGTCAACGTAAGTTAATCGAATTTCCGTTAACATTAACAGTTCTTAAAAGGATGGAAGCCGAATCATTAAAGCTAATTTTAGAAACAATAAAAGCAAAAATTGATCCCAGTTCCAGCATCGATAGTCGAGTGTTTTCAGCATTAATGGGTATCATCAACGATTATGGATTTGATGTTCTTGATGAAAACCATGATATTTTTCATTATGAGACTGAAGTGAGAAGTATAAATGCTGATTCACTGATAGATGGAGTCGGTTTAATTAATATTGAAGATGTTTTACCAGATGAAAATAATCATTATTTATTAATCAATTATATCGATTCGGATTTTCCTGCTTTTAAAAAGGATGATGATTATTTATCCGATACTGAGAAGCGGGTATTGGGTTTACGAACTTCCATTGAAGAAAATGATTTAATCCGTTTTGAGACCGAGACTATCATTAATGGCATACCGAATTTAACTTTGTTTTATGCAAAAAGAAGTCAAAATGGAGAACAACATCCATCGGATTTGGTTATTGATAGAATAGTAAATAAAGAAATTGTTTTTACTAAAGCAAACAGTGTCTCTTTTGCAAAAGAAAATGATTATCGGCTATATGCAAAATTTAGATTAAAACGAGAAAAATTCGGAGTAACAACACCCGATTTTCCGCTATTGCACGCCACATTTTCTGCTTTTTGGCATCCATATCAGGCTCGTTTTTCGGGAATTGATGCCCAAACAATGACTAAATTGATGGAAAAACAGATCACAATATCTGCGACTTCTCTTACTGTATTTCGACAATGTCATTTTCGTTTTTTGCTACAATACATCTTGCATTTGGGTCAATACGAGCAATCATTAGAATTATCTTTGGGCAATTTAGCTCATTATGTCCTTTCGCGAGTGTTTTACACACCAGGAGTAGTGAAACAATATGCCGATGAATATATCCAATCTGATTCATTCCTAATTAACGATTCCCGACATTATAACCTTGCCAAGATGTTTGTTTCTCGTTTGGAAATTGTGACTAGATATTTAATTGAACGCAATAAAAATTCGGCTTTTTCAGATTTGGCAGTTGAAAAAGTGTTTTCTTATATTCATCCCGATGATTCAGATTTTATTATTTTTGGAAAAATCGATTTGATTAAAATATTAGCTAAAGCCGATATGAATTATGTTATCGTTATTGACTATAAAACCGGAACTAAGCAATTCTCTGATGAAGAATTTATTAAGGGATTAGATATACAATTGCTCTTTTATCTTAATTTATTGGTAAAGTCACATGCTATTCGTTCAATTAAACCAGTCGGTTTCTTTTTTCAACCAATTAATCCAGGAAAGATTACTAAAAGTAACGATGCAGATCCATTGGCGGAGCGTTTGCAATTAGAAGGACGATTAATAAGTGACTATGAAGTGGCAAAGTTGCTAGGTGCTCAAGGTCAAATTCGTGGCGTTGCTTACAAGAATAATGGTGATTTTCGCTCTAATAAACATTTGATTGAAGCCGATAAAATGAATGAATATATAAATGTCATGAATGGTTTTATCGATGAAGCAGTTTCAGACATAAAAAGGAGAAATTTTTCTATTACTCCGCTTCCCATATCCGCTAACAAATCCACTTCGGCAAGTTGTGAGTATTGCAAATTTCAAGGCATATGTTACCTCGCAAACTCAGAGGACGACTCCAATCAAGAGTCATTTGAAACGGAGGATGAAGATGATGAATCTAACTAGTAATCAACTATTAGCCATCAATCATGATGGTGAAAATATTCTTGTAAGTGCCGGAGCTGGATCGGGAAAAACTGCAGTTTTAACTGAAAGAGTAATGGCAAAATTATCTCGTGGTGTTTTAATAGATGATTTGATTATTTTGACTTTCACAAATGCTGCTGCCGCAGAAATGAAAATGCGAATCAAAAATAAAATCATCGAGAATGCGAAGTATTCAAAGCAATTAAAACGATTGGATAATGCCGTTATTTCGACTTTTGACAGCTTTGCATTAAGACTAGTTAAAGAATATCATTACCTGATTGGTCTTTCCAATAATATCCGTATTGTTGATTCGGTTGTCAGTTCGAGAATTAAAGAAAAATTGCTCGATGAAGTACTCGATGAATCATATAAATCGGGATGCACAACGTTTTTATCATCGGTAGATCGCATATTCGATAGGGGGGATCAAACCTACCGGGATGCAGTTATAACATTATATAATGGTCTAGAAGCCAATCCTAATCGTTATGATTATCTTGATAACTATGAAAATAAATACTATTCTACGATTGCACTATGTAACGCAGTAAAAGACTATCAGACACTTTTAAATCGGCGAATTGACGAAATTCAAGTCGCAATTAAACTAATGAATGAACAGTTAGCCAACTGTGATGATGATAAAATTCATGATTTTGTTATATTAATTAATAAACTATATGCGTCTTTAAAGACCAATTGTTGTCTTGAGGAAATATTCGCCTTTTTTAAAGACCTTTCGCACCCATCTATTCCGCGTCTTTCAAAAGAAAATCAAGAACTTTTTGGAACCACTCTTAAAGACCAAAATGATCATTTAAAGAAACTGGTATATGCTTTACGAGATGATATTAATAAACTCTTTGTCGATGATACCGAGCAGATAAAAAACGCTATATTAGAAACCAAAGAATCAACATTAGCCGTTGTGGCTACATGTAAAACCTTTTTAACCAAATTAATCGCATATAAGCAAGAGCATAATATGTTCGAATATACGGATATTATGAATTTAGCCATTAGAATTCTAAAGGAATTCCCTGACATCCGTAATCGCTATCGGAACCGAATTAATGAAATAATGGTAGATGAGTATCAAGACACTAACGATTTACAGGATTATTTGTTACATCTACTCGACAAAGGTAACGTTTTTTTGGTTGGAGATGTAAAGCAATCAATATATGGTTTTCGCAATGCTAACCCCAATAATTTCATTGCGAAGTATCACGATTTCGAAACAAATGGCACGGGAAAAACAATTGACTTGCTAGAGAATTTTCGCTCACGTAAGGAAACACTTGCTGGCATTAATGAATTCTTTTTTGACATCATGGATGAGGAAATTGGTGGTGTCAACTACAAGAATCGTCAAGCTTTAGTGTATGGCAATCATGAATATGATCAGAATTCATCCAATAAGACGGATTATTTCCCGGAAGTTCTTGTTTACAAAAATGAAATTGATTCGCAAATACATAATAACAAAACTATCTTAAAACCATATCACGAAGGCCAGATCATTGCATTGGACATTATATCAAAAATCAAACAAGGTTTTTGTGTCTACGATTCCCATAAAAAATGCAACCGTTTGGCTACGTACAGCGATTTTACGATTCTTGTTGATCGAAAGTCGGGATTTGAACATTATCAACAAGCGCTTGTCGATCAAGGACTGCCGGTCGTAGCAGTAACTGACGAAAAATTTATTGCTTCAACAGAAATATTATTCATTCACAATTGTTTATGTTTGTTAAAACATTTCGCATGTTCTGTTAATTTTTCCGAAGAAATTAAACCAGTTTTATACGGCGTTGCCCGTTCTTTTGTCTATCAAATACCAGATAATATAGTAATACAAGTGTTAAATGATATTCCTCTTAATTCACGTGACGATCTGGCGCAACTAGCTAATCTCCCTGCTTTTATGCAACTTTATTTAGATTTTTCTAATTTAGCAAATACAGCATACTCTTTGCCACTTGATGAAATGCTAATGGCATTGTACAAACAAATAAAAATATTTGATAAACTAGTTAGTTTACCCGATCCAGAAAGCGTTGAGTCAAAGTTAATGTTTCTACTGGGGAAAGCCAAAGAATTACCTGAATTTACCTTTGATGATTTTATTAATTATTTTCAAGACTTGTATGATAATGGCAATCTTGATGTTGAATACTCACGTCCATATGACGCTCAAACCAATGCCGTTAAAATCATGACAATGCACAAATCTAAAGGATTGGAGTTTTCAGTTTGTTATTATCCCGGGCTTGACAAACGATTTAATTACAGCGAGTCAAAAGCTTTCTTTATTTTTGATAAACAATATGGTTTATTTACTAAATCATGGGATAATGGATTTAAAGAAACAATTATTCACCAACTTTCTAAATGGTATAATTACAAGGATTATGTTTCCGAACGTTTACGCTTATTTTATGTGGCATTGACAAGGGCGAAGGAAAAAATCATACTAGTATATGACGAGTCAAAAGCAAAAAGCCCTTTTTTATCCTATAATAATTCCGGATATTTGGATGCAGTAATCAGATCGAAATATGGGTCTTTTAAGGATATATTGGAGTCAGTACCGGCGGTCAAGAAATGGTTTAAACCCCTTGAAAGTATCGAAACCAACATTACTATATCTCCAACTCAAGATCCCATTCCTTTTTCCAAACCGATTATCTATAAGAAAATTGACATCCAAATCCAAAAACTTTCAGAAAGTCATTATAGTAAGCAATTGACTGATTTTCAAACTCCAAATGAAAAAGCAGCACTAGAATATGGCGAGCATCTTCACAGAGAATTAGAACTTTTTGATTTTTCCAACAAGGAAGCCTCATTACTATTATTGCCAGATCTGTTAAAACGAACATTTATGCATTTTCTTTCCCAATCGGAGTTAAAAGGAATTGATGATGCGATTATTCATAAAGAATATGAATTTTTTGATGAAAATAATGGCCATGTATTGCATGGGATAATTGACCTTCTTATTGAATATTCGGATCGAATAGTAATTGTTGATTATAAACTTAAAAATGTCGTTGATCAAATGTATATAAACCAGCTTAATGGTTATCGACAATTTATTCAAAAAGTTTCAAATAAACCAGTATATACCTATTTGTACTCACTTGCTGAAATGCAACTCATTGCCATAGGAGGTGTCTGATGAAACCGTTATTTCCCCCAGTAAAAAAACGCACTGATTATCCTGGAATATATCAAATCTTATCTACTTTAAGTGTTTGTTTGCCTGATAGCCTTTCTAAACTTCAAATGTCACTTGATAAATTTACGGTTATTCAGTACAAAGATACTGTGCCTGCTGATATAGTTTTTGAGTTCACTGCCAAACTTAATCCCCAAGGATATGTACTTTCCATAAATGAAAAGGGAATAGAAGTAAAATATAGTGACTATTCTGGCGCTTTTTATGCTTTTGTGACAATTCAGCAATTATATAACTCAACACTCAAAGCATTTCCTTATATATTGGTTGAAGACTGGCCAGATTTATCAATTAGAGGTTTATTAATGGATATTAGTCGCGATAAAATCCCGACATTGTCCACAATAAAAGCCATTCTGGATAAGATGGCCACTCTGAAAATGAATCACTTTGAATTATATGTAGAGGGTTTTTCTTATGAATATCCATCATTTGTTGGGATTAATGAGAGTGAAAATTCACTTACCCTTTCTGATTACTTAGAACTTGAATCATATGCCAATCAACTTGCGATTGACTTTGTTGGAAATATGAATGGGTTCGGTCATATGACTAAGTGGCTTGAATTGCCAGATTTCCATCATTTAGCGGAATGCTCACATGGGTTTTGGCATTGGGGATACCATTTCCCCGCCTCAACGCTCAACCCTCTTAATCCGCAAAGTGAGCAACTGGTAGTGAAAATGTATCAAGATATGTTACCTCATTTGAAATCTACTTTATTTAACATAAACTGTGATGAACCGTTTGAACTTGGACGGGGCAAGAGTAAAAAAGCAGTACATAAATACGGACTCGGAAATGTATATGTTGATTTTGTTTCTAAACTTGTTGCACAAGTAAATAAATATGACAAAACCGCTATGGTTTGGGGAGACGTTTTAATCCATCATCCCGAGGTTTTAACAAAACTACCACCCAAGATGATCTTTTTAGATTGGGGTTATGATCGTGGCTATCCTTTCGATAATCATATGCAAATGCTTGCGAATATGAAAGTTAACTTTATCGGATGTCCTGGAACATCGTCTTGGAACAGTTTTTCGGGAAGAAAAAATGATATGATGGAAACCACTAAAAATGCGGCGGATAATGCGAAAAAATATGGTGGATTAGGAATTATTACTACGGATTGGGGAGATTTTGGTCACCTGCAATATCTGCCTTTTTCTTATCCGGGTATTATATATGCCGGATTGGTTTCTTGGGGTGATTCTGATTTTGCGAATACATTAATTGAACCAGTTCTTTCTTCGTGGCTCGGACAAAAAGAACTTGCAAAAGCGATTCTTGATTTATCAGATTATTCTAAGTTAGAGAATAAATATGTCGATAACGGCACGTTAGCGTTTTCCTCTATCATGTTTGTTGATCCGGCATTAAAGCATCCTATTTTTGTGAAACGATTCGTTTTACAAAAAGCTTTACATAAAAATCGCCTTTCCTTTGAAAGTGGAAAAGATATTCATCGATTACTAAATAATGTTATTCATAGTTTGAAAACATTAGTACCTAATAATGAGGAACAAACAATCGTTTATGATGAAATTATGCAAACAATTGAGAATATTAAGATTGCAGTTGATGTAAATTTAGTAATTAATCGTGATTTATTGTCGGATTGTCCAACTCTTGTTAATCAAATTATTGTTGGCTTGGAATCGACAATAATTGAACATCAAAGACTATGGAACATTAGAAATAAACCAAATGGGTTAGATAGATCATTGTCACGTTTAGTATCATTAAAAGCCATTATTCAAAGTCTTCGCAAAGCCTAATTGTGATATAATATTTTCAAGGAGTGATGATTACGATGGATCAAGAAGCATTAATCAATGAAGCCGTCCGACTGTATGAGATACGGCAATATGAATCAGCACTGCCGACATTTCGGAAATATGCAAAAAAAGGAGATAAAATCGCTTTGCTCCATCTAGGTAAAATGGCATTTTTTGGTCAAGGTATGAAAAAAGACCCTTCTCTTGCGTATGATTGTTTTTATAAGGCTGCCATCGAACTTGACATCGAGTCAGTTTACATGGTAGGACGATGCTTTGAAGAGGGATTTGGAGTTGAACAAAATTTAGAAAAAGCATTTGAATATTATTGTGCATCATCCGTTCGCGGAAGCATTGATGGGCAACTTAAAGAAGCGTTGTGTTATGAGGAAGGTATCGGAGTCACTCAAAACGAACAGAAAGCACTAACGATTTTTGTCGATTTATCAAAACGGTATAATCATCCATATGCTACTTTTCGAATCGGAAAGGCATATTTGGATGGCCAAGGTGTTCAAAAAAGTCCCGAGAATGCCTTTTCATGGCTAAATAAAGCCTTATTGCTTGGATCCACAGATGCAATGAATCAATTTCGTTTGATTGGGACCAAAAGTAAAAGAGATGACCGTACTTTACAAGATATTGAAGCGATTGGTAATGACCTTTTTCGAAGTGACCGCCCCGCAGATGCAATCATATTTCTTCAAATTGCAGTCAATGAAGGATCAATTAAAGCAATATTATTGTTAGAGGAGGCATACCGTGAAGGTAGAGGTGTTTCACAATCGTCAAAAATAGCCTTCGATTATGCGTTAAAAGGCGCTCAAGCTAATGATTTAGAGGCAATGTTTCGTTTGGGCCAAAAGTACGAGCTAGGAAATGGGGTTTCCTCATCATTTACTAAAGCAGCATTTTGGTATGAAAATGCGGCGAAATTAGGTCACGAGAATGCTAAAAATCGCTTAAAAGCAATTCGGGGGTATTGATATGAAAGATACCATGTCTCCAAAAGCGTTAAATGATATGGGTGATGCATACTTTTATGGCATCGATCGACCGATTAATCATGAACTGGCATATACATTTTATAAGCAAGCAGCTGATATGGATAATCCAGTCGGACTTTTTAATGTGGGGATGTACTTCTACCATAAAAGTGATTTTAAAAAAGCAATAGAATTTTTAGATAAATCACGTGCTTGCGGTCACTCTCCGGCAGTTCTTTTGTTAGCTGATATGTATAAAAATGGCTATGGATTTCATAAATCACGTAAAAAAGCTTTTAAAATGTATCTTCAAGCCGCCAATTTAAATGACATTGATGGATATAATGCTGTCGGCGAGTGTTATAAAAACGGCTATGGATGTGGGAAGAATCCCGAAAAAGCTTTTTCATACTATCAAAAATCCGCAGACCACGGCGATATGACCGGTGAATTAAATGTTGGGTTGTATTATTGGAAATCATCAAGTTATAAAAAGAACCCCGAGCCAGCTCTAACTTGGCTCGATAAAGCTGCGACCCACGATTCTCTTGAAGCAAAACACTTACTTCAAGAAATATATCAAACTCATAATCTGCCGTATTTCAAAAAGAAATCACTGGCATCATTACGAGAAATGGCTTTTTACTACACCGAATCACTGGCCAAAGCAAATGATATAAAAGCATTGAAAACGGTTGCGGATACGTATTATAATGGATCGGACATCACTAAAAAGAACCATGAAAAATCGGCGTTGTACTATAAATCCTTATCGGATATGGGTGATCAGGAAGGCAAATATGGTTACGCAGTTTCTTTGCTATATGGCCAAGGCGTACCAAAAGATGTTGGATTAGCAAAGAAACTGTTGGAAGAATGTGCTATCCACAGTCATCCGATGGCATTAACTCGCTTAGGCGATATTTTTCGTTTGGGACTAAATGTGCCGGTTGATAATGAAGAAGCAAAAAAATGGTATTTGGAAGCCGCAAAGCATAACGACCCAGAAGCTTTAATGAATTTAGGGTTGCTTAATTATCGTCAGGTAATTGAAGGTCATAATCCGACATTAGCATATAATTTTATGGAAACAGCTGCAAAGAAGGGCTATTTTCAAGCCTGGTATTGGTTAGGCATTTTTCATGATAAAGGTATTGGCTGTGAACCATCTTTTCATGAGGCTCAAAAAAGTTTTGAAAAAGCGATTCAACAAGGCAGTTTAGGTGCTAAATATAAATTCGCTGCCATGATTATTGATGAAACACGTAAAGGGAAAAACGAAGGAAAGAAAACGATTGCGCTTTTTCAAACAGCACGACAGCTATTTACAGAATATATTGCCGATTCAATGCATAATGCGGCAAATTCCGCATATGCAATGGCATATTTAGGTGAGATGTATCGTGATGGATTGGGAATGGCACCAAATCCGCATATCAGTAGATTTTGGTATGAGAGTGCTGCCGAAGCTGATTTATCAAGTGCAATGGTTGAAATGTATCGCATACTAAAAGATAAGGAATTTGATCAAGCTATGCAATGGTTGAATAAAGCCATTCAGGATACGACAGCGGCAGATGCATTTTATGAACTTGGTTTGGTATATCTATATGGCATTCCCGATAATATTCAAATTGATGTCAAAATGGCAAAAGCATATTTAGAAACTGCCGCCCGGCAGAATCATAAAGGGGCATTAGAAAAATTGATGATGTTATAAAGAAGGCGATATATTGAAATTATTACTTCATATTTGTTGTGCTCCATGTAGTGTGATGTGCATCAGTAAACTGCGTGAGGACGGCATAGATGTCACGGGATACTGGTACAATCCTAATATTCACCCTTTTACCGAATATCAAAACCGATTAGCCGCATTAAAAGGATACAGTGAATTAATTAATTTACCAGTTATCTATAATGACTTTTATGGGTTGCGATTATTTGTAAAATTAATCGATGGAAAAATGGATGATCGTTGCAAATCATGTTATGAAGAACGACTCACTGCAGTAGCTCTAGAAGCCAAAAAACTTGGCTATGACGCTTTTTCCACTACTTTACTTATAAGTCCTTATCAGCAGCATGAAACGTTACGATTGGTTGCTGAACGGGTTGCGGCAAAAATAAAAATCCCCTTTTACTATGTCGATTTTCGCAATTATTTCCGTGAAGGTCAACAAATAGCAAGAAAATTACCATTATATATGCAAAAATACTGCGGTTGTATTTTTAGTGAAGAAGAAAGATATTTAGGTAAAAAATAATTAAGAAAACTATTGGGGTAAATATTTTGTTTTTTATATATCATAACTGTTTTCTCACAATGAATATGCTATAATCAAATTAACAAATAATAATGGAGGATGCAAATGATATTTCCGCGTAAAGAGTTCGAAAAAACATCTTGCAAAGATGCTAACATCGAAAAAGGTCTTTTAGTCGACATGTTCGATAAAATCGATAACGAAAAATGGAATTTACATTCCATCCTGCTTTTGAAAAATGGAGCTAAAGTATTTGACACTTATGCGAAAGGCTTTGGAGCAAACGTAAATGAAGATGTCTTCTCGATTTCTAAGTCATTCACGAGTTTAGCTATCGGTATATGTTCTGATTTGAAACAATTACATCTTAGTGATTTCGTAATTTCTTATTTCAAAAATGAATTAGGTGATTTTCAGCCAAACGGTTATGAAAAAGTCACAATCGAACACCTATTGACGATGACTGTTGGTCAAGAACGCGATGGCATTGACGATTTCAAAATGGGAAAGAATCCCTACATAAGTTTTTTTAGCATTCCTATCGAACACGAACCCGGAACTTACTTTATGTACAACAATCTTGCCTCATATATGCTTTCTGCGATAATTACTAAGGTTACTGGTATGACTTTAAATGATTTTTTAGGAATTTACCTTTATCCGAAACTGGACATAGAGAAACCAGAGTGGATTGAATTTTGTGGCAATTCCTTAGGTTGCTCCGGACTAAAAACTAATGTAGTTGTATTAGGAAAAATCGGTATGCTATTGCTTAACCACGGTGTATGGCGAGACCAACAAATAATTTCCGAAGAATATATAAAAGCAGCAACAAGTCCCCAAATATCCACAAAGCATCTCGATAATCCCGAACGTCAATATGGATATGGTTATCATTTTTGGATTACTAAAACCAATGATTTTCTTATGGCTGGCAAATTTGGCCAACGAGTTGTAGCTAATCGTCAATATGAAACTGTCTTCATTGTTTTAGGAATGGAAAATCGTGATCCATATTGCTTCTTTTATGATTATATTGCCTTAGCACTCAATAAGGGCTGGAGTTATGATAATTTTACATTACGGACATATTTACAACGATTTACTGATCATTCAAGCGTCATTATGGAATCGGCAGACAAAGAAAAAGTGTTATGAAACCAAAAGAAAAGCGTTTGGATTATTCCATACGCTTTTCTTTTGGTAAACAAAGGAGAATAAAATAGAAGAAGGAAAAAATAATGTACCACTTGGTTGGTACATCCAAAATTATATATGACAACTGTGATGATTTGTTGAATTAAACATGGGATTTATGTGTATTATTGAATATTATCAGGTTCATGATGAAGGATCAACCACGGGTTAAAACAAATATAACCGATATTGTTTAAATGGTTTATTTCGCCACATTATCGATATTCTTAAGTAGACAATTACGGGTATTTTTGATATAATATGAAGGAATTCGAAAAAATCGTTTTTTTTGCGAGTTTATATTAAAAGAATCATTATTTGAAAGAGGAGGAGAAAGTATGAATCTTGGTGATTTTAATAAGTTATCAGTTGTTCGCGAAACTGACATTGCTTACTTATTAACTGACGGCGAATACGAATATTTTCTCCACAAAAAAGAAGCGCTTCGTGATTATGTTAAGGGTGAAATGATTGAAGTGTTTTTGTATGTCGATAATTTGGGACGACCAACTGCCTCAACAAAAATCCCACTTGTCACCGTACATACCGCAGCATTTTTGGAGGTTGTATCAGTCAATCCTGAACTTGGTGTTTTTCTTTCATATGGGATGATAAAAGATTTATTATTATCAAAAGACGATTTGCCGTTATCATTTAATTCTTGGCCTATCGTTGGCGATGAATTATTCGCCACCATAAAAATCAAAAAAAATATGATGTTTGCAAAACTAACCAGTCGTAAATTAATTTCAAACTTCGTACCTCCTCCGACGGAACTTGAAGAAGGTACCAGTTATGAGGCAATTGTTCTATTTCTTTTAGTAGAAGGACTAGTTTGTTTCACTAAACAAGGTCATGAAATATTCGTTCACTATAACAACACACGCAAAAAGTATCGAATGGGAGAAAATGTTTCGGTAACCATAATTCAAAAACACGATAACAATGAATATACCGGAACATTAATCCAACAAAAAGAATATATGATTCATCCTGATTCTCTTACTATTCTTAATTATCTCCAAAATCATGCTGGTACTATGCGTTTCACTGACAATACATCTCCTGAAGAGATTCAGGCCGCCTTTCATATGAGTAAGGGTGCATTCAAAAGAGCTTTGGGCACCTTATATAAATCAGGACTTGTCGAATTGAATCCTGAGAGCACTAAACTGGTTCATCAGATCCCCGAGTTATAGGCACGGGAATCAAAAAAAGTTAAGAAAAGGTGAATATATTATGGGAAGAGCACATGAAGTAAGAAAAGAAGCAATGGCTAGAACAAGTCTTTTAAAAAGCAAACTTTATTCGAAATTTGGAAAGGAAATATATATGGCTGCTAAATCAGGCAGTCCCGATCCGGATACCAACCAAACATTGAAAAAGATTATCGAAAAAGCAAAAGCCAGCCAAGTTCCGGCGGATGTCATTAAACGTAACATTGAAAAAGCTAAGGGCCTTGGTGGTGCCGATTATGTTCCAGTACGGTATGAGGGCTTTGGACCTGGTAATTCCATGATAATCGTTGAATGCATGACCGATAACGTCAACCGCACATTTGGAGAAATTCGTTCATGTTTCACAAAAACCGGCGGTAAAATTGGTGTTGCCGGTAGTGTGACTCACCAATTTTCCTATGTTTCTCTTGTATCCTTTGAAGGGCTTTCGGAGGACGAAGCTTTAGAAGCACTTATGGAAGCAGAATGTGATGTTTCCGAAATTGAATCCGATGAGGATATCGTGACAGTGATTGGAAAATCTGGCGATCTTGATCGCATTAAAGAGGCTTTGCAAGCCGTCAAAGATGACATCGTTTTTATTGAAGAAAAAGTAACTTATTTACCAAATGATTATATAAAAATTGACGATGATGATATTCGTAAGTTTAATAATTTCTTAGCAATGACTGACGAACTTGACGATGTTCAGGAAGTATTTTCAAATATCGATTTTCCACCAATTGAAGAATAATTAACAATCTAAATGGCAACCAAAAAAGGTTGCTTTTTTTTGCAAAATCGATGGTTTTCATTGGCATAAAAAACTAAATATGCTATAATGAAATGTAACATAAATAATGACGTTTTTATTAAGCTAAAATTGCGATATATTGGAGGGAAATAAATGTCTTTACCAAACAAATTAACTCTATTTCGTGTTGTTTTAATACCGGTTATGGTTATCATATATTTATTAAGGAATTATCTTGCTGGTAGTACATTTTGGCTTATGGGAGCGATATTTGTTATTGCCTCATTTACTGACTTTCTTGATGGTTATATCGCCAGAAAACATAATATAGTTACTACATTGGGCAAGTTTATGGATCCACTGGCGGATAAATTACTGGTCATGACAGCCTTATTAATCTTGGCAGATTTGTATGCATCGGGAATGACCCAGATGTGGATGCCATTTTGGGTGCCTTTGATTGTTTTATCTCGTGAGTTGATTGTAACTAGCATTAGATTAATTGCCGTCGGCGATGGTAAAGTTATTGCCGCCTCGAAATTGGGCAAATACAAAACCGCTAGTACTATGATTGCTATATCCGTCTATCTGTTTATCATTCCGTTTAATATCCTTGCTTTTAACATAATCGCATGGGTTTTAATGGGAGTTGCGGTAATCTTGACAATCGTATCCGGTATCGATTATTTCTTAAAAAATAAAAATATAATTTTTCAAAGCAAATAATAAAGAAAATATTTACTAATGGTGTAATATAATACCGATAAATTGAATGTTAAATGATTGGAAGTATAGCCTAACCAGGAGGTTTACCATGGCTGATGAAAAACGCAAAAAAAATCTTGAAGCTGCTTTAAAAGAAATCGAAAAAGAATTTGGCAAAGGTGCTGTCATGATTTTGGGTGACGAAGTTGCCAATATGTCAGTTGAATCTGTTTCTACAGGCTCACTCTCTCTTGATCATTGTTTGGGAGTCGGCGGTTATCCAAAAGGACGTATTGTGGAAATCTTTGGACCAGAGTCTTCGGGAAAGACTACATTTGCTCTTCATGCCATTGCTGAGGTACAAAAGGGTGGAGGCTATGCCGCTTTTATTGATGCCGAGCATGCTTTAGATCCAATATATGCTCGCAATCTAGGTGTTGATATTGATTCACTTATTTTATCGCAACCCGATACAGGTGAACAAGGATTAGAAATAGCTGAAGCATTGATTCGTAGCGGCTCTGTTGACATTATGGTCGTCGATTCAGTGGCTGCCTTAGTTCCGGAAGCTGAAATTCGGGGTGAAATGGGGGATTCCCATGTGGGCCTTCAAGCTCGTTTAATGAGCCAAGCAATGCGAAAATTATCTGGTGTATTATCAAAATCAAACTGCATTGCTATATTTATCAATCAAATCCGGGAAAAAGTCGGAATCATGTTTGGCAATCCAGAAACCACTCCCGGTGGCAGAGCACTTAAGTTTTATGCTTCTGTACGCTTGGATATTCGTAAGGGTGAACAAATAAAAGTTGGTGACACAATCATCGGCAACCAAGCCAGAGTAAAAGTTGTAAAAAATAAAGTAGCCGCGCCTTTCAAAACATGCGAGATAGACATTATTTTTGGCAAAGGCATTTCTCGCTCAGGTGAAATTGTCGATTTAGGTGTTGAACAAGAAATTATACAAAAAAGTGGTGCTTGGTTTGCATACAAAGATCAAAAAATTGGGCAAGGCCGTGAGAATGTCAAAAAATATCTTGAAGAAAACCCTATTGTCATGGAAGAAATATCCGGTTTAATACGACAACATTTTAATATGAAATAAAGAAGACCATTATGGTTTTCTTTTTTTTTAATCGGATTCTATTTAATAAAGAATTTGGAAATAATTTTTGACTATGATAGGTAATTATAATATAATAGAGAAGTAAAAGTAAGTTGACTCAATTATATAGATGGAACGGTAACGGTATATGGGAATCCGGGCCTGTTCTTAAATATATTAACAACTTTTATAACTAAATATAACGGAGGTAATAATTATGCTCGATCCAGTAGTAATTATTATTTCCAGTTTGCTCGGTTTAATCATCGGTGTGGTTATCGGATTTATAATCCGTATCATGGTCGTGGAAAAAGGATTCCAGGCTACGAAAGAAAAAACCCAAAAATTGATCGATGATGCCACAACTCAAGCGGAAAAACTAAAAAAAGAAAAGTTATTAGAAGCTAGACAAGAGATTTACACTCTTAATTTAGAAAACGATAAAATTCTTAAAGAGAAGAAGGCTAATGTTCAAGATCTTGAAAACAAGTTAAATCAACGCGAAGATCTGCTCGAACGCCGTTCATCCAATTTGGATAAACGGGAATTGAACATTGACCGCAAAGAAGAAAATCTCGATGAGAAAAAAATGGCACTTGAGGAAAAAAATAGCAAATTGGAATCAATAATTCAGCAACAAAACACCAAATTATTTGAAATCGCTAATTTCACTGAACAACAAGCTCGTGATGTTATCATGGAGCGTGTCGAAGCCGATATGGTTGATGGAATCAACCGCTTCATCCGCGATGCTGAAGAAAATGCCAAAGCTGATGCAACAAAAATCGCTAAGGATATCATTTCTCAAGCCATTCAAAAATACGCTCAGGATGTCACTGCCGAGTCCACAGTATCTGTCGTCAACCTTCCCAATGACGAGATGAAAGGGCGAATTATCGGTCGTGAAGGCCGTAATATTAGAACCATTGAAGCCATGACTGGAGTAGATTTAATAATTGATGATACTCCAGAAGCCGTTGTTCTCTCTGGCTTTGATCCCATCCGCCGTGAAATTGCTAAAAAAACGATTGAAACTTTGATTACTGATGGTCGAATTCATCCGGCTCGAATCGAAGAAATCGTCGAAAAAACCCGTGTTGAAGTAGATCAATTCATTCGTGATATGGGAGACAAGGCTGTTTTTGAAACCGGAGTTGGTCGAATGCATCCAGATCTGGTTAAACTTTTAGGCAGATTGCACTACCGCACTTCGTATGGTCAAAACGCATTGAAGCATTCAATTGAAACTGCATTTTTAGCCGGGAAACTTGCTGTTGAACTTGGTGAAAATGAGATTATTGCTAAACGTGCCGGATTATTACATGATATCGGTAAGGCAGTCGATCACGAAGTTGAAGGATCACATGTTGATATTGGTATCATGCTCGCAAACAAATATCGTGAACATCCTACCGTCATTGATGCGATTGCATCTCATCATGGCGATACCGAAGCAAAAACTGTTATCGGTGTGTTGGTGGCTGCTGCTGATGCATTGTCAGCTGCTCGTCCTGGTGCAAGAAGTGAATCATTAGAAAACTACGTTAAACGATTAACCCAACTCGAAGAAATATCTAATTCAATCGTCGGCGTTGACCAAGCATTTGCAATTCAGGCCGGACGTGAAGTCCGAGTAATTGTAAAACCAAACGAAGTCGATGATGCCCGTACATATGTTATTGCTCAAGAAATTCGGCAACAAATAGAGGAAAAACTTAGTTACCCAGGCACCATCAAAATTACGGTTATTCGGGAGACCCGCGCTCAGGATATCGCAAAATAACTAATAGCCTTCCCGCGGGAAGGCTATCATTTTCAATGAAGGGTGGAAGGAATATGCGAATATTGTTTATTGGTGATGTATATATGGAACAAGGTCGAAAAGCCCTTGTTAAATATTTTGAAACAGTAAAGACCAATACAAAACCAAATATAATCATTTTAAATGCTGAAAATATAGCTGATGGTCATGGAATTACCCAAGAAATATATAAACAACTAATGGGGATGGGTATCAATGTTTTGACACTTGGCAATCACGCCTACACACGTCGTGATTGCGCATCAGTATTAGAATTACCAAACATCGCAAGACCTGCTAATTATGGCATAGGAGCCAAAGGAAAAGAGTATATAACTCTTAACTATAATGGGAAAACAATCACCATTATTAACTTGCTAGGACGAGTATTTATGCGTGACCAAATTGACAATCCGTTTACAAAAATGGATCAGTTGCTGGAGATGGTAAAAAGTGATTACTACATCGTTGACTTTCACGCTGAAGCAACAAGCGAAAAATACGCGATGGCAAATTACCTTGACGGCCGTGTCAATGCATTGCTAGGAACTCACACTCATGTTCCTACCGCTGATGCTTGCGTATTTCCCAAAGGGATGCTTTATATCAGCGATGTGGGAATGACTGGTATTAAATATGGAATCATTGGTGGCGAAATTCAACAAGGCATCCGAAAATTTTTAACAGGTGTTCCTGAACGCGTCATCCCGGAAACAACTGGATTACTTCAGTTTAATGCCGTAATTTTGGATCTTGATCAAAAGAAAATCGAGACAATTAATATTTTTGAATAACTTACAAAAGGTTATGATATGACGCGATAAAATGGTGGTTATATGCAAAATTGTGATTACAACAAACCACAAATGAATGCTGCTCGGAAACGAACCAAAACGACGACTTCGGTCGTCGATTTTGCGATTCCCAAATCTGCCATGGAAATCGGAATTGATAAAAAATATATCTTACTAACATATGGTTGTCAGGGCAATGAATCTGATTCTGAGAAAATACGCGGATTATTGGAAACGATTGGCTTTTCACTTGCATCAGATGAAACGATGGCTGATTTAATTGTCCTTAATACATGTGCTATTCGTGCTAACGCAGAAAACAAAGTATTTGGCGAATTAGGACGTTTAAAAAAATATGTAAAAGCTAAACCAGATTTAATTATTGCAATCGGCGGTTGTATGCCGCAAGAAGAAATTGTTGTCGAAAAAATTTTAAAAACTTATCCCCAAGTAAAAATAATCTTTGGAACTCACAATTTATATCAATTACCTCAGTTTTTAGAAAGGGTTATGTCAAATCACAACCGGGTCATTGAAGTTCTTTCTGAGGAAGGTAATATTATTGAGAAACTTCCTACGGTTAGAACTAGTAGGTCAAAAGCATGGGTTGATATTATGTATGGTTGTGATGAGTTTTGTACTTACTGCATTGTTCCATATACTCGTGGCAAAGAAAGAAGTAGAAAGCCCGAATACATTATAAAAGAAGTTCAAAGTTTGATTGATCAAGGATATCATGAGGTTACTCTTTTAGGTCAGAATGTTAATTCATATGGTTTGGATTTTACAGAATATAGATATCGTTTTTCTGATTTGTTACAAGCATTATCGCAATTGCCAATTGAGAGAATTCGATTCACGACTAGCCACCCCAAAGATTTTTCAACTGATTTAATCACTGTTTTAGCTAAACAAAAAAACCTAATGCCTGCCATTCATTTACCGGTCCAATCCGGATCAGACAAAATATTAAAAGCGATGAACCGTAAATATACAAAAGCTGACTATATGGACCTTGTCGATAAAATATATCAAGCAATCCCTGACGTTTCTTTAACTACGGATATCATTGTCGGCTTTCCTGGCGAAACTGAATCTGACTTTCTTGAGACAATTGCATTAGTCGAATACTGTCGGTTTGAAGGGGCTTATACATTTGTGTTTTCGCCTCGCGTTGGGACTCCTGCCGCGCAATTCAATGATACGGTGAGCATTGATGAAAAAATGCAACGCTTATATCGTTTAAACGATGTTATCAATCAAGGATTTGCCCGTGGCAATCATCGATTTGTAAATCAAACACTCAAAGTGCTTGTCGATGGGAGATCGAAAGGAAAGGCCGATGTATTATCAGGCTATTCCGAACATAACAAATTGGTCAATTTTCGTGGTTCAAAAACCCTTATTGGTACCATTGTCAATGTCAAAATTACCGACGCAAAAACTTGGTCGCTTGCTGGAAAACTTATAAATGAGTAAAGCCATTGAGTTGATTTCCTTACTTGAAAGATCAGATTTGGTGTGTGAACTAAAAAAATTAAAAAAAATCCTTGATAAATCTCCAAATGGTCTAAAAGCATTTCAAAATATACTAGTCTTTCAAAAAAAGATTGTACATAATGATCAAACTAAAAACAATGGATTAGACTCGGATATGGTTTTATTATATCATGATAAATTCGCGTCATTTAAGGAATATCCGGTTGTTGCACAATATATTAATCAAACCGAAGAATTGCAAATGCTTGTCAAGGAAATACAAGATATACTAAATAATGGGCTGACAAATATATAACATTTTCTTTGATTAGTCGGTTAAATTAACTCGATTATTTTACGCAAAAAGAGAGTTGAAGACTCCTAAAAATTGTCACAAATAAAGAAGATGGAAATCCTTATTTTTCGTTATTATCTATTGATTTACAATTTATTTTATAGTAGTATATTATTATAATAGTAAAAAAAGGGTGAGATTATGAGCAAACTGAAAACAACAGAAGATTTATTTGCCTATTCTAAAACACTAAGTGTTATTCCTGCGGAAGATTTGGTAAATTTACTTTTGTCCTCAAAAATCCATGTTCCCTACTATATTCATCGCTTTGTATTGCGCGAAACAATCTATCCAAAAGTATTTGCAAACGCTCTTTACCAAACCTATACGGATGAATTGAAGTATCGCTTGCGAGGATATAATGATTATTCGATTTATCTTTTGGATAAGTTAATTTCTGATTTCAATCTTGATTTCGATGCAGCGAAATACAAAGAAATCTTCTTTGATGTTTTGTTTTTGAATGCTGAATTATATGGTATTAAAGACCATTTTTTTAACGAATTAGATAAGTTAAAATATAAATATCTTGTTGATTTTGAAACTATTAACTATCATAATTTTATGTCTATGTTTGGTAAAATATTTTTTGAACCCTCTGGCTATCTTGATGGCGTAAAATTAACAATTTTGAAAGACGTTATGATTCATTCCAGTACTTTGGGAGACTTGCGTGGGTTAGGAGAAAAATACGGTGTAAAAGTCCCACGTCGAATCAACAAAACTCAGTTGGTTGATATTCTTGCAAAGCGTTTTCGTCTATCTGACGAAGAAGTAATTTTGCTTAATGCTAAGTCCGTTTTAGAGTTAGAGATTTATGCCAAAGAAAAAGGATTTAGTATTTCAATTGATTTAAAGAAGAGTGATATGGTTGAATACATCGTTTATTCTTTAGCTATGTACCATCAAGAAGTAACAAAAGATATGCATAATTATTCTGTTCCCTTGGCTGTTGACCTTGATTCTGTGAAAATTGAGGAAATCAAATTTGAATCTAATGATCAGGATATTCCTGTCATTCTAGATGAAAAACCCATCTTTGCCACGGCTGTTAAGGATTCAGAACCTATTATTCAAGAAGAAGAGGTTATCGAGCCTGAACCGATGCCGGAACCAGAACATATAGAACCAATAGTTGAACCAGTAGTTGAACCAATAGTTGAACCAATAGTTGAGCCGGTTGAAGATAAATCTGAACCTGTAGTAATTGACAAAACTCCAAAAGTTGAAGTTCAAACGCCAGTTGAGACAAAAACACAAATTCATGATACAGAATCCGTGTCTAATCCGATTTCAACCGATAGCGGAAGGAATTTCTCCGAAGAAGAACGGGCACTACTTGATGAAAAAATTAATATCATTATCAAAAAATATCAACGGAAACGCCATCAAAAAACATTTTGGACTATTTTTTGGGTTTTGCTTGGAGTAGCTATTATCGGTTTCGTTGGTTATTCATATGTAATATACACCACAACGGGAAATTTGCCATTTGGTATTGATGTTTTTTGGTAAAAGCTTCCCCCACGATATAAGGTGATTGTTTTGGAAAAAAGTTCTGATCTAAACTACACCCCTATGATGCAACAATATCTTGAAATTAAAAAAGACTATAGCGATTTTATAGTCTTTTTTAGAATTGGTGATTTTTACGAAATGTTTTTTCAAGATGCTATTATTGGATCAAAGGAACTGGAAATCGTTCTGACCGGTAAGGATGCTGGTCAAAAAGAACGAGTTCCGATGTGCGGAATACCTTTTCATGCTGTAAATATCTACCTAGAGAAACTTGTCGAAAAGGGTTATAAGGTTGCAATAGTTGAACAAGTTGAAGACCCTGCACTAGCTAAAGGACTTGTCAAACGCGATGTCATAAAACTAATCACCCCAGGGACAATTATTGAAGATGGTGCCATTGATGAAAAAACTAATAATTATATTGTTTCCGTTTCAGAGTCAAAAGAAAAATATCTGTTGGCATATTCTGATTTAACCACCGGACAAAACTGCATTGTATCTACGCCAAAAGATCCCGAACTACTATTTAACGAAATTCTTAATCTTAATTCTCGAGAAATTATTATTGGAACAAAGTTTAATCAAAAAGTCATTAACCATTATTTGCAAAATTATGCAATAACGGTATCAATCTCTGATCGTACCGATATACCTATTTTTTATCGACATTTGGTATCAGATATCTATGACAAAGAATCCCTTGAGGCTTTTGGTCGTCTAATCAATTACTTAATTCTGACTCAAAAGCAAGAACTATTGCACCTACAAAAAATCCAAATCTTTGAATCCACGTCATATTTGCGTATTGACAATAATTCCAAGAGAAACTTAGAATTGATTGAAACGTATCGTTTTGGCAGTCGCAAAGGAAGTTTGTTTTGGTTGCTTGATCAATGTAAGACTGCTATGGGCTCTCGCTACTTGAAACAAAATATTATGCGTCCTTTGGTCGATCAAGACAAAATAGAAAACCGATTTTCTTTGATTGAAGCTTTTAACGAAAACTTCCTGATTCGCGAGGAAATTAAGGAATTACTACAAGAGGTTTATGATTTAGAACGAATTATTGGTCGTATATCTTTTGGTAACGCTAATGCCAAAGATCTAATTAACTTGTCCAAAACGTTAAAAGTGATGCCTAGTATTAAAACAAAACTGCTTTCATTGGATAATAAATATGCCACTCATTTAGTGGCCAATCTTGATTCATTAGAAGCCATCACAACTTTAATTACTCAAGCCATTGTCCCAAATCCCCCACTATCGATTAAGGAAGGCGGAATCATCAATTCTGGCTACTCTTCTGATTTGGATCACATCAAATATGCTAGCGCCCATGGAAAGACTTGGCTAGGCGAGTTTGAAGCTAAGGAAAGAGAACGGACTGGAATAAAAAAACTACGGATTGGTTATAATCGAGTTTTTGGTTATTATATCGAAGTAACAAAGGGTCAAATGGAATTTGTCAAAGATGAATTTGGATATGAGCGCAAACAAACTTTATCTAATTCCGAACGCTATGTAACACCGGAATTACAGGAAAAACAAGCTATAATCCTCGGTTCGGAAGAAGATGCAATCCGCTTAGAATATGAAATATTTGTCGAGGTTCGTGATACTACAAAAACCCAAACCAAAGCGATGCAAGATATGGCGAAAGCAATCGCGGAAATCGATATGATTTTAGCGTTTGCCAAGGTTGCCTCTGATAACCGATATGTTCGTCCACAAATTATTACCCAACGAATAATCGATATCACTAATGGGCGCCATCCTGTTGTTGAGAAAGTTCTCGAAAATGAAAAGTATGTTGAAAACGATATTCACATGGGTGAAAGCACGAGTATTTTGTTAATTACCGGCCCAAATATGTCAGGAAAATCTACATATATGCGCCAATTGGCCTTGACAATAATTATGATGCAAATGGGTTGTTTTGTTCCTTGTGAAACCGCTAAATTGCCGATTTTCGACCAAATATTTACACGGATAGGCGCTAGCGACGATTTGGCTGGTGGAAAATCAACTTTCATGGTTGAGATGCTTGAAGTGAACTATGCTTTGCAAAATGCAACCGATGCTAGTTTAATTCTTTTTGATGAAATCGGTAGAGGAACTGCTACATATGATGGCATGGCTTTGGCCCAATCGATTATCGAATATTCTCATCAAAAAATTAAATGTAAAATCCTGTTTTCTACTCATTATCATGAATTGACATACCTAGAAGATGAATTGAAATCACTTCATAATGTTCATGTGTTAGCTAAAGAAGAAAGAGGTAATATCGTTTTTTTACATAAAGTTATTGATGGCCCCACTGATCGTTCGTATGGCATTCACGTTGCAAAATTAGCTAATCTACCTTTGGCATTGATTAATCGCGCAAAAAATATATTATCAGAACTAGAAACAAATCATGGATATAATGTGATAAAACCTCAAGAAATGAACCTTTTCAATTTTGAGGATGTTTTAAAAAAAGATGAAGCATTGCCCGATGAATATGCGCCTTTAATCGAACAGTTAAAAGCCATTGATATTAACGAATTAACACCAATTAAAGCCATGAATATTTTGGCTGACGTTATTGAAGAAATTAGGAAAAAAACTGTTGACTAAGTCCATTTAAAATGGACTTTGTTATTAAGTGAATCATTTTTTAAAGAAGGTGAAATTATGGGTGTTATAATAAAACTCGATGAACATATCGCCAATATGATTGCTGCTGGTGAGGTAATTGAAAGACCTGCAAACGTGGTAAAAGAACTGACAGAAAATGCAATTGATGCCAACAGTTCTGTGATTGAAATAGATTTAAAAGAAGCTGGCATGGAGATGATTCGCATCACCGATAACGGCTGTGGCATGGATGAAGCTGACGCAAATAGCGCTTTTGAAAGACATGCCACTTCGAAAATAAAATCAGAATATGATCTATTTCGAATTCATTCTTTAGGATTCCGGGGTGAAGCATTACCTTCCATAGCGGCTATCGCAAAAATTGAATTGACAACATCCCTTGGAGATAATACCGGTTATAAAATCGCTTTTCAAGCGGGTAAGAAAATTAGTAGTGGTGTCGCTGCAGCTCGTAAGGGAACCGCAATAACAGTTACAAAGTTATTTTATAACACTCCTGCTCGACTTAAATATATGAAAGGTCCTAATTATGAGTTAGCAATCATTACTGAACTTGTCGATAAATTTGCTCTTGCGCATCCAGATGTTGCTTTTACGTTAATCAATAATGGGAAAGTTCTGTTTAAAACATCAGGCTCCGGTAATGTTTTAGAAGTGCTTGGGTCAATATATGGTTATAGTGTTGCCAAGCAAATGAAGTTGTTTAAAAATGATGGACGGGATTATCAAATTAATGGTTATATTGCCAACCCACTCATTAATCGGAGCAGTAAAAATTGTATTACCTTAATTACCAATGGACGGGTAATCAAAAACCCAAAAATAATCAGCACTGTTGTTGCCGCGTTTGACCAACGAATCCCTAAAGGTCGATATGCAATTACATTGATTAATATTACTTGTGATCCTTTATTGATTGATGTGAACATTCATCCCACCAAACAAGAAATAAAGTTTTCAGAAGAAGCCAAATTATCAAATGTATTAACAGCCGCCTTAAAAAAAACTATTGACCAATTTGCGATGATTCAAGAGTCAGAAAATCTAGTCATCGGTCCATCAATAAATACTATTCAAGACCAACTTGATTTTTTGGGTGACAATTCACTTGAAAATATGAAAGCTGTAATTGACTATTCAGTATTTGAACAATCAACAGAAAAACATGAAATGACATTACCCCCCCTTGAAACATCAAATTTGATTCCCGATATGGAGTATATCGGTCAGTATGCTGGAACATATTTACTTTTTCAAAACACAGATGGTTTGTATCTTGTTGATCAGCATGCTGCAGCCGAACGAATTAGATATGAAAATTACATTTTGCACATGAGTCATCCCCAAAAAACATATTATGATTTACTAATTCCATTCAATCTTGATTTTTCCAATCACGATGTAATTCTTATTAATGATCACATGACGGAGATTTCTGCTTTCGGAATTATACTTTCCCCATCCGGAAATCAATCGTTTTTTATCAATAGTGTCCCCAGTTGGTTTCCCAAAGGATTGGAAGAAGCATATACTGAAGAAGTCATAAACCTCGTTTTAGAGTCATTAGATTTGAATGTTGCAACTGTTCGTGATGAACTGGCCAAACGATTAGCATGCAAACAATCAATAAAAGCCAATCATTATGTAAATGATGGCGAAGTGCAAACGATAATGCACGATCTGCGTCAATGTAATAATCCCCATACTTGTCCCCATGGCAGACCAATTATCGTCAAAATTAGTTTGCGTGAAATTGAGAAAATGTTCAAAAGGGTGATGTGATGAAACCGATGATTGTAATTGTTGGTCCCACCGCCTCTGGTAAAACCACGCTATCAATTGCCTTAGCACAACATTATAATGCCGAAATCATCTCCGCTGATGCAATGCAATTTTATCGGCATTTAGATATTGGCACGGCAAAAATTATGCCATCAGAACAAAACGGAATTCCTCACCATTTGATCGATATTATTGATCCAAATGCTGAGTTCTCTGTTGCGGATTATCAACGCATTGTACGAGCGAAAATCGACGAATTGCGACAGCGTAATATCACACCTATTCTTGTCGGCGGTTCGGGTTTGTATATCAAGTCAGTTTTATATAATTATCGGTTCAATGGTAAAAAACGGGATCTAAAAACGACTTCTATGTTTGCTCACTTTACAAATGAAGAATTATATGCAAAACTAACTGTTATTGCCCCTTTAATTGCTAAAAAAACGCATCCAAATAATCGTAAGCAAGTTATAAGACTATTAGAATTAAGTTCTGATAATACTTCGTTTGATTCCTCAGAAGGACAACAAGTGTATGATCCTTGTTTTGTGATGATTGGTCTACAACCATCGCGTCCGATTCTGTATGAAAGAATCAATACAAGAATCGATAAGATGATTGAGGCTGGATTGATTGCTGAAGCGCGTCATCTTTATGATTCACAGATTTTTGGTCAAAGTATTATGGCCATAGGATACAAGGAATTGTATTCCTATTTTAAGGGCGACTGTCTTCTTGCTGAAGCAATTGATAAAATTAAACAAAATTCACGAAATTATGCCAAGCGACAAATGACTTGGTTTAAAAATCAATTCATTGTCGAGTGGTTTAATCCCGATTTTGATAACTTTGATAAGACTATTCAAGAAGTGATTTCCTATATTGATACAAAAAGTAACAAATAAAAAAATGTTGTCCATCAAGGGCAACATTTTATATTAAAACTCTTTAACGCTAAATTGCCACTTTTCCAAACCACCAGCTAATACATAGACGGGATGGAACCCTTTACGAACCAATTTCCGACTGACTGCTTTCAACATTTTTGATTGCGTTTTATCATAAAGGAAAATTGGTTGGTCAACTCGTAGTCGGAAAATATTCTGATAAATTGTTTTTTTAGGAAAATTGCGACTTCCATTGATTCGTTTTATAGCAAACTCGGCTTCTGAGCGAATGTCAATCAATTGACCTTTCCGCATATTTAGACGAAAATCTTCGGCATTTAGAACAATGATTTTGGTATAATCATGATTTTTTCGGGTAGCAAGCACAATTCCCAATCCCAATCCTAATGCGATAGGGAGGATCCAAGACCAAATCGAAGTTTCTAAAAACATAATGTCACTTCCCAAATAATACTTATACATAATTATAGTAGTTATTATTTTTATTGTCAATAAGTGTTTTTTGTAATATAATACTCTTGTCAATCAATTTTGAAGACATCAACATCAGAAATTGTTAGGAGCGATTATTAGTGATTAATACGAACGAAATTAGAAATGGAATGACCATTGAATTTGAAGGCAATATTTATGTAGTATTGGAGTTTCAGCATATGAAAACCGCAAAAGCGGGAGCTATCATGCAAACCAAGCTTCGTAACCTTCGAACCGGAACCATAATTTACAAAAATTTTAATGGTGGTATCAGCATTGATACCGCTACCGTTGAAAAAGCTCAATATCAATACTTGTATGCCAACGGGGACATGCATGTTTTTATGAATAATGACTCATATGAACAAATCGAGCTTGATAAAAGCCGATTGGAGTATGAATTAAACTTTTTGACAGAGGGTATGGTTGTCAATGTCATGAGTTACAACGAAGAAATACTTGGTCTCGAATTGCCTGACAAAGTCATTTTAGAAATCGTTGAAACAGCTGGCGCCGCTAGAGGTAATACTGCTTCCAACGCCACAAAAGAAGCTTTAACCAACACTGGTTATCGCCTTTTAGTTCCCCTCTTTATTGAAAATGGCGAAAAAATCGTGGTTTCAACCGCCACTGGCAAATATGATTCACGATCGAAATAGATTGACATTACGAGGAGTGATGGCATTTGGACAGTAGTCTTATACGACCTAGTTTTGGTGCGATTGAAATAAATCCATTTATAGTGCTTTTGATGATTATCTTGTTATTTGTATCGGCATTTTTTTCTATGTCAGAGATGGCATACGCAGCCGTAGGTAAAGTCAGATTAAAAACTTTACTTGAACAGGATGCTCCGGGATCAAAGAAAGCCTATTGGATTGCGGAAAATTTCGACCGCACCCTGACAACGCTTTTGGTCGGCAATAATTTAGCTAATATCGCATTAACTACGGTTAGTGTGGTTCTTTTTAATGGCATATTCGCAGGAATCACAAATATGGAAACAATAGTATCTGTCCTCAACACTGTGATTATGACGATAATTATCTTGACATTCGGAGAAATATTCCCAAAAAGTATTGCCAAGAACAATCCAGAGAAAGTAGCTTTGAAAATTAGTGGATTCTTATATTTTTTGATCAAAATTATGACCCCACTCACCTTTTTGTTTCGCAAACTGAATCAACATGTTATCAATCGTTCTGAAAACGACCAAAAACTAACCGTCACTGAAGATGAATTAGAAACAATCATTGACACGATGGAAGAAGAAGGTTCGATTGATGAAGAAGAAGCCGAAATGCTTCAGCGGGTTTTAGATTTGCCAGAAATCACGGTTGAGGAAATCATGACCCCACGCGTTGATATGGTGGCTATTGATGTCTCAAAAGACGTTAACGAGATCACGGAATTGTTTTTTAAACATAAATTTTCGCGGATTCCCGTCTATGAAGATACATCGGACAATATTATTGGTATTCTTTATGAGCGTGATTTTTTTACTAAATTAATTAAAGGGCACCATGTAAATGTCAAAAAAATATTAAAAAAACCATTGTTTATTCCCGCTACTACAAAAGTCGATGCATTAATTGAATTACTCCAATTGGAAAACAGTCACATTGCCGTTGTTGTCGATGAATACGGTGGTGTTGATGGCATTGTCACTATGGAGGATGCTCTCGAAGAATTAGTGGGAGAAATTTATGATGAACATGATGAGATTGAACAAAGCATCGTCAAACGAAGCGATAAACAGTATGTCATTGATGCTGATGTTGATTTAAAAATTTTATTTGAAGAATTACATTTAGGAACGCCTCCCGAGAGTGATTCAACTTCTGTAGGAGGATGGTTGTTTGAAATGTTCCAAGACATTCCTGAAGTTGGCGAAAAAATCGAATACGTAATCGCCATAAATCAGTCATATAATGAACTAAGCGAATTGGAAAGCGAAGATACGGTTCATTTATCTTTCGAAGTTTTAAAGGTTAACAAACGACGAATTAAATCCGTATTATTGACCATAATCGCTGTCGATGACAGTGAGCCATCGCAACATCAGCCGCAACAATAGTCAAAAGTGGGGATAGCGATTTATCTCTGCTTTTTTTAAAGCGTGCTCCGGACGTTTGTTTGCCGGAAATCTGATATTTTGTATGGTGATTATTTATGGAAAGATTACAAAAAGTTATGGCCGCTGCCGGCGTTGCATCTCGACGTGCAGCTGAGGAAATGATCCTCGAAGGAAAAGTAAAGGTTAACAATGTCATAGTACGTCAGCCGGGGTTTCCTGTGGCTGACGATGATACAATTATAGTTGATGGAAATATACTAAAAAAAGAAACTAAAGTATACTATATTATGAACAAGCCAAAAGGCTATTTATCGACCACAAGCGATGATTTACAACGTCGTACGGTTGTTGATCTCATTCCTGGAAAAGAACGGATTTTTCCTATTGGGCGATTAGACTACGATACAACCGGCGTGTTATTATTAACTAACGACGGTGATTTTATGAATGCTTTAATCCATCCACGTTTTAAAGTGGAAAAAGAATATCATGTTAAAGTAACCGGGTTGCTTCGGAAAGAAGATTCTTCCCGTATCGGAAAAGGCATGAATTTGGGAGATTTTATCTCACAACCAGCTAAAGTTTTTGATGTTCGTTACGATGATACTAAGACTAATTCGTATGCTAAGGTAATTATATCAGAGGGGAAATACCATCAGATAAAACGGATGTTTGAAATGGTTGGACATCCAGTTATTAAACTTACTCGAGCTCGTTTTGGAAATATGACTTGTGAAGGCTTGAAACAAGGCGAGTTTCGTCGTCTTAAACCGCATGAAATCAAGCAATTGTGGAATTTAAGCTGTTTTGGACGTCAAGGTGAATAATTTTGTTTTTTCCTTGGTGTAAAACCGTGAACTTATGGTATAATTGTAAAAGTTGGGGGCGATAAGATGAATCATAACGCTTTGGCAATTGACGGGCCAGCTGCTGCTGGGAAATCCACCGTTGCTAAATTATTGGCTAAACGCCTCGGATATATTTACATTGATACAGGGGCTATGTATCGAGCCGCAACATATAAAGCTTTAATCCAAAATGTTGATTTGAATGATCCAAATGCCTTTTCTTTTCTTGATAACACTAAAATGGAATTTCATGATGGCGAATTATATATGGATAACGAAAATATTGCCAGTAAGATTCGATCGCATCAGGTTTCTAACAATGTCTCATTGGTTTCCAGTCACATTCCTGTTAGAATCAAACTTGTGGCAATCCAACAAAAAATCGCCAAAAACGCTAACGTTGTTATGGATGGTCGTGATATCGGCACGGTTGTATTACCACATGCGGATCTTAAGATATTCATGACTGCTTCTGTTGAAGAACGAGCAAGACGTCGCCATGAAGAAAATTTATTATCGGGAATTGAAAGTGAATACACTAGGATTTTAAAGGATATTGAAAAACGAGATAAATTCGACTCGACGCGGCTTTATAATCCCTTGCGGCAAGCCGAAGACGCACTATATTTGGATACAACTAACCTTGATATCAACGAGGTTACTGATAATATATATAATCTGTTTATTGCCATCATAAATGCTAAAAGGAGCGAGTAAGGCTATGGAAGAAATTAAAGATTTGAAAGTTGGAGACATTGTCGCCGGAAAAGTAATTAAAGTTTCAAAAGAAGAAGCGTTAATCGATATTGGTTACGCATATGAAGGTACCATTTACAAAGATCATTTAACTACTCGGAAAATAACCGACTGCAACGAAATCATAAAAGTCGACGATGTAATTACTGTTAAAGTCACCAAAATCAGTGAAGGTGATCAAACTAATTCATTGTTATTATCTCGATTAGATTTAGAAAAAAAAGAAGCAATTGATCGCTTCCGCTCAGAACTTGAAGTTGGGAATAATGTTAATGCACGTGTTAAAAAAAGTGTCAACGGCGGACTTTTGCTCGATTTTCATGGTATTGAACTATTCATGCCCGAGTCTTTGATTGATATCAAAAACGCTCCAAAGGATACTTTAGTTGGAACAGAAACAACTGTTCGAATTATCGAAATTCGATTGGAAAGAGGAAAAGAAAAATTCATTGCTAACCGCAAACAAGTTCAACTTGATGAACAACGACAATTAGAGAAAGCGGAACTAGCAACTTTCAATGTTGGTGATATCGTCAAAGGTAAAGTAGAAAGAATCGTTGATTTTGGCGCTTTTGTTCATATTGGCGAATTAACTGAAGGTTTACTTCATATCAGCGAGATTTCCTATTATCACATTATCAAAGTAGAAGATGCTTTGAAAGTCGGCGATTTAGTAACAGTTAAAATAATCAAAATATCTGGTCGTAAGATCAGTCTTTCTATGAAAGCTTTGGAAGAAAAACCGTGGGATCTTTTTCTCAAAACTCATAAAGTTGGCGATAAAGTAGAAGCCACGGTTATCAAAAAAATGCAGTTTGGTATGATCATGGAAGTGGAAAAGGAAGTTCGTGGTTTATTAAACCGTTTTGATTATTCTTGGAATCCGCAAGAAAATTTAGCCGGTACCGTTGAAGTGGGATCTAAATTTGAAGTTCAAATAACTGCTATTGACACTGAAAAACAACAATTTACGCTTTCAAAAAAACATCTTGAATATAATCCTTGGTCAGACGTAAAAGTCAGAGTTGGCGAATTAGTCAGCGCTACTGTCAAAACCGTTCAAGAAAAGGGCGCTATTGTCGAAGTGATGGGTGTTGAAGCGTATCTCCCCATATCTGAATTAGCCGATGAACGAGTTGAAAAAGCGGCTGACAAAGTCAAAGTCGGCGATATTCTATCTGTCGAAGTCATTCAGGTTTTCCCGAAAGAATGGAAAATGACAGTTTCCCTAAAACGAGCTACTTCAAAATCGGAAAGAAAAGAATTTGAATCGCATTTAAATGAAAATGTTTCCAGCGATCAATCGTTAGCTGATTTGTTTGCTAAATTCAAAAAATAACGCCATCGGGTGATATTATGTTGCCAATTGTGGCAATCGTTGGCCGTCCTAACGTCGGCAAATCAACGATTTTTAACCGTATTATCGGTGATCGCATTTCAATAACCGATGATACACCGGGTATCACAAGAGATCGTATTTATGCGAAATCCGAGTGGTATGGCCGTAAATTTAATGTTATTGATACTGGGGGCATCGAAATCAGCGATGCGCCCTTTTTGGCAGAAATTAAAGCCCAAGTTGAAATTGCAATTGAAGAAAGCAATGTAATTATCTTCGTAGTCGATGTTCACATCGGATTAATCAATGATGACTTTGAAATCATGAAATTGCTTTTCCAATCAAAAAAGCCTGTTTTAATCGCCGTTAATAAAGTCGACGATTTATCCTTAAAAGACCATATTTATGATTTTTATTCTTTGGGAGCCGATGATGTAATTGCCGTTTCCGGTATTCATGGAATTGGCATGGGCGACTTAATGGAAAAAATAATTCAATACTTACCCAATGAGACTTTCGATGAATATACTGATGATTATCTTAAACTTTGTGTGGTTGGCCGTCCGAATGTTGGTAAATCATCACTAACCAATGCCATTCTCGGACAAGATAGAGTTATTGTAAGCGACATAGGCGGTACGACTACTGATTCAATTGATACAGAATTTGTCAAAGATGAGCAAAAATATGTTGTTATTGACACTGCTGGTTTGCGCAAAAGAGGAAAAATCTTTGAATCGGTGGAAAAATATAGTTACCTTCGTGCTATGGAGGCAATTGAACGTTCCGATGTTTGTTTGCTGCTTTTGGATGCCATTGCGGGTATTCAGGAACAGGACAAACATATTGCTGGCTATATCCTTGAAAATGGCAAGGCAATGATTATCATTGTTAATAAATGGGATGCGATTGTCAAAAACGATCAAACCATGACCGAGTTTACTAAAGTAATTCGCGAAGAGTTTCAGTTTTTGCCATACGTTCCCGTGGTTTTCTTATCCGCAAAAACTAAAGCTCGTGTAGCAACGCTTTTCCCGGTAATCACTCGTGTTTTTGCAAATTATCAAAAACGGATATCCACTAGTACTATCAATGAAGTTGTTTCCGATGCCATGTCTTATTTCCCACCGAAAGAACATAACCAAACGGTAATAAAAGTCTATTACGTTACGCAAGTGGCAATTAAATGTCCAACCTTTGTTCTGTTCGTAAATGACATTGATGCGTTACATTTTAGTTATTATCGTTACTTGGAAAATCGCATTCGTGAACGATTTGATTTTGAAGGAACCCCGATAAAACTGATTCTTAGAAAGCGCGAATAGAATTAATATGCGATTTATCGCGTTTTTTTGATAAGTCACTTGCATTTTCTTTTTTCGCAACATATAATGAATACATCAAAAGTATAGGAGGAAACGTCGATATGAACAAATCTGAACTTGTTGCTCGCATTGCCGAACTATCTGAATTGACAAAGAAAGATGCTGAGACCGCTTTAAACTCAACGGTATTAGCAATCCAAGAAGCATTAGTCAAGGGTGAAAAAGTCATTCTCACTGGTTTTGGAACATTCGAAGTAAAATGCCGCAAACAACGTGCCGGGCATGATCCACGGACTGGCGAAATCATTAACATTCCTAGTTTGAAAGCTCCAACATTCAAATCCGGAAAAGTATTAAAAGAAGCCGTTCGTTAATCGTATCAAGTAGCTGTATATATAAAAGAGTCCAGAATCTTGTTCTGGGCTCTTTTTTTGCCATCACAGATAATATACTATACTTTATATGCCAATCGAAATTCCAAAAGCCATCAAAACATAAAACAGATAAGAGATAAAATTGTTAATAAAATGGACGCCGATGGTTACAAAAATATTCTTCTTGGACCAATGGTATATATATCCAAAGACACCGCCCATAAATACATATGGAATTGCTTGAAGGAAATCGCCATAACTGATAACATGCATCAAACCAAAAATGGCTCCACTGACAATGATAGCGGCGATTGTACCAAACTTGCGATCGAAGAATCCAAAGATTACCTTTCGATATATTACTTCTTCAGTAATTGGGGTAAACACACAAAGCATTAAGAACAGAAGAATAAGCACTAAAGGATCCTGCGAGAACATCGATGCGATGGCATCTTCATTTGCAGAAGATTCACTTCCACCCAAAAGCGAAACAATATAGGATGCGATAAATAAAGCAACAAAAACCATAAAATAACCACCAATGATTTTACCTATATTTTTACCGGGTTGAAGTTTAAAAGCTTTCCAATTAGTGGAAAACATCATTTTATCGATGCCAAGAAATAACAATGAACAGATTAGAACTGATGAAAGATTAATTATAATATAGTATAAAGCAGACTCATCAAACCCATATGAAAATTCTGTATATGAATATATTTCTTGGTTGTAATAAGCCGTGTAATCAACATTGAATATAGCGCCGGGCTCAAGGTTATCGCTCTCGAAAAGTAATGGGTCGATTATCTCGCCGGTAGATGAAAGTAAATTAGTGGTTAACCAAGCAGATGGAATTGCATTAGCGTTATCATTTCGAAAAGAGGCTGTTATATGAATTTGATATGGATATTCAAGAACAGAAGACTCCGAAACGACTATGGTTGGGGCTACAACCACAGTTAAATCGTTGGGATATTTCATCATAAAATAAATGCCAGAAAGCAAAGACACAAATAACGAGATAATGATATATAGAAATAACATGGTTCGATTAATACGAATTTGTTTTGAATAATTTTCAAAATCGTTCATCTGATCATTTTCAGGTTGTTTTGGCGGTTGAAAAACCGGATTTTGATCGTAGTTTTTAAATAAATCTTCGAATTCACTCATTGATAACACCCCTTCGTTATTCATATTATACTTAATGTATCGAAATAATCCAACATAAAAAGGTTTATTTAATGAATTTTTACAAAATACATCTGAATATAATATGATTCTATTACTTTATGTTTTCTTCCGTTTTCGTAAAGATTATTTTATGTTATACTATTTTAGGTGATAATATGAAAGAAATCATTATTGCTTCGAGAAACCAAGGGAAAATTCGCGAATACAAACAACTGCTCGAACCCTTTGGGTATCAGGTTTCTTCGTTGATTGATTATCCGGATTTTCCCGAAATTCCCGAAACAGGTACAACCTTTGCGGAAAACGCCATGATTAAAGCAAAAGCAGTCGCTATGCGTTTTTCTGTTGACTGTCTGGCTGATGATTCGGGCTTGGAAGTAATGGCGCTAAATGGTAACCCTGGCGTCCATTCCCAACGTTATTCAATTACTGGTACAGAAGCTGACAATAATCAAAAATTACTTCATGATCTTGTGGGACATTCAAAGCGAATAGCTCAATATGTTTGTTCGATTGTATATTACAATGTCAATACGGGTTTTACTTCCTTTGAAGACACAGTATCGGGTATCATCATTGATACCCCAAGAGGTCACAACGGATTTGGATATGATCCATATTTTTACTTGCCAGAATTTGGCGTTACTATGGCTGAAGTTAATCCGGATTTCAAAAACAAAATTAGTCATCGAGGCAAAGCACTTAATCAACTTTTACACTGGCTTGCCCGGGAAAATCGATGAAGTTATTAGTTTTTTCCGATAATCACAAAGATATCGCTTCTATCGATCGACTAATTGCCGCCAATTTAGATGCCGACAGGATTATCTCCCTTGGCGATTCTGAGATGGCGGAAGCTGCGCTTTCATCCCGAGGCATCTTTGGGGTTCGTGGTAATTATCCTTGGGAACCCAATTTTCCTGATGAGTTGATATTTGTTTTTGCGGGACATCGAACTCTAATTACACATGGCCATCATTATTATGTAAAAACAGGATTATATTCTTTGACTCAAAAAGCATTGGATACTGATTGCGATCTCGTTTTGTTTGGTCATACTCATCAATATGCCATTGTTGAACAAGCTAATATTATCTTTTTAAATCCTGGTTCAACAATGTATCCGAAAAGCGGAGGAAAACGTACATACGCTGTTGTTTTAATATCCGAAGAACGCATCGTTTGTAATATTTTTGATTTGGATTCAAACCTAGCTTTATTGACGTACGTTAAAAAGTATTAACATCCTAAGTGGGTGATAATTATGAATTTTCTCGAATTATATAATGAGTACCTTCAAGAACAAAAATCCGATGAGCTTGCAGTTAAGGTCTCGCTTTTACAAAAGGAAGCTTTGGTAGCAAAGGATTTGGAAATCTATCTTAAAACAACGCTTTTGTTAATGGAAACGTTGATTTTTTTGCAATTGTTTGATGAAGCAATTATTGTTTTACAAGATGCGTTAAAAACCAACATGTTTGAAGACTATAAAGTAATCGTAGCTTTAACAGATAAATTAATTGGCTTATTACTTAAAACCGAAGATTTCCAGGCATTGGAATCGGTTCTTCGTTATCGTGAACGATTCATAATCGATAATCCCACCCAAAATGTAATGCAAAAATTTTATCAATCTGTCTGTTATGAGGGCTTAAAACAATACCAGGAGGCAATTGAAACTCTAGAAAGCATTGATGATTCGATTTCCAATTCTAAACTTGTCAGTAAATACCTTAAATTAGCAATGTTATATCAAAAAAAGGACCGTTTTGTTGATGCAAGAAGTGCATATGATCATGCATTGATTTTTGATAAAAATAAAAAGAATGAAATTTTTTATCTCGTTGAATCAGATTTGCTTTTCGCGGAAATGAATTATGAAGAATCGTTAAAAAAATTTCAGGAGTTTTTTCTGAAAACAACGATAAAAAATCGTTATTTGGATCGATACATATATATTAATATCGCACTTGGAAACTACGAAGAAGCATGGAAATTTTATACCGAATATAACACTAAAATCAATCTTTCCGTGTCGAAAAATTACCGTTATAGTTTTTACCAGGCCGGTTATGCTTTAGCAAAAACAATGAATAAATATGAAGAAGCCGCGGTTATCAAGGAAAAACTGCTGTCTGTATATAATGACAATTTGATCATTATCGATGCTTTTGATGGAATTAGGGCTTTATTTTCTGCGGCTCAAAAGAAAAATGTTTTCGCAAAAAAACGCGACATTATTATGGATGGATTTCGTATTTTAGCTTCTGTCGTTGAACTTCCGGGTTTGTTTTTTATCTTGCCCGAATTAGGACAAGTAACAATATACACCTATCGCAAAGGACTTTTATTAGAAAAAACAGACTCCGTAGTCGCCTTGTCGACGACAATATTTGGCAAAATAATCGATAACAGTCATGACTACGCTTTGTTTTCAACTGACGAGTTGTCGATATTAGATCCAATCGGGATGGACACGGTTTTTAACTATGATGCCGTTATTTCCGTTCAAAGTTTTAAAGTCACGATTGATATTTCGTCCCACGGTTTCATTGTTGCCTTTCTTGACAAGAATCTTCATTTTGATTATTTGAACAAACTTCTGTATACCACTAAAGCAATTATGGAGTCGCGCTTTAGTTTCTTTTCTCAAACAAATTATGCTAAATCGGAATCGAAAGCAATGATGGATTTGTTTTCTCAAAATCAATGTGGTCTTGCAAAAATCGTAAATGGTAATGTTATCTTAATGAATAAACGAATTAAAGCCATTTTGGATACCGATAATGATACGCTTTCCTACGAATCATTTCAAAGTCGCTTTCCCGAAGAAAGCAAACTATATATTGATCGATTGATAACAAAAGAAAAATGGAATTTTCCCATTGTATCTTTTCAAAACCAACAAAAACAATTAGAAATCCACGTTTTAACTGATGATTTGATAATCTACCTAGTCATTGAAGATGTCACCAGTGAAAGTGAAATACTGTCGAGTCTAAAAAATAAAGCATATCATTGTTTTAGATATGATCTTGCAAATATGCACCAATATTCCAATGATTATCAAAATATTGTTTCCCCTTCGACAATAATCCTGATAAAAATGATTAACGCTGATGCCTTAGCAGATCGATATTCTCATGACGACATCATTTTCATAAAAAAGCATGCCCATGCTTCGCTACGGAAAGCGGCTATCGCTAAATTGGTTGGCCTGTACCTTTCCGAAGATGGTTGTTTGATGGCAATTCTCTCAACATCTGACAAACGAGTGATTGAAAGAATATTCCGTGTTTTTCAAATTGAATGCGCTAATTATGATCAAAAGCAATTACCATTTTCCGACATTCCCACTTACCGATGTGGATGTCTTTCTTTGGCCAAGCCAAAGGCATTAGAAGCAGACTTGAATAGTTTGTATATCGCTTTACAAGCTACAAGTACGACGGAAAATATAGTTTGGTTTGACAAGTCGATGATTGTTAATGAAAATCGTAAGGCCGCCATCGCAATATTGATCAAAACCCTGCTTGAATCCGGAAACATCGCTTTAGTATACCGGCAAGTCGGAAACCTTGATACCAGAAAAGTCGAAATGTATCATGTTGATATTCGACCAGATTTAATCCCATGTGATCAAACGATGCTTCAAACTGTTTTATCAACAGCTAAAATGACAGTTAAGCTGGAAATGGAAAAGTTTAAAAAGATGATTCAAGAAATTGCCGGTTTTCTCAGTGAAACTGATGTCGTAGTTAACTTTGGAATCGATCTTAGTGATGAGACACTTCAAGAACCAAGTACGATTGAAGATATAGTGCGAGTAACTAAACAAAAGAAAGTTCCTTTTTCACGTATCGTTATTATATATAATCCATATAAACAAGTTATTGATCTGCAATCGCTGGAAAAACTTAAATATTTAAAGGAAAAAGGGTTCACAATTGGTGGCAATATTAATTGGTGCAATTTTTTCTCATGCAGTCAATTATTTGGCTCACTAATTGATGTCGCTTTTTGTAATTATGATTACTATCAACAGATTGAACGTGAAGTGCTAGATTTTGTTAATCAAAACCAAATCTCTAAATTAATCGTTGCTAACGTTGATACCGAAAATCAAACGAATACGATCACTGCCAGCAAGGTGTATCGCATCGAAGGTAAAATCTTTCCTTTGCCACTAAGTATGGATGAACTGATATTGAAACTATCTAAATGATAAATCCATTAATTTCTTTAATCGACTTCACATTGGTTTTTCATGTTATACATGGTTGACAATTAAATAATATTATATATAATATAAGTGCGTTTGTTTATGAATAGTTAACTTCGGGTATACTAATACTAAACCGATAGGGATATTCGTACAACAAACGCCTTTCTTTACAATACAATGTTTAGTTGTGGTAAACACAAGTATTAGTGGTTGGCATCGGAGGCTGCGGATATGAAAAAAAAATTAATTTCCTTAAATCATATTTCAAAAAGCTTTGACGATGTAAAAGTTCTTGATGATTTTAATCTTGACATCTATGAAAACGAGTTTGTCACTTTACTTGGTCCATCTGGATGTGGCAAGACTACTTGTCTTCGTTTGATTGGTGGTTTTGAGACTCCAGAAGCCGGGACCATCGAATTCGATGGAAAAATCATTAATGATCTTGAGCCCAATCAACGAGAAATTAATACTTGTTTTCAAAAATATGCGCTGTTTCCTCATTTGAATGTCTTTGAAAATATTGCTTTTGGTCTAAAAATAAAAAAAATTCCCAAAACCGAAATTACAAAACGCGTTATAGACACTCTAAAACTGGTTAAATTAGATGACTTTGGTAATCGATCGGTTTCTACGCTTTCTGGTGGTCAGCAACAAAGAGTAGCTATTGCCCGAGCAATTATTAATCGACCAAAGGTCTTATTGCTAGATGAACCTCTTGGTGCTCTTGATTTAAAACTTAGACAAGAAATGCAATACGAGTTAAAAGAAATGCAACGTGAACTCGGAATTACTTTTGTCTACGTTACTCATGACCAAGAAGAAGCTTTGACTATGTCAGATACCATCGTCATTATGAATGAGGGTAAAATCCTACAATCGGGAAATCCTGAAGATATCTATAATGAACCAAAAAATCGGTTTGTAGCTAATTTTATTGGTGAGTCAAATATCTTTGAAGGAATTATGCGCGAAGATTTTCTTGTTTCATTTTGTGGCCGCGAATTTGAATGTGTCGACCGTGGTTTTCCCGCAAACGCTTTAGTCGATGTTGTTATCAGACCGGAAGACTTCGACTTTGTTCCACCTTCAAAAGCCAAAATTATCGGTATTGTTGATTCATTGATTTTTAAAGGCGTGCATTACGAAATCAATGTGATCGTCGATGGTCGTGAATATACTATCCACACAACTAAATTCCGGGATGTTGGACAAAAGGTTGGATTGACAGTAGAACCCAACAATATCCACGTGATGAAACGGGAACAATCATGAAACGGTTACAACGGTATAGTTTACCATACATAGCCTGGATGACGGTTTTCGCCTTAATTCCTTCGCTATTCTTAATTTTGCTTGCCTTTTCCGATTTGTCTTTATTCGACTTAGGTTCGTTTTCTTTAACCCTACAAAATTTCTCAATTATCGGACTTGATACAACGTTAAAAGCTATGCAAAACTCGCTTGAGTTTGCCTTGATAACAGCAGTTATCTGTTTTCTAATTGGCTATCCTGTTGCTTTATACTTGACAACACTTAAAGAAAAGACACGCAAAATACTCATTGCCCTTCTAATTGTTCCATTGTGGTCAAATATGTTATTACGCATCAATGCTTGGGAGAAGATCTTTACACCATCGTCAATCTTTACTGATATTTTTGGAATCTCTTTCAATCTTCTTGGCGAGGATATTGCAATTATTATCGCCATGGTGGCCATGTATTTACCATTTATGATTTTTCCCATTTTTTCGGTATTAGAAAAACTTGACATTAAACTTATTGAAGCGGCAAAAGACCTGGGAGCAAATGATATCCAAACGTTTTTTCGGGTTATTTTTCCATTATCGGCAGGGGGAATCGTTTCGGGAACCATCATGACTTTTTTGCCGGCGATGACAGCATTTGCTTTGCCACAACGGATAAGTCTGGGAAAAACGACATTTATCGGAAATATTATTGAGTCAAAATTTCGAACTGAAGTAATGGATTTTAATGGCGTCAGTATCAATCAAGGGAGTATGATTTCACTGTTTTTAATGCTGTTCTCCGTAACCGCCTTTATTCTCATTGTCAGATTTGACAAAGAGGGTGAAACTCTTATATGAAAAAACATTCGCTAATACGTACAGGATTAAAAATAACCGGTCTACTTCTTACGGTTTTGACATTTATGATTATTTATTTACCAATTTTGATCATCTTAGTAATGTCAATTAACGATTCAACTCGAGGATTTGGTTGGGAAGGATTCACTCTAAAATGGTATATGGCTTTGATTGTCCCTTCAGCATATCCGGAAATGACTGCTTTACCCAATCTTATTGCCGCAATCATTGACACTTTATCTGTGGCTGTGTTGTCCACAATAATTGCCACAATCTTAGGGACACTATTTGCAATCGGAATAAATGCTATGAATAAAAAACGACGAGTTCGGATGGTTGTAATGAACAATATCCCCATCGTTAATCCGGATATCGTGACCGGTATCTCTTTACTGATTATCTTCTCGCTTTTATCGTTTTCTTTAAGTTTTTATACTGTTTTGATCGCTCATATTTTTTTCTCTATTCCTTACGTAGTTCTTTCTGTTTTACCTAAATTAAAGAAACTTGATCCCAATATGTATGAAGCCGGTTTAGATTTGGGCTGTTCGCGAGCTTCGGGAATATGGAAAGTCATTATCCCAAATATTTCAACTGGAATCCTAGCGGGTGCTTTGTTGGCATTTACGATGTCCATCGATGATTTTGTTATCACTTATTTTACATCTGGAGATGAATATTTAAATGTTTCCACTTGGTTATACACGGTATTAAAGCACCCACGTCACTTTACTCCAGCCGTCTATGCTTATAATGTAATTATATTTGTGATTACCATTATCATCATAATTTTCATCAATAACGTTCGTGAAAGAAAGGAAAAGATAACCCATGAAAAAACTATTTAGTTTCATAGCTATCATTCTCATATCAATATTATCAATAAGCTGTTCAACTAAACCCAAATTGTATATTGTCAATTGGGGGGATTACATGGATCCCGCATTAATATCGGCTTTTGAAGCTGAATATGGTGTTGATGTCGAAGAAGAGCCCGTCGATTCCAATGAGGCCATGGCAACTCGTATTCAAACTGGTAGTTATGATATCGCAGTGTTTTCCGAATATATGGTTGATAAGCTTATCGATCAGAATTTGTTACAACCTATTAATTTTGCACTTTTGACTAACAATTCAGAACTCACAGTAATCCCAAAACTATCTAGTCTTTACAGTTCTTCAAGTATCGTCCCTTACGTGATTCCATATGCTTGGGGAACAATTGGTATTATGTATGATAATGACAAACCTGAGCTGAAAGCATTGATTGAAACCGAAGGTTGGGCGGCTTTGTTTGAGCATACTGATGAATACAATGTTGGCATGTATGACTCTTCCCGTGATGCAGTTGCGGCCGCCTTGCTATATAAAGGATACAATGTCAATTCCGATAATCTTGGGGAACTGGCTGAAGCAGAAGCTGCGCTGATTGCGGCTGATTTTAGCTGGGGAACTGATGAGCTTCGCGGTTGGGTAATTGAAGAAACTTTAGATATGGCGTTAGTGTATTCTGGCGATTACTTTTCTGAGTATTATCTAGCTGATGAAGATAGTATTACATTTGATTTTTACGTTCCGACCACCACCAATGTTTGGTTGGATTCAATGGTGATTCCTCAAAACGCTCAAAATGTGGTTTTGGCTCATCAATTTATTGATTTCTTTTTGCGTGAAGATATTGCTATTGCCAACTCAGATTATATTGGTTATGCTCCCTGCTACGAAGAAATATACAATGCTCTAGTCATCGATTATGGGTACGACATGGTTAACTTTGATCCTTATCCCGATGACACTATTAGGCAAATGTATGTATATGGTACCGATGAACGAAGTCAACGGTTAACAGCGATTCTTTTGGCTGCTAAAAACAATGATTGATACAAAATCCCACGGGAAACCGTGGGTTTTTTTCCTTCAAATACGAAACCCTTTATAAAACAATTATAATATGATAAAATAGAGTGAAAATATAATCTATATTAGGTGAAAACAGATGAGTCAACGTAAAGAACGTGAATCGGTCGTTATTCTATTGTATTTAAAAAGTATGCATGGTTTCTTTATCCCCGAAGATTATACCGAAGTGGTTTTGACTCGGGTTGAGCAAGTTTGGGAACACTTAGAAGAAATCGACCAGATTATATCCAATAATTTAGAGAATTGGACAATTGATCGCTTAAATATTGTCGATAAAGCCATTATTAGAAATGCTGTATATGAGCTTAAACATTCCGATCTTCCCTTTGAAATTATCATTGATGAGGCGATAGAATTAACCAAAAAATATACAAATCTTGACGACGATAAAGCTCGTGCTTTTAATAATAAATTACTTGATACAATCAAAAACCATCTCACCAGATAAAGGCAGTGATTGGTATGGAACGAAAATACATTACCGTCTCGGCGCTCAATAAGTACTTGAAATATCGTCTAGACAATGATCAAAATCTGCAAAACATATTATTAAAAGCAGAAATTTCAAATTATAAACGCCATAGTCGCGGTCATATTTACTTTACTTTAAAAGATGAAGAATCACAAATAGCGGCAGTGATGTTTTTTAATAATGCGAAAACGCTTCTTTTTGATCCCAAAGAAGGCGACAAGGTAATCGTTGAAGGTTACGTATCGGTATATGAAGCCGCGGGTACATACCAAGTATATGTCACTAAGATGAGCCAAGATGGAATCGGAGATTTGTATCAAGCATATGAGGTATTAAAGCAACAATTGTTTGAAAAAGGCCTTTTTTCTGCCGATCATAAACGCAAAATCCCATTGTATCCGCACACGGTAGGCATCATTACATCTCCAACTGGAGCCGCTGTTCATGATGTGATTAACATCATCAATCGTCGATATCCACTTTGCAAAATCATCGTATATCCGGCCCTAGTACAAGGTGATGGGGCCAAACATTCTCTTGTCAAAATGATTGAAAAAGCAAATCATGATTGTTTATGTGATGTGTTGATTGTTGGAAGAGGCGGCGGATCAATTGAAGATTTATGGGCTTTCAATGAAGAAATAGTGGCCTATGCCGTTTTTCAATCGCAAATTCCAATCATATCTGCTGTTGGCCATGAAACCGATTATACAATCGTTGATTTTGTTTCGGATTTACGGGCACCAACACCATCGGGAGCTGCCGAATTAGTTGTTCCTGATCAAATCGTACTAAGACAGACTATTGCCAAGCTTCAGCACAAAACCCAATTTCTGTATACCGCGAAAGTTCTTGCCTGTCGCCAAAAATTAAAAGCTATAACGGATACTACTATATTTCATCGTCCTCAACGACTTTTGGAAAGAAACATGTTGCGACTAATTTCGACAACAGCCCGTCTCGAACAGACAGACCCATTTAAAATATTAACTAAAAACCAGGGATTAATTGATAATTTTACCAAGCGTCTTAATGTCAATTTTCGCATGAATTATGACAATCATGCACATCATTATCAAACAACGATTAACAAGCTTGAGCTACTAAACCCCTTAGCAATCATGAAAAAAGGGTATTCAGTTATCACAAAAAAATCCAAGATTGTTCGATCTATAACAGAAATATCAATTGCTGATTCGCTTTCGCTTCAATTGGCAGATGGTTCAGCTGATTGTGTCGTAAAAACCATTAGAAGGGATGCATAAATGATGGATAAAAAATTATCTTTTGAAGAAGCCTTACAAAAACTTGAAGGACTTGTGAAGGAATTAGAATCGGGAAATCTAGAACTTGAGGCCTCCGTAACCAAGTATAATGAAGGCATTAACTTGGCTAAATATTGCCATGATTTGTTAAAGGACGCGGAAAACGTAATCGTCAAAATGGTTAAAGATGACGAGCTTGTCGATTTTCCCAATACAAACGAATAAAAGATCGGTGGTACTATGATAGATTTACTTAAAATTGATAATCCCGCTTTTTTAAAAAAGCTTTCTCTCGTTGAACTAAACGAACTGGCTGATCAGATTCGTGATTTTTTGATTGAAAATGTCGCAAAAACCGGAGGCCATTTGTCTTCGAATTTAGGCGTTGTCGAGTTAACTATCGCTTTGCATTATGTTTTTGAAAGTCCAAAGGATCGATTGATCTTTGATGTTGGCCATCAAGGTTATACTCATAAGATTCTTACTGGTAGAGCTAAAGATTTCCCCAGTCTAAGAAAAATTAATGGGCTATCCGGATTCTTGAAACAACAAGAGTCAGTTCATGACGTTTGGGAAGCAGGACATAGTTCGACCGCTATGGCTGCGTTAGCGGGTTTTGAAATTGTGCGACAGATTAACCATGACACGTATAAAAACGTCGCCTTAGTGGGAGATGGCTCTTTAAACAGTGGGCTATCATTTGAAGCTCTCAACTTTCTTGGACAGAGACAAAATCTAGCCCCGATAATTATCTTGAATGATAATGAAATGAGTATTTCAAAGAATGTTGGGACTATTTCAAAAATGCTTACATCAATGCGAACGACAAAACCTTATCTAAAAGCAACTCGAAAAGGCAATCGCATTCCTCACTTTTTAAAGAATTGGAAAGAACGCATTGCCAGAATGATTCGTGGGTTGGCTAAAAATATGACTATTTTTGATGAATTTGGTTTTAAATATTATGGGCCAATTGATGGCCATAACCTAAAGACGCTCATTAAATATTTACAAATTGTCAAGTTCCTTAACAAACCTTGTGTTCTTCATATCATTACCAAAAAAGGCAAGGGATATCCCTTTGCCGAAAATGATATGGATGGCCACTGGCATGGCGTCAAACCTTTTAATATAAAAACCGGTCTTCCATTAGATGGAAAAGCGGAAAACGAACATTCATGGAGTAATATTATATCGGAATATTTATGTGAACGCGCAAAAAACAATCCCGATTTTCGCATCGTTATTCCTGCTATGATCGCTGGTGCGGATTTGTATAAATTTCAAAACAACTATCCCAACCAAATAATTGATGTTGGCATTTGTGAAGCATTTGCTGTTTGCTTTGCGGGCGGGATTGCTATGGAAAACAAATCGGTTTTTGTTCCTGTTTATTCCTCCTTTTTGCAACGCGCATACGATCAAGTAAGTCATGATGTTGCCCGCCAAAATTTACATGTTGTCTTTGGCATTGATCGATCAGGTTTAGTCGGTGAAGATGGCGAAACACATCAGGGTTTATATGACATCGCTTTTTTACGTCATATGCCCAACATGCAAATTATTCAGGGAATGACTGTTCCAGAGACGTACTCATTACTTGATTATGCATTTAATACCGCTAAAGGCCCCGTTGCTATTCGTTATTCAAATGGTACTGTCAAAAGCGACTTGTCGCTAAATGATGATAGAGAAATTATAACAAAACCATCCTGGTTACAAATCACTGAAGATGGAGCGATTAATCTTATCGCATATGGCGATAATGCATTCAGAATGCAGTGTTTAATTGAAAACAATCGACTTTTGGTTAATCTTTATAATGCTCGATTTATAAAACCAATCGATGAAGATATGCTTACCAAAATCTTAAAAAGCGGACTGATAACTATCGTTTTAGAAGATGTAACTGTTTCTGGTGGTCTCGGTAGTGCCATCTTTGAGAATGGACAACGATTAAAGTTGCCAACAGATAATATCCGAGTGCTCGGTTTACCTGATCAATTTATTGAACATGGAGCAGTCAAAGACTTGTATCAAAAGTATGGACTTGATGATGACACAATCATGAAATATTTAAAGGATAATCTACCAATCTAGTTTTTATAATGCGAGGTGATACGATGCTTAAATCTTTAAGTGTTACTAATTTTGCTATTATTGATCATATTGATCTAAATTTTGTTTCCGGAATGACTGTAATTACTGGAGAAACGGGTGCAGGGAAAAGCTTGATAATTGATGCAATTTCATTGTTACTCGGCGATCGAGCATCAGCGGAAATGATTCGCCATCAAGCAGACAAAGCTGTTATCATTGGTACATTTATCATAGAAGATGATATTCTTAAATCGGTTCTAAATGGGTTAAAAATCGAAGCATTTGACAATCAAATCACAATTAGGCGTGAAATTAACGGACAAAATAAAAATACAATAAAGATAAATGATACGCCAATAACCCTGCAACAATTGAAAGAATTATCCCATCATCTTGCGGATATCCATTCACAATTTGATTCACAGAGATTAATCAATCCCGCAAATTACCTTGAACTTATCGATGGCTTTAAAACCGGAATGATGGCTTCATATATGGAAAAATATCACCATTTTCTCGAAAAGTATCGTACTGATTATGCAAAATATCAACGCTTGTTGAATGAACATCATGAACTTATCGAAAAAACGGATTTGTATCGTTACCAATATAAGGAATTGACTGACTTAAATTTGGTATTAGGTGAAATCGATGATTTGCATTCTGAAGCGACTATTATGGAAAATTTCGATAAAATTCATGAGCGATTACACACAATAAAAAAACTATTACGAGAAAGCGGGACTATAGATAATCTTTATGAAGTATATAGCCATTTCAGCACTCTTACGGAGATGACTGGTGAATTTCGAGCCGATATGGATAAAACTCGAGATTTCTATTATGAACTTGATGATTTAGAAAAAACTATCACTAAACGTCTTGACTCAATGAACTATGATCCACAAGATTTAAATCGAATTTCCGAACGATTGAGTACTTTAGAAAACATAGTAAAGAAGTACCATAAATCGATTCCGGATTTAATTGAATATCAAGAACAACTCACTCGTTGGATTGACCAAACCGATAATTATGAAGTGCATCTGCAATCGGCCGTCACTGAACTGACGGAAGTATATAACAAAACACTAGAGGCGGCAAATGATATTTCCGCCATCCGCAGTCAAATCACAAATCGAATTGAAAAGGAATTGAGTCCGGTTTTTGTCGATTTAGCTTTACCACAAACGCAATTTAAGATTATCATTAACTCAAAAACACCCCGTAACATATTTGACAATTTGGCATTTCTCGATAATGGTATTGACCAAGTAGAGTTTATGATATCTACTAATGTAGGGGAACCATTAAAGCCTTTATCGAAAACTGTTTCTGGGGGAGAAATGAGTCGCATTATGTTAGCATTTAAAACCATTTTTATCCGTAGTCAAAAATTAGAAACGATGATTTTTGACGAAATCGACACTGGCATCAGTGGTTTGGTTGCTCGTCAAATTGCTAGAAAGATTAAGGCAATATCTACATCTTGTCAGGTAATATCGATTAGTCACATTCCCCAAGTTGTTGCCATCGCGTCAACACATTTAAAAGTATGGAAGCAAGATGATCAGAAACGAACCACTGCATTTGTGAAAGAGTTAACCTATGAAGAGCGAATTCAAGATCTCTCCGAGATGATATCTGGAGACCGAGTCACCGATGTTGGCAGGCAAAGTGCAAAAGAATTATTATTAGGTGAATAAAAAAAAGGAATATACCTTCGTTTTTGAGGGTATATTCCTTTTTGATATCGAGAAAAACTAGTTTATCAAAACTTGAATCATTCCGTATATGGCGGCGATGAGTAAACCAAGAAACATCCCGACAGCTAAAATAACAATCAAGACTTTTCCGAATTTGCCTTTTGTCGGATTGTATGATTTATATTCTTGTTCAACCACAACTGGTTTTGGTCTTTTTCGGCTTTCCGGCATAATGTTCACCTCATGAAATTAATGACTTCATTTATTATAATCTACTTGGATGAAAAAATAAAGTTTTTTTGGCAAAAATTAAAAAAATGCGTTTTTTAGGGATTAATTAGTAATTTTCTAACACGCTAATGACTTTCGCAGTGACTTCAGTTGGTGTGGAAGCTCCACTTGTAACCGAAACTGTCTTAACTCCTTTGAGAAGTTCTGGTTTTAAATCATCCGAAGAAGCAATCCTGACGGTTTTAACATGCGTATACTGACGACTTAATTTGACAAGATTAATGGTATTATTGCTATGGATATCGCCGACAACAAGACACAAGTCTACATCATGGTTTTGATTGATGACGGCTTCTTGACGGATTCGGGTTGAATTACATATTTCTTCAGAAATAATTGCATATGGATATTGTTGTTTGATTACTTTGATAATCGGTTCTATCTCGCGAATAGAAAACGTGGTTTGATTTGTGACAAATATCGGTTTAACGGTTTTTTCTAATAAACGTGCATCTCTTTCGCTCTCGATTAAAATAATGTTTTTATCAATGGAGAGAACACCCTCGGTCTCAGGATGGTTTTCCTTACCGATATAGATAATTTGATAACCCGAAGCAAGATAGTTCTTAATCAAATTATGCGTTTTGTAAACATCTTTGCATGTAGCATCTACATATGTCAAACCTTTATCAAGAATTTTTTCTATCACTACATCACCGACTCCATGCGCTGTGATGATAACTGTGCCTTGATGGATACTATCGAGCATTTGTAATCGAGTTTTATTGATTTGATCAATGACAATAATCCCCTTAGTTTTGAAGTAATCGACAACAAATTGATTATGGACAATCATCCCAAGCAAATAAAGCGGTCGCGGATAACTCGGATCGGAAAGAACCTTATTTACAGAATTAATGGCATTTACAACACCAGGACAATATCCTCGTGGTGTTATCGGAATGACTTTCACTGGTCTTCACCTTTTCTTTTACTTTATCTACATTCTATTATATAATATATATGCCAATTATCGGCATTAATTTAGATATTTACGAAAGTTTGAGGAATATATGGTAAATTATAAGCATTACATTGTATCGGCTTTAGAAGCATTGAAGTTTATCGATTTGACTGAAGTTCAACAGAAAGTCATTCCTAATATTTTAGAAGGTAAAGACTTGATGGTAACATCGGAAACCGGATCGGGAAAAACACATGCTTTTTTGATTCCGATATTTCAAAGTCTAGATGAAAACAATCATTCTCTTCAATACTTAATCAGTTCACCAACTCGGGAACTGGCTAAGCAGATTTTTGTGTTTGCCCGCCAGATGGCAGATTTTTCGCCAACACCGATCGATATTCGACTTTTTATTGGTGGTTCTGATCGGCCCGCCGAAATCAGTCGTTTAAAAAAGAGTCAGCCTCAGATTGTTATTGGTACACCGGGAAAACTAAAAGATTTAGTCGTCAAGGAGAACTTGCTTGATGTCCATATGGTAAAAACTTTTATCGTTGATGAAGCTGATATGACTTTAGATGAAGGGTTTTTGGAAGATGTTGATTATGTAGCGGCAAAAATGGATTCCCATTTACAGACTTTGGTGTTTTCTGCGACAATGCCAGAAAAAATTCAACCATTTTTACGTAAATACTTAAAAAATCCGCTGTTCATAGAAATTTCTAAAAAGAATCAAACAAGTTTGAACATCAGTCATTATTTTGTTAAAACTAAGGGCCATCCCCGTGAAGAAGTTCTTAAGAACGTTTTAAAAACAATTAATCCTTACTTTGCAATTGTTTTTTGTAATAAAAAGGAATCCGCTGACATTGTCTATCAAATAATGGTAACGGAAAAATATAATGTTGGTTTACTACATGGTGGTTTAGAAGCTCGAAAACGGAAACAAGTTCTTACCAACGTCAGAGAACAAAAGTACCAATATCTTGTCGCCACTGATCTTTTAAGTCGGGGAATTGATATCGCTGATATATCTCACATCATCAATTATGAATTGCCAACCGATTGGGAATTCTATGTTCATCGTACAGGGCGTACCGGCCGAATGGATAAGGATGGAATTGCCATTTCGCTTTATGATCGTGATGATGATGATTATATCGATATGTTGGAAGCTCGGGGCTTAAAAACCACATATAAAGAAATAGTAAATAATGTTTTAGTTGATGGCAAAGTTCGTTCAGAACGGCAAAAGCGAGTTCAAATCGTCTCAGAAGCCGAGAAAAAAGCGATACGAGTAGTCCCCAAAACGATGATAGTAAAACCTGGATATAAGAAAAAATATCAGAAACAAGTAGCTGACGTCAAAAGTCAGTTTCGCCGCAAACGCGACAGATAGATAGTTGTTTCTTAAACCAGATGCGACTACCCATTTTAAAGTAGATACTATTTTACGGGAGAATAAAAATATGCTTAATGTTGTTCTATATGCTCCTGAAATACCACAAAATACTGGTAATATCATGCGGACTTGCGCTGGTACTAATACATTATTACATTTAATCGAACCTCTTGGTTTTAAACTTGACCCCAAGTACTTGAAGCGAAGCGGTGTCAATTATCTTGAGTATGTCAATTATCGTGTATACAAAACTTGGGATGAGTTTAAAGCAAACAACCCTGGATTATATATATTTGCCACTCGTTATGGTCGAAAAAGTCCCGATATGATTGATTTTTCTATGCCCGATGTTAATTACTATTTAATATTTGGCAAAGAGTCGACGGGCATACCTAAATCAATTCTCAGAGGCTATCTTGATACTTGTGTTCGTTTGCCTATGAACGATAAAATTCGCAGTCTAAATTTATCTAATTGTGTTTGCGCGATTTTGTACGAAGCTCTAAGACAACGAAACTATGACAATCTGTATCGTTTTGAACCCACAACTCTTAAAGGTCCTGATTGGATAAATACCGATGAATAATGTGAAAAAACAGTAAAAACTGCGCCGACATATCTTTGATACGCTATCATTAAGATAGAATTAAGGAGGTCGACCATGTTCGATTTTTTATCGTCAAAGACATCTCATAATGCCATTAAAAAAACCATTGGTAAGTTACGTCTTTATATGGACAAGAATGACCGTTACCATCTATTTTCTGCCGAAACTGAAGTTCTTTCTGAAGCAGTCAAACATCCCAACACGCCCCTTTTCTCCATTATCTCCTATTTACATGATAACATTGATGATAAAATTACTAAAACCATGTTTCAAAATTCAATTATCCATGTCATCAACGAACGAAATCGGAATGCTTTAGCTTTACGAAATCTTAATTCTCAAAACTGGAAAAAATCAGAACATCAAATTGATGACAAAACGATCTTTTACCACATAAATTATGTATCTGGTTTAGATTTCACCGCAATATCCAATCTTCATTCGGAGAAAATCTTCATTATGTCTCTTGATATTGATGATTGGAATTTTGACTTGATGATCGATGCTATTACCTGCCCTAATTTTGCTTTTTCAATTCGTTATGATTCCGAAAAGGCTGACCGTATTTTCCAAGCACTTTCCCAAGCTCGCCTCATTGAAATCATGGTTGGCATCGAGGCTGATAATCATACAGATTTTGTGTCGGAAGAAACCAAAAAAACGATGGCTGAGGGTGGATGTTTATTCTTTCTTCACGCTGACCAAGATTCTTCCGATCTGGTTTTTAATAATCACACTGTCAAAATTAATTCTCCGATACCGATTGTGGAAATAACCCGAAATTAGTGGTTTTTTAAAGCAGATAGAATCTGCTTTTTTTTATTTTTCAATGGTTTAAAAAACTAGCTTTCATTACCGGATATCACTTTTATTCCCTTTCAAAACATGATATAATATTGGTAAGTTGAACTCTAAGGACTGATATCAATGAAACTTCTAAAAGGTAGTTTAGTAACTATTCAAGGTTACAAACACAACCATTCTTTGCATCGGATTTGGCAAGAGTCTAAAGTGCTTGATGAAACCGATGATATCATTATTGTGGCAAATAAACGCACCAAAGTCATTGAAGCAAATGGTCGATTCTGGTTTACAAAAGAACCATCGGTAACGTTTTTTTATAAGCATCATTGGTTCAATGTTATTGGCATAATAAAGGCAGCAGGCGTTTCTTATTATTGTAATCTTTGTTCGCCAATCCTCGTAGATGATGAAGCCATTAAATATATCGATTATGATCTTGATGTAAAGGTATTGGAGGATGGTAAGATAATAATATTAGATCACAACGAATATTTAAAACATAAAATGCAAATGGATTACCCACCAGAATTATGTCAAATTTTAGAATCTGAATTGCTGTATCTTCAAAATCAGATTAACGCCGGTAATGATCCTTTTATACCGAACACTGTTTTAAATTGGTATCAAAATTACTTACAATCCTAGGAGGATATAAAAATGTTACGCGATTTACGACTACAGAAATTAGCTTCAACTTTGATTAATTATTCTGTTCGTATGCAACCCAACGAAACGGTCATGATTTACTCAACCATTAAAGCTAAACCGCTTATTTTAGAACTAATAAAGGTTATAAGAGCCAATAAAGGTAATCCTATAGTCGAATTTTCTGATGATGAAATCAATCGAGAAACACTTTTAGCTACATCAGATAAGTCATTAGATCGAAATTACCGATGGCTGGATTGGAAGCTAAATGATATTGACTGTATTATCAACATTCGTGCTTCTGAATCCGATTATACCAGCGCTGATGTTCCTGTCGATATAAAACATAAAGTGGCCAATAAAATGAGTCCTTTGACACCCAAGCGACTTGGGAAGAAGTGGGTACTACTAAATTATCCAACCGAAGGTCGCGCTCATAAAGCAAAAATGAGTTATGAAATGTTTTTTGATTATATTGTTAATGTATCAAATGTCGATTACTCCAAAATGAACGATGCTTTTATTCCGTTAAAAGAGCTCATGGAAAAAACGGACAAAGTACGAATTGTTGCTAAAAATACCGATATTGCTTTTTCTATCAAAGATATGCCTGCAATCCCTTGCGCTGGTGAATATAACATTCCTGATGGAGAGATTTTTACCGCTCCAGTTAAGAACTCAATCAACGGTGTAATTACTTACAATGCTCCATCACCGCAAAGTGGCACTATATTTACCAATGTTTCCTTGACGTTTAAAGATGGCAAGATTATTAAAGCAACCGCTGATAATGAACAAAAATTGCTTGATTCAATCTTTGACACCGATGAGGGGGCACGCTATGTTGGTGAATTCGCTATCGGCGTCAATCCACTCGTCAACACGCCGATGGGCGACACGCTTTTCGATGAAAAAATAGCTGGTTCAATTCACTTCACACCCGGAAGATGCTACGATGAGTGTCCTAATGGCAATTTTTCTGCCATTCATTGGGATTTAGTGTTGATTCAAACACCAGAGTATGGTGGTGGAGAAATCTATTTTGATGGTCGTTTGATTCGAAAAGATGGCCGATTTGTGATTTCTGAACTATTGGGTTTAAATCCAGAAAACCTTAAATAAGTATCATAAAATCGGCTGTGGGGGCGATTTTCATGCTCCCATCGGCCGATTTTATGTTATAATGGATGGCAGGATGTGATATCTATGGAATTGACATATAAAATTAAAAGACCAGTTGCGATAAAAATCTTTCTCCATGAATGCAATGTTCCAGCAAAATTAATCAAGGTTCTCAAAGGCCAGCAACTGATTAAAGTAAATAACGAATTCCGTTCATATCAGGACACCGTCAAAAAAGGTGACACACTAAGAGTGACCATCCCCGATGAAGAAATTGACACAACGATAGTTCACCAAGATATTCCTTTAGACATCGTGTATGAAGATGATTATCTGATGGTTATTAATAAGCCTTATGATATGGCTGTCATGGTGACCAAATCTCATATGGAGAATACACTTTCTAATGCTTTGTGTTATTATTTTGATCAGCATGAAATCCATAGTAAAATTCATTTAGTAAACCGGTTAGATAAAGATACTTGTGGTCTACTAGTGGTAGCTAAAAATCGTTTCATTAAATTTTTACTCAGTGATCATATAAAAGCCAAAATCGAACGGCAATATTACGCAATCGTTGATGGTATTTTGACTACTAAGTCTGGCACCATTGATCTTCCGATCGGTAAACCGGATGAAAATTCCATGGTTCGTGAAGTTATGGAAAACGGCGCTGATGCAGTAACTGAATATCGGGTGATAAAAGAATTCATTCGCTTCAGCCTTTTAAAAATCAATCTTGAAACCGGTAGAACTCATCAAATTCGCGTTCATATGTCACACTTTAATTATCCTATCGTGGGTGATCCCCTATATAATCCACAATATAAACCAGAAGAAAAAATGCTTCTATGTAGTTACCGGGTGGCTTTTAATCACCCAATAACCGGACTGCCACTCAACTTTGAACTAGATATTCCCGATAATTTTAAAAGTTTTATGAAAAAATATGGTGCATAAAAAAAGTGCTTTTCCGAAGAAATCGGAGAAGCACTTTTCTTGATAACTAAATTAATGATTTAATGTAGTTGGAAATGTCGATGCCTAAATCGGGATAGAACATAAAAATAACGACAATTGCCAAAATGATTAAATACAATAATACAAATAGTTTTTTACCTGAGACGAATTCCATACCTGCTATGGCCGCAACTGCCAAAGCAGCAAAATCCTTGATGATACTTAAAATGCTTAATACGGCAGTATCTGTCAGAAATGAAAATTGCTCATTTGTGTACCAAAAGGCAAAAAGAGCAATTGTTAAAAATCCGAAAACCTGGCCCAAAACGTTCCAAAATTTTTTCACGGTTATCCTCCTAGTGTTTATTTAGTTTTATTATAAAGTATAAGTTTTGTTATTTCAAGCGGATTTAATCGGTTTTTTTTAAGTTTTGCACATATGCTAATAATAATTGAAGTGTGTTGGTAATCCCTTTGCGATGAGTGCGTTCCATTCCATGAGATGCATGAACTCCTGGCCCAATTAACCCCCCCTGTAAATCTTGACCACCGCGAAGAGCGGCAGAAACATCTGATCCATAAAACGGATAAATATCCGCTGCATATTGGAGTTGATTATCTTGTGCTAGTTTAATTAAACGCGATGTGACATTATAATCATATGGACCACTAGAATCTTTACAACATATTGAAACCATTTCTTCAGTACAGGAAAGATCGTCGCCGATACATCCCATATCTACTGCGATGAATTCATCGACTGATGGCATGTATGCCGCCCCATGACCAACCTCTTCATATGTAGAAATGACAATTTTTAAAGTTGGAACCGGAACGATTTTGTGCTCATACAGATATTTAATAAATCCAAACAAGATCGCTACGCTAATTTTGTCATCAAGAAAACGGCTCTTAATAAATCCGGAATCGGTTATAATGGTTTTGGGATCGAAAAAGATATAATCACCGGAGGCAATTCCTAGGTTTTCAACATCTTTTGCACTGTGAACAATCTCATCAATTCGAATATACATCTTATCTGGAGTTCGTTCAGCACTGCTTGAATCTTTAAAAACATGCATTGCCGGAAAAATTGATAAAAACGTTCCCGTATACTTTTTGCCTTCTCTTGTTAAAATCGTGCAATATTCTCCATCTAAAGTTGGCCATATAGGTCCCCCAACTGAGGTGAACTTGATGCTTCCATCATTAGCGATACTTCGCACCATAGCTCCCAAGGTGTCGACATGACCAGAAAGACCTAAAACATATTCGGTTTTTCCTTTAATGGTAATTATTGCATTTCCCTTTTTGGTTTTTTCGACTGTCAGCCCATATTTCATAGCTTCAGCGGAAATTTGAGTAATGACATTTTGACAATAGCCACTAGGCGAGGGAATGGCCAAAATCTCCTTTGCAAAATCAAAGATATAATCGATTGTTTTTTCCATATTATCACCCTTTTTCATTATATCATATGCCTACCATTAGATAATCGGATATTTACTTTTATTTAGATAAAATATGTGTTAAAATATTAGTGTGATTTGATTTACAAAGGAGCTGAATATCGATGATTATCGTATTCGGCGGTGCATTTAACCCGCCTACCATTGCTCATAAGGAAATTTATTTTTATGTTCGGCAACATATGCAATGCAAAGAATTTATCTATTTACCAGTAAGTAGTCTATATACTAAGCGCTCGCTTGCCAGTAACCATCACCGTTTGGAAATGCTTAAATTAATGACAAAAGAACTTCCTCGCGTAAAGGTTTCCACGATGGAATTTGATGATCCCGACTATCTAGGAACATACCATAGTCTTGTTCGGATTCAAGAGCAGAATCCCGGGGAAATCGTTGCCTTTATTATTGGTGCAGATAATCTTTCGAAACTTCCAAAATGGATTAATATTAAGGGATTACTTGCTGAGTTTAAATTTATCGTTATTAATCGGAATCATACTGATATCCGACAAACAATTGAGGATGATCCATTATTACGCAATTATCATGATTCTTTTATAACCCTTCCTGATTTCCATATTGATGTTTCCTCTACCGTTTTCCGAGGAACGCTTGATCCTGGTTCTGTCACTACGGAAGTTTATGATTACATAATCGTCAATCAATTATACCGAGGTTAAAATAATGTACAAAAATGGGTTTTTGAAAGTCTGTTTAATCTCACCTGCCGTTACTGTTGGAAATCCCAAAGAAAACGTTAAAGAAATGCTTAGAACGCTTGAAGGAAATACAAGCGCCATTTGTGTGTTCCCAGAATTGGGAATAACTGCATATTCTTGCAATGATTTGTTTATGCAAAAATCGTTACTAGATGATGCGATAAGTGCTCTCGATATGCTCTTAAAAAGCACTTCATATCCAGGTGTGATTATTTGTGGAATGCCATTTGAATATCGGGAAATAATCGTTAATGTGGCAATCGTTATCCAAAAGCAGCGGATTTTAGGAATCGTCCCCAAGTTTTATCTACCCAATACAAAAGAATATTATGAAAAACGCTGGTTCAATTCTGGGTTTGATCTTATCGATAAAATCAAGTCAGTCAAAATTCTTGACCAAATTGTTCCTTTTGGAAATTTATTGTTTGAATCCGGTGACATCAAATTTGGCATTGAAATATGTGAGGATATGTGGGCAACAATTACTCCTGGAAACCTGCTTTCTGTTAATGGAGCTAATTTAATCATTAACCTTAGTGCTTCTAACGAAACCTTGGGAAAAGAAGCGATACGTCGTAATGCTGTTCTTGAACACTCCCGCAAGAATACAGGAGCTTACATTTATGTTTCTAGTGGTCCTAGCGAATCGACATCTGAGACTGTTTATTCTGGTCACAAAATCGTTGCGGCTAATGGTGCTTTGATTGCTGAATCACAAAACAATGACCTTGAAACCGGAATTTTATCCGCCGATCTTGATATAGACCGACTTAGTTTTGAGAGAAGAAATAATTCTTCGTACCGTGAATCAATGTTTCAATATCATATTGATTATCAAGTTGTGGAATTTGCTTTATTGATTTCTGATGATTATCATTTTGAAACCCAGCTTGATACATTACCATTTATCCCGAAAACTGATTCTCAAACTATTTTTAATAAAATAAGTAAAATTCAAGAACTTGCCTTGATGAAAAGATTATCCCATTTGCATATAAAACATGTCTTAATCGGTGTTTCTGGGGGTCTTGATTCGGCTTTAGCACTTATTGTAGCTTGTCGGGTTTTTGATCGTCTGAAATATGATCGCAAAGGTATCATAGCTTTGTCGATGCCTGGAATGGCAACCTCTGATCGAACCAGAGCAAACGCAAACAAGTTAATGACAACACTTGATGTTACCAAACTTGAAATTGATTTAAAAACTCATGTGATTGATCATTTGGCACTACTTGGGCACGATGGAAAGACAGAAGATATCACCTATGAAAATGCTCAAGCACGCGAACGAACGATGGTTTTAATGAATTTGGCCAATAAATATAATGGAATCGTTCTTGGAACCGGCGATCTATCTGAAATCGCTTTGGGATGGTCGACATATAATGGTGACCAAATGAGTATGTATAATGTTAATGCGGGAATCCCAAAAACCTTAATTCGGTTTATGGTCGACAGTTACGCTGATCATTTTTGTAGTTTAGAAACACAAAATTGTCTGCATGATATCATTAACACCCCCATTACCCCCGAACTAAAAGCCGCACAATCAACGGAAAACGTAATTGGCAAATATGAGATTAATGACTTTATATTGTACCGTTTTTTGATGTGTGGTGATACCAAAGAACGGATTATATTTTTATTAAAAAAAGCTTTTGATATGGAGGGGAAAGCGTTAACGGATTACGCCAACAACTTCTTTAAGCGTTTTTATGCCCAACAATATAAACGACAGGCTAGTCCGGATTCCCCAAAAGTAATGGATTTTTCACTTTCTCCCCGAAGTGATTTTCGCATGCCTTCGGATGTTGAAAGATAGGTGATTTGTATGGCTAAAGTAATAATTGGTTTAAGCGGAGGCGTTGATTCCAGTGTTTCCGCTTTCCTTTTACAGCAACAAGGATATACTGTTGAAGGCTTATATATGCGCAACTGGGATAGTGCTTTAAATAACGACTTACTGGGTAACCCCGATCTAAATAACCAAGTTTGTCCTCAAGAGCAAGATTATCTGGATGCAGTTTCTGTCGCCACTCAGTTAGGTATCAAGCTCTATCGTCATGATTTTATTACTGAGTATTGGGATGATGTTTTTAAGTATTTTATCGCTGAGTATAGTAAATGCCGCACTCCAAATCCAGATATCTTATGTAACAAATATATCAAATTCAAAGCTTTTTCTTTGGTTGCAAAAAGGTTAGGAGCAGATTACATCGCCATGGGACATTATGCTAATGTTATCCATGAGAATGGTGAAACATGGCTACTCCGTGGCACAGATAATGACAAGGACCAAACTTATTTTTTATGTCAATTAACTCAAGAACAACTGGCAAATACCATATTTCCCGTCGGGATGTTGACAAAAAATGAAGTGAGGACTATCGCGGCAAATAACAATTTAATCACTGCCAACAAAAAGAATTCGACTGGTATCTGTTTTATCGGTGAACGCCGCTTCCATCAATTTCTAAGTAATTATCTTCCCGCCCAACCCGGACTGATAATGGATCCCCAAGGCAAAATCATTGGCAATCACGATGGTTTAATGTATTATACAATTGGCCAACGAAAGGGATTAAAAATCGGGGGACAGAAAGACTTTGACAATGCCCCCTGGTTTGTAATTGGAAAAGATCTTAATAATAATATTCTAATAGTTGGCCAAGGCTTTTATCATCCAGATTTATACTCAAATTCTTGTATTATTGAAGACATAAACTGGATTCCTAAAACCAAGTTTGTCGATAAATTAACCTGCACAGCTAAATTTCGATATCGACAAAAAGATGTCCCAGTAACTTTATCTTGGTTTGATAAACAACGAATCAAAGTTGAATATCCAACTACTGTACGTGCAGTAACACCCGGACAAGCAGCTGTTTTCTATCAAGGGGACATTTGTTTGGGTGGAGGAACAATTGATCAGGTATTCATGGATACAAAAAAACGGAATTATTAAGAGGTAGTCACATGAATAAAATTGGGTTTTGTTTGGCTGGTGGGGGTGCCCGCGGCCCTTATCAAGTTGGAATTGCCAAGGCCTTGACAGAAATGGGGATTTTTGACCGAATTGAGGCGTTTTCCGGAACAAGTATTGGCTCGGTAAATGCCGCTTTTTTAGCAACTGTAGGTTATAAAACCACAGAAAACCTTTGGTTGGGAATATCTGATAGTGAAATAAAGACGACCGAAGGAGTATTCCGTCGAATCATCAATGAAAAACTTAACATTGCTGAAGCTGGCGTCTATGATATTTCCTCTCTTCGAACATATATCCATGATAACCTGAATTTCGCTGGTTTAAAAACTAAAGAAGTATATGCGACATTATCAACCGGCGGTAAAGTCGGCGACAGTATTTTGGGCTTACTAAAAAGCGGTTACCGTCATTTTATCAAAAACGATTCTCAAGTCCTATACAGCCTACTGGGAGAAGGAACCGATGATGAAACTATCGAATTAATCGTCGCTTCATGCTCGATACCGATTATATTTCCGCCAGTTGAGTTGAATAAGCACAAGTATTATGATGGTGGGGTATATGATAATGTTCCCGTCGAGCCATTAGCACAATGCGGTTGTGACACGATAATTGTTGGTCATCTTCACCTTCTTGATTTCATTGATAAGAACAAATACCCTGGAATAAACTTTATTGAAATTCGCCATTTGGGATCTTTGGGCGGCATATTAAATTTCGATCCCAATCGAGTAGCCAAATTGGTTGACATTGGCTATATCGATACTATTGATTATTTTCGTAAACACAATCTTTCTCTATAAAAATAATATTTCCAAGAAAAACCACCTATAATCCGTAATATGTTGTTATAAACGGATTGGGAGGTTTTTTTTATGAAAAAAGTAGGTCTTTTAGCGATAATAGTAGTGCTTTACGCAATCACATCAGTGGTTTTTGTATCAGCTGCAGAATATGGCAGTTACCAAAGCATCGTTTTCGAAAATGAAAACGCCAAATTATTAAAGCAATTTACCCAAGAAGAGTATAAAAACTATTATGGGCAGATTCCAAAACACTATTTTATGGGCTGGAAAATCTTGACGGTAAATAAAGAACAACCCGTCGATTTTGTATCAGAAACTAAGTTAAAAATCTATAATCGCGGTTATAGCACGATTAAACACGACATTACTTTGACCTCGAAAGTGGAATCAAAATACCAGATTAGTGCTTCTGGATCAATTTCCATTAGTGTTAACGGAAATGTAAAGAAATTTAAAGGTGGACTTGATGGCGATATTAAAGCATCGGTGAATTATGAAACCAAAACATCATCTTCAGAAGAGTATGTCTTCAAGATTTCTGTTGATCCCGGAACATATATCACTATCATCACCAAAGGAGAAGGTTATGTAAATAATGGCGTAGCTAAAAGTTATTTTTTCTGGATTTTAACTAGTAAAGGCGGATGGGAGACGTTTGTTGTAACAACTGAATATTATGAAATCATCAAAGAAAGAATCGTATGAAACGGTTAGCTATGGTGTTGATTATCGGTTTTTTTATTGTGGCTGGAACTTTGTTATTGTTCGCAAGTCCACCCCAAAAAACCGTTTCTATCCTCACGGTTCCTCAAGACTATGCCCGACTGATTGCATCCGACGAAGAAACGATCGGAATCGTAATTTATGCTGATCAAGAAGATTCATTTTTGACAGATTTAGCAAACATTGAAAATGCTTATATTTATGATAATGACAAGGAAATGATTGTTACTATAAAGTCAATTGCTGTCATGGATAATCAAATTCCTTATAAATCCAAGCTTTATTATGCATTTAGAATTGATTTTCAGCCGTTAGACATGGGAAATAATACTACGCAAATATCCTTCCGTGATGCCACAATTGAAATCACATACACTAATACCTATAAACTCACTTTTAATATTGGAAACATCGATTTGATATATGATAAACTCGAGGATTCTGATTATCTAGATATGTTTCGTCTTTATGGTGTTATCAACCCCATTGATGGTGTTGACTCGTTAGCTGGGATTGTGATTGGCTTATCAATACGTCAAAAGACGTCAATTACCATCACTGATATGACGATTTTTACTCCCGATGCTGAACTTGATTGGAATGAAGCAATAATTGTTGAATCAGCTCCCTTGCAAAAAGATACTGTTGCGTCGATTTTAGAAAACGAAAATTATCAAAATATTGTCAACTCATATGGAGAAGATACCAACGACTTGTCTTTGCTCAGTGATTCATTGATTTTTATCCCCATTCAATATTTTAATGATTTGACATATTTATACCGTTTTCCAATTATGATTTCTTATATGATCGGAGAAAACAGTTACAAATACTATATAGATGATTTTTTATTTCGTTCTTTTGATATGTTGCCGGAGGTGTTGGCTGATGACATTGTCGAGATCGTGTATCGCTATTGAAATCGAGAAGGTGTCAAAGAAATATGGTGCAAAAAAAGCCATTCACGATGTCAATATTACTTTTGAAAATGAGGCTTTGAATTTATTGGTTGGGACAAATGGATCGGGTAAATCAACTTTATTGAAATGTATTATGGGTTTAGTAAAGTATGAAGGAACCATTAAAAAGCGTCATTTTCGAATTGGATATGCTCCCGAAGAATATGTTATGCCATATTTTATGTCGATTCGATCATTTTTGGAGAGCACAGGTTCAATCCATAATGAATCAAAAGGTAGCTTAACTGAAGAGATTAATCATTATCTCGAGTATTTCGATCTTCGGCAGCATGAGCATAAACCGATAGGGAAAATCTCCAATGGGATGCGTCAAAAGGTTAATTTAATCCAAGCCTTTCTAAACCATCCCAAGATTCTTTTGCTTGATGAACCATTATCAGCCTTAGATAATGATACGCAAGGAAAAACAATCGGTTTGATTCGTGAGCGAATGGCAGAAAGCCTGATTATTGTATCGACCCATACTCCAGAAAAATATAAGCTTCGTAATAAACGAGTGTGTTTGATGATTGATGGAACCATTGAGAATAATCATGTTTAAACTTCAGTTTTACTACCTTATGAATCGAACATCAATTGGGTTTTTAGCAACAGCAATGACACTTTTAACTGGCGCTTTATTATACTCCAGTCGATTTTATGAATCAGCGACTCTTCTTGATGCTAATCGCGCTTTATATCAAGCAGAGTATCTTAGTGAATCAATCGGAATCATCAAGTTTGTTATCATTATTTCCTCGCTGTTTTTAAATTTGCACTGTTTTCTTGGTGTTAATGGCAAATATTCTGCATTTTTTGTAACTAAACAAGCAGATCGTCGTCGTTTTATCCTTGCCAAATTGGCGATGATTAATTTAATTGTATTTGTAATGAGTTGTAGCGCGTGGTGTATATACAACTTGATTGGAACTTACCTTACTCCATATCATGTGATTACGTTAGGCGAAACTCGATTATTTGGTTATATTACAATTGAGGCTGTCATACTTGGATTAATAGAAGCTGTACTAATGCAGGTATTTGATTCGTTGTTTTCCGGTCTTATCCCCTTGATGGGATTTTGGGGACTTGAGGTTTTTGGCATTGATGAAATACTAATCGACTCTAAACCCGTATCGATTTTATATCAAATAATCCCACATCTAGTTCACAAAGATGTTGATTTTATCGTTTATGGCACATGGTGTGGATATGTGCTTTTTCTTGTTTCATTATTATTATTGAACATTATAATATTCCAAAATCGCGACATTAGTTAAAAAAAGCTATGAAAGTGTGATATAAAATTAAAAAAATTACAAGTAGAGCGTGACAAAGCAACCAATCTAGTAAATTATTAGGCTATTAAGTTCTGATTGTCATTAAAAAAGGAAACCAGTCGGTTGAAAGAGATACCCCATAGTGATATAATCTTAATATGTTATCGCAAGTTGCACGCCGGGGGTACTCACAATGTGTGGAATTGTTGGTTATTTGGGAAATAATAAAGCATCTGAGGTAATCTTGAGTGGATTAGAAAAATTGGAGTACCGTGGTTATGATTCTTGCGGTATTTGTTTTTTTGATGTTGCTCAAGAAGCTTTTGTCACATATAAAGATATCGGTCGTGTTTTTCATCTTGTGAATGATTTTAACTATCAATATGAAAATCATCTTGCAATTGGACATACCCGGTGGGCAACCCATGGCAAGCCAAACCAATTAAATTCGCACCCGCATTTTTCTCAGAATAAACGCTTTGCCATTGTTCATAACGGAGTTATCGAAAATTACCGTGAATTGACCAAAAAATATCTGCCTGAGGTCCACTTTATCAGTGAAACGGATACTGAAGTTATCGTCAATATGATTGAATTATTTGTCAAAGATATGACTGTTGAGGAAGCAATTCGCAAGACTTTATCATTAATTGAGGGGTCATATGCGTTGCTAGTGATTGACACTCATCACCCAGAATGCTTATATGCCGCCAAAAATAAGTCTCCCTTGTTGATTGGAACGGGAAAAAACGGAATTACTCTAGCATCAGATATTATGGCATTAGTTGGCTATGCTGATCAATATATGCCTATCGGGGATAAAACATTTACAGTATGCAAAAAAGACGATTATGGTCACTACATATTTGAAATATATGACATTATCGGTTTGCCTATCCATGGTGATTTTTTAAGGATGGATCTTATTTTAGATGAAATTGGTAAGGCTGGTTATTCGCATTATATGTTAAAAGAAATCTGTGAACAGCCTTCCGTTATCCGTAACATTATGGAAAAATACCTTTCATATGATAAATTCACCATAAATCCTGAGATTCTTCATTTACTTAAGTCTTGCGATCGCATATATATCCTCGCCGCTGGAACCAGTATGCATGCTGGTTTGGTGGGGAAATACCTTTTCGAAAATATCGCTAAAATACCATGTGAAGTGAATATTGCTAGTGAGTTTGCATATAATTCTTTGCTTTTGACCAAAAACCCGGTCTTTATATTCATATCGCAATCCGGTGAAACTGCTGATTTAAGAGCTTGTTTGGTTAAAGTTCGTGAACTGGGATATAAAACGTTAACGATTACAAATGTTTTAACTTCAACTTTGGCTCGAGAAGCTGACTATTACTTGGAAATTTTTGCCGGCCCTGAAATTGCAGTGGCTTCGACGAAGGCATATGTTGGCCAAATTGTCTTGTTAGCAATATTAAGTTATTGTCTGTCGGAAAATAAACCCTTTGATTTAAAACTCGAATTATCAAAAATCGCGGTTGCGATGGAAGCGATAATTGAAAACCGTGATGTTATTCATACCTTGGTTAAAGAACGCATTGTCAAACGCAATTGTTTTTATATCGGTCGCGGTTTAGATTACTACACTTGTTTAGAAGCCGCTTTAAAACTAAAGGAAATATCCTATATTCAAACTGAGGGATTTGCGGCTGGTGAATTGAAACATGGAACAATTGCGTTAATTGAAGAAGGGGTTCCTGTTATCGGTATTATCTCTCAACATGCGATAAACAATAGTACTCGGGCAAATATCCGTGAAGTTATGGCCCGTGGAGCCAACAAAATTATTATCTCATTAAATCGGGTGAGCGATCCTTCCGATGAAATTATCCTTATGAACATTGAAGAAATGCTTTCCCCAATATTGACCGTTGTACCCACGCAGTTAATTGCTTTTTTTGCTGCGCTTGAGTTGGGCAAAGATATCGATAAACCTCGCAATCTTGCCAAATCAGTTACAGTTGAGTAGAGGGTGATGATATGAAGTATTTCGGCACTGATGGAATTCGAGGAAAAGTGAATGATTTCATCACATATGATCTAGCTTTTCGTGTCGGGCAAAGTTTGATGAGTTTGGATGTTCCAATTGTTGTTATCGGCAGAGACACTCGCGAATCTGGTGCATTACTAACTAAAGGCATCATTGATGGTGCCAAATCAATTGGTAAAGATGTTTGTGATATTGGTATTGTCTCAACCCCTTTGTTGTCTTATATCAGCGGTCGAATGCAAGCGATCGGTGTCATGATTACTGCTAGTCATAATCCATATACCGACAATGGTATCAAGGTTTTTAATTTGGGAACAAAACTATTCGCAAATCAGGAACAACTACTAGAGCGGTTTTTAAATAAAGAATCTCAAGCAGTAATTACTAATTTGGGAAAAGATCTACCACCAGTAGATGCTTTCCAACTCTATTTGGACTTGTTTCGTAATGTTTGGGTAAAAACTAATTTGCATATCATAATTGATTGTGCCAATGGTTCAAATTATCAGATTGCACCAGCAATCTTTGCAAGAATTACTGATAGTTTGATAATTTCGGGAATCGATGTTAACGGACAGAATATCAATTTAGATGTCGGATCAACCCATCTTGACAATATTCTTAATCTTATTCGCAAAAGCGGTTATGATTATGGTTATGCATTTGATGGTGATGGTGATCGTTTGCTGGCTGTTGATGCCAATGGACGAATCTTCGATGGTGATATGTTAATTTACGTAATGGCTGTTTATCTTAAACAAAAGCATGATTTGAATGATAATATTGTTGTCCTTACCCAAATGAGTAATCTTGGCATCATCAAAGCTTTACAAAAGCATGGAATTAATGTTGTTTTGACGGATGTCGGTGACAAAAACGTTTTGGAAGCTATGGAAGCTGGAAATTATACGCTTGGCGGCGAAAATTCCGGCCACATTATTAACCAATTACTTCTTAACACTGGTGATGGCGTACTTAACGCCGTGTTCATAACCAAAATACTTGAAGAGACAAAAATGTCGCTTGCGAAATTGACCGAAGACGTCGTTTTGTATCCTGACAAAATGGTTAATATACAAAATGTAGATAAACAAGTGCTCAAACATCCCGAATTACTCGCTTTAGTCGACAATTGGAAACATCGTCTAGGAGATAATGGGAAAATCATCGTTCGCGCATCTGGTACTGAACCTTTAATTCGGGTTTCAGTAAGCGCTGAAACTACCGAAATACTTGATATATGTGAAAATCAAATCATTGAAGTAATCGAACGTCTTAATCGACAATATTGACATCATTTAATACTCAAGGAGGATAAAAATATGAAGAAATATGCTTTGGTTTTAGCTGCCGGCAAAGGCACAAGAATGAAAACAGAAATGCCAAAATGCGCCTATCCATTAATCCGGAAACCGATGATTGCCTATATCGTCGAAAACATTCGCAATAGTCATATTATTGATGAGACAGTGGTTGTTGTTGGCCATAAGCGCGAAATAATTCAGGAGATCCTTGGCGATACCGTCAAATATGCGGTTCAAACCGAACAATTGGGAACTGGTCACGCTGTTATGGTGGCTGAAGAACTGATTTCTGACTTAGACGGCGATACCATGATTCTTCCCGGAGACATGCCCCTTGTGGATGATATTGTCATTGAAAAAGTATTCCGGGAGCATATTGATCGCCGGCATGATATGACGGTTATGACCACGAAAATCGATGATCCATCCGGATATGGGCGAATTATTCGTAATGATTCCGGTTATCTTGATTCAATTATTGAACACCATGAAGCCACATCTGGCCAACGGATGATTGATGAGATCAATACTGGCATGTATGTTGTAAAAAACCGGATTTTATTCTCCGCTTTAAAACGAATCACAAACAACAATTTAAAACATGAATATTATTTAACCGATATTGTCAACATTTTGAAACAAGATGGATATGTTATCGGAACCTATGCCTTAAAAGAGTCATATAAAGCTATGGGGGTCAATGATTTATATTCGTTGAGCATTGCGGAAGCCAAACTTCGCTTAAAAATTAATAAACAACACATGATTAATGGGGTGGCAATGATTAACCCTGAAACTATTACGATTGGCCACAATGTAATAATTGAAGAAAATGTTGTCATCCACCCAAACACATATATAACTGGTAACTCTGTCATTAAAAAAGGCGCTCAAATTGGACCAAACACAGAAATTCATGAAAGTTCGATTGGGGAACGAGTTATATGTAGACATTCCTTAGTATATAACTCAATAGTCCACGAAGATACGACTGTCGGTCCATTTGCTCATCTTCGTGATGGCGCCAACATCGGCGCTCACAATCGAATTGGCAACTTTGTCGAAGTTAAAAAATCAAGCACGGGAGATAATACCAAAGCTTCTCATTTAGCATATATTGGTGACACAACATGTGGTTCTCACGTCAATTTTGGCTGTGGAGCTGTGACTGTAAATTACGATGGAAAACAGAAGTACCAAACTTTTATTGGTGACGACGTTTTTATCGGATGTAATGTTAACTTAATCGCTCCAATTCGAATTGAAGACAATTCGTTTATTGCTGCCGGATCAACGCTAACGCAAAATGTTCCCAAAGGATCATTAGCTATTGCTCGCGCCTATCAAGTAAATAAAGCCGATTATATGATGGATCGTAATGGCAAAGACAAGGTTGAAAAATAATTAAACTATTGGATTGTTTTTGTTGACATTCAATGATCAACAGACTATAATATAGAAGTCAAAAGTTGTAGAAAGCAGAAGTACCCACTTCTCACCTGATTGATTAGTCAATAGGTATTCACTACGTAATCAATTGATTGCATTGAAATAATAGTGGGTGCCCAAGCGGTATCCACTTTTTTGATACCCAGGAGGTGTTTGTGATTTATAACAACAGCAAGCCAATTCGAAAAGACGATACATTGATCAATGACGAAATTCGCGTCAAAGAAGTCTTGGTCATCGGAGCCGATGGAACTCAGTTCGGAATTAAATCGACAAGAGAAGCGCTATTAATCGCCAGTAAAGAAGGCCTTGATCTGGTTATGGTAGCACCAATGGCCACGCCTCCAGTATGCAAACTGCTAGACTATAGTAAGTATCGTTATGAGCAACAACGAAAAGCACGCGAAGCAAAGAAGAATCAACATATCATCGATATTAAGGAAATTCGCTTAACCGCGATGATTGATACTCATGACTTTGATACTAAAGTTCGTAATGGTATAAAGTTTTTGACTGCCGGTGACAAACTGAAGATTTCTGTTCGTTTGCCAAACCGAGCTGGAGCGATTTTAGTTCAACAAGGCAAGGATTTACTACGCAAATTTGCCGCTTTGTGCGTTGAAGTCGGCGACTTAGAAAAAGACATTATCCATGAAGGACGCAATCTTGTCATGGTACTGGCATCCAAGAAAAAATAACAGAGGAGTGAAAGAATATGCCAAAGTTCAAATCCCATTCAGGAACGAAGAAAAGATTAAAAAGAACGGCTTCTGGTGCATTGTCCAGACCTAGTACATTCGGTGGGCATCTGATGAGCCACAAATCACCAAAACAAAACCGTCAGCAACGAAGAAAAGAAACGGTGGGATCTTCCGATTTGAAGCGGATCAGACACCAAGTACCATACTTGTAGGATGTAGGAGGAAAGAAACATGCCAAGAGTAAAAGGCGGCTATGCCACCAGAAGAAGACGTAAAAAAGTAATTAAATTAGCCAAGGGCTATTATGGTTCAAAACATGTCCTTTTTAAAACCGCAAAAGAACAATTAATGAATTCGCTTTCATATGCATATCGTGATCGTCGTCGGAAAAAAAGAGATTTCCGCAAATTATGGATTACGAGAATCAATGCGGCAGCTAGATTAAACGATTTGACATATTCAAAATTGATTAATGGTTTGAATATGGCTTCAATATCGGTAAACCGTAAGATTCTCGCTGATTTAGCCGTTACTGATCCTAAAGGATTCCAAGCGATTTGCGATCAAGCTAAGAAAGCTTTAAAAAAAGAAACTAAATAGATAAAAAAGTCTAGCAATAGACTTTTTTTATTGCTTAAAGAAAATACTCAATTACTTTTTTTAATTGATATACCCGTCAAGATTTGATAGAATAAAAAGCATAGAAGATATCACAATCACAGGAAGGCGAAATCAAAATGGTAACTATAAAAACAATTCATGTTTTCGGCGCATCCGGTTCTGGCACAACTACTTTTGCCCGCGCAATATCAGAAAAATTCGGATACCATCATATCGATACCGATGACGCCTTATGGATTAAAACTGATCCGCCATTTACTCATAAACGAACAGTAAAAGAAAGCAAAGAAATAATTAACAGGCAGTTATCTGAACATGAGTTCAACGTCATTTCCGGTCAGTTTTACCGATGGGGAAATTTCTTAAGGGGACGTATCGATTTGTATGTGTATATGCATCTGCCTGTTGCAACACGGCTGGAACGAATACGAAATCGGGAAATCCGAAGATTTGGCGATCGTGTCGCACCCAATGGTGACATGTATAAAATGCATCTAGATTTTCTGGAATGGGCTGCAAAATATGATATTGGCGACAGCACAAGACGTAGCAAAAAGCAACATTTGGAATGGATAAATAAAGTCGATAAACCAGTGTTAATCATCGAAGATGCTTTTTCAATTGAAGAACTTTTAAGTAAAATTGAACCCTATTTACAATGAATTAAACATATCATTTCTTGGGTTTTTATGGTATAATAAAGTAGATATAGCGGATATCGAGGTGCATCATGATTGAATTTTTGGGTATTCTTCCCAAGCTGATTGTCACGGTGGGAATCGTCTACTTCGCCATCAATCCTTGGGTTAGGCAACAGATGACAATCAATGTTGTCAATCTTGTTTTGATAGTTTTAATGTTATTAACCATTTCTTGTTATTTTGATGTCATGAATTACCTTGAACTTGCGATTGTGTTAGGATTGTTGTTCCTATTGGCTTTATTAACAAGAGGTATACTTAGATGGAAAGATCGTGATTGTTATTTGCTAATTAATGTCTTTCCTAAAAATTATGAAGTTTTGAAGCGATTTTTTCATGAATCTGCAATAGCCAACAATTTTGCTTTCGAAAAATTGTGCTATTCTTCAAAAATTCCATTTTTGGTGATATTTAAGACAAATAATCATAAACAAGTCCTTAAAATCGTTAAAGATACCGAGAAATTTATTCACGATCACATTCCTATTTCTTTTTGGCATTGTTACGCATGGATGATTTTTGCTGCTATCGTTATCGCCATAATATGGCGCTTTTAGGAGGGTTATTTTATGTCAACAATTAATAATAGCATCGCCAAACAAATCATATACCCTGCTAAAAAAGCAACGCGTTGGTTTGGCATTGATATGCATGCTAATCTTTATCACGGTTGTTCTAATGGATGTATTTATTGTGAATCGCGTAATGAATGTATTCCCAATGAAAATTTTGAACATATCACTTTCAAATCAAATACTATCGAAGTTTTAACCAACGAATTATCACTTAAACCGAAGCATCAGATTGTATCAATCGGATCTTCCACTGATCCCTATAATCGGATGGAAGCTTCAGAACAACTAACAAGACAAGCCTTGGAAGTTATCGATGCATGTGAACTTGGAGTTGTTTTAACCACAAAGAACGATCTGATTATCCGCGACATTGATCTTTTAAAAAAAATACAAAGCCATTCTCCAGTTTTTGTTTTAATCACTATTACAACCTTTAACGACCAAGTGGCTGCTAAAATCGAACCTAGTGCCCCTAAACCAGCTGAGCGATTCAAAATAGTGTCTCGACTAACACAAGAAGGAATAATTTGTGGCATAAAAATGATGCCAATCATCCCTTTCATCAATGATACCGAACAAAACATCGAGAGTATAATTAAGGCCGCCAAAAATGCGGGTGCCAAGTTTATTTACCCGGCTTTTGGTATCTCTTTACGTGACCGCCAACGTTCTTATTTTTTTGATATGATTGAGAAAGAATTTCCAGGACTAAAGAATGTTTTTATGGATCTTTTTGGCAGTAAAGTTTCGTGTGTTTCGCCAAATGCACCTAAACTTAAAAAAGCTTTTGTTATCGAATGTAAAAAGCAAAAGCTACTATATGGAATGAAGGAAATCGTTCAGCTTGTTAAACCTTCTAAAACGATGCAAATGAAATTATTTTAACCCTTTTGATGGTTATTGATGAAAGGAAGTGAGCCGTTTGGGTACCGACATTTTAAAATTCATCCTTGATTATTGGATTTACCTCTTGATTGTATTAGGATGTTTGGTTTTCATTATAATCGTCTCAACTATCTTAAATCGTCAAAGTCGCTCTGTCAACACACCGCCATCGGATCCAACTGAACCAAAAGCAGAAGAAAAAATACGAGATGACAGTAATAATCAACCGCTAGTTGTGTCCAAAGTTGAGCCTTCAATCATTGAAGGCAACGAACCCAAAATCGAAATAAGGACTAATTCCTTACCAATTATTGAAAAATCAGGAACGATTATTACTTCCGCAATTGACCCTGCTGATCAAGCGTTACCATTTGATTCAGATTCGCTTGATTTAGAATCACTTGATTCCCCTCGGCTAGAATCGGAAGCAAACGAACAAGAGCCGAAGCAAACCGAAAATGTAATTATTGAAGAACCATTAAAGCCCGCACCAAAACCAAAACCCAAAAAAAATATGGGGAAGTATCACGTCATGTATCGTGATGATGGCAAATGGTATGTTAAACGCGAAGGTTCACCAAACATATTGCGGATCCTTGAAACACAAAGAGAAGCTGTTAGTTGGGCTACTATCAAGGCGTTAACTCAAAACGTTGGCATTGTAGTCCACAAACGTGACGGAAAAATAAGTAAAAACAATCCAATTTAAAGAAGGCGTGAGCCTTTTTTTTTAACGTTGTACCAATATATACGAAAATCACAATAAAAATATCCTTTCAATTGTTATTATATATGTAAGGAAACATTCAAGTATGGAAATTACGATCTAATGATGGTAAAATAGATTAATACCGAGGTGCCATCATGGATAATAATTTAAACAACCTCGTAAGAGCTCTGCAAGCTGGAGATGTCGATGCTTTTGATCAAATCTATGAATTAACCTATAAAACCGTCTATTATTCGGCATTAGGGATTCTTAAAGATCAAAGTTTAGCAGAAGACATCACGCAGGACACTTACATCAAGTTTATGAAGAGTCCTCAAAGTTATCACGAAAAAAATTTTTTGGCATATCTCATTACTATTGCTAAGCATCTGGCGATAAATGAGTACAATGCTCGCAAACGAATGCAGTTTACCGATGATATCGAACAAAGTCACGAAATATCTTTTGCTGGTTGTATTGAAATTGATGCAGAAAAAAAGGAATTCATTGAACGAGCGTTGTCAGTTCTTGATCCTTTTGAAAAAAACGTGGTACTATTGTATACCCTCTCCAATATGACACATCATGAAATATCTCTTGTTTTATCAAAACCAATCGGTACAATTACTTGGACATATGCTAAAGCGCTTAAGAAAATCCGCGCCGCTATTAAGGAGGAGTAAGATGAATATTTCCAAATTTAAACAAATAATGCATGATCATGTTCATATGCTCGCTCCCAAAAACGAGGATTTTATAAATGAGGCAAAACAATATTTTTCAATCGATAATTCACATCCCTCTAAAACAAGTAATTTTGCTTGGTCACGGTTGATTATATCCATTACCTCATTCATATTTTTGTTCTTTTTAACGACAACATTATTAATGGGAACACTTACAAAAGCAACAGTCACTTTAGATATTAATCCTTCAGTAACTATCAAACTAAATTATTTCCATCGCGTTATCGCGATTGAAGCCATCAATCCAGAAGCCGAAGAATTACTACAAGGAATCTCTACTGGCAATAAGACGGCACCAGAAATAGTCGAAGAATTATATGCAAAGGCTATCGAACTTGAATATTTATCGGAATCTTCAAATAATGTGATACTCCTCGGAATTTCCGCAAATTCATACACAATCGAACAAGAATTTGAAGCGACATTTGCTGCACAAATTGATCAACCACAATTTCTATTTTTGAATTATCATACTAGTGATTCATCTTTATTCCCAGTTGTAATCGGCTCACCTTCCACAACTTCAGCTCTTCCTTCCGATGATTACCCTTTTGGATCAATCTATGATAGTCAAAGCGGATCCTTGGATGAGTTTAAAAACAATCAAATATCAGCAGAATATACGACGTTATCTGAAGCTGAATTTCTCGAAATGGCCGCAGAATATCAAGTCTCACCAGCCAAATTACAAATGGCAATCGCCGTTTTCAACGGATATGGCAATTATACCCTTATTCAAGACTTGGAATTTCTGCTTTCATTACCAATTGCCGATTTACTCGCATTGTATCAAGGTATCTCAGAATAAGCCGACATAAAAAGCACTCTTCCGCAAAATAAAGAAGAGTGCTTTTTTTTATCCCTTTAATCGGCTTCGTTGATGAATATACCAATTGGACGCCAGATACACTAATAAGAAACCAAGAGCACAGAGCATTACCAGAAAGATGACATGCCAACCATTAGGAAGAATATTAACTATCGGGATGGGTCCATTTGCGAAGGGATTAACCATTAAAAACATGTTGTTTGCCCCGGGTGTAATGAACAAATTACCAACCATTGCCCAAATAAGCACTCCGATACTACCGAGTAAGCAATGATACCAGTAGCGCCTATCAAAATGGAAATTATCGATTTTAATTAAATAGCAGGGAAGAAAGACTAGTAGGAAATGAACAAATAAGGTTCGTAATAAAGGGAATGTGATAACGATTGGATCACCAAATAAAACGCCTACAGGATATATCATGACAGCTAGTCCACCGATAATCGAGGCAGAAAAAACAAAGTTTTTGAGTGGTTTTATGTTAAAAGCAATCACTAACGGCAATAAAACGTTGTTTATACCACATACCTGAAATGAGATAAATGTTCTTACATCCCAAAACGGATGGGAAGCAGTACTGATTGTCGCTCCGAAATGGTTCCACTCCCAAACAAAGATTGCTTCACCCCCGTATTTAAATATTAACAATAACAAGCATGAACTAATAATGATAATCTTTTGTACGGTTTTATTGCGGTTATTAATTACTTTCATTAACAAGAAAAATAGCAGCACGCAAACCGCCAAATAGACAAAGTGTTGCCATTTAAACAAGTACATATCCGGATTTGAATCCATTCCTTCACTGGAAAAGAAATCTACTAAAAACATGGTCGTCCTCGCTTAACAATAATTGATTACAATTATACAATAACATTCCTTTTCGAAAAACATTCTTTACAAAATTAATGCATTTCTTTAAAATAGAGTGTTGAAAATTCTAATAAATAGTGTAGAATATAATATTGCACTAAGAAAATAAGGAGGAATCATCGTGATCACAGTAAAAATCGGATCCGATCAATTCCAATACGCTTCAAGTATTCGTTTGGAAGAAATCGCTTCAAAGTACGCGGGACCGTTTTATGCCGCGAAAGTTAATAATCGCCTACGAGAATTGTCTTTTGAACTAACCTATGATGCAACAGTGGAATTGCTAGATTACCATTCGGTCGATTCCACACGGATATATGCCACTAGTATGCGGTATCTTATTTGTATGGCTTTTTCTCGGGTTTATCCAGAATTACAGATTAAATTTTCAAATAGTATTTCCATGGGTATTTATGGCCGCGCAATTAATGGTGAGGTTAATCCATCCATGATTGCCAGAATCGTCGAGGAAATGCATTATATAATTAAGCAAGACTTGCCTATTGTTCGAAAAAAAGAAACAATTAACAAAATAAGTCGTTATTATAGCAGTAAAGGCTTAAATGATAAGGTCGAAACGTTAAAGTATCGGAAAGAAAAGGTTAATATTTATGTGTGTGATGGCTATATCAATTACATGTATGGGTATATGGTGCCTTCAACTAGGTATTTAACCGAATTTGAACTTTTTTATTACAGCCCCGGTTTTTTAGCCCGGTTTCCGCGAATTGAAGCAAATGGCCAAATTCCAGAATTTAATGACTCTCCTCGCTTTTTACGAGTTTTGAATCGCGCGGAAAATTGGGCGATAAATTGTGATGCTGACATGATATACAAAATCAACAAAAAGATTGAAGCTCATCGCGAAGTAGAATTCGTCAACATGTGTGAAACCCTTCACAATAATCAACTATGTACACTGGGTGAAATTATCTCTGGAGATATCGATAATATCCGTTTAATTGCCATAGCCGGTCCATCTTCAAGCGGCAAGACGACATTTTGCCGTCGGTTAGAAATTGAGCTGTTGACGCGCGGGGTTCGTCCTTTTCCTATTTCTATCGACAATTACTATTTACCTGCAGAACAAGCGCCGATTGATGAATTTGGAAAACCCGATTTTGAACATGTTAGCGCGCTTGATTTGGAACTATTCAACCAAAATATCGCTGACTTAATTGCCGGAAAACCAGTTTCATTGCCCATCTTTGATTTTAAGGAACATGTCCGTAAGTTTAGCGAACCCCAAGTTATTACTTCGAAAAATCCGATTATTATTGAAGGAATTCACGCTTTGAATGATAAATTGACTTCGTTTATACCTTCAGATAAAAAATTTAAAATATATATATCTCCATTTGCCCAAATCAATATCGATAACAATAATCCAATCAACCTTACTGATTTACGCTTGCTTCGTCGAATTGTTCGCGACCTGCAATTCCGGAACACATCACCGGAAAAAACATTAAGCATGTGGTCATCAGTTCGCCGGGGTGAATACAAATGGATTTATCCATTTATTGAAAATGCCAATTTCATATATAATTCAGAATTGACATATGAAATTTGTGTCTTAAAAAAATATGCTTTAACCGCGCTTCGCAACATTCCCAATGATTCCGAATATTATGTTACTGCTAATCGATTAATTAAGTTTTTAAAGTATTTCAAGGACATCAACGATTGGTTAGTCCCATGTAATTCATTACTACGCGAATTCATTGGTAAAAGCGTTTTTGAACACTAATAAAATAGTGTTCTTTTTTTTGCTTACGATTATTCCTGATACCGTTGTCAAACAGCATTAATTTTGTTATAATAAGCCAGAAATAGCAATGGAAAGAACAATCGACTGTTTCATTAAAGAAAGGACACTTCATGAAGCATATCACTTATCGAACAAAAAATGTCTGCTCTGAACAAATAGATTTTGATTTGACTGATACCAACAAAATTGTTAATTGCCAGTTTACCGGTGGTTGTCATGGCAATCTTCTGGCGATTTGTAAGCTTGTTGAAGGCCAGGAAGCTGTTCGAATCGCTAAGCTTCTTAAAGACAATCGTTGCGGGTCAAATCAAACCAGTTGTGCCGATCAACTTGCAATCGCAATAATAAGTAATCTGTAGTTTAAAAAAAGGGGGGGGAAACGATGAATATTCTCTTTGTAGCCGCTGAGTGTAGTCCATTTGTCAAAATCGGGGGATTAGCCGATGTCATCGGTTCTTTACCTCAAGCATTAAAGCATCTGAATAACTGTGAAGTCCGGGTCATCATTCCTAAATATAAGATTATTCCCAATAAATATAAAGATAAGATGTCGCTCATCAAGGAATTTTGGATTGAATTGGGAGATAAGAAAACCATCTATGTTGGCTTGCAGACACTAAAGCTTGGCGCAATCAGATACTATTTCATTGATAACCTATATTCGTTTGGTGATCGCGATAATGTTTATAACTATAATGATGATTCAGAACGATTTGCTTATTTTCAAAAAGCAGTTATTGAATCATTGCCATATCTTGATTTTAAACCTGATATCATCCATGTCAATGACTGGCATGCAGCGATGATTCCATTATTATTAAAAAGTAAATATTCCCAATATGACAATATTAAAACTGTTCTCACGATTCATAATTTAGCTTATCAAGGCATCTTTTCTATTAATGATTACCATTATTTTAATATTAACTATGATAGTCGTTTTGAGTATGAAGGTTTTCTAAATTACCTAAAAAGTGGAATCGTATGTGCTGATCTTGTTACTACCGTATCCGAAACTTACGCTAAAGAGATTATGACCGATGCTTTCGGTCATGGGATGCAATTACTTTTACGGCAAAGAGCTTCATCAGTAGTTGGAATCATTAATGGAATTAGTCATATTGAATATAATCCCGCTTCCGATCGTTTGTTAGCGGAAAATTATGACTATCTATCGGTTGAATCCGGCAAGAAAAGTAATAAGCTGATGCTTTACCGCCGCTTAAATGCCGACTTTAATATTCATCTGCCTTTGATATCCATCATATCGCGGCTGGTAGAACAAAAAGGATTAGACTTGGTATGCTCGATAATCGAAGAGGTTCTTGACACATACGAATGTGTTTTTGTTGTTCTTGGCAATGGTGAAGCTGATTTCGAGACATTTTTTCAAAAACTGGCAATTAAATATCCAAAAAAGGTACGAATATATATTGGGTTTGATAATCGCCTAGCTCATTTAATATATGCGGCATCTGATTTATTCTTAATGCCTTCTAAATTTGAACCGTGTGGGCTTGGGCAACTTATTGCGTTACGTTATGGTACACTACCATTAGTGCGAGAAACCGGCGGTTTAGCAGACACAGTTATTCCATATAACGAACTTGATTCAACTGGCTATGGTTTCAGTTTTAGTCGGTATAACCCCAAGGATTTGCACAAAACCATAAATTATGCGCTTAATGTTTACAATGATAGTCATAAATCTTGGGATCTTTTAGTTCAAAATGCGATGGCTGCCGATTTCGGTTGGCCTCGCTTCGCCAAACTTTATAAGAAGCAGTATCATAAATTATTGAAAGGGTGATTAATATGGAAGTGTTGGCATTGATTTTAGCTGGTGGAAGAGGTGCTCGTCTTGATATTTTGTCAGAAAAGCGGGTTAAACCAAGTGTCCCGTTTGCAGGCAAATATCGCATAATCGATTTCACGTTGTCTAATTGTTCAAATTCAGGGATATATAATATTGCGATTTTAACACAATATTTGCCATATTCACTCAACGATCATATCGGCTCGGGGAAACCTTGGGACTTAGATCGACGTGATTCAAAGGTAACATTATTGCAACCACATAGCGAGTGGTATGCAGGTACGGCTGATGCAGTCCGTAAGAATATTAATTTTATCGAAGATAGTAACCCTAAGTATGTTTTAATTCTTTCCGGTGATCATATCTACAAGATGGATTATGCGAAAATGTTGGCTCATCACATTGCTAAAAATGCGGATTTGACCATCGCTTCCAAAATTGTTGATATCCGTGAGGCTTCACGCTTTGGAATTCTTGAGGCTGACAACAGTGATCGTATCTCGCATTTCATTGAAAAGCCGAAAGAGCCAAAATCGAATTTGGCTTCGATGGGTATTTATATATTCAACACCGATGTTTTACTGGAAATATTACGGACTAATACGATTCCCGATTTAGATTTTGGTTCTCATATCATTCCTGCGATGATAAAAAACAGTAATGTTTATGCATTCAAATTTTATGACTATTGGAAAGATGTTGGTACATACGATTCATATTTATCTTCAAACCTCGAATTAATTGAGACTGTTGACAAAATCCCTTTGGATATGTATGACCCAAAATGGAAAATCTACACCAAGTCAGAGGATATGCCTGCAGTTAAAATCGGTTCTAAAGCTTTGATTCGTCAAGCACTCCTTTCCAATGGATCAATTGTGACTGGTACAGTTGAAAGAAGTGTATTATCTCCGGGTGTTGTCATTCATCCGCTTGCCCGGGTATCAAACAGTGTTTTTCTCAATGATGTTCAAATAATGCCTGGGGCGATTGTTGAAAATTGCATTATTGACAAGCATACCGTTATTGGTCGGAATGCCATGGTTGGTTTTGGCGATGATTTGACTCCTAATGCAGAAAATCCCGAGTTGCTTTCCAGCGGAATAACGGTTTTGGGTAAAAATCTGCACGTCCCCGAGAATATGATTATTGGTAGAAATTGTCGAATATTCTCAACTGCTGACCTTACTAAAGTGTCAGACAATATTATTCCTTCTGGCTCAACAATACGATAACGTAAAAAAAACACTGTATAAACAGTGTTATCTTGTAAATCTGGTGCTCCTACCTAGAATCGAACTAGAATTTCAGCATTACCATTGCTGCGTTTTGCCACTAAACTATAGGAGCTTCAGCGGTTTCTATTATACCCAAAGACCTGCATAAATGCAACAATTTTGTGATGTTTTATGGTTTTTTACCAAATTTTTATATGAGATGAAGAAATGCAAAAAAAAATATGGCTGTAAATTGAAAAATGAGATATTATAAAATAGCAAACATGGAGGCGATATCATGCTAAAAATTAGCAATTTTTCAAAGAGTTACGATCAAAAGCATAAGGCTTGTGATGACATTTCTTTAGAAATCGAACCAGGAGATATTTATGGTTTCATTGGCCATAATGGCGCCGGGAAAACAACGCTTTTACGTTCAATAGCCGGAATTTTGGATTTTGAAGCTGGAGAAATCCTTATTGATGGTCATTCCATTAAATCGGACCCATTAGCGGCAAAAAAGGTTTTGGCATACATTCCAGATAATCCGGATGTTTATGAATCCTTAACGGGAATTCAATATCTTAATTTTATCGCTGATGTTTTCCAAGTCGATCTTGAGAAACGTCAGTTAGACATTGAAAAATATGCGACAATGTTTGAAATTGCCACTGTTCTAAATAATCCCATTGCCTCTTACTCCCACGGAATGAAGCAAAAAGTTGTTTTGATTGGAGCTCTTATCCACGATCCTAAAGTCATAATATTAGATGAACCTTTTGTCGGCCTTGATCCCAAAGCAAGCTACCTTTTAAAAGAAGTGTTTCATGACATGTGTCAAAAAGGGGCGTTGATTTTTTTCTCAACTCACATTCTTGAAGTTGCAGAAAAACTGTGTAATAAGGTCGCAATCATTAAACAGGGCAAACTGATTGCCTCCGGATTTACTGCTGATATTACCAAGGATGAATCCTTGGAAAATATTTTCATCGAGTTGAACTAATAATGACACCGATTAGAGCCCTATTAAGTGTCTCTTTGCATGAAAACTTCAATTTAAAACGTTTGTTGGGAAGAAATGCCTCAAAATCGAAAAAGACTACTGTCTTTATCGTTATCGCCCTTTTGTATGCTTTGGGTGCCTTTTTGGTATCATTTGGCTATATGTTTATGGAACTTGGAAATATTCTATCACAAAACAACGCCATTGAGATATTACTGATGTTTGTCTTCTTTTATGCGACGATTATGACGGTCCTCTACACGCTGTTTCGTGCAAATGGCAGCCTTTTTCATTGCAAAGACTATGATATCATCGCCCCGATGCCATTTTCACCAATACAAATTGTGACTGTCAAGTTAATTATCATGATGATTAATTTGTACATATCCGTTTTGGTCATGATATCGCCAATTCTTTTTGCTTATGTTTGGTATGCCACTCCAGGATTTTTAAATATTTTGTTTTTGATTGTGACTTTCTTTTTTATTCCGCTCATACCGGTTGTCATCTGTTCGTTCCTTTCGATGATAATTGCTAGATTAGCTTCGCTATTCCGTAAAAGTAATTTGGTGAACATTATTTTGATGTTCTTAATCTTTGTGGGAATTATGGTTTTATCATTTTCTTATAGTTTTTCTGGACAAGCCAATTTATTCATAGGACAGATCGATCTTATGGAAATCATGGGCAAAATTTATATGCCTATGAAGTGGTTTGCACAAGCAATTCATCAAAATAATATATTATCATTTGTTTTTTATGTGATTTCTAGTGCAATTCCCTTCGCATTATTTGTTGTTTTATTGAGCAAAATGATTGTTAAAACCAATTCGTTAACAATTGTCACCCACACATCTGGCAAAAGCAAACCCATTGTATATGTGCAAAAAGGAATATATAAAACCTTAATTACAAAAGAATTTCGGAAATTTTTCAATGTTCCCGTTTATGCCTTAAACTCTGGAATCGGAATGGTAATGTTGTTTTTGGCCGCAATTGCTTCCTTGGTGTTTTCTGATTATGTGGCACAGTATTTAGGACTTATGACGACGATTGGAATGCCATTTGAGTTATTGATACTTATTTTTATCTGTTTTTGCACCTCAACAGTATATACTTCCGCAATCACTATCTCGCTGGAGGGCAAGAATTTTTGGATTTTACGTAGTATGCCAATTTTACCTAATACAATTGTTAGGGCAAAACTGTTTTTCAATATAATATTATCTGTTCCTATCATTTTACTTTCCATTATTGTGTTTGCCATTGCTTTTAAAATCGACTTACTGATGATGGTTATCATGATATTGGTTGCATCCTCTTTCGCAGTTTTAACCTCAGTTATCGGTACTATTATTAATCTGTATTTACCAAAATTTGATTATATTAATGAAACCGAAATTGTCAAACAAAGTGCTGCGGCCTTATTAGCGCTTTTCTCCGGATTTGCGATTATTGTCATTGATGGATTGCTATACTTTGGTCTTTCGCAGTTGTTGCCTATAGAAATCACCCTTATGTTAATTGTCATATTTAATGGACTTATTGCAATGTCAGGGTTTTGGTGGGTAACAAAAGTTACTGAAAACCTTTTCATAAAATTCCCGGCGTAAAACCGGGTTTTTTTGTGGACATGTCCATTTATTTCATTTGTTTTTTAACTAGATAAGTGATATAATTTTCATAGACTTTAAAATGAAAATCAGAAAGGATTTAATCATGGGAAAATACGTTTATTTGTTTAAAGAAGGATCTGCCGAAATGCGGAATTTGCTAGGAGGAAAAGGGGCTAACTTATGTGAAATGTACAATTTGGGTATGCCAGTTCCTCAAGGCTTTTCCGTATCGACTGAAGCCTGTACCCGATACTATCAAGATGGACAACTCATTGCTCCTGATATTATTGACCAAATTTATACCGCCTTACACGAAACCGAAAAAATCGTGGGAAAGACTTTTGGGGACAATAAAAATCCATTTTTAGTTTCCGTTCGCTCTGGTGCCAGGGTTTCGATGCCAGGAATGATGGATACAATTCTCAACCTTGGGTTAAATGACGTTGCTGTCGAGGGATTAGCAAAATTGACCAATAACCCCCGCTTTGCATATGATTCATACCGTCGGTTTATTCAAATGTTTTCTGATGTCGTCATGGAAGTTGAAAAAAGCAACTTTGAAGCCATCCTGACAGCCAAGAAAGACGAAAAAAACGTCAAACAAGATACTGACCTTGATGCCAATGATCTTAAAGCTATTGTTGCATCATACAAAGCAAAATATAAAGAAATCAAGAAAGAAGAATTTCCCCAAGATCCAAAGGTTCAATTAATTGAAGCAGTAAAAGCTGTTTTTCGTTCTTGGGATAATCCTCGCGCCAATACTTACCGTCGTTTGAACAATATTCCTTACGAATGGGGCACAGCTGTTAATGTTCAACAAATGGTTTTTGGTAACATGGGTGAAGATTCAGGAACTGGCGTTGCCTTTAGTCGCAATCCAGCAACCGGTGAAAATGTTTTATACGGCGAATATCTTTTCAATGCCCAAGGCGAAGATGTTGTGGCTGGAATTCGGACCCCGAAACCAATTTCCGAATTAAAAAAGGAGAATTCGGCTTTGTACGACGAATTCTTCCGAATTGCTAAGACACTTGAAGCTCATTACCGCGACATGCAAGATATGGAGTTCACTATCGAAAAAGGCAAACTCTTCATGTTGCAGACTCGAAATGGTAAAAGAACAGCACAAGCGGCTTTAAAAGTCGCCATTGACTTAGTCAAAGAAGGCGTTTTGAACGAAAAAGAAGCCTTATTAAAAGTCGAGCCCAAACAACTTGATTCCTTGCTACACCCTCAGTTTGATCCAGAAGCTCTAAAGAATGCCCCAGTTATCACTACTGGTCTTAATGCTTCTCCAGGTGCAGCAACTGGGCACATTGTTTTCACTGCCGAAAAAGCATCTCAATTTGTGAAAGAGAAAAAATGGCCTGTTGTTTTAGTTCGGGAAGAAACATCGCCTGAAGATATTGAAGGAATGTTTATTGCCAAAGGTGTTTTGACTGCTCGTGGTGGCATGACCAGCCATGCGGCTGTCGTTGCTCGTGGTATGGGAACTTGCTGTGTTGCTGGTGCTAGCGAAATTCATGTCAATACCGAAGGCAATTACTTTATATTGAATGGCAAACGATATAACGAAGGCGATTGGATTTCCTTGGATGGATCTACTGGTCGCGTTTATGGAGAACAAATCAAGACAATTGATGCAACTGTATCTGGTGATTTCGCCACTTTGATGGCTTGGGCTGATAAATATCGCGCTTTAAAAATCAGAACTAATGCCGACAATCCTCGCGACGCTCGCGTTGCTTACAAATTCGGTGCCGAGGGTATCGGCCTTTGCCGGACAGAACATATGTTCTTCGATGCTGATCGGATTCCGGCAGTTAGGGAAATGATTATCTCCAACACGCTTGAACAAAGACAAGTTGCTTTGGCTAAAATTATGCCTATGCAGAAAAAAGACTTTATTGGTTTATATGAAGAGATGCATGGCTTCCCTGTTACTATCCGTTATTTAGATCCGCCACTACATGAGTTTTTGCCAACTGCTAAAGAAGATATCGAAAATCTGGCAAAAACGATGGGAATCACTTACGAAGAATTGAGTAAAACGGTTGAATATCTCCATGAGACCAACCCAATGCTTGGTCATCGTGGCGTTAGATTGTTAGTTACTTATCCTGAAATCGCGGTTATGCAAACAACCGCAGTCATTGAAGCGGCAATTGATGTCAATAAACGAGGGGGATCAGTAATACCCGAAATCATGATTCCTATCATATGTGATTCTAAAGAATTTAAATATGTGAAAGACATTGTAGTCAAAACGGCTGATGAAATAATTAAAGCTGCTGGTGTCAAACTAACATACTCAGTAGGAACGATGATTGAAATTCCGCGTGCCGCTTTACTTGCCGATGAAATTGCCAAGGAAGCTGAATTCTTCAGTTTTGGAACAAATGATCTCACTCAGATGACTTTTGGTTTCAGTCGCGATGATGCCGGGAAATTCTTAGGCGATTATTACTCACGTAAAATATTCGAATCTGATCCATTTGCTCACGTCGATACTAAAGGGGTTGGCAAATTGATGCAGATGGCTGTACAATTAGGAAAATCCACCCGCCCAGATATTAAACTCGGTATTTGTGGTGAACATGGTGGCGACCCAGCTTCGGTCGAATTCTGTCATAACATCGGTTTGTCATATGTTTCTTGTTCGCCATTCCGAGTTCCACTTGCTAGATTAGCCGCAGCTCACGCAAATATCAAGAACCCAAGATAAATCATATGTAATTTTTGCATATTGACTCATGATACAATGATCCCCTTTCTGAGGATGGTGCGAACAAATTTATTGCGCCGACTTCCATAAAGGGGATCTTTTATTATTATCATACATCACCTATTTGTGCAATTGCATTATATGCAGATGGTTTATCATCATATTATTCTGATTATTTTCTAATAAGTCATTTTTAGTTGAATTTGTTTTTCCTTTCTGTTTATTGTTCAAGCGTTAAAAAGTAATTTTTATTATTAATATAGCCCCATATATGGCGATAGAAATCGATGTTTTCCGCCATTATTATAATGAAGGAAGTCATCAGTTTCCAGCCAATTATGTCCAACTTGACAAACCCCTTATTATTATATATAATAAGAACGTAGTTCTATATTTGGAAATCACTCAACTGCGAAGCACATTTTTTTCTAGGGAGTCGAGGTTTGTCCCGTGTTGAATGCCCATTGTTAGGGAATCCTAAAGGCCAAACAAGAGACACCCACTTATGAGGGGTAGCTGTTTGTCTGCTCGAGTGATTTCCAAATGTTGGACTACTTTTTTTTCGATTTAATTTGGAATGTTGATACCGAAAATGATATAATTATATAAGCAGATCAGAAAGGTTGATTATAATATGAGTTTACTATTGAATGAATTAACGATGCTTAATGCCATACCAGCAAATGAAAAGCAAGTTAGAAATTATTTTCTTCATCAAGTCGAAAAACTTGCTGAGGTAAGTTATGACAACATTGGATCAATCATCGCCAAAAAAGTCGGCAACCCAGATGGACCACGGATTATGGTTGCTGGACATATGGATGAAATTGGTTTTATTGTCAGCGAAATCACAAAAGAAGGTTACCTAAAATTCATTCCCGCTGGTGGTTGGTGGGGTCACGTTGTCTTATCCCAACAGTTTACTGTCACAACCAAATCCGGATCGGAGTTGCTTGGTGTTGTTGGATCTAAACCCCCACACATTCTATCAGCAGAAGAAAGAACTAAAGTAGTCGATTTTAAAGACATGTATCTTGACATCGGAGTAGCATCAAAAACCGAAGTTGAAGGCGCCGGTGTTCGCATTGGAGACATGATCACTCCTTTCATTCAGTCGCGAGCACTTACCAATCCCAAGTACTTATTAGCAAAAGCTTTTGATAATCGGATTGGGGTTGCTTTAGCTATTGAGGTTTTACGCAATATTCAAAACGAAAAACACGAAAATATCTTATATGCTGTTGGCACAGTCCAAGAAGAAGTTGGATTACGCGGTGCGGGAACAGCTGCAAATAAAGTCGTTCCTGATATCGGTATTGCTCTTGATGTTACAATTGCCCATGACTATCCTGGTGGTTCAAAAGAAACAGAATTAGGAAAAGGACCGTGTCTTATGTTTTACGACAGTTCCATGGTAGGGCATGTAGCGCTTCGCGAATATGTTATGTCCATGTGTGATGAATTACATATCCCTTATCAAATGAGTTTCTTACGAGCTGGAGGAACAGATGCGGGAAAGATGCATGTTTCTCACTCAGGGTGTCCTTCAATAGCCATTTGTTTGCCAAGCCGATATATTCATTCCCATACATCAATTATTCACGAAGACGATTATGATAATGCGGTGAAAATCGTTACTGAACTGATTAAACGCCTTGACCGGAAAACCGTCAACGCAATTACTTTTGATTAAAAACCATCTCAAACCAAATCAAAGTCCAGATTACATCTGTGATTTGCATATATTGGTTTGAGTTTTTTTATCAATAAGCTGGTGATTTCTTGCAAAAATACGGTCCTGATGATACAATAACCGCAAGGTGATATCAATGCTTAGAATTATATCGGGAAAGTATAAGGGAAGAAAAATACTTGAAGCCAATCCTGCTTTTACCCGGCCAACCACTGATAAAAACAAGGAAATGGTTTTTAACATTTTAGGTCAGTATTTTTCGGAAGGAATTTGTCTTGATTTATTTGCCGGCAGTGGTGCATTGGGAATTGAAGCTTTAAGTCGGGGCATGGATTCGGTTAGTTTTGTCGATTCAAATAATGAGGCAATTCGGATTATTCGCCATAACTTAAGTGAATTACATATCGGCATCGGAACCGAAGCATGGGTTTACCATCAAGATTATCTTCTTTTTTTAGCTGAACATCGGCTCCAAAAGTATAATCTAATTTTTTTAGATCCCCCTTATGCAACTAATTATATTTCTCAAGCCATTTTGACCATTGCTAATTATCAAATGCTGTCTGCCGACGGTGTCATTGTCGTTGAAAATGACAAATTGAACGAGACCGTTATCAATTTTAATGATATAATATTATATAGAGAAGTCGTGGCTGGTAATTCAAAATTTGCATTTTATCGATGGAGGGAATAATATGAGAATCGGTTTTTATCCAGGAAGTTTTGATCCGATTACGTATGGACATATTGATATTGTCAATCGTGGAGCCAAACTTTTTGACAAATTATACGTTGCCATCTCTTGCAATCCAAACAAAAAAATGATGTTTACTGATCAAGAACGCTTAGAAATTGTATCCGAGGTATTAAAAAACATTCCTAATGTAGAAGTAATTAAATCTGACATTCTGACGGTTGAACACTGTAAACTTCTTGGTGCGACCCATATTCTTCGCGGTCTTAGAGCGGTAACCGACTATGATTATGAGTTCCAGTTAACCAATTTCAATCGCCAGATTTCCGGAGATATCGATACTGTCTTTTTGATGACGGAAGGTAAATACTCGTTTCTCTCATCATCATCTGTACGAGAATTAGCTGCTTTCAAAGGCGATGTGACGCCATTTGTCCCTAAAATCGTTCAAGATGCTATCCAAAAAAAGTTAAAATAAAAAAAGCGGTAGGATCCGTTGATCCGCCGCTTATTTTTTGCTTATAATTACATAATCATCAAGGTAATTGATAAAAGCCGTTTCCGAAACAAAAGTCGACGACTGATCAAATCCATTTACTTTGGATATGATTTCCCCATTTGATACTATAACAAATGTTGGAGTATAGACATATGAAATAATATCATTCGTTTTCAAAAAGTCATCATCGGCCTCAATGCGATATACATTGATTTCGTAATTGATTATGATTTCCTTTAAAATCGGCTCGAAATCATCGCAACTCAAACACATGTTGCTAGATATTAAAACCACGAAATCATCGTTACTTTGGATAATGTTGGCTAATTGATCAGAATTAATCGTGACAAAATCGTTCGCACCAGTATTATCAATATTAATTCTTTCGTTAGTGACACAACTCAATAGAAGCATAACAAATAAGATGAAAGTAAAAGCACATCCAAGTTTATTTGCAATTGATTTCAAGACAATTCATCCGCCTTTACCTGTGAAATCGGTTCATCCTTTGGTTTTTTTAAGGAATAATACAAAGGAATAAAAATCAATAAAGCCACAATTGCGGTTGCCAAAAAGATCATTGATGTGGGGATGTCTTTGATTTGGTTATATTCGTTAACATATGTCATTCCGCTACCCTTAATGACTGAAGAGCCAATAAATGGTCCGATTACCATCGGAATCAACACGTAGAAAATCATTCTGATTCCTTGGAAATGACCAACTTTATCTTTAGGAGTCAAATCACGAATTTTAGCACCAATAATCGTGGTGAATAACAGATTACCAGCCATCATGACAAATCCAGCAACACCAACCCATATCGGCTCACGAGCAAAGAAAAGCATTAATAGTCCAATGATGAAAATTCCCAAGCTTGGATAGAATAGTTTACGAAGAGTAGTTGCTTTTACCAACAAACTTAGTAAAAGACTGACGATTGAAGCCGAAAGAATCACAACTCCCAATAGCAAGGCATAATTATCGATACCTAGATACTGTTGAATATAGATGATGAAGTAAGGCATATATATTTGTGTTGCGATACCAAATAAAGCAAAAGTTATGAAGGTTGTATACAAAATGGGATGTTGTTTGATGGTTGAAAGTTTGAAGCCATAAATCATTTCATGCCAATATTGTCCTTTTGGCTTTTGAACTTTCGAGTCGCCAATCAAGAAAAAGCCGATAATTCCGCCTAAAGTAACTAAGCCCCCAAGAATGAAGAAGAAGGCTGGCCAATTATCAGATTTTGTTAGCCCATCAAAGGCACCAAAAATAAGTAACAATGCCAGTAACGGCAAAATCGCTAATAGTCCTTCCACTTTTGGCCGATTTGTATCATCAGTAATATCGGTTACCCAGGCATTAAAAGCACTATCATTCGCTGACGATCCAAAGAATGTCATAATGCAATCCATTACAATTACGGCCGCAACAGCTATCATCACCGCATTAGCGGTTGGGAAAACTGCTTCGATGTTGGCAGTTGATATAAAGCCAAACGACAGTGTTGATAATCCCCATAGTACATAGCCCAAACAAATGAAGATTTTGCGTTTTCCAACTTTATCTGATAAAGCTCCCATTAACATTGTCGTTATCGTGGCCACGATGGCACTGGCGGTCACCATTAAAGCAATGGCATTTGTATCACCGGAAATTGTGTTATACAAAAACAGATTAAAATACATGTTTTCAATGACCCAAGCGATTTGTCCAAAGAGACCAAACATGACAATCGAAATCCAAATCCGTGAACTGAGTTTGCTTTGTTCCATGGTAATCCTCCAATATAAATGATATTCATTTTCGAAAATGATTATATCATATTATATACCGCAAATAAATAGAAAACCGAAAACCCATAAAGATTCAGAAGATGTCTAAAGAAACGTGCAAATGCCTTAACTCGCTTTCTTTTTTTTAACCGGTTATGTATAATATGAATATAACAAGGCGGTGACGATATGACTGAAAACGAAAAGATGAATATTTGCTTAAAACCAAAGATGTTAAGAACGGATTTATTTCTGATTGACCTTAATCGCCCTGACGAAATCAACACCCCAACCCCAGCTGTTTTAGTCGATATGAATGAGATGACTTTAATCGGAATTGGGTTGATATCTGATTTCGATGTTATTGTCGACCAGATAAAGCAAATATTACCACTTGATTGCCTAAAATATATCATCGTCTCATCAATTGAAACTCATCTTACCAAGGTAATGAATGCCTTGGCTTTAGAGGGAGCAACTCCCACCATCGTAACTGATGAAAAAGCAGTTCGTTTATTTGATTATGATGCATATGGTTGGTCAATTCAATTGGTTAATAAAACTAATTATCAATTGGTTTTAAAGTCAGGCCGAGTTCTATCATTTATCCGTACCCCATTTGTGATTACACCAGACGCTTTTGCCATTTATGATCCATATGGAAAAACGTTATTTGCTAATTATTTATTTGAAACAACAGAAAAAAGGAGTAAATCCTTTGAGCAAAATGAATATATCCGGTACATTATGTCTTTTTATCAAAATTATGTACCTAGCACCGATTTTGTCAAACCCATCATCAATCAGATTATAAAATTAGATTTTGAAATTTGCATCACCCAATCCGGATTTCGGTTTGACCAAGAAACCGTGCGATATTTTTGCAAGGAACTTCTTGCCTTTGAATTTTATAACAGCAATTTCTATGTTGCTAAAATCGTTGATAATCAACTGGTTATAAACTATGAAGCTATCTGTTCGCAGGTTTTTCAAAAATTAAAAACGATTTTTGGATATGAAGCCATGGCTGAAGTGTGTCAAACGCCTGAATATACCGTCAATCCCGAAACGCTGGAAATTACCTCTTCAATCGTAAATGGACCAAAGCTTTGGCATAAAATCTTCGAAATAATCTATCTTCAAAAAGGACTTTCTTGGATTGCGGTTTTAGAGCCACTTGTTAAGAAGTTAATTGATATCTATAATCTGCCGATGCCGTTGATTTATCAATCAACAATCGTTGAAACCAAACAAAAAATCGAAGAATTGGATACTGAGAAAGCCGTTCTTCAGGAAAAAGTTGCTAAATTAGAATCACATCTGCTGGCCACAATGGAAAAAATGATTAAAGATCCATTGACCCACAATTATAATGAAATGTTTTTATATAAACATCTCCAAGAGCAGATTGATCGACTTGACCTATCCCAACAACTATTAGTAGATTATTATTTGATATACATTCAAATTGATAATATTTTAAAGATCAATTCTAAATATTCTGTCCGAACTGGTGATGAAACAATTCGGAATCTGGGATATCTTTTAGAACAAGTAAAGAATCCCGATGATGTGTTAATAAAACGAAACGGTCCCGGATTTATATTATTTATCGAGAATCTTGACGACCGAAACACTTCTGAATTTGCCCAAAAAATTCAAAATGCCGTTAAGGATTCTGAAGCCTTTATCGAAACAATTTCAGTATCGATAGCCATTGTGAGTATGGCCGAATTTGCTAATTTAAAAGATGGCAATCAAATCCGTGAACAAATGTTGTCAACCGGCGAAACTCGTATCAAAGCCGCTTCTTTAGAAGTTGGATCTATTATTGACAAAACATCTAAGATTAAAAAAGGGAAAACTGGTCGACTATTGATTGCCGATAATGAAGAAATTAATTTAAAATTATTGACATCATTGTTTTTTAATGAAAATTACGAAGTGATAACTGCTAAAGATGGAATCGAAGCACAACGAATTGCCGAATCAATGCCTTTTGATGCTATCATTGTCGAACGCACAATCTCCAAGCTTGATGGTATGCAGCTAAAACAAAATCTAAACCAAATGCCAATTAATGGAAAAGCACTGTATATTCTGCTAACATATAATAAAAATCCCGATATTGTAATCAGAGCTAATCAAATTGGTATAAATTTAGTTTTACAAAAACCCGTTATTTTTGAGGAAATAACCGGGTTTATCGATCGATCGCTAAAAACAGGAGGTCGATAATTTGACTCTTGATACCATATTTTATATTTTGATAGCGCTTATCAGCGGTGAGATTGTGTTAGTGATTGCCGTAATTCTCAATAAAGTATTAATTAGAAAAAACGAAGCGAAAATTAAAAAAGCGGAATTATATTTAATAAATCGTTATTTTAAAAACGAGTCGGTTTCATCCGCTTTTTCCCCATCCATTCTCATCCGTGTTTTTGTCCGTTTATCGGAACAAGTCCAGTTTTCTCCCGATCAAAGGGGAAGAGCGTTACATGATTTTGAACGTATGGGTATGATCAAAAAATATCAAAACGATTTAAATTCTATTTTTGTAATTAAGCGAAAACAAGCAATCTTTTTTTTATCGTATTTTATGACTACTCAGACGCAAATTGCCTTGTTGAGAAGGCTTCGAATTGAGAAAATCGATCATGTAAAGATTTTTTTGGTTAACGCGCTTAAAAATGATATGGATCAATCGACTGTGCAAACATTAATTGATAGTGTTGTCGGTAGTCGTCGTTTTTATCAAGCCCGGATCATCGAAATCCTTAAGTCCCATTTTTTAGCCTCTCATACTCATTTTCCCGATATTTATCGCCGATCTGAGATCGAAATTAAAGAATTATTCGTCGACTTAGCAGAAAGTCTTTTTAGTCAGGATTTCGTTGACCCACTGCAAAATGAATTACTGATGATTGAGGATTTCTTGGCCGGCAAGACAAATCCTACATATGCAAAGATCCGTTTGCCTCGGGTAAATCGCCTTTACCATCATATATTATCGGTTCTGACTAACGTCTATGGTTATAATCTTGATATCGAAAAATATCTTAATCATACCGATTCTGAAGTGGTTCATATCGCTTTGGAGTCTATGTCAAAAACAAAGACATTTACGCAAATATTATTGATTTTACATTCGGCAGATAATACTAATAATGATGAATTTCGCATTAACGCTATAACCAAAATTATTGATACCAACAAAATGTATTTCGATAAGATGATCAATCTGATTGATGAAGATTTGTCAGATTGCCAGAAAAACATAGTAGCTAAAGTGTTAGTTCTTCGGATCGAATATTTAATTTTGAAAATGTATCCATTGGATCAAAAACGACTTGTAAAAGTTATTGGCATGATAATTGACTCCAAAGCTACTGCCGATTTGATTGGTTTTCTTAATCGGAATCGTAACCCCCAAATTGAAGTCACTATGATTAATATTATCAAGCAATTCGCTTATCCTAACACGCTCTTTTATCAAGAACTAAACGAATATTTAGAACCCGAATTATTTAAAAAAATGGGGTTTATAAAGACTATCACTCCCCCACTAGAAAAGCCGCGCTCGGGACCGGAAAAATCTAAGATTCGCTGGTTGATCCCCATCATTATAGTTGCTTTTGCGATAATGCCAATTATTTTTATCTGCACTCGCTATTCGATGTTTTCTACTTCGACACTTGCTCAGATTGGAACTGAATACATTATTATGATGAACGAACTGTTTGTGGTTTATTATCTTTCCATAAACTGTATATATATTATTTTAGCCTTACTTTCGGCTCATGGTGCTCGTCGGCAAAGCCGCCTATGGCGAATTAAAAGCAAATCCATGTTGTTTGAAAAAGGAATGCTTGCATCCATCTCCATTATCGCTCCTGCCTATAATGAAGAGATGTCAATCGTTGAAAGTGTTAATTCTTTGCTCAATCTTAATTATCCGGATTTCGAAGTGGTTGTCGTCAATGACGGTTCGAAAGACGCTACCCTTGAACGATTAATTGATTATTTTCGGTTGGAACGTAAAAATGTCCCATATAATGAATTGCTTAAAGCCAGACCAGTTAAAGCCATTTACAAGAATAAATATTATCCCAATTTGATTGTCATTGATAAGGCCAATGGGGGTAAAGCCGATGCCTTAAATGTGGGCATCAATATTTCCAAAAGTGATTACGTTTGCGGTATTGATGCAGACTCAATTTTGGAATCGGAATCATTATTAAAACTAATGTCATCAATGCTTGATCATGATGAAATCACTTTAGCTTTGGGTGGCAGTATTTTTCCTGTCAATGGATGTGAAGTTGATCATGGACAAATAGAATCCAAGGGATTAGCGAAGAATCTTTTAGCCAGATTACAGACCATTGAATACCTCCGAGCATTTTCATTAGGTCGGATAGGCTGGTCGGTGATTAATTCGTTATTGATTGTTTCCGGAGCTTTTGGATTGTTTGAAAAACAAATCTTAATTGAATGCGGTGGTTATCTAACCCAAAGCACAAAAGAAAAGGACACGGTTGGAGAAGATATGGAACTTGTAGTCCGGATTACTCGTCAAGCGTATGATACCCACTTGCGATTCCGTATTGACTATATCCATAATGCCGTCTGTTATACGGAAGTACCAGAAGAAACCAAAAGTTTACTCAAACAACGAAATCGCTGGCAAAGAGGCCTTGTCGATATTCTATCTTATCATCGAAAAATGATTGGTAACGCTCATTATAAACAAGCCGGATTAATTGCCACTCCTTATTTCTTTATTTTTGAAATGTTTGGTCCAATGCTAGAAATCCAAGGATATTTAGCGATAGCTATCGGCTTAATTTTTGGATTGTTAACGATTAATATTATATTATTACTGATGATTGTCACCATGTTGATGGGCATTATACTATCACTATTAGCGTTGCTTGTTACTGAGCGAGATTCGGTTTGTCTTTCGACTAAAGACACTATTCTATTATTGTTAATCGCAATTCTTGAAAATTTTGGTTGGCGTCAGTTTATGGGAATATACCGAATTCGAGGTGTCTTTTCCTCTTTGAAAGATACAAATGCTTGGGGAACAGTTAAACGTGTTGGCTTTACTAAATAAGGATTGGCAGAACGGTTTTTCTTATTAACTGTTCTGCCATTTTTTCCCAGAAACATCGCAAAAAAACCCAGTGATCATGGGCGATTTCCCTTTACAAAACAAGTGTCACGTATTATAATAATCTATGCGCATGACTTGGTAGCTCAGCTGGATAGAGCAACGGCCTTCTAAGCCGTCGGTCAGGAGTTCGAATCTCCTCCAAGTCGCCATCTTGTTACTTGTGTCTGTCAAAGACCTTGACAGACTTTTCTTAAGTAGTATAGCATTTACTACATTACGGAATAAGCCGTTGACCCGATAGCTCAGCTGGATAGAGCAGCGGCTTCCTAAGCCGTCGGTCGTAGGTTCGAATCCTATTCGGGTCGCCATGGTTATTTATACTGATTTAGGATTCGTCGTTACATGGCAACGAACTTCAAATCTGCATTCATATGATACAGTATTGGCACGGCTCGATAGCTCAGCTGGATAGAGCAACGGATTCCGGATCCGTCGGTCGCAGGTTCGAATCCTGTTCGAGTCGCCACATTATCAACATGCTATTCTTTTGAATAGCTTTTTTTATTGTTTTCGGTAAAAATTATTTTTTTTATAATAAAAATGATATAATAAAACCAACAATACTCTTCCATTTCTTAACAAATTCATAATCCCGAAGAAATCCAGAAAGGAAGCCTATGAATATTGATAAATTGATAAGCGAAATGACATTAAAAGAAAAATGTGCTCTACTGGTCGGCCTCGATTCTTGGCATACCTTTCCGATTCCTCGTTTAAATATCCCCTCAATAATGATGGCAGATGGTCCACATGGTCTACGCAAGCAACTCCAGTCTGGCAACAGCGTTCAGGAGAACGAAAGCTATAAGGCAGTTTGTTTTCCCAACGAAGTAACTGTCGCATGCAGTTTTGATCCCGAAATTGCCTATCAGATGGGCAAAGGTATTGCCATGGAATGTCTTAATAAGGATGTCCAAATACTCCTTGGTCCTGGGTTAAACATTAAAAGAAGTCCCCTTTGTGGCCGCAATTTTGAGTACTACTCCGAAGATCCAGTATTAACTGGTGAGCTGGCTGCTGGTTTTATACAAGGAATTCAGTCTAAAAATGTTGGCGCATGTATCAAACATTATGCCCTTAATTCCCAAGAGTCATATCGTATGATATCCAATTCGGTGGCCGATGAACGGGCATTTTATGAAATATATACTAAAGCATTTCACCGAGCAATACAAGAAAACCCAGCGATGGTTATGTGCTCATATAATAAAGTTGATGGGATATATGCTTCTGAAAATCGTCACCTTTTAAATGATGTTCTTCGTGATAAGTTCAATTTTAAAAACGTAATTGTCTCTGATTGGACCGCCACTAATGAACGCGAAAGTGGTTTAAAAGCTTCTCTTGATTTGGAAATGCCAGGTCATCGATATTCAATTCATCGCCTCGAAAAAGCCTTTAAAAAAGGTGTTATTACAATGGATGAAATCGATGTTTCAGTTCGCCGGATTTTAAAAATGGTTGCCACTAAAACTAACAACCGGATTATCGATTTTGATTTAGCAGAGAATCATGAACTTGCCAAGAAGATTACTGCCGAATCAATTGTTTTGCTTAAAAATGACAATCAAATTTTGCCACTTACGGTTGATGATAAAATTGCCATCATTGGTCAAATGGCAAAAACCGTTCGGTATCAAGGCGGAGGATCAAGTCATATCAATCCTTTCAAAATTGATTCACTGCTTGATTGCATGCCCTTTGGATCTGAGTTCGTTTATGGCGATGGGTATCGCCTCGATGGTGACGGATATGACATACAGTTAATCGAAGAATCTAAAGCATTAGCGAAAGGGAAAGATAAAGTCATCTTGGTAATCGGTTTGACTGATCTATATGAATCGGAAGGATATGACCGTAAACACCTTAACTTACCCAGAGGACACAATGAGTTAGTAAAAGCCGTTTTATCTGTTAATCCCAATGTTATTATTATTTTACAAATTGGTTCTCCAATTCTAATGCCGTGGTTATCTGATGTCAAAGCTGTTTTAAATACATATCTTGTAGGTGAAGCTGGATCGGGTGCAGTCGTTGATGCTTTGTTTGGAAAAATCAACCCCAGCGGCCGACTTGCCGAATCATATCCTAATCGGCTTGAGGATACACCCTGCTATAACGATTATGCCGGCGGAAACGGTGATGTTTCATATAAGGAAAGTATTTATGTGGGGTATCGGTATTATTCGTCAATTGGCTTAAAAACGCTGTTTCCCTTTGGGTATGGAATTAGTTATACTAGTTTTGAATATCGCGATTTAACACTTTCTGCCAATAAATTGAAGATTCCCAGTAAAATCGAAGTATCAGTATTTGTAAAGAATAGCGGTCTCGTTGCCGGCAAGGAAGTCGTGATGCTTTTTGTTAAACCCAATCAAGATCATCAGTTCAAACCCCAACATGAATTGCGGAAATTTTCCAAAATTCTACTTGCGCCTGGTGAAGAGCAATTAGTAAAATTTGAACTAACTGAAGCGGATTTCAATTATTATGAACCATCTATTAATGACTTTTCTACTGATTCTGGCGAGTATTTTATTCAAATCCGCAAAGATGCGGAAACATTACTTTTAGAAAGCAAGCTAGAAATCATCGCTAAAAAAGCGAACCAATTTTCCAAAAAATATATCGAAGCCAAAAGTTACCGAATTGAAAATGGATTGAGTTTCTCTGATTTAGATTTTGAATCATTGATTGGATATACGCCTAAAGCCCCTCATACCAAACATCTTCCACCATATGATATCAATTGTAATCTGGAAGATTTATCAAACACAAAGTTTGGTGCGTTTATTGCTCGAAAAATTTTAGCAATCGGCACTGCTCATGTAAAAGACGCTGAAGAAATCTATCGGAAGATGGTCGAAAAATCCATGATGGAAACACCGTTGCGTTCTATGGTTATCTGGTCTGGTGGTTTAATTCAGATGAATGCCATGAAAGCGATTGTTGAATTATGTAATGGTCGAATTTTTCGAGCCATTGGTTACTTGTTCAGGAGGTCTTAACTAAATGAAGAAATGCTGGTATAAGGAAGGATTTGTATATCAAATATACCCACGGAGTTTTCAGGATTCCAATGGGGATGGCGTTGGCGATATTCAAGGTATTATTTCAAAAATTCCATATTTGTCACAACTAGGGGTTTCCATTGTCTGGTTATCACCAGTATATCGTTCTCCCAACGATGATAACGGTTATGATATTTCGGATTATCGTGACGTTTTACCCGAATTTGGAACTCTCGATGATCTCAAAACTTTAATTGCAAAACTTCATGAAGCCAAAATTAAGTTAGTAATGGATCTAGTGGTCAACCATACTTCTGATGAGCACGAGTGGTTTAAAGCATCGGCTAAAAACGATCCTAAATATGCCGATTATTATTACTGGCAACCAAAAAAAGGCAATTGGACAAGCTTTTTTGGTGGCGATGCTTGGACTTGGAACGAGGAACGTCAAGCATATTATCTGCATCTGTTTTCCAAAAAACAACCGGATTTAAACTGGAATAACCCCGCTGTACGTGAAGAAGTAAAAGCAATTTGTAAATACTGGCTCGATTTAGGTGTTGATGGCTTTCGCTGTGATGTAATTAATATAATAGCAAAAGCCGATGGCACACCGAATGGCAAATTCACGATGATTCTCAGAGGAAAAGAACACTATCTCAATAATCCGAAAATCCACCCCTACTTGCAAGCTTTAAATGAGGATGTGCTCGCAAAATATGATTGTTTCACTGTCGGTGAAACCGCGTTTATTGATATTCCTTCCGCTTTATCTTATATGGCTGGAGAAAAACGGGAACTTGATATGCTGTTTCAGTTTGATCATATGAATGCCGACTGCCATTTAGTTAAATGGTTTCCCAAAAAATTCAAACCGCTTAACCTTAAAAAACCGCTTTCAAAATGGCAAAACGGCTTGCAGGGAAAAGGATGGAATACGCTATATCTTGAGAATCATGATCAACCTAGGAGTGTATCGCGATTTGGCAGTGATGCATATCATAAAGCATCCGCAAAAATGTTAGCAACAATGATTTATTTTCAACAAGGGACTCCTTTTGTGTATCAAGGTCAGGAAATTGGAATGAAGAATGCTAATTTTGATAATTTGGCAGACTATCAAGATATCGAAACACATAACATGTATAAAATGATGCGTAAATTATTACCATTAACACACCATGCAATGATGAAAATTGTTAAATTTGCGTCTCGAGACAATGCTCGGACTCCTATGCAATGGAACAATTCAAATCAAGCGGGTTTTACTTCCGGAACACCATGGCTAAAGGTCAATCCCAATTATCAGTCAATCAATGTTGCGGATAATCTTGACGACCAAGATTCAATCTTTCATTATTACCAAAAAATAATCGAACTTCGTAAGCAACATGAGATTATTGTCTATGGCAATTATCAAGACATCAATTTTAAAAACAAGCGTCTTTATGCATATAAGCGGGAATATGAAAATGAGCAGTTACTTGTTATATGTAATTTCTCTGACAAAAATTGCCTGTTCAATATCGATTTTGATTATGATAATTCGGAATTATTATTATCCAATTATCATGAGCATGAAGACATGAATATCTTAAAAGCTTACGAAGCCAGAGTTTATTGGAAATCAGCAAAAACAAATAAAACCAGTAAAAAATGAGTCATCATAGACTCATTTTTTTTTTGAAGTTACACTCTTTGGCAATGTAAAATATGTATTAATAAGTTCCAATAGTCTTCCTTCGATTCCCGTTTTATCAACAATATAGCCTTCGGCGTGTTTGGCGCCGGGAACACAATATAGTTCCTTGAATGGAGCCTGTGAAGCCGAAATTATCTTCTTTGCCATAAAAATCGGACAAACAGTATCTTTTTCACCATGGAAGATAAATAATGGGATTATAGCCTTTTTCGCAGCTTTGACAACATTTATTTGTCCCGGTATGAACTTGTGCAGGTAATATGTGATGGCAAAAACTCCGGGAAGGAAAAAATTAAGGATTTTTGGTTGCATTGACCTCGATAAAAGCCCAAATCCATTAGAAAACGGCGAATCCGCAACAACCATTTTGACATTATCTGGTATTCCCAATCCGGTCGTTAAAATGACCGTGGCAGCGCCCATCGAAACCCCATGAAGTAAAATATTGTCGGTTGCGCCATATGTTCGAAGTATATGTTGAATCCAGCGTTTCAAGTCATAACGTTCATAATAACCAAAACTCGTGAAAACCCCCTTTGATAATCCGTGTCCACGAGCATCAGGCAACAAAATACGAAATCCCAGTTCAGAGTACATTTTGGCTATAACCGCCATATCGGAATTCAAAGACCGATATCCATGACATAAAATTGCCGTGTTTGTTGACTTTTCATCAAAACTGGGAATGTATACAGCCGATAGTTTAACATTATCATAGGAACGAATTGAAATTGTTTCTTTGGGGATATTCATATACCATTGCCAAGATGAGGAGAAAAAAGCCGATTCTTGATCGACTAGTCCTGATGGTTGTTTTAAACTATCAGTTCTAAAAATCCGTCGATATATAAAATAGGAAATGAAAAAGTATATTAATAATATGCCAACAACTATTAAGATAATATATTCTGTTTTCATTTAATCACCAACTAGATATATTCTATCATATTAAAACTAATATTCAGAATAAAAAACAAAAAAATCGCGATGATATTGATTATTTTTATTGTCTGAGTTATCATTATAAAAAAGGGGGATTGGTTATCATTATTAAAAAACAGTCAGAATACAAAGAACAAGCAAAACTATTGATGGCGGATAAGTACAAAAATGTAATTTTGATTTTATTAGTTTTTATATTTCTTAACGGCATCATCGCTGGTATTTTTTCCAAAGAAGCTTGGATTAGTCTTGGTAGCATCATCGACATTGCAATTATGGCCGGCATGTCGTTTGCGTTTGTAATCCTTTGGCGTAATGTCGTTGATGGCAAGGAATCTGATTTACAGGAAATTCTCCTCATCGGATATAAGGAAAATTACTTACGCAATTTAGTGGTATATTTATTAAGAATGCTGTGGGTCTTTTTGTTTAGTTTGTTATTAATAATCCCGGGAATCGTCAAAGCATATTCCTATTCTATGGCTTTTTATGTGGTTCAAAAAGAACCAAAATTGAACCCATCAGATGCCTTGAAGAAATCTGCCGATTTAATGAAAGGGCACAAAATGGATTTATTTAAGTTAGATTTAAGCTATTTGGGATGGTATTTTCTCGGTCTATTTACCGCTTGTATATTATGGCTGTGGATTATTCCAAAACACTCCACCGCACAAATGCTCTATTATGATGAAATATATAAAGCATCCCAAACGGAAAATAGTCAAATTTTGGAAACAAAGTAATTACCTAGTATTTATAAAACCTTGATACTAAAAACAGAAAACAGTTACAAATTATTTTGTTCTGAATTCTGTTTTTCTTATGCTTTATCATGGCTGCTACATTTGACTGTTATCAGTAAATGTCATGGTTTTGCATCATATATTTACAAAGAACTAGCTGCCAGTATATACAGAAAACTAGGTATCAAGCACCATAATAAATGCATTAAAATTTTGTTGACTTGAAACCTCGAATAATGTATAATACTCACGTATGCAAAGCATACCGCTCAGTAGTGGTCTCAAACACAGAAATGTTACCATGATGGCGAGTCTTATCAATATGAGGAGGTGCGCATATGTACGCAATCATTGAAACAGGTGGAAAACAAGTCAGAGTAGAAGTTGGACAAGAAATCTACGTTGAATTACTTGACGTTGAAGTCGACTCAACATACACTTTTGACAAGGTCTTGTTGGTCGGTGGCGAAAAAACCAAGATTGGTAAACCCTATATTAAAGGTGCAACGGTTACAGCTACTGTCAACAAACACGGAAAAGGTCAAAAGGTTATTATTTTCAAATATGAGCCTAAAAAACATTACCACAAGAAAAACGGCCATCGTCAACCATATACAAAGTTGACTATTAACGAAATAAATCTTTAATTCACAATCAAATCAATTTGGAGGTGTTACCTATGGTATTCAATCTGAATATACAAGAGTTTATGGCTTCTAAAAAAGGGGTCGGCTCGACCAAAAACGGTCGTGATTCCGCCGGCAGACGTTTAGGAGCTAAATTATCGGATGGACAAGTTTGTACAGCCGGATCAATTATCTTCCGTCAACGCGGAACTAAGATTCATGCCGGAACAAATGTTGGTATTGGCAAAGATGATACGTTGTTTGCCACTATTGACGGTATCGTCAAATTCGAACGTCTTGGCAAAGATAAAAAGCAAGCATCCGTATACCCACAGGAATAAAACAGGTCGACGACCTGTTTTTTTTAACAATTGGATCAGCTGATTCAATTGAATAATTGTTTGCTTTGCGATATAATTACTTTGAATTATAAGGAGAAGCAATGAAGAAGCAAATGTTAGCAGTATACAAAAAAGTCTTTGGGGAAGAATCCAATCCACGGTTGTTTTTTTCTCCAGGGCGGGTGAATTTGATTGGCGAACACATCGATTATAATGGTGGGTTTGTTTTTCCGTGTGCTTTGAGCATTGGAACATATGGCGCAATTTCACTCCGAAATGATCGACTTATTCGCTTATATTCAGAAAACTTTGCGACTTCTGGTGTTATTTCAATATCTTTGGATGATTTGGAATATCAAAAATCACATACATGGGCTAATTATTTAAAAGGTGTTATTCGTGAGTTGCTTTTGGAGCATAAACCAATTTTATCCGGTTTCAATATTGCAATTGATGGGGATTTACCGTGTGGTGCCGGTTTATCATCGAGTGCATCGATAGAACTGTTAGTCGCGGTCATGATGAATGATTTGTTCTGCCTTAATATTCCAAGAAAAGATTTAGCACTCCTATGTAAAAAAGTCGAAAATGAGTATATTGGAGTTAATTGCGGAATCATGGATCAATTTGTCATTGCCCTTGGAAAAGCCAAAAATGCTTTATTGTTGGATTGCGTTTCACTTGATTATACATTTGTTCCATTAAACCATCCCAAATACGCTTTTGTAATTGTAAATTCAAAGGTCAAACGGGGACTTGTCGATTCCAAATATAACGAGCGTCGTCGCGAATGTGAAACGGCCAAAAAGATTCTCCAAAAATACATACCAATTAGTGAATTATGCGATTTAAATGAAGAACAATTTCAAAACTATGGTTTATTCTTAATTGATCCAGTTTTATATCGCCGAGCCAAGCACGCAGTAACGGAAAATGCGCGGACAATAAATGCGAATCATCAGTTGTTGGCAGGAGATCTACATGCATTTGGAGAAGCTATGATTGCTTCACATTGGTCACTATCTGACGATTTCGAAGTCTCTTGTCCAGAACTCGACTTTCTAGTAAAGATTGCGCTATTGAACGGTAGCATCGGCTCTCGAATGACAGGCGCTGGGTTTGGTGGGTGCACCATCAACATTGTCAAAAACACTGACATTGATTATTTTAAGTCAAGCATTATTACTCAATATAAAGATATGTATGGCATTGATGCGGAAATATATATTGCTCAATCTTCTGATGGCACCAAGGAAATCACCATATAATATTTGGAGGCCTTTAATGATTCGAAAAGCCCAAAAAAAAGATATTGATGGCTTAGAAAATATGGCCAAATTGGTCACCAATGATCTTCATCAACGCGGTATTGATCAATGGTCAAATATTTATCCGACTCGTCATCATTTTGAAAGCGATCTGGAAAAGAACGGCTTGTATGTGTATGAGACCAATGGCAACGTTATTGGTTCAATTTCGATTCTTGATGTTGATGACGACTCATATCAAACTATAGCTTGGTGTTGTTCGCATTCACAAGTCATTCATCGGATGATGGTTGATCCACATCATCTAGGAGAAGGTGTGGGGTCAGGATTGTTGCGCCATGCCATCGATTTGATATTCCAAAAGGGATTTGATTCAATTAAAGTCGACACGCATCCAGATAATGTTCGGATGAAAAAAATCTTGCTTGCTTTTGGTTTTCAAACACGTGGTTATCTTGTAGCAATCAACCGAGATGCATTTGAATTGGTTTTAAATAAAAGGTAATTTTTCACATAAGACTAGCGGTAAATAAACGCAGGCCGATGGGATGTGAGTTTATGTTTGTAGATGAAGTTCAGATAATGGTTAAATCTGGTAAAGGCGGCGATGGAATCATCGCTTGGCGAAGAGAAAAATATGTTCCGATGGGTGGTCCTTACGGTGGCGATGGCGGCAAAGGCGGAAGTGTCATTTTCCGAGTTGATGAAGGCTTATCCACTTTATTAGATTTGCGGTATAAGAAGCGGATTATTGCTGATTCCGGACAAAATGGTGGATCAAAAAATATGACTGGTGCCGATGGGGAAGATGTCATTGTGAGTGTTCCGGTAGGGACAATCATCTATGATGAGGAAACCAATGCCATATTATGTGACCTTACTCAGCATAATCAAGAATGCGTTATTGCCAAAGGGGGAAAAGGTGGACGTGGAAATACCCATTTTGCAACCTCACGCAATCAAGCACCATATATCCAAGAAAATGGTGAATTGGGTGTCACCAAAAACCTCAGAATCGAATTAAAACTTCTTGCCGATGTTGGTCTTATCGGCTTTCCAAGTGTAGGAAAATCCACATTAATAAGCGTTGTATCTGGTTCCAAGCCAAAAATTGCCGATTACCCATTCACTACGCTTGTTCCTAATTTGGGTGTCGTTGACGTCGAAGGCGTCAAAAGTTTTGTCATGGCAGATATGCCAGGAATAATCAAAGGTGCCAGCCAAGGAGTCGGCTTGGGTTTACAGTTTTTACGTCATATCGAGAGAACCCGAGTGATTGTTCATATTATCGACATATCCGAGGCTTCCGGACGCGATCCATATGATGATTACCTAGCTATCAATCATGAACTCGCTGAATATCGGTTCCAACTAAGTCAAAGACCACAAATTGTTGTGGCTAATAAGATGGATACTTCTGGAGCGGAAGAACGTTTACAAAAACTGCAATCTCAAATCGGTACAGATATCAAAATAATACCAATATCTGCTCTCACCAAAACAGGACTAAAACCATTACTACACGCAATTGTTGATTTGCTTGATAAAACACCATTGTTTAATATATATGAAGATAGCGACGTTGTCGATGAAGTCTTATATGATTTTGATCCAACAGATCCGGGCTTTACTGTTCGACAATTAAGTGATCACTTATTTGAAGCTTTTGGCCCCAGAATCACCAGGATGTTTCAAAAGACACGCTTTGGTAATGAGGAGTCTATAAAGCATCTTTCTCGTTGCCTACGTCGAATGGGCGTTGACGATGAATTAAGAAAAATTAACATTAAAAACGGCGACACGGTTCGGATAATTGATTATGAATTTGAATTCATCGACTAAATGCCGGTTTTGCGGTTTCTTGACAACACCAATTACCGATGGTGGTTTCAAACTACACAAATGTCAAAATTGTGGTTTGATTTTCAAAGATCAAATCGATTTCCTAAATCCTTCTCTAGAAATGAAACGATACAATCAACATAGCATTGACCCCGATGACGGATATTTAAAATCAATCAACGATTTTATATCTTTTGCCATTGTCCCCTTTCCTGAAATAAAAACAATTCTTGATTATGGTTGCGGCCGCATCGGGTATTTAGGCAGTCGACTTTCCGATATCGGATACCAGGTGTCCGAATATGATTTGTATTACCAACAAAATCAGCTCGTTTTGGAAAACCAGTATGATTTAGTGTGTACAGTCGAAGTGATTGAGCATTTTCATAATCCCAAAGTAGAATTTGCACGATTATGCCAACTTGTTAAGACCAATGGATATCTAGCAATTAAAACTCAATTTGTCCCAATCGAGTTTAAAAATTGGTGGTATATCCGTGATACAACCCATTATAGTTTCTTTTCTAATCAAACATTTGTCTATATTGCCGCAACATACGGTCTTAAAATAGTATTGAATGATCATATACAGACAATCGTATATCAAAAAAAATGATGATTTTTCATCATTTTTGTTTTATTTCCGGTCATTAAAGCATTACAACACATAAAATAACAAAATATTTTCAAAATTTAATTGTGATATTATTATGTTTTATTTTATTGTATTATATATTTCTTTATCGTTTTTAATATGATATTTTTGTGTTTTGCTTTTTTGATTCTCAGAAGGTATTTATATAAGGGTTTTAATCTGTATATGATGTTTATAGCATTCATTAATTATATAATTAGCGCATAATTATTTAATTGAACTGCTTAATAATCATACTCTTATTTATCGCAAGCAGCAGAAGTAACTCAATACTAAATTATGTGGATTCTTAAAAACGAAAATGATATAATGATAAATGATGAGGTGATTGCATGTACAGTTATCTAAAAGGTTCGATTACAGAAATCCGATCTAATTACATTACGCTTGAAGTCCATGACATCGGATTTCATATTCTTACACCAAATCCATACTTATTTACCGTTGGAAAAGAAACGATTCTATACGTATATCAAAAGGTAACCGATGATGAAATCAATTTATTTGGTTTTAGTTCGTCGGAAGAAAAAGAGTTATTCTTAAAGCTAATCAGTGTTAATGGGATCGGTCCAAAAAGCGCTAATGCCATCTTAGCAGCTGGATCTGTCGAATCAATTGTTACTGCTATTGAATCTGGAAATGCAAAGTATTTACAGAAGTTCCCTGGGATTGGTCCAAAAGCAAGTCAACAAATAATTCTGGATTTACACGGTAAGATTGACATTTCATCAGTATCATTAAATTCAAGCGCTCTTTCAGAAGTTGATGATGCATTACAAGCATTAGGATATAATGGTAAAGAAATTAAAAAAATTCTTCCGAAATTAGATTCTAATAAAACAACCAATGAACTCATTAAAGATGCTTTGAGAATGATGCTAAAATAATACGCCACAAAGAGAAGAAGTCAAAAAAAAGTTGTCATTTCGACAACTTTTCTTTTTGTTTATATTTTATTTTTCAAAAGTGCTTTTTATGAATTGATGATCATTTGATACTGTTAATGCTAGCATTAATAATATCCTCGCTTTTTGACCATTTAAATTAGGCGCAAGAATACAACCAACATCCGTGAGATTTTTGCCACCACCAATATAACCATATGTATCTAAAACTCTTCCCGAAGGGCATCGAGAACAGATAACAACCGGTATTTTATTGGCAATAGCATGTTTGATTCCCTCAAGCATCATGGGTGGAACATTACCTCGGCCAAGGGCTTCAATGATTATTCCTTTGGCATTTAACTCATCAATGAGAAAATTAATGAGAGCAGAATCCATCCCAGAACACACTTTTAATAGATGAACATTTTCTTCAATAGCATCAGTAGGAATATGTCTTTTCGTATAATTTACCGTTCGATAAAAAATAACTTCTTTACAATCGACAATTCCCAAAGGACCAAAATCCATTGATTTAAAAGTATCAAGCGTCAGTGTATTTGTCTTAGTCACTTCGCTGGCAGCATTTATTTGATCGTTAAGAACGACAAGGGCTCCTTTGTTTCTTGACTTAGGTGACTTGGCAACCAGGATCGAAGATACCAAATTATTGATGCCATCGAAGCCAAGCTCTGATGAGGATTTCATCGAACCAGTTACAACAATAGGCTTAGGTGAGTATATAATCAAATCCATAAAATAAGCTGTTTCTTCTAAGGTATCAGTTCCATGAATGATAACGGCACCGTCAATATCTTGGCGTTCAAAAAGCTTTTTTATGACAGCAGAAAGTTGCAACATCAAGGTAGGAGTGATCGATGGACTAGGGACTTCTGAAAACTCAATGATTTCAAGTTCGTTGTAAAAATCCGAATTCCATAAATTAGCCATGATGTCTTTGGCAGTCAAAGCTGGTACTACCGAATGGTTACCTTCATCAATTTTCATCGATATCGTACCACCGGTAAATAATAAAGCAACCTTACCCATAATAGGCCCTCCAGAAGTTATTCATATGTAAATCATGATTATATTATAACACAAGGGTAATAAGATAGGTAAATCATTAAATAAAGAAACGTGTTTGGGTTCAATGTCATCAGCTATTTAATGGTGATTTTGAAATCCAGACATTCTAAGGGCGTGTTTTAGCGAAATAAGAACAGTATTCGATTTTGCACATATCAACATTGTTTTTAAAATTGGCCACGTATAGCAGTTCATTGTTAGTTAACATAATATCTATTATAGGAAGTTAATGGACTTCTCTCAAACTTCAATTTTTCTCCACATAATATATTCATATTGAAATAATGATGTGTTGTTATGGAGATAACATAATACTTCTTCTCTTGTAAACATGTTCTTTTAATTGCGATGAGTATGATATTTGTTGGCTTTTCTCTGTTTTGATCTTCTGTTGGATATCAACACCAAAATTTGCCAAATTTTTGCGTTTTTTTCGATAGGCATAGGTATTTACCCATCAAGGGCGTAAAAACTCTTCCTGTGACGAATTAATAAAATAAAAAAAAGCACTGTATTTACCAGCACTTTTAAAATTCCAATTCATCTACTACTTCGATTCCAAGATTGGCCGCAAATTTATATGCCGCCTCAATCGCCTCATCGTATAAGTGTTTTGGATGATGGGCATCAGAAGAAATAATCACTTTTGCTTTTCGTTCCTTAGCCAATTGCCAAAATTCCAAACGAGGATAAATATATCGATTCCCTTCTGAGTAATGATATGTTCCGCGTCGAATTCCGTTGGCATTAATCTCAAGAGGAATGTTATACTTGACTGCCGCATCAATGATTTTTTCCGATGCGGCTTTAACCGAGTTGTCAAAGTTTCCGTATCCAAATAGCATTAAGTCGGGATGACAAACAAATTTAAATATTCCTGAGGCAATCGCTTTCACAAGTGTATCAGCGTATCTTTTCAGTTCTGTTGGTATGGTCAACTCGAAAGTAGATTTTAGTTTTTTAGTACTTTCTCCCAACGTAATATAGTGTTGACCCAAAGCTAAAAAATCAAATTGTTGTTTTAACTCTTTATAATACTGTTCATGATGATCAAAATATTCGATCTCTAATCCTTTAAGAATTTTGATACGGTCAGAATATTTTCTGATTGCTTCATCACATTCATCAATATATATTGGTAATTCATTTGGTAACATCCGAATGCTTCGATCTTTTAAATCTTCGAAAGGGGCATGATCAGACATGCCAATTGTTTTGAGCCCAACTTCAATTGCTTTTTTGACATAGTCTTCCACTGTCCCTTCAGCGTGGCGACATAAATACATATGGGTGTGATAATTAGCCTTCATCATTTTATACGCAGATGGCATCCGATGCTATCCTTCCGTGCTAACGCTTGCGCAGTGATAATCTTTGCGGTGGTAGCCAAATTAAGTGTCTCATAATACGTTTTAGTCAAATTCGGATATTTGATTAAATCATTGAAAATGGTGTCTAATACATCAGCTGTCAATTTTAGTCCATCCGTGTTGCGAACGATACTAACATGTTCATCCATATAATTTCCAATCTTTCTTCGAATTGGTTTGTAATTATAATTATATGAAGGTAATTTTTTTTGGTAGTCAATAATGGAAATAAAAACATTTGGAAGGGTTTTATCAACTTCTTCCGCGATTGCCATTCCAAAGACAGCACATTCTAAAAGCGAATTCGATGCCAAACGATTGGCACCATGTACTCCACTATTAGCACATTCTCCGACCGCATATAAATTTTTTACTGTGGTCTCACCATTGAGATCGGTGGAAATGCCTCCACATATGAAGTGTTCACAGGGAGCAACTGGAATCAAGTCAATTCCCATAATCATTCCATGCTCCTTGCATTTTTGAAAGATTGTTGGAAAACGTTTTTCTAAAAACTTCGGATCCATGTGTGTTGTGTCAAGAAAGACGTGATCGGTCCATGTATCATACATTTCCCGAAAAATCGCTTGTGAGACTATGTCTCGGGGAGCTAGCTCCATCAACTCGGGAGCATATTTACCCATGAATCTTTCTTTTTGGACATTTAGTAATGTTGCCCCTTCGCCACGAACTGCTTCTGAAATCAGAAACCGCTGTCTTGATTTTCCTTCATCAACAAAAAACGCAGTTGGATGAAATTGAACAAACTCCATATTTTTGATTTCTGCACCGATACGATTAGCTAGACCAATTCCATCTCCGGTAGCAGACAGATCATTGGTAGTAGCATTATATACTGACCCGATTCCCCCGGTTGCGAGAACGGTTTTTTTTGCATATATTGCATAGTATTCGTTGCTTCCAGACAGAACAGTAGCACCCAAGCAAGCACCCTGATTATCTTGCAATAAATCAATGGCCATGGTATGCTCTAAAACAGTAATGTTTGGATGCTGATAAAGAATATCCACTAGGCTTTTGGTTGTGCGAAATCCGGTGGCATCACCGCCAGAATGTATAATCCGTCGATATTTGTGACCACCTTCTTTGGTTAATAATATTTCGTCGTCAGCGCCACGATCAAATTCCACACCAAAAGCCATCAGTTTTTTGATGGCCTCATCGGCATTATCGACAAGAACTTGGACAGCATGAAGATCATTTAGATAAGATCCGGCTTTCATGGTGTCTTCAACATGACTAGCATGTAATTGAACATCGTCATTTAATTCGGCGGCAATACCACCTTGAGCAAGCATTGAATTGGAATTAATTAATGTTTGCTTGGCTAATAATACGATTTGCGTTTTTGAAGAAATGTTTAATGCAGTAAATAAACCAGCCAGTCCTGAACCAATGATAAGAACGTCAGTTTTAATATCCATATTAACTCATCTCCAGCATTTTACGTAATGATTCATAAGCCTTGAGCCGGATGCCTTCAGGAACCGTGATTTCATAATTGTCATTTTTTAATGAATTATAGACATCATCCAAACTGGTTAATTTCATATCAAAGCAGGCCAGATCTGGCGTCAGTATATGAAATGTTTTATTTGGATTTGCTTTTTCTAGTGGATGCAAAATCCCTTTTTCCGTGCCGATGATGAATTCTAAAGCTGGTGAATGGAAAGCGTAATCGATAATTTGCTTTGTACTACCGACAAAGTCAGCACTTTTACTGACAGCTAAGGGGGCTTCTGGGTGAACTAAAAACAAGGCGTTTGGATATTGTTTTTTCATCTTATCAACCATTTTAGCAGTTAAGCGATTATGGATGCAACAAAATCCTGGCCACAAATCAATATCATAATGATATTTATCCTTTAAATACATTCCCAAGTTTTTGTCAGGAATATAAAGCATTGGTTGATCCTTATACGCTGTGATAATCTTTTCGGCGTTGGAACTGGTTACGCAGATATCAGACAAGGCTTTAACATCGGCGTAGGAATTCACATAACAAATAATAATCCGATTTGGATGTGCCTTTTTGTAAGCCTCTAACTGGGAACTAGAAATCATCATTGCCATGGGGCATTTGGCTTCTTGTACAGGAAGGAGGACTTTTTTATTCGGAGACAATATTTTAGCGGTTTCCGCCATAAAGTTAACTCCACAAAAGACAATGACTTTGGCATCAGTTGTAGCAGCTATTCTGGACAGTTCCAAAGAATCACCCACAAAGTCGGCAACGTCTTGAACTTCAGCGTTCTGATAGTAATGAGCCAAGATAATTGCATCCTTGATTTTTTTTAAATGGCGAATATCGTCTTGTAACATTGGCAATTCCTTCTTTTATTATAACATACTATTATTATATGCTTTATGGCCGAAAAAGCCAAGAATATGATATAATAATACCGGAAAACTCCGATAAAGTAGGTGGTATCATGTATGAACCATTAGCAAACCGTATTCGTCCAAAAACGTTTGAGGAAGTCGTTGGCCAAACAAAAGTCATTCATATCATCGAAAAAATGCTCCAGGAAGAGAAATTGGTTTCACTTATTCTCTATGGGCCCACTGGCACTGGCAAAACCACCATCGCAATGTTGGTTGCTCAATATTTTCCTCTCAATAATTATAAATTTAATGCTTCAACTGACTCCAAGCAAACTTTAAGAAGCATTGTAGAAACTACAAAGTTATATGGTAATGTGTTATTAATAATTGATGAAATTCATCGAATGAATAAAGATATTCAGGATTATTTGTTACCATACGTCGAAACGGGAAAAGTAATAATGTTGGGATTAACTACCGAGAATCCATATATAGCCTGTAATCCGGCAATTCGGAGTCGAGTGTCGATTTTTCGTTTGGACCGTTTAACAACAAACGAAATCATCAAATATCTTCGGACGGTAACAATTGATGATATTAAGCCAGGTTTAATAATCGCGGATGACACATATGAGTACATTGGCGTCGCAGCTAACGGGGAAATTCGTAGTGCTATCAACATGCTTGAGTTACTGGCTATCGAGGCTGATCCGAATCAGTTGATTGGCATAGATTATGCCAAAGAGGTTTTGGGTAAACCTGCGCTTTCCGTTGATAAAAATGGTGATGACTATTATGACATTCTTAGTGCTTATCACAAATCCGTAAGAGGTTCTCACGTTAATGCTGCTCTTCATTATTTAGCTAGATTGATTGTCGCTGATGATTTGGAATCATTATTAAGACGAATTTCGGCGATTGTTTATGAAGATATTGGGTTAGCCAATCCTAGTATGGGGCCGAAAGTGGCGGCAGCGTGTGATATTTGTCGACATATCGGTTTTCCTGAAGCAATCAATGCTTTGGGGATGATTACAGTGGAAATGTGCATTTCGCCAAAATCTAATTCTGCCCATCTGGCAATCAATGCCGCGATAGAGGATGTTCGTTTAGGAAAAACTCCTAAAGTTCCTTCGCATTTAATTAATAATCCAACCTATGATAATAAAAGTGTCTACAAATATGCTCACGATTTCCCTGGCCATATTGTTTCTCAACAGTATCTTCCTACCGATCTTGAGGGAACCGTTTATTACCATGCCCAACTGCATACCAAACTAGAAAAGATGCTTGCGGAAGAATACGAAAAAAATCAAGTGATACTAAATCAAAACCATAAAGGGTAAAATTTATATAATAATTACAATTTAAAAAGGACATTCCAACTTTTGGATTGTCCTTTTATATTATTCAAAGCCAATGATTCTAGATTACCTTGCAGATTTTATCGCTTTGGGTATCAATAATGACCGGAATGACAACTGGTTTTCGTTTCGTTTCTTTGTATAGATATCGTTGCACTTCATCGCGAATTGAATCCTTATAGATTCGCCAATCAATATACCGATTGGCAAATTGCTTTTTGGTAATGTTAGAATAGATTTCCTCGATTTTATTGATAACTTCTTCATTGTCACGCATATACATAAAACCACGGGACACAATCTCGGGTTGATTAAACATTACCCGTTCTCGAGCATCAATGTTAGCGATGATTAACAAAAAGCCATCTTCGCTTAATAATTCCCGTTCCTTAAGAACAGTGTCGTTAATATCGGAATCAAAATTTCCATCGACCATAATTGAACCATTCATCACGGTGTCATGCTTCATAGCTAATTCACCATTTTCAAAGGTTACGACTTCACCATTATCGATGAGAACAACATGATCCTCCGAAAAACCATAATCGATAGCTAAATCGTGTTGAGCAAGTTGATTCCGATATTCACCATTAATCGGAATCAAATATTTAGGTTTTACGAGGCTATACATTAATTTTAAATCTTCCATTGAAGCATGGTAAGGCGGAAGAATCTTTTTGTCAAATTTAACCACGCGCGCTTCAAGACGGAATAAAGCATCATATGTCTTGGCCGCGATTTTTTCGGTACCGACCACAGGCGGGCACATCATCAGCACCGTATCTTTATAATTGAGTTTGAGTAAACGATCATAACCCTTGCACATCCGTTGCAACATAAAGAAAGGTTCATGTCGTTCACCAGTTACCAAGAAAACGACATCATCGAATTCATTGTTATTGCTTTCATCAATATATTTTAGGTTCACGAGTTTATCGGCTGGAATTTGGATGTATCCCATTGTCTCACCAATATCTACAAGTCTCTGAGCCCGGCGACCAATGATTGAAATTCTTTTATTCAGTTTCAAAGCTTCATTAATTATTCGTTGAATATGAGCAATCTCAGTTGAATACATCGCAACAATGATTCGACCTTCCGCTTTTGTGAAGGTGTTTCTAATCGCGTAGATTAGATTATAATCGCTTGTTGAGTGTCCTATAGAAAGAGCACCCGATGACTCACAAAGGAGTGCCAAAACGCCTAATTGTTGGAAGTGGACTAGTTTGTCGAATTCGGTGGAATAAAAATTGCCAACATTTTGATCAAACGTAAAATCGGTGGCATATACAATGACACCATCGCTTGTTAATATTCCGATACCCGCTGATTCAGGAACCGAATGGGTTGTGGAGTAATAGATGATTTTAAAGGTTGGAAACAGGATTGGTTTAGCAATGTCAACGATATGTAGCTGATTTAAATCAGGTTCCATTTTGTTTTCCTTTAACAAATCCTTCAAAACGGCTATCGCAAAATTGGTCCCATAGATTGGTGGATTCAAGGCGGAAATTATCATCGGGAGAGCCCCGATATTCTTATCATGAGCGTGAGAGATAAAGACGCCGACGATATCCTCTTTCCGTGATTCCAAGTAACTGATGTCTGGAATTACCGCATCAACACCCAGCAAATCACCGGAAGGATGTTTTAGTCCTGCATCCAAAACAATGATTTTCTTATCAATTTCGACGCAATACAGATTTTTGCCGTTTTCTCCCAGACCGCCCAAAGCAAAAAACTTGATCTGGCTCATATAAAGCTCCTTTCGTGTTGGCATGGAATGGTCTATGCAAAGTAATTATACCGCAAATCATATGATATGAAAATGAAAATAACGTAAATCACGTTATCTTTCAGTAGTTCCTTATTTTTCTAACCAAATCTTAAACAAAAACGGGATGGTTGTGATAATATTATATCAGGTGATATAATGATCAATTATCCTCTCAAACGTTCATTGATGCATACGAAATCTGTTTCCGCTTCTAATCGAGGGATGGATTTAGAGGCTGCCATCAACGAAACCAATGAATATTACATCAGTAACGATATCGCATACATATATAAAAAGCCAATTCCGATTCAGGTTGTCAAAGTTGATTACGAACGTCGAAGTGCTGCCCGTATATCTGAGGCTTACTATAAAATTCCTTCAACAACGGATTATAATGGTATTTACAAGGGTAAATACATTGATTTTGAAGCCAAAGAAACAAAAACAAAAACCGCTTTTCCGATGAAAAACATCCATGAGCATCAAGTTAATCATTTGGAAAATATCATCAAGCACGGTGGCATCGGCTTTGTAATTGTTGCTTTTACAGCTTTAGACAAAATCTTTCTGATGGAGGCTCACTATATTGTCGATTTCTATAAACGTTCCGAAAACGGCCGGAAATCTATCTCCTATGCTGAGTTCGTCACTTTCGGTCATGAAATAAAGGAAGGCTATGTTAAACGCATAGATTATCTTAAAATTATTGATCAACTATATTTTCAGTTATAAAAAAAATCGAGGTTGTCTTTTCCGAGAATCATATCGGAATCGACAACCTCTTTTTTGTTTCCGCCGTGAAGACGCGGACGTTTAATCAGCGGATTTAGGGATATATGAAAAGAATTTACGATCTTCATTAATTAAATGACCCATAATCAAATCATTGATAATAAAGGCCATTGAGATTGGTGATTGACCTTCTTCATGTAAATACTCTGAAGATATCTCGCTGGTACGTATCAATAATTCTTGATGAATTCGTTGATGCTCTTCAAAATCTGGATAGTTCAATTTTTCAATAATTAATTCCTCGGATGAAAAATGATTTGCCACAAACATCAATAATCGATCTATCTGCTCAGAAATCTGCTGGGGTGCAGCCCCGGATACAGTCAGAAAAACCAACTTGTTTCCGATTTCTAATAACTCACGATGTTGTCCGTCGATGGTTAAATCGCCGCAATTCCACTCGTTATTCCATTCTAAATAAATCGGTTCTGTACTTGATTTCATCGTTTCACCAGCGCTGACAATTGTATTTCGCCCGTGTTCTTTGGCTATATACATTGCATCATCGGTACGTTTATACCATTGATTGAAGTCTTCGCTTTTATGACGCTCCGCCACCCCGAAACTGGCAGTAACTTTTCCAACCCTAGGATGAGGAGTGTTGTTAAGAATATCAAACATTCTTTGGGCTGCAATCATTGCTTCATCAATGATGGTGTTTGGTAATAAAACGACGAATTCCTCCCCGCCGACCCGCGAAATAATATCGGATTGACGGAGCGTGCTTTTCAATAGTCGAGCAGTTCTTTCTAATATTTCATCGCCAACTGGATGGCCCCAAATATCGTTAACATATTTAAAATGATCAATATCAATGGCTATCATCGAAAGTGGGACATTGGCTGAATTCGCTTTGGCAATCTCTTCAAAAACACGACTATAAAAGAAATTGCGATTGTAAAGACCAGTAAGTGGATCAATGATTGCGGCTGTACGTAACATTTCTTCTTTCTTAATCATATCCGTGACATCTCTTGCGGATGAATAAAAGAAATTGCCTTGAGGAACGGCTCGCCATTCAAGATACTTATATGAGCCGTCAGTGCAACGAAAGCGATTAATAAATTGAAATATTCCTTTATGTTTTTTAAGCTTTTTCATCGCATTCAGAGTTGCTTCTTTATCATCCTCATGAATTAAAGTATAAAAATTAATGTTTTCCAGTTCATCAACGCTATATCCCAAAACCTCCTCAAATCGTTTGTTGACCTTGAGAAAAAAACCGTCCGGGTCTGCCATGCAGAACATATCAACACTTATTTCTAAAAACGCTTCAAACTCATTTTCTAAATGAACTTCATTGGTTATATCACGGATAATGCACCCGAAAAATCCGGGGTCAAGCGGAAATACCCAAAGTAGCAATGTTATCTCTGGCAATAAATCGGATTTCTTTTTTTCAAAATAATACTGTTTTGCTAGGGAATCATCAAAAAATTGTTCCCATAAATCATCGTTTGGATTCTTTTGACATAAGAAATCATCTAGCCGTTTGCCGAGAACCATCTCTTTTTGAAGATTAAACAAGGTTGTGAAACTTGAATTTACTTCGACAATTGCGTGTTTTTTGGTTTTTCCTTTCGAATTACCGTCAAATCGAATGAGACAAAATGGTTCCGGCGCATTCCCGAAAAAAGAATCAAGTAAGGCATGAATCATTCACCCACCTCCGTCATGACATCGTATTATCAAATCTCCGAGGATAATACTGTGGCTCCCCAATTTCATTGTAGAGCATGAAAAGCCGTTTTTCAATCGATATAATGCAAAAAAGCAATAAAAAACCTTCTGTCAAAATATTCATTTTGGGACAGAAGGTGATATTTAACAAAAAATTGAAAGTGTTATTTTGCAGCCTTAATCATTAATTTGACCATCTTATCAGCGAAAGCGACTGGATCTTTGACTGTCAAACCCTCAATTAACAGCGCTTGGTCAAACAAAATCCATGCATAATCATTTAAAGAGGATGGATCATTGGCAAATACGGTTGTGATGGCTTTAAACAATTCGTGTTTTGGGTTGATTTCTAAAATTTTATCAGCTTTAAGGTCTTTATCACCCGGCATTTGACTGATTACTTTTTCCATTTCAAATGATAGTCCTTCTCCGGATACTAAACAAACCGGAGAATCCGTCAAACGAGTCGAAATTTTTACATCTTTGACTTCAGATGCCAATGTAGTTTTAATTGCCTCTAACAAGTCTTTATGTGTTTCTTCGAGGTCTTTAACTGTCTGTTTTTCGGTTTCATCAATTAAGTTCAGATCGCCTTGATTAATCGATTTGAAGGCATGCTTTTCGTACTCATGGAGAATATTTATCATAAACTCGTCGATGTCATCTGATAAGATTAAAACATCATAATTTTTAGATTTTAATAAATCCATTTGCGGTGAAACTAAGATTTGTTCTTTAGAGGCGGCAGAACCGTAAAAAATATCCTTTTGATCAGCCGGCATCTTTGTAACGTATTCATTTAAAGTAATTGGTTTGTCTTCATTTACGGTTTTAAATAGTATCAAATCTTGTAACAACTCTTTCTTCTCGCCGTAATTATCATAAATACCATATTTCATATCAATGCCGAAGGCTTTGAAGAATTCTTCATATTTATCTCGATCATTTTTTAAAGTCTTTTCCAATTCAGACAAAATCTTTTTCTCTAGGTTGGCAGCGATTTTAATCAGTTGTCGGTTATGCTGTAAAACCTCACGAGAAATGTTAAGTGATAAATCAGGAGAGACTACCAATCCTTTGACAAAACGGAGATAGTCTGGCACCAATTCTTTGCACTTTTCCATGACAAAAACGCCTTTAGCATATAACTGGAGTCCTTTTTCATATTTCTCCGAGTAGAGGTTATATGGAGCTTTTCCAGGGATGAATACAATTGCTTTGTATGTCAAAGCACCTTCCACATCGGTCCAAATGGTTAAAAGGGGATCGACATAATCAAAGTATGTATTCTTGTAAAATTCGTTTAGGTCGGTGTCTTTGACTTCGGCTTTCGATTTGTTCCAAATTGGGGTCATCGAATTGAGAGTTTTGATTTCCGTGATCGTTTCATACTTATCTTCAATCGGTTTTCCCTCGGCGTCTAAAACCGGTTTTTCAGTTTCCTGTTCCATCATGATGGGATAACGCACATAATCTGAGTATTTTTTGACAAGCGATGATAGTTTATAGGTTTCTAAGAATTCATCGTAGTTTTCCTCATCTTCATTTTTACGCAGGTGAAGAGTAACTGTTGTCCCTCGATCGGGTTTATTAATTTCTTCAATAGTATATGAATCTTCTCCTTTGGATGTCCAAAGGAAGGCCTTTTCACTGAATGGCGACTTGGTGCGAACTTCAACAGACGTTGACACCATAAATGCTGAGTAAAAACCAACCCCAAATTGGCCGATTAAATCGACTTCTTTGGCATCTTTTTCTTTAATCGTTTTCAAAAAATCAAGCGTTCCGCTTTTTGCAATAGTTCCTAAGTTGTTGACAAGATCATCATAGGTCATTCCGATACCATTATCGGAGATTGTAATCGTTCTTTTCTTTTTGTTGACATCCAAATGGATTTCATAATCATTCGTTTTTTCTAGTTTTTCATCAGTAAGTGAAGTCAAATGGTATTTATCAATGGCATCACTAGCATTGGATATTAACTCCCGTAAGAATATTTCTTTGTTGGTGTAGATTGAGTTGATCATTAGGTGTAACAACCGCTTAGATTCGGTTTTAAACTCTAGTTTTTCCGACATTTTTTCATCCTCCATTTATGTTTCCGATAACTATTATACCCTTAATGATTAGCAGAGTCAAGCATAGAGTGCTAATAGTGATAATTTTTACAATATTTCTACTTTTCACTTGTAAGATTGATGGCTAATATTTTACGATTCTGCAAAGCAAGTCCAATAACAACGCACAATAGCATTGAAGGAAGCATATACAAAGCGTTATATAATAATGATCCAACAACAATTGCCGACTCACCCAGTGACATACCAAACAGATTGTTCATAAATCCGATTTCCGTGGGAATATATTCGGCCCAGAAAATGATACCTGCTATTGATGCTACAATATATCGTAGAGTGCTCCCTAATAAAATTCCCAAAGAAAAAGGTAATGGTTTTGATAAAGCATTTTTAAATATACCGCCTAACCCGATAACCATAAACGCCAGAAAATAATCCATAATAAACTGAGGTATGGAAAGTATGAATGGTGGTTTTAATAAACATTGAATCAAACCAAATAAAGCTCCAGCAATGATACCATTATACCAACCTCGTCGGTAACTAACCACAAAAACTGGTAACATCGCAATGGAGATGCTACCACCGTAAGGCAGTTCATATATTATCCCACAAATAAAATCAAGGATAACAGCCATTGCCACAAAAACTCCGAGTTCCACTAAAACAGCAACTTGATGATTTTTTTTCAATTAATCTCCTTTAGGGACAAAAAAAGCCCCTTATATATAAGGGACCCGTTCGTAAAAAGATGTTCCTACGCTGGCATTATCCAGATCAGGTAAGGTCTATAACGGAATAGTTATACTCTCAGCCCAGTTCCCCGAGCTCCCCTTATTTGGTAATGAAATTATATCATAAAATGATCGTTAAGTCAAAATAAATTTGCTGGAGTAATTATTTGGAAAACATGATTTTTTCACTATTAAACATGCGGTTAAGCAAGACGATCAGTAAGGCGGTAAATACTAAATTAGCCATGACAGTAATCATCATGTACATGGTGATGTTAGGATCAAATGTCAAAACGGCTATTAAAGATTGAACCGTATTATATATCGGTATCAAATAGAACCACCAACTTGCATTGGCTCCTTCACCGAAAATCGATGAGATACCGATAATGATAGTCAACAGATATATTGGCGTAATCAACGTTCCGGCTTCTTTTAAATTCTTGGCATATGCGGAAACCACGGATATAACGCCGACTATAACGAATACTGTTGAAAACAACAATCCCAAAATCATCGCATATTCACCGATGCCATAGATTGATAAGAAATCGATATCTTCACCAAATAGTTTTGGGAATGAGGTGATTATACCGATAAAGGAAGAAATTGCTGAAAGTAAAGATAACACTCCAAGGCTCGCTACTTTTCCCATTGCAATTTGACTACGTTTAACTGGGGTCACTAACAAGGTTGCCATCGTTCCGCGTTCTTTTTCACCAGCGATTGACTCGGGTCCGATGGCCATCGCACCTGAGAATAAAAACATTACTACTAACATTGGCAATAAGGTTGCCATAATGGTGCCCATAAGTTTTTTTTCATCGATAGGTTGTGTGCCGACATTATACAACAAAACTGTAGTATCCTCGTACAATTGGTATGATAATGCTTTACCGTAAATATCAAGATATCCACGATAAACCTGATAAATTGTTTGCGATTGAGATTCGTTGCCATTATAATAAATATCTGCTGTTGCTTGATATCCATCGACAAGATTTGACTCGATGTTAGCGGGAAATACGATGATTAAATCCCATTCACCTTGATCGACAAGTGTCATATATGTAGGAATTTCCGAAGCTGCAATGGTTATTATATTATCGATGTTCTCGTTATCAGGTAATGCGTAGATTGATGTGAATCCTTCTGTAGGATTTACAATTGCAATATTTCCTGGGTCGGGAGCGGATAGACTAGTCATGGCTGTACCCATGAAAGAATAGATGATGAAAATCATCAGACCCGGAAGAATCATGACTGAAAAAAGTAACCTCTTATCTTTAATTACACGATCCCATTCTTTTTTGAAAATCGTCAAAACGTTTTTCATATTAAGCTTCCTCGCTTTCTGAGGCAACCAATTCAAAGAATTGATTTTCGAGGTTTGCTTCTGTACCGCCAGCTTCGTCAATTGTTTCCGTTAATAATAATTTCCCATTGATAATGATACCAACTCGATCACATATTTTTTCAACAACACTAAAGATATGGGTCGATATTATAATCGTTTTTCCTTCGTTTTTTAGTTCGGTCAGATAATCCGTAACTACTTTTGCGGTCAAAACATCTAATCCATTCGTTGGCTCATCAAAAACGATGACTGCCGGATCATGCAACAACGAAATGGCGATTTGCACTTTTTGGCGCATACCCGTGGAAAGTTCCCCAACTTTAACCTCGGCAAAGCGATCAATACCGAATTTTTCGAAGAGTTGTTTTTTTCGTTCTTTAATGATGTCTTCCGTTACCCCTCGCAAACGAGCAAAATAATCAAACAAATAGTTTGGAGTAAAAAAAGCTTCCAGTTGCAAGTCGCTTGTTAAAAACCCAATTGACTGACGGACACCTTCAGGATCAGTTATTACACTATGTCCATTGACAATAATATCTCCCGAATCCGGTTTAATGAGTGTGGAAATACAACGTAAAGCTGTCGTTTTTCCAGCACCATTTGGACCAAGTAAACCGTATATTTCCCCTTTATATGCGGTAAAGGAAAGACCATTGACAGCAACTTTTCTTTTATCTTTCACCCGTTCGATTTTTTGTTGTTTTTTCGAAAGAATATAAGTTTTGGTTATATCTTTGATAATAACTTGTGCTTCCACAAAATCACCTCTACATGGATTAGATAATAAAAGGTGGCAAATTCCGATTGTTTTTTCGAATTCAACCATCTTATAGTGGTTAACCAGACAAAGCAAATCAACTAACGAATGATTTCAAGAATAATTGGTGGAGTTGTGATAGGATAATCAACGATATCAAAGGCTTCTGTTAAAGAATCAAAGATATCCGCGCTAATGGGTTTGTCCGCATATATGCGCGCTAACGTTTCACCACTATTGACATGATTACCAATCTTTTTGGCTAATACAATTCCCACCATCGGATCAATGATATCATCTTTAGTTTCACGACCCCCACCTAATTTCATAGATGCCAAGCCAATATTTAAAGCTTTGATTACTTTTATATATCCGGTTTTTTTGGATTTAAATTCTACTATTTCTTTGGCTTTTATAAAATGTTCTAAATCATCAATATGTCCACCTTGAGCTGTGATGAATTCGTAAAATTTAGCTAAAGCCTTGCCATTGTGCAAATTATCATAAGCAATTGTTTTTGCTTCTTCAAGGGTTTTTGCCTGTTTTGCATTATATATCATATGCGATCCGATTTCCACACATAAAGTTTCTAAATCATGAGGCCCGTGACCCGATAATGTATCGATTGCTTCTTTGACTTCTAGCCGATTACCTACTGCTAGTCCTAGTGGTTGGTTCATATCGGTCACAAAAGCAATGACAATTTTTCCAAATGACTTACCAATATTGACCATCAAGCGTGATAAAATCCGCGCATCATCAATAGTTTTCATAAAAGCCCCATCACCAATTTTAACATCAAGGCAGATAACATCGGCCCCAGCTGCTAATTTCTTCGACATGATTGAAGAAGCAATAAGAGGAATTGAGGGTACTGATCCAGTTACATCACGCAAGGCATATAATAATTTATCAGCGGGAACAAGTTCGGCTGTTTGTCCAGCAACAGCTATATTAATCTTGTTAACCTGATCGATGAAGGCTTGTTCAGAAAGGTTGATGTGACAACCATCAATTGATTCAAGCTTATCAAGTGTTCCTCCAGTATGACCCAATCCCCGACCAGAAAGCTTAGCAAGTTTAGCCCCAGCAGAAGCAACTAACGGGCCTAATATAAGGGTTGTTTTATCGCCAACTCCACCGGTTGAATGCTTATCAACTTTGAGGCCTTTGATTGGTGATAAATCGATCACATCGCCACTATATAACATTGATTTGGTTAAAGCTGCTGACTCTTCATCAGTCATTCCGACAAAATATATTGCCATCAACCAGGCGCTAATTTGATAATCAGGAATTGTACCTTTGACATACCCGTGGATTACAAATTCAATCTCCTCGGCACTCAAAGTTAATCCATCCCGTTTTTTTTCTATGATGTCTACCATTCTCATACTATCCACCTCGGTAAAATTATTATATCATATCTGATAAAAATATAGTATAATTGTTTCCGGTGATTTTAATGAATATGCTTTGTTTAATGCGGCACGGCGAAACCGATGCCAATAAAAAATTAATCGTTCAAGGGCGGATCAATAATCCTTTAAATGAAACTGGAAAAATTCAGGCTCAGCAAGCCAGCAAATTCCTAATTAATGCTCACGAGAACTTTGATATGATTGTTTCAAGTCCGTTGGTCCGTGCTCTTGAAACAGCAAATATCATTGCTTTAGCATATGGTCTTAATCAACAAGTGTTGATATGGCCAGATTTTACTGAACGCGATTTTGGCGATTTTGATGGGCGAGTAATCGATAATGAATACGCTAAACGCGTTGTTTTTGATGAAATTCCACATATGGAAAAAAATCATGATTTGGAAAACCGAATCAAAAATGGACTTACAGCTCTATGTCAAGCCTACCCTAATCGTAAGATCCTAATTGTTGCCCACTCCCATGTCATCAAAGCGTTATTAGTTAATTTGTTGCCAGGATTTACCTACACTTCGTATTTATTCAACTGCAGTCTAAACTATCTAAAATATGAAGATGGCAAATATTCTGTGATTGCTCATAATGTTAATCCTTTACTATAAAAAGATCGAAATTTTATTTCCGATCTTTTTTTTATTATTCGGTAAAACTCGTACCATTATACGGATCAAATATACCAACCGTTGCCCGTAAATCTGTCGCTAGTAAATCCCGCATAAAGAAGTCAGAGGTTTGTATATTATTGCCATTTAGAAAATTATAATATGTTTTATCAAAAATATAATCAACAGCTCCAACCGTATAAACTTGACTACGATTAATTAATACTCCGTCTTTATATAATTGGCTTCCACTTACCGAAACGCCATCATCAAAAACGACATCTCCACCAATATTATACAAATCGTATATTTGTTGTCCGGTCATTTCACAGGTTTTAATGACATTATCAAAGGGATAAATAACCACTAAATCACCCATTGATATGTCGCCAATATCAATATTGGTTCGAAAGCCACCATTATTCACCATGCCAAAATCAAGACCTAAATAATCACGGATTACTGATGAACCCCAAATCGCCAATTCTTGATCTTCCGAATAACGATTGATATAGCGATTTGTTGTTGCAAGCACTTCGTTTATGAAATCAAGATAAGCTTGTTGTTCAGCGTAATAATCGATTTGATCATTTATGTGAGAGTCAGTCGTCGTTAAGTCATCTTCGCTAAAATATTGGCTACTAACCCCAATGACTGAGTCCGATACAGTATCATAAATCAAATTGATTTTTGCGAACAAAGCGGCAGGATAACTGCTAACTTGAGCATATGGCATGTCAGCACCATCGCGAATTATAACATCGGCTAATGTTTCGTGCGTATGGCCGTTAAAAACCGCATCAACACGGTAATCGCCTGTTGAAGCAGCAATTTCCTGATTAACCCAATAACTGTAGTCATGTAAGGAAACTACTACTATATCGCAATCTTCAATCGTCCGTAAATGATATGTATATTCACGGATCGTATCAACGATATCAGCAAATTCGTAATCGGCGACCCGGGATGCAGATATTGAATTAATAACATCACCGATAATTCCGATAATTCCCACTTTAACACCGCTCGTTTCAACTATGGTATATGGTTGCGTCCAATCCATCATTTCATCAGTTGTTTTGTTAATAATGTTAGCAGCTAAAAACGGATAATCTGCTTCGCCATTAGCTGCGGAATTGTCATTATAGGCAGCGATGACATCAATACCCCAATCAAATTCATGGTTGCCAATGGTGAAAGCATCAAAACCAATATAATTCATGATCTCAATTAACGGACGTCCATGATAGTAATTAGAAAATGCTGAACCTTGTAAGATATCACCACTAGCCATGATGATGGTATTGGGAACTGACTCGTTTTTATCATGCAAATATTTGCCCATTTTTGATAAAGTATCTAAATCCGAATAGGCAAGTCCATGCATGTCGTTGATTGCATACAATTCTATGGTTTGAACGGAATTGTAGGTAATTGTTTCTGTCGTCGTTACACCAGTTGTCGTAATAATAGGTGTTGTATTGATACAAGCTAATAAAAAAATTGACAACATACTCGCAACCAAAATGACCAAAGTTTTTTTCATAATACTCACTTCTTTCGATAGATATATCATAATATTATACCAGTAAATAAAAGAAAAAGGAAGAAACTTTACTCGTCTCTTCCTGTTTTTATATATTCTGTTTTACAATGTATAAAAATCAATAATATCTAAAACTGTAGCTTTTAATAAAAAGTTTGCGGTGTTGTTATCTTCATAATCAGTACTATCAAGAACATATGGATTAAAAGGATTGGAGCATATCGTTTCTAAATCCGGAGTAATGATATTTAGAACAATCATTGAATTTAAAACTATGCTTTGAGAACTGGTATCCAAAGATTCAACGCCGGCAAGTGAAATCGAAATATCCGAGAAATCGGAACCCGAACTTTCTCCTAACTCATTAGCTGCGAGAATGAAGTTTCGGATTTCTTCAGCAATGATAACATCATCAACACCATATAAATCATCAAGTGCCAAAATCGGAATATTATCGGTTATCGCACTGTTACCCTTAGCTAAATTATCAATAGTAATGTGAATTGATCCTGATTGTAGCATTTCATCAAGAGTGGCTGCATTCATACTGGCAATCGTACTGGCTGACATGCCATTGGAAAAATCTGTGAATCCAAGCAATGACAAAGCGTTTAGTAAGGCTTTTAATTCATTGAGTTCGATGAGACCTTTAGCAATTAAAACATCGTTAATCGTGACATCTTGACGCAATGAATTAGGGACAATTAAAGTCAAAGATCCTGGCGTTGCGGTTTCGCTTGTCGATGCAAAATCTAAAATAGCATCAGAAATACTGGCCCTAACGATTTCCGAAGTTAAAACAATATCGAAGTCGGCAAGGAAGATTTTTGCTGGAGTAAAGTTTTCACCAGCGAAATCAGTAATTCCCAATTCATATAAAGCTTTAAAGGCATTTGATAATTCAACAATCGTAATACATTCGACGTTTCCAACCATTTCCTTTACCGAATCAGGGACGATTGGAAGGTTATCAAGTAATATACTAGAAATAGTTGCTTGGATAATTGTTGATTCAAAAAGTGTAGTCAGTTTGTTACTATCAAGACTGCCTGTACCATCATCTAGTCGATTTAAAATTGAAGCGGTAAAACTACTGAATTCAAAATCCTCAAAACCCAAAACATTCAAAGCATTAAACACCTTCCGGATTTCGGTGGTTTTTACGACATTAACAGTGCTATCACCCACTTCTAGATTATCAATTGAAATATTGGGGATGGTCAAGACATCAGAACCCATATCATATAATAATTTTCCAACAGTGGCACTGATTATCTCCGAAGAAAATAATGTGTCTAGTTCATTTTCATCCAAATTCAATACTTCGGCGATTGCAAATCCAGAGCAGCCATCATCTTCTGGAGCACATGTGGTGGCATTATAAATCAACTGAATTGATAAAGCCAAAGCATTTAGTTCTTCTTTTTTTAAATAGTCATTGGCATCAAAAACCGAATTGGGAATGACTAGTCCCATCCCATCAAGATCTTGAGTTAGCAAAACTTGGGAGATGGTAGCCACTAATATCTGTGAATCAAAAATCTTATTAATTGATGATGGCGTTAAATTAACGATGGTAGCAAGTCCAAGTTCAGTTAGTGCAAACGTATCTGACTCATCAAAAATTGCTCCTAATGCTTCGCCAATTGCCAAAAACTCATTGGACCAATTCAAGTCGGGTGGAATGACAAAGAAGGAAGATACGGTATTATCCGGATTTGACAGGTAGGGCTCTATGAAGGCTTCACCCATATAAATCATCAAGGATGAGTTAGCCATTGAAGTAAACAAACTACGGATAAAATCGCCATCGACTTGATCAGGTAAAGTACTCCAATCCGTTCCCTCGGCTTGTGCATTAATTATAATAAAGATGCTTTCAGCAATATCGCCAAGTGTTGACAATTCGGTTTCCCAATCAATGGCTGCCAACTGTTCTGGCGTCGCTCCTAAATCAACATCAAAATAATCTGCCGCAAACTCAATCGCAAGCGGCATTATCGTCACGATGAATTCTGAACTTGATACCGTTGAAAACATTGATTTTACTTCATCACTCGTCAAGTCGCTAATTTCATTGGATGTGGCAAAATCAGAATTTAAGATTATCATGATCACTTCAGAAAAAACACTCATCTCATTACGAATGGCAATCTGTTTATCAGCAAATTCAAAGGAAAGAACCATATCAAATAAGTACAAGTTAAGCGGAATCTCACGAGTTCCCGAGGAATCAGGAATCGTGATAATGCCGGCTGCGGTCACTAAAAGATTGGACTCATATGCTGTAACCATGTCTTTCATCATTGCGATGGCATTTTCGGGAATGGCTTGATTGCCAGTCTCAGCAGTTTCTTGATAGTCTATCAATGAATAGTGGGCTTCATATAATTCCCATCGTGGAAATTCTAAATCTACGGCATCAGGTTCTGCCTCTGCTTGTTCAGGTAGAATTATAGTAACGCTTTTAACAATATCCACAACGCCACCAAACATAATTAGAAACACAAATAAAGCCATAACTCCATTAAGTAATCCTATCAAGGCCCCAAATCCGGGATTCTTAGCGGCATGTGGATCGTGTTTTCCGCCAAAAATCAACTTGATAATCCAACAAATAATCTTATAGATGATTAATATCACAGTAAAATATAAAATCGTGTACACAATTTTCAAAACAAAAATTCCCAGTCCACCGGCTAAGCTCATTACAGCAGGAGATAGTAAGGCTGGATCAATAGTATCACCCAAATAAATGGAAATGGCCACCGGAACAGCGGCATCAAAACTAGTAACGCTAGCAAACGCAGAATTGACATAAGCTAAAGCGACCCCAATCTGTTCTGATTCCATAGTCCATAGCTGATTGACAACCGCATCAATGGTTATAAAAAATATGACATAAAAAATGAGCATCGTCACAAAAGTATATAAAGATTTTTTAAATCCGTGAACTAATCCTCCTAAAACACCAAGCCCGATGATACCGAAAAAAGCAATATTAAAATATAGAGTAAAATCATTCAAGGTCAGCATTACCAAAGCACCCCCTAATAGAACATAAAAACAAATATGTCTTTATCATTATTATATATTATTTGAAAAAGATATCAACGGTGTTTGTTTGATATTTCCATTTTTGACCATAATTAAAGTCGAAGACTTAATCATTAGTTGGTATTTAACAAAAAAGGGCAAGATTTTGTGTCTTACCCTTTTGAAACATAACAATTTTTACGATGCGAGATAATTTACCAAAGTGATAATACCAGCCGCATTCAGGAAGCCATGAACAATCATATCATCCATATAATACATGTAATCAGGAATCGGTTCGTATTGATCGTTACCAGGAATCATATTATATGTATTGACTGCCGATACCAAGTCAGGAGTTATGATGTTTCTGACAATCATGGAACCAAGGATTGTAGCTTGTTGTTGCGGGGTCTTGCCTGCGAGGCTAGCATAGCTGAAGGAAGCACTTTGGAAGTCAGCCCCAACTTCTTTAGCTGCTAAGATGAAGGCCTTAATTTCAGATGCGAGAATCAATCCGGTGATATTATACAGTGTTCCTTCTACTGGGTCACCATCAACATAAGCTTCATCAGGAATGTGAGTATTGATGTTAGTGTTTCCTTTCATCATGTTATCAATGGTAACATGCATTGAAGCCGAATTTAAGATTATATCAAGTGAGGTACTGTCAAGGTCAGTAATCGTATTGGCGCTTACTGAATCGTCGAAGCCATCAAAATCAAGAGCTTTTAATGCGTTCAGCAAGTTAATTAACTCATCACTGGTAATTTGACTGTAAGTTGTCGTATCACCGTTAACGATGATGTCAGCACGGAAAATCGTTGGAATAACAAGATCAGGATTACCAACAATGCGATCATCTTCAACAATGGCGAATTCAAGGAACGAATCCGATACGGTTGCTTGTATGGAAGCCGAACCCATGACGATTGCGAAGTCAACTTCAGGACCCCAAAGGATGTCGGTGGAAATATCGGGACTGTCAATGTTGGATAAGCCAAGATTATTCAATGCTAGTAAAATGTTTTCTATTTCATTTGCATCAACATAAACATATTCGATTACTCCATAGGTAACGGTTATTCTAATTGGTGTATCGCCATTTTCCACATCGAAATCCGGAATGATAAGCGTGCTTGTTACTAACCGATCCGAAATCGTTGCTCGAATGCAGGCGGAACCAAGCAAATCTGTATAATCAGTAGAATTGAAGAATTTTGATGAATCAATACCACCCGACATACTGTTCATATCGGTATAACCCATCCAGTCGAGGGCGGCAATCAAACTCTTGATTTCCCACTTTTCCAGATAATCATCGCCATAATTATTGAGGACTACTTCGGTTGTGTTGTTTTCTAAATACTTAGGAACAATCATGACTCCCGAAAGATCAAATAAAATTTGGGTTATGGTTTCGTGCATGATTGCGGATGCTAATAATGTATTTTGCTCTTGGTCATCATTACCGATACCGTCTACTAAAGGCGTAATCGAGATGGCTCCATCAAAACTTGCAAGGTTACCATTAAAGCCAATAAGTTCCAAAGCAGCGAGTAAACTCATGATTTCAAAATCCTCAATATATATTGTTGTTGTACCCGCATTGGTTACTTGAATTTGGATGCCAAGAACATCTTTAGTTGGAATCGTCATTTCATCGCCATCCATGGCCATGATTTGTTGTGAAATGGTGGCGTGAATTGTTGCCGAGGCAAGGACAGTCGTTTGATTAGCCGCCCCATCATCACCAAACAATACGGTTAAGTCGATTGGTCCTAGTGTCCCACTAGAGAGATTACCTCCGGCAGGGTAGAGAACCTCAAGAGCGGTGAATAAATCGTCAATTTCTGTATCAGTAATATAAGTGAACCCTCCATGTAATTCTTGGATGTAAACGCCAGGGTTGATTCCATCATCAATATGCCGAGTCGGAACGGTCAAGGCCGTGCCATCAAGGTTCAACACTTCACTAGAAATGGTGGCGTGTATAATAGCCGATGCTAGTAAGATTGCTTGATTATCATTATTATATAGAATACTTAAATCAAAGGTGCCACCAAATGATAATTCGCCGCCATCTTCATCAATGATTGCTAAAGCGTTAATAAGCATCTTGACTTCGTCAGCATAGATATAGTAATCGCTGGTCGCCGTCAAAATCTCAATGGCATTGGCGTGGAAGAAGCCTGTATCGGGAACCGTTAACGCATCGCCATCCAACTGGTGAATCTGATCGGAGATTGTGGCATGGATGGAAGCGGAATTAAGAAGTGTGGTTTGTTTTGAATCATTGTTATAAAATGATGCCAAAGAGATTTCACCATCAAAACTGGAAATATCCCCAGAAGTCATTCCCAATGAATCTAGTGCTATTAATAAGTTTTCTAGCTCGATCTTACTGATGTAAAGGAATTCATCGGCTAAGCCGTCTTGGACAATGATTTGGACAGCATTTTCAGCGACATCATGAACAGGAACGACAATTTTGTTATCTCCATCAAGGATCATTACTTTGCTTGAGATGGTTGCTTGAATGATACTGGATGCAATCAAGAGATTGGCATTGGTTTTACCCTGATTGGGATTGACTTCAGTAATGCCAGTTAGATCGACATCGCCTGTGAATCCATCAGAAAAGGCCGAAGGATCATCATATCCTAAGACTTTGAAAGCAATAAGAAGATTAGCCAATTCAGTGGAATCGATGTATTCAGTTTGATCAGCACCCAAATTAACGATAAAGCGTAAAGGAGTATGATCGTCTTGGTGAACTGCAGGAATATCTAAAATTCCGGAGAGGGCAATGTTGATTACGATTCGTGAGAAGGTTGCTTGAACAATAGCTGAGGAAACAACCGTTGCAGCGTTAGTTCCTTGATCAATCGTAGCCAACGAAACGGCGTCGGTAAAGGCAGATGCATTGATTTGACTTACTCCTAAGGTATCAAGAGCATTAAGAACAGCTGATAGTTCAGTATCGACAACATAAGTGGTTTCGGCCCTAAAAATCCGAATCATAGTTGTTCCATCTTCCGCAAAATATGGAACTTGAACATCGCTTCCAACTCCGGTTAAGTCAATTAACTGTTTTGAAATTGAAGCGTGTAAAATTGAGGAGTCGAGAATGGTTGCCAGATTAACAATGATGTCGTCAAGTACCAATACCGATTCAATTGAATCAAAATCCTCAATTTTCAAAACGTGCATGGCAATCAAAACATATTTCAATTCTTGCTTTTCGATGAAATTAAACAAATCATCATCTTGGTATGAGACAACGCTAGAATTAAGTGAATCGGCATTTAGTGAAGGAACAACGATAAACGCTTCAGCACCGACCGATAAATCAATCATCATGTCAGAGACGGTCGCATGAATGATGACGGAAGCGAAGAGCGTTGTCATGCTGGCATCGGACAAATTATCGTGGTTGCTAGGATCTTCCAAAGTAGTTAGGATTGTTGCATCAAGCGGTAAGTCTTCAATCCCGTTTGTGCTGGTAATTCCCAGCACTTTCACGGCTTTAAGAATTAGTTTTATTTCGTTAGCTTCAACGACGTCAACGGCTAACCCATCAACTAAAGGTGAGACGATTATTGAAGTTGGAACAATCAGTGGAGCCCCACTCATATCGTTGATTTTCTTACCCATTGTCGCTGCTAAAATCACGGAATCAAACATTGTATCAATTTGCTCGTCTTCAAGGGTAAAGATTTGATCAATGTCAAAATCACTCAGTGCTTCGCAAACATCATCACCAACAGCACAATCGTGATCAACAAATAAGTAATTAACAGCATTTAGCATATAGTACATTTCCAAACGATCAATATAAACGGTACCCACAAGCAATGCCGAATCCGGAATAACGATTGTGATGGTGCCAAGGTCTTGATCAGTTATCAAATCAGAAACGGTCGCATGAATAATATCAGATGCTAAAAGTTCATTGACTATTGTCGTTGAAAGATCATCGTCATCCGGTGTGGTTTTAAGGTGATTCATCAAATCGGCATCAAATTCAATGCTACCGATGCCATCAGTACTATCAATACCAATGACCTGAACTGATTTTAAAACTTTTTTAATTTCGGCAGGAGAAACCACATTGACGCCAACTTCTTCTACCATTATTTCGATAATTACACTTGTCGGGATAACCATCGGATCGCCGATGGTCATTATCTTATTTCCCATCGTAGCCGCAAGAATTAATGAGCCATGATATGTATTCAATCCCAGCATCTTGTCAAGCTGAGTATCTGATAGAGTAAAGAGTTGATCAATATCAAAATCACTTAGGGCTTCGCATACTTCATCACCAACAGCACAATCGTGATCAACAATGATATAGTTGACGGCATTAAGCATATAATACATTTCTTCTCGATCAATTAAACCGCTACCGACTGCTGTCAAGGCTGTATCCGGAATTAAAATCGTAACGGTACCCAAATCTTGTTCTGTAATCAAATTGGAGACAGTTGCGTGAATGATATCCGAATCAAGTAGATTACCAACTAAGGTCTCCGAGAGATCTTGATCGGTGGGTTGGGCCTTCAAATTAGCAATTAAACCCACGCCAAATTCGATGTCTCCAATTCCATCAGTGCTGTTAATACCAATGACTTGGACGGATTTTAAAACTTTTTTAATTTCCGTAGCGGATACAACATTAGTCTCAGCATCGTTAACCATAATTTCAATAACGACGCTAGAAGGAATGATAATTGGTGAACCAATTGTCATGATCTTGTTGCCGATAGTGGCAGACAAGATTTCTGAAGAAAGCATCGTATCCATTTGTGAATCCGACAAAGTAAATATTTGGTCAACGTTAAAATCGCTTAATGCTTCGCAGACATCGTCGCCTTCGGCGCAATCGTTGTCAATGATGATAAAGTTTATTGCATTAAGCATTTTATACATTTCGGAACGGATAATCAAATTATCTTCAATTAAATCGATAACCGAATCGGGTATGATAATCGAAACCACACCCAAATCTTGATCAGTTATGAATTTTGAAACCGTCGCGTGAATAATGTCGGAGGCAAGCAAATCCGTCATTTTGGTGCTTGACAATTCCAGGTCATCGGAGTCGTCTTTTAACCGGTTTATCATCGATGCATCCATATTTAAACCGCTTAAATCATCGGTACTAGTAATGCCGATAACCTGAACGGCTAGCAAGACTTTTCGCATTTCAGCTTCCGTAACAACAGTAACATTTACTCCTCCTGCTAAAACCGAACCCAAAACACTCGATGGCACGACTAACGGGTCGCCAACCATCTCATTAAGTTTGTTACCCAAAGTGGCAGTAAGAATATCGGAGGCGAAGAAAATATTCATTTGATCAGTTGTCATCGTTAAAGCTTTATTGACATCAATATCGTCAAGGGCTTCACATACATCGTCACCATCAGCACAATGATTATCAACTATCAAAAGATTTGCGGCCTGTATCATATCATACAATTCTTGACGAAGGATTAACGATGAATCTTCCGGATCAAGAATAGTATCTGGCATAATAATGGCGACTTCACCAAGACTCAAGTCTTTTATAAATTTGGATATAGTTGCATGAAGAATATCCGAAGCTAATAAATCTTCCATCTTCGTTTGCGATAATGCCACATCAGCAGGATCATCTTTTAGTTTATTGATTAATGATGCATCCATACCCATTTCCGAAAGCGAATTGGTATCTGTGATATTCAAAACCCGTACTGCAAGTAAAACCTTTCGCATTTCAGTTTCAGTTACTACGGATACAACTACATCACCTGTAGATACTGTAGTAATGACAGAGACAGGAATCACGAGCGGATCGTCAACCATATCATTTAAAATTTTTCCTAACGTAGCAGTTAATACCGTGGAAGCAAAAAAGATCTCCATGTCGTCGTCTGACATTGATAATGCTTTATCTTGATTGACAGTGTAACCGGGAACACATTCATCATCATCAGGGTCACAAACAACATTTATTAATAACAAGTATACCGCTTTTACGGCATAACGAATTTGATCTCTACTAATAAAATCATTTTCATCTAAACAATCATTGGGAACAACGATACTAATATCCCCCAAATCTTGATTTAACAAGAAATCTGATAGAGTTGCATGCAAAATATCGGATGCTAACAGCGTATTGATTTTGTCATCATCTAAAGAGCCGCCTTCAGTCACTTCGAGTTTGGTAATCAGTTCTGGTCCCATTTGCATGGAATTTTCGTCAAAACTGGTGATTTCCAAAACAGCGATGGCTAAAAGGGCTTTCTGTAATTCAGCCCGAGTAATTATATCGACTTCTTGGCCACGTTTCTCTTCAGGGTAAGATACGATGACACTGGTTTTGACGATATCAGGAATTACTAAAATATCACCAGCAAGTTCTCCAGCCATATCGGATAACAGATAACCGATAGTGGCACACAAAATGTCGGATGCAAGTAACGTCTCTGTTTGTGCTTCAGTAAGAGTTAACACATTTGCAAGATAATCGGGATCAGACTCCAGACATTCAGTGTCCTCTGGAGCACAGACTTGAGGAGTAGCCACTAATTGAACGGCATGAATCATTCTCTCCAATTCGATAGCCTTGATATACCCGTTTTCATCTAGGCTATCAGTGGGAACAACTAACGAAAACTCCCCTAAATCCATATCTAAAAGTAAAGTTGAGAAAGTGGCAACCAAAACGCGAGAGCTAAGAAGTGCATCAATTGCCGTCTCCGAAAAAGTACTAATATCGGATATTTTCGGATCGGTAATATCAAAACCCGAATCGCCACTAGCAAAAACAGCAATCTCTGATAATGCTTCTAAAATTAACTGGAGTTCACCCTTGATATCGTCTGAGCCACGCCAATCAATATCACTAGGTATTTCAATCATATCTAAAAATTCAAACCCAGAATCACCAGAAAAAATATTAATAAGAGCTTCTGTAATCAACTCTGATTCTAGGATAATTGAAAAATTAATATTGGCGGCAGCAGCAATAATCTGCCCAAAATCCTGATTCGATATGGCTCCATATGTAATACCGGAATCAAGAATCTCTTTCATTATTGAGCCCATAGCGATAAATTCATTTTGCCAATTTAAATCAACCGGAACCGTGATAAATGCCGGAATTGCATCACCGGCCATGTCCAATAGAGGTTGAGCCGCTACAACGGCAGCGAGTGTCAAAAGGCCGGAATCAGCCATCGAATTGAAGAAGTTTTGAACTAGTTGTCCATCAATTTCGACAGTTTCTATATCAATGCCTTCTGGATTAAAAACGCCAATTGAGTCAGCAATAATCAGCATGTTGTTGACAACAACACCCAATTTATTGATTTCCAATTCCCAATCAATGCCATATATATCAGCAATGTATTCATCATTTATAGGCACATTCGATACCATCAAAGCATATTCGATTCCCAAAGGAATCAGGGAAGTAAATAAACCCGAATGCATTAAATCATCAAACACCTCAGTAACTTGATCTTCCGTTATTACATTAATATTTTCCACTCCGGTTATTCCCGAGTTTATTACTAGTCCAGCTAATTCAGCAAATATAGATAATTCCTTACGTAGTGAAATTTGAATTGGTACTGAGGTTTCATCTCTAACGTTGGGATTATAATCAAAAGATAAAACCGAATCAAATAGATATAGGTTAAGAGCAATCTCCTCATTATCAGCATCAGTCATTTTCACTGAAGCGGTTGTTGTTACGATAAAATTAGAATTATATGCATCTACTAGTTCACGAATAGTGGCAATTGCGCCCGTTAATTCTTCCGGTATTACAAATTCAACTTTTTGGGGTTTTGAAATTGGTATGAGTGAATAACTGGCTTCATATAGATTGTTCCTTGGAAACTCTAAATCCACATTTTCAACAGGTAATGTGACTTCTTCTTCGGGAACAAATGTGACCAAACTTTCCGAAACACTGATTAAACCGCCAAGGATAATTATTGTCACAAAAACGGAAATTGCGCCTTCGAGAAGGCCAAAAACTCCGCCAATTAGTCGGTTCTTTGATGCGTATTTTTCGTCGATTTTTCGAGTGCTAAGAAAAATCGCACGAATGATTGCGCAAATGAGTTTATAGATTATAAAGAATATGGTAAAATATATCAAAGTGTAAGCAATTTTAACGACAAATATCCCTAATCCGGTAGACAAAGCCACAAACTGTTGATTAACTATCATTGTGCCAAGTTGTGATCCTAAGAAATTTTCAATCAAAATCGGAACGGCTTGTGAAATCGAAGTTATTCCCGCTAACACAGGCATAAACGAACCAACTGTCGAACCAAGCCATGGCAACTCAACTATCCAAAGGTAATTGACAACCATATCAATGGTGACAAAGAACAACACATAATAAATCACGGTCGTTATAAAAGAAAAAAGTGACTTCTTGAAGCCTTTCAAGAAACCAAAAATCATCCCCAGTCCGAGACCAGAATAAAATATGATATTGAGGTATAAAGCATAATTTAAATTCTCAAAATTAATACTGAGCATGTAAATTCCTCCAAAAACTGTCATGGATTGATAATATATATACTATTATATATGTTTTACTTTAGATATCAACGCCAGTACGCGATAAAAAATACGAATTTTTAGATATATATAGTTTTTCTATATGATATTTGGTATAGGCGGTGGCTTTATGCGAAAAAAAATTCTCGTAATTATTATTGTACTGACATCGATTTTTATTGAAGGATGCTCATTATTCCCTTTTTTAACTTTGACTTCAAGTTATACAACTCTTTTTACACCAGTAACTAACAGCGATACCATTACTTTTTATGACGATGAATATCTTGGATATGATGACTTCTACACTCCCACTTATGATATTACCGATGCTGATTTGTACAATGATGTTTTAATCAACACCCGCGATCTGATTCGACGTAGCAATATTGCCATCAGTGCCACGTTTTACTCACAACAGCTTGATCCTTTTGGTGTGCCTCGCACCACTGTCATCGATTCATCATTTGGATCAGGAGTAATCGTTTCGGTCGATGAAAACTATTTTTATGCGATTACCAATTTTCATGTCGTCAATAATAAAGGAAATGAACCATTTTATTGGATAACAACATTTCAAGATAGTTACGGATCCGAAGGCCATGTTGTTGGCTTTGATGAAGAACTAGATTTAGCAATAATCAAGTTTGAACGCAATAATCGGGATAATATCCACTTAATGGATTATCATACCCGATTGGGATTCAAAATGAATGAAGATGAGTTGGTTTTAGCGGTAGGAAATCCCAAAGGTCTTACTCACAATGTCACTTTTGGCCGATTACATTACATGACATCAATTGATGACGTTGATTATAAAGTGATTTACCACTCAGCAACTATCGCAACTGGTTCGAGTGGCGGAGCTTTAGTTGATGTCGATGGTCATTTGTTAGGAATTAACGCCTGGGGCGAACTGAATACCGATGAAGAAGCATTTGCAATTCCGGTATATATTATTTACACTTTTTTAGCAAATAACGGTTTCCAGTAAATCTTAATAAAAGCGTGATTCCAACTCGAATCACGCTTTTTTATTATTTGACTTCAATAGGTATTTGCAAATCCGCTTGGCCAGCACAAGAAATTGTCACCATAGCTAATCCAACTTTTCCTGTGGTTTTTACATATACACCTATTGATCCACCAATTAAAGCGATTTGAGTTGGCCCAATTATCGCTAATTCATCGGTAGTTGAGATGTTTAAAACATTATTTGCATAGGGCAAATCGTTGCCATACTCATCTTGCATTCGAATTACAATTCTGGTAGCATCATATGTGTCCTGGTGACACAGTGAAGCATCATCAGCGACTGCAGTTATTACCATTTGTGAATTCATGCCTTTGGTTACGGTTTTTACAAGAACATCATCAATATACCCTTCATATACATATTTAGCACCGTCTTCTCCCCAATCGCCTATATATTTGCCATAAAGATTTTCTGCATCTTTAAAGGTAAATTTATGAAGAATCATCAAGTTTGCCACCCGCATCTTGTCAACAAAGGGAAGACTAAAGCCATGTTTTTGAAAAGCCATCAATACTTTTTTGATCCGCTTCGCAACTTTAGGTTTATACCCTTCATTCTTCAGAATTAAGTCGCCAAAATAATCATCAACGATTATAGGGGCATATGGTACATGCGCGTATTCTTTCCATGCGGAATAAAACTTATCTATATAGTTGCCATTACGATACACCTTAATATAATCGCAATTGGTAAATATTACCGTCGCTGGTAAGGAACTTTGTGAATATTCACCCATGGTAAGATTCGATGCAACGGTTAAAACCGGGAACTGGCGCTGTTGACTAGCATAAACGCTAGCGGCGTATTTCGGAATCCGAAACATGTCCATTACTCCATGATAACAGATTCGATCTCCCGATCCAAATTCTATATGCGTATTATAATCATTCATACACCAACCAATAGTTCCAGAAATCACATCGTATTTGAAACTGGCGTCCAATACTTTGAGGTGACGAAGTGCTTGTTCGGTTCTTTTACTTTCTGGATCAAATTTTTTGGTTGGAAAAATATGTCCGTTATGCTCAGTAATCAGATAAGGGACGCGTCTTTTAGTAATTTTGATTGGGGATACAAGTCCGGGATTATTGCCTATATGCGAAAAATCGTTATATGTGTATACGTGCTCTAACAGTTCGCTTCCAGCAAAATTACGAACCCCACCCGTTTGCCTTGAGTCATCAAGCTGATCAGCTAATTCGTTAGTTTTTACATAAAAATCATGGTCATCGGGAGATTCATTAATTCGAACTCCCCACAACACAATAGCCGGATGATTGACATGATTAGTAATCATGTCGCGTAAATTTTGATAGGTTAATTCTTTAAAATGGTCATTACCAATGTACTGCCAACCGGGGATTTCTTCAAATACTAATAATCCGATTTCATCACATCGATTGACGAAGTGTTCACTTTGCATGTAGTGTGAAGTTCTGACGATATTACATCCCAATTCATATTTAAGAATATCGGCATCCTTTTCTTGAATTCGCTTTGGCATGGCATATCCCACATAAGGATAACTTTGATGGCGATTTAACCCGATTAATTTGATTTTGCGATTATTAAGAACAAATCCCTCGGTGGTAAATTCAGCGGTCCGAAAGCCAAAACGAGTATGATACTGATCAATTATCACGTTATTTGAATACAAGTTTACTGTAAGAGTATATAGATTTGGTTGATCTATTTCCCACCGCCTGATATTTTCGATTGTCATGCTGTATTTTATGATGTTTGCAAATGTTTTGCTAAATGTGTCGGCAAATACATTTACACCATCTTTGGATATTTCAATTTTCACATCATATTGAGCTTCGGAATCTCGGTTTAAATACATAGTTAAATCCAATATCATTTCCGAATCAATTAGTTTAGGTGATTCTAATGTTTTTACTAATCCACCTTTAATATACACCATTGGTCGGTACAAAAGCGATACTTCACGGTAAATCCCCCCATAGCACAAGTAATCAACAACGTGACCAAATGGAGGGACATTTTTAATTTCATGTGAGTCTACTTTTATGAATAAATAATTGTCTTTTCCATAGATAACGTCATCAGTAATATCAACGGTAAATGGCGTAAAACCGCCTTCGTGCTCAACAATCATTTTTTCATTGAGATAAACTGACGCAACAGTCATAATTCCCTCAAATTTCAAAATAAGATGTTGCCCTCGATCGGCTTCGGAAATATAAAGAATTCGTTTATACGAAGATATGAATTGATAGTCTTTCTCATCAAAATTATTATATGGAAGTACTTTATTTGTGTGGGGAATCATAACTTTTTCAAAATCAGTAAGTGGATAATCATTTTGCAGATACTTTTGATCGAAGTCATTTCGGTAATACCATTCAAAATTGAGTTGTTCTTGTCGTCTCATGATTATACAATCCTGCTTTCCTGCTTGATATAATATACTCGGGAGCCAAAATCACCCATCAGTCGAACATTTTCGGTGTATCCGGAACCGATGAATCTTTGTTTAGGGATGAATCCATTATGATTCAAAACTTCACCGTATATTATGATATCATCGCTTTCTTGTTTCATCAAATAGTTGTTAGCCAAAATATTAAACAAAATTCCATTTGCATTAATCCGTATTGGTAATGCGTGTTTAATCAAGTCGCCAAACATGCGTAAATTAGCATATTGTTTGCGATTTACAATTCGATAAGTATAATGCTCATCAAGGGCTGTTACTTTAATCTTTTGTAATCCCCCATTTGGCCGTGCCATCAATTGGTAAACCCCTACGACAGCTTCATCTTTTTTAGGTGAGGTCACCATCCAAATGCATTCATTGTTATCAAATGGATTAATAAGTCGAGTAAATTTACCAAATTGCAATAGTCTTCGATGTTCTTTATAAAATTCAACTTGTTGTTTGATTACCGTTTTTTCAAACCGAGAACAACGAGTCAAATCTAGTTCATATCCCAATAACCCAAAAATGGCTGTGTTAAAACGGGTTTCAATCGGGGTATTGCGAAGTGTTTGCATATTGGGCGCATAACTAACATGCGCTCCAATCGTCGAAAGCGGATATGCCATCGAGGTGCCATACTGAATATATAATCGTTCGATGCCATCAGTATTATCAGATGCCCACGTTTGGGGCATATAATATAACATTCCTATATCAAATCGATTTCCACCACTGGCACAGGATTCAAAGAGAATGTGTGGATATTTATGATTTAGTTTCGCTAATAATTCATAAAGACCAAGCACATACCGATGATTAAATTCCCCTTGGTGATTAGCTTCAAGATTGTTTGAGAAGATATCGGAAAAATTCCGATTCATATCCCATTTGCAATAAGTAATATTCGCTTGTTTAAAGATATCGTCAAGCGCAGAAAACAGATACTCTCTTACTTCGGGTCTAGTTAAATCTAAAATCAGTTCGTTTCGACCCAAACTGGGGCTTCGATTTGGTAATTTAACCGCCCATTCAGGATGAAGACGGTACAAATTACTATTGGGATTGACTGCTTCTGGTTCGACCCATATTCCAAAATCGAGACCAATTTTGTTTATTTTTTTTGCTAATCCTGTCAATCCTGAAGGTAACTTTTTTGGATTAATCACCCAATCACCCAGTGATTGTGTGTCATCATTGCGGGTGCCAAACCAACCATCATCAAGTACGAAAAGCTCGATCCCCAATTGCTTGGCGGATCGGGCGAGTTTTAAAAGTTTTCGTTCGTTAAAATCAAAAGTGGTTGCTTCCCAATTGTTAACTAAAATGGGGCGTTCTTTGTTTTGCCAATTAGGATTGATGATATGGTTATTGATTAAATCATGAATGTTTTGACTTAACTGCGTTAATCCGGAAGTTGAATAAGTTAAAACCACCTCTGGAGTTACAAAAATCGCATCAGGTGCCAAATTCCAATAAAAATCAAAAGAATTGATTCCCATAAGAATTCTCAACAAGGAGTGAGGAGATACTTCAGCAGAAACCTCAAAGTTACCGGAATAGATTAGTGAGAAACCATAACACTCACCAATCTCTTCATCGGTATGCTTTCGTTTCAAGGCGACAAATGGATTGTGATCGGAAGATGACAGTCCTTTTTTTGAGTCAATTTTAGTGATGCCAAACGTCAGTTCACGCGAGTGAATATGACGCTCACGAATCCAAGCACCGTCAAGACTGAGTAACTCAAAATCGTGATCGGGAAAATCAAGATTCATACTCATTGCTTTCTCAATCATAATTGGCGCTTTTCCATTATGAATTAAGCATCTTCTGGTCAATATATCTATGTTTGAAAATACGGTATAAAACAAATCGACAGTAATATCGGCAATGGTATCAATAACCGTTATTTTTATAGTCTCGCTGGCATCATTATTGATATCAAAGGTTTCCGGGAGGCCTTCAAAGTGAGGCTTTGCCGACAATATTTCGTGAGATAAATATTTAAAGTCTGTAACCCGTGAACCATCAGCCAACCGAAAGTGAAGCATTGGGTCTCGGAAATCACCTTTTCCAAATGTAGATATTTCTAATTGAGCTAAGTTAAGATTAAAAGTTTTATCCGTTTCATCATAAATGACCTGAGAACCGACTTCGACAGCGAATTTTTGCTCAAGTTGTTCGATATTGTTCAGATTATGAAGTGGTTTGCCATAGTATACATGTGCTAAATGCCCAGAAGGTAAAATACGTATCACATACGAAGAGGTTATGGTTTGTAGATGGAAGACTTTTTCTTTATCCAAAAATTGAATCATGGCTTTCCCCCTTTAATGGCAATAATATAACAAATATCTATCATTATTCCATCAAGAAATTATTTATTGTTTTCATTCGTGGTAGCCAATAAATATTGTTTAAAAAATGGCATGACAACGAAACGAATAAGTACCACGGCGTAAACAATTTGCAGTACAATAGATAAAATGATTAACCATACTTCGGGATTTAAGGCATCAGAAATAATATAGTCGACTAAAACACCAGATAAGTATGCAGGAGAGATAATCAAATAATATTGAAATGCTTGTGGGATGATTCCATTACTATATAAAATCGGCAATAAGGAGAAAACAACGATGTAGCCAAGATAACTTAATGATAATATACGGCTGGTCTTAGCAATGATTGATAAAGACAACCCGATGATAATATGTACAATCACACCCATCAAATAGACAAGGAAGAGAAAGAAATAGTTGATGTGGATGCTATTGGAAAACTCAGAAGAACGAATCAAGGTAACAATGGTGTAACCGATAAACGGGAATATCTCAATCGTCACAGCCGCTAAGATTTTGGCGGCAACAATTTTTAAAGTATCCGTTTGTGAAGTAATCAAAGGCACGAATGTTTTTTCTTCACGCTCAATAAACATCGATATAGAAAAAATAATCACTGGAAGAACAAAAATACTAATATAAAGAAAATTGGCAGATCCAAATTGTGGTAAAAACCAAATCGTCATGCTAAATAAAAATGTTAAAACCACGACAAAATGAATAATGCGATAATTATATAATCGCTTGATATCATGCCATACTAATGGAAAGAAATCCTTCACTTTTGATCAACTCCAGTGTAAAATTTATGATTAAAAAATGATAGTATTAACAATAATATTGTACTTCTCAAAACCATTTTCATCAACGGTGTTTGCCATATTTGTTCGCAAAAGAGCAAAAACACTATTTAAAATGTTTTTTAAATTTCAAGTTTAAAAATTCTTTTAGTTTCGCGGCATCATTATAAGTATCAAATTTACCCATATCGATGACAATCGTTTTCCGCTCAACATCAGTTATGATTAAAAAATCCGTGTTCATATGAATTTTAATGACATCATGGTATTTAATTGTCCGTGGTCTTACGCCCTCAACTTGAATAAACTCATCAGTAAAAGTATAATTTTGCATGATTGGATGTTCTACTAACGGGCTTTTTTTAACTGCTCGATTTGAAGTAACACGTTGAATTATAATTGTCAATGCAAGATACACAATCACAAAACCAATGAGAAATACTCCATATTGCCAATCACCAATGGCAAACATATAGATGGCAAAGCCAATTGCAAAAACAGCAATAATGGAAAAGTTCTTTTTGATAAAATCGACCAAATAATACTTGTTATACTTGATTAGTAATTCCTTGTCATACATAGTGTGATTACGAATTTCCATATAATTCTCCTTTTATATTTTAAGTTTTTTAAAAACTAACGGATAAACACCTATTGCGATAAATACCATTATACCATATCGAATAAAATCTAACATCATTGCTACTCCTGCAAAAGAAATCTCGGTAGCGCCAAGATTTTCGGGATTGATGATAAGATCAAACAGAAATGATAAAGAGTAACGAATTCCCATTACTATTGCCACACCAATGATAAAGCGAAGCATATTTTTCCAAAGCACTTTATGCATAGTAAAATTAACTTGTTTCTTTTCAAACATAATTCCAAAGACAAAGCCGATGAATGCCCCTTCCATTTTAAATAAACCCTCAAGTTTTGAATAAAAGTTTTGGGCATCATTGGCAAAAGCCTGTGTTTGAGTGAAAAAGACAATCAAAAGTAATATTACACTACCAATCATCGTTGTAATATATATTCTGTTTCGATTTGCGATTTTTTTGAATAGGTAATGAATTAGGAAGGCAATCCCTATTCCTAGTAATCCGCCAACAATAACATCCGTTAAGTAATGCGCGCCAAGATACATCCGACTAATGGCAACCATGATAATAATCACAGTCGCGGCAATACTTAACCATCTTTTTTTAATCCAAACCGCTGCCGAGCCAAAGACACTGGCTGCGCCTTGTGTGTGACCACTAGGAAATGAATAACCACCCGCGGTTTCTCCACGCCAATTATTTATTTGTTCAGGGAAAGCATCAAACGGACGAACCCGTTTGATGGCGATTTTAATAACACTGTTCAAAACCAATGAAACAAAAACGGAAAAGCCAATGAATTCTCCGGCTTTTTTATCAAAGCACCAGTAGATGAAACCCATAATAGCAATAATTATCAGTTCCTCACCAAACATCGTCCAAAATGTAAAAAAACCTTTGGTTATTTCATCTGAAAAGGTTTGCATCCATTTGATAATTTCAACTTCAAAACCCATGTATTTCATCTCCTATAATATATTTATGGATGGCGATAGCGACACCGTCATCAATATTGGACTTGGTAATAACCCGAGCTTTTTCTTTAACGCTTTCTTTGGCATTCCCCATGGCGATGCCAAGACCCGCATATTGTAACATCGAAATATCGTTTTCTTCATCGCCAAAAGCCATGATTTCTTCTTGCTTAAGATGCAAGTGTTGTGCCAGCTTTGCTAATGCATTGCCCTTTGAACCATGAAGATGAGCAAATTCTAATAATGTCGACGCACTTTTTACAATGGTATAATCCGCAAAAAAAGGTTTTGGAATTTGGCTTTGAAACGTATTCAATTTTGTTTCATCATCGAGTATTAATACTTTATATACTTCATCTGGTCCAGTATAATTAGTCATTGGCATGGTAACCGCTGTTGCGATTAAATCACGGTCGCTTTTGGTAATTCTTTCAATGTGTTCTGAAAGTAAGATTTGATTGTCACAAAAAACATGCATTTTAAAACCAAAAGATTCTACTAATCCTGCTATCCGGCGGACGTCGTATCCATTAATGGTTTTTTTAAAGATAATTTGATATGGTTTGGTCTTGGCGGCAATGACGCCATTATACCCAATCACATATCCCTTATTGTAGTTTTCCAGGTCTAATTGGCTAACCAGTTCCATAATATCATTATATGTTCTTCCCGAAGCAATAACAATATTTATATTTCTGGCTTTTAAATCGTTGATGGCCGCTAAATTTGCAGGTGATATTTTTTTGGCTTGATTAAAAAGCGTTCCATCTAGATCCATTGCTACTAATTTGTACATTTACAGCTCCTAAAACAATCCATATAAGATGATTCCCAACCCAGCAGCAATTATTATTAACAGAACCGGACTGAGTTTCTTAACTAAACGTGATAAGACAAAAATGATTGTAAAGATGATTAACGCTTTATAATCGAACAAAGCAAAAGTAAAATCGAGGACGTTGACATTAAATATGGCTTTGATGGCAAAAGTCACCATAACCGCGAGCAAAATGCCAACAACAACAGGGCGAATCCCCTTCATGACTGACTTGACCATCAGATTGGAACTAAAACGGGCAAAGAAGCGAGCCACAAACATTAAGATAATAAATGACGGTAATACCACGCCAAGAGTGGCCATGATTGCCCCAAGGATTCCCGCTTCGTTCATGCCGATAAATGTCGCAATATTGATGGCAAAAGGTCCAGGAGTCGATTCAGAAATCGCTATGTAGTCAACCAATGAAAGTGAAGAGGAAGTCATCCATCCGTTGGCTATGGCCTCTTCCTGAATTAAAGGAATCATCGCATAACCGCCACCGAAAGTTAAGATGCCAATTTTCAAAAATGCCCAGAACAGGCGGAGCAGGACACTCATATGTGATCAACCGTCTTTTTCTTTGCAATCATGTATGATATAAAACCAATCAAACCTCCGGAAAGAATAATATAAGGCGTGGGAATGACATTAAATATTAGTAATAAAAAAGCGATAATAATCAAAATAATCGAAAACCAACTTTTCTCAAGCGATTTATAAAGTTTCAATGCCGCATTGATAATTAGAACCGCAACTGCGGCACTAATTCCTGTAAAGGCATAATTAACATACTCTAAACTGCGAAATTCTTCAATGAAGAAGGATATGATAACAATGACAACAAATGAAGGCAATACTACCCCCAGCGTCGCAAAGAAAGCCCCAAAGAATCCTTTGAGTTTATATCCAAGATATGTGGCTGAATTTACTGCAATCGGACCAGGCGTTGATTCGGCAATCGCAATCAAATCAATAAATTCCGGCTCAGTAATCCATTTTCGTTTTTCAACAGCTTCTTTAGCAATGAGGGCTATCATCGCATATCCGCCGCCGAAAGTAAAGGCGCCGATCTTAAGAAACGTTAAAAATAGTTCTAAGAGCATATTTTTTTTCATTACTGCACCCTTTTTCTTGTCACTATATCATTCTTTTTCCAACGCTTTAAAAGCATTCATTTGTTTCAAAATAATGGCATAAACTTTTTGCGCGATGGTTACCGTATCCATATCTTTATAATCATCATACCGAAGCAAAGGTAATACTGCTAATCTGACCTTGGCCGGTAAAATTCGACCCTTTCGATATATTTCGTGCATATTAAATACTGCTACTGGAGAAATATCGGCTTTAGCTTTCATCGGCACCTTAAAAGCACCGGGCTTGAATTCAATGATGTCGTTGCTATAGGTTCGTCGGCCTTCGGGAAAGATTCCCATTGGTTGACCACTTTTCACAACATCAATACTATCGAAAATCGACTTTGCGGCACTCCGATCCGCAAATGGAGAAATAGGGATACAACCGATACCATACAAAATATTTTTTACCGGAAAATGTTTGAATAATACTTCTTTGGATACAAATGATACCGGATATTTTTTGTAAACTTGTTTGATGTACATTGGGTCAGAGGCTTCAATATGGTTACAAAAGATGACAAAATTATTATCCTTTGGCAAGTTTTCCAATCCCGTAACAACTACTTTTACACGCAGAATGTTATTATATAGAGCATTGGCAAACAAGTTTAACAGCCAATGTTTAACCATGCACTTAGGGTTCTTCTTCTCAAAAATAAGAAAGAACAGCACAAACAGTAGTAATGCGACAATTACGAATCCCACATATGATCCGATGAACACCCCAAAAACCGCTAATCCACCAATAAAGTTTGGTGGAACAAGACCAGAAAAACAATAGAAAATAGTAACTAAAACACTAAGTACAAAGATGATAGTTAGCAGCACAAATCATGACTTCCTTTCATATATAGCAAATCGTAATCCTTGGCTGATGGTTTCTTTGATTATTTTAAATGGTGATAAATCAAGTTTGGTGAAGTAAACATCGCCATCATATACTTTTTCAATATGTGTAATATAGAGGCGATCAGCATATGGGAGCGATAATTCATAGATCGTCTTACCACCAATTACAAAGATTTCTTCGTGACGTGGCGTTTTTAAATATGAAAGCAAATCATTGATGACCTCAACGCCTTCATATTCAAATGGAGTAAGGGAAGCAACGACACAATGGCGATGCGGAAGTGGTTTCCCAATCCTAGATAGAATCGATTGGAAAGTTTCCAATCCCATTAAAACCGTTTTACCGCTCGTTGTTTTCTTGAAATACTGAAGATCTTCGGGATAATACCATGGCAAATCGTTGCCTTTCCCAAGCAGTTTATGGGGATCAATTGCGAATATTAAACTAATCACTATACCGCCACCTTTCCTTTAATAGCTGCGTCGGGATGATAACCGACTAACTCAAAATCATTATACCGAAAAGCTTCAATATCAGTGATATTTGGATTCAAAATCATTTTCGGTAATGTTTTGGGGGTTCGTTTCAACTGCTCATTGATTTGATCAAGATGATTCAAATAAATATGACAATCTCCAAATGTGTGAATAAATTCGCCCAACTTCAAATGACATACCTGAGCAACCATCATTGTTAATAACGCGTATGACGCAATATTAAAAGGAACTCCGATAAAAACATCAGCGCTTCTTTGATATAATTGACATGATAATTTACCTTCGGAAACATAAAATTGAAATAAAGAATGACAAGGAGGTAAGGCCATCTTCTCGATCAATGGTGGATTCCAACTTGAAACGATAAGTCGCCGACTATCAGGATTTGTTTTGATTTCCTGGATAACGTTTTTTAATTGATCAACAAGTATTCCTTCCGCACCTTCAAAAGCTCGCCATTGACGTCCATAAACAGGACCTAAATCTCCATGTTTTGCGGCGAAATTTGGGTCATTTTTGATTTTTGTTATGAATTCTTCCATGGTTTCATTTTGATATTCAGTACTCTTTTGGTATTTTACATATGGCCATTCATTCCAAATGCGAACATCATTTAAAACTAAGTAACGAATATTAGTATCACCGCTGATAAACCACAATAACTCATGAATAATCGACTTTAGATGAACTTTTTTCGTTGTCAGTAATGGGAACCCATCGGCCAAAGAAAAACGCATTTGATATCCAAACGCTGAGATCGTTCCTGTCTGGGTTCGATCCGCTTTTTGGTGGCCATAATCAAGTACATAATGCAAAAGGTCAAAATATTGCCGCATAGCACATCACCTGAGTTTTATTATACCATTTAGGGTTAATGAAAAAAAGAAAAAGATGCTTTTTGCATCTTAGTCTTTATTAGAACTTATGAATGATATTTTTTCGACAATGATTTCCGGGTAAGAGAAGCTCTTTTTATTCTCACATACATGTTCTTTTTGAGAAAGCCGTGCTTTTATCCCCACAATTGACCCCTTTTTACAGTAGTCTACGGTTGCTTCAGCGACCCCACTCCACAGTGTGCAATTAAAAAAATCCGTTTCATATTCATTTGTCTCGCCACTTTTAAACCCGCGTTGAACTGCAATTCGAATTGTTGTAACCGATTTGCCTTCATCCGATTTTCGTAGTTCTGGATCAGCGGTCAATCGTCCGACCAAAATCAGTTGATTTAACATATTTCCTCCTTGATAAGATATTTGCTTATCATCTTATCAAATCCCCTTAAAACCATCAAACTACCATTGGGGACAGGAAAATAATTGTGATAAAGTATTTTTATGAAATGATGACTTTTTTGATGTTGTTTGTCATACAAAACCCATTTATAAAGCTAGTTTTGCGAAAAAACGAATCAAATTAGTAAAAAAAGCTTTTTCTAGCTTTTTCACTATAAATTGCTTATTTTTCGTCTTCAAGTACAAAATATGGTCGTTGATCACTATAAATTGCATTGGCAACAAGGCTCTGCGGAAAAGATTTGATTTTCATATTTAGTTGATTAACAAGTGAATTGTAATACTCACTAGCGATTTTAAGATTTTCTTTGTTGTCAGATAGAGATACAAATAAATCCTTTGGAAACCAATCAAAAGATATTTTTTTATTTGACACAACCCAATTGGTAATCGTATTCATCTGCTTTATCATTCTTGCTCGGTCCGACAGAGTAGCATTCTGCGGAATTTCTTTAAACCATTGACGAATTTCATTTATAGTATTGGGTTCAAATTCATCGTCATTATTTATTATCGTGATGATATTGACGATTATTGCTATTCGTTTTTGTATGGCAACGTCAATTCCGGATTCAGCCTCATTGATTCTTACTTCCAATTGGTGGATACTCCGTATCGTCAAAAAATACCATAAAATGATAAAAATTATCAAAGCAACCGCAATTATGGCAATTATATCGTTGATATACAATGTCATAAAAATCATATTCTTCCTCCCATTAAGCATGTGTTTTTAAGCTGGCAAGAAATCTATTTGAACATGATACAGGCGCGAACTGCTTTCTTCCATCCGGCATATAATTGTTTGCGAAGTTTATCAGATATTATCGGTTTATAAATCTTATCAATACCCCACATCGCTTTGATTTCCGCAATATCCCAAAAGCCGATAGCAAGTCCTGCTAGATAACAAGCTCCAAGAGCTGTGGTTTCACTAGTTACAGGTTTATCAATATAATTATCAAGGATGTCGCTTTGGAATTGCATCAAGAAGTCATTATTGGACGCTCCGCCATCAACACGAAGTCGGTTTAGATTGATTTTTGATTCTTCTTCCATAACATTCAAAACATCTTTAGTCTGGTATGCTATTGCCTCTAAAGTAGCACGAATGATATGTTCACGCTTCGTACCGCGAGTAATTCCAAAAATCGCTCCTTTAGCCTCTTTTTCCCAATATGGTGTTCCTAACCCAACAAAGGCAGGAACAAAGTAAACCCCTAAATTGTTTTCACAATCTTTCGCATATGTGTCTGATTCAAAAGACTTGTAGATGATTTTTAAACCATCACGAAGCCATTGAACCGCTGAACCAGCGACAAAAATCGAGCCTTCAAGCGCATAGATGATTTGGCCATCAATTCCCCAGGCGATAGTCGTTAGTAATCCTTTTTGCGATCGAATCGGTTGAGTTCCCGTATTCATTAATATGAAACATCCGGTACCATATGTGTTTTTGACATCGCCTTTATTGAAGCAGGTTTGTCCAAATAAGGCCGCTTGTTGATCACCGGCGATTCCAGCAATCGGAATTTCATTTCCATAAAAAACGTTTTTGGATGTCATTCCATATATCATCGATGATGGACAAGCCTCAGGTAACATCGATTTAGGAACACCAAATATTTTAAGCAATTCTTCGTCCCATTTAACATCAAATATATTAAATAATAAAGTTCGCGAGGCATTAGAATAATCGGTAACGTGTTTCTTTCCGTTTGTTAAATTCCAAACAATCCAAGTGTCGATTGTTCCAAACAATAACTCTCCTTTATCGGCTTGTTCACGAGCCCCTTTAACATTATCAAGAATCCACTTAATTTTGGTTCCCGAAAAATAGGGATCAATTAACAATCCGGTTTTTTTACGAACAACATCTTCATAGCCAAGATTTTTTAAATCTTCGCAGATTGAACTGGTTTGTTTGCTTTGCCACACGATAGCATTATAAATCGGTTTACCCGTTTTTTTATTCCACACAACGGTTGTTTCACGCTGATTGGTTATTCCAATGGCAGCTATCTGATTCGGAGTAATCTTTGCTTTCATCAAACACTCACTTATACAAACGGTGACTGAACCCCATATTTCTAAAGGATCATGTAATACATATCCGGGTTCGGGGAAGTATTGTGTAAATTCGTGTTGACTAAGACAGACGATTTCGCCTTGATGATTAAAAAGAATCGCTCGGGAAGATGTTGTGCCTTGATCAATTGCCAGAATATACTTTTCCATATTGGCTCACCTCGTTTACTAATTATATCAAAAAGTATTCCATAATTAAACAGAAAATGTTATAATGAAAAAAATGACAAACTCAGATAAGAGATGAAAAAATGAATAAAATGATTCTTCATGATTCAGCCAAAAATAACATTCATGTTTATCTGTATGAACCAACCAGCAAGCCATATAAAGGTGTTGTACAAATTATACACGGTGCTAGCGAACACTTTGCTAGATATGGCCTCTTCGCTGAATTTTTGACTACAAATGGTTACGCGGTTATTGGTTCTGATATCCTTGGGCATGGCCTTTCTACTACTACTAATGATTATGTCCACTTCGCTGACAAAAACGGGGCTGATCTCGCCTTTGAATCAGTTACTATGGTCAAAGACACCATTGCGGCAATGTTTCCAGGAATCCCTGTATTTTTACTTGGTCATAGCATGGGATCATTCCTAGCTCGGAAAATGATTATCATGTTTCCCAACTTTTATCAAAAAGCTGTAATTTCCGGTACCACTTTCACTCCAAAAATGACTACTTCCATGGGAATGATGCTTTGCAATATTATTAAAGCTTTTTATGGACCCAAGCATATTTCACCGATGATCCAAAAAATGGCAATTGATTCCTGCCCGGCTAAGTTGCGCAAAGATGGTATTATAAAAGATCGTGATGTTGAGTGGCTAACCAAAAATGTCGATATTCAGAATTATTACCACGATTCATTGATGTGTGGTCAGCCTTTTACGGTTTCGGCTAATTGCGATATGTTCAGTTGGATGGCTTTTGATGACAAACTGGATAATATTCGCCTAGGCAATAAAGAAATGCCTTTATATTTTATGTCAGGAGCCAATGATCCTCTAAGTAACTATGGTGTTCAAGTGACCAAATTAGTCCATATCTTCCAAAATATGGGATATAAAAATATTACCTTTAAATTGTATGAAAACGATCGACACGAAGTTTTAAATGAACTCGATAACCAAGTGGCATACCAGGACATTTTAGCATTCTTTAAAAAGTAAGGCGGATTATTTTCCGCCTTTTTTTTTGATATAGTCGTTGATTGACACAAATCTGTTTTTACCGATAATAACATGATCGACAACTTTAATTTGCATCATCGTACCCGCCTCACATATCAACTCAGTCACATCGAGATCCTGTTGCGAAGGTTCTGGATCGCCGGAGGGGTGGTTATGGACCAAAATCACCGAATATGCCGAATACTTGACAGCGTACTTAAAGATTTCTCGTGGATGAATTAGTGATTGATTTAGCCCGCCGACAAAGATTTGTTTTTTAGCGATTAATCGTCCTTTTAAATCTAAATATATTGCCATCATTACTTCTTGTTTCAAACCTGCCATTTCATCCTTTACAAGATTAAATACTTCAGCGGGTGTTGATATAATCATCATCTGCTTTTCATCCTTTAATGCGCGCTTTCCTAGTTCAAGCGCAGCTAACAAAGTAATCGCTTTTGCTTTGCCGACACCACGAAAACGTGACAATTCCGCAATGGTTTTATCTTGCAATCCTGATGCCTCTTTAATATCAAAAATGATGTCTTGGGCAATTTCAATTGCGGAGGCGGAAGTCGTTCCTGTATGCAAAATAATCGCGATTAATTCACAAGTTGATAATGATGAAGCTCCATACTTTTCTAATCGTTCTCTCGGACGTTCTGCTATTGGCATTTCCTTAATTAAATACATATTTATCACCTTAATAAAAGCATCGCGAATAATCGCGATGCTTTTATTAATTAGTAATAACTTTTCGAATCTCCGATATTAAATACAAGGAACCAGAAACTAAAAGCACTTCATTGGTTTTTAGTTTTCTTAACTCCCTAAAAGCTTCCAATACATTGTCATCTTGATACTTATGAGGATGCTGACTAGTTTCATATAAAACAGAAGCTTCAGCGCAACGATGATAATCGATTTGCGTCAAATGGAGTTCATCGACGAATTCGGCGAGTTTTGTTAGTACCGTTGCATAATCTTTATCTTTCATCATTGTAAACAAACACTTAACGTATTTGCCGGGATAAACAGCGTTTATAGTCGCTTTAACTGTCGCGATTGCCCCTGGATTGTGACCACCATCTAAAATAATCCGATGTTCAAAAATTTCAAATCGCCCCGGCCATGTGGTACGGTATATTCCATCATATATATTACGTTGATCAATGGTGATTTTCTGCATTTTTTGCATAATAAGAATGGCTTCAATCGCCAAAGCCGCATTTTTCACTTGGTGCATGCCAGTCAATCGCGATAAGTAAGGGCGATCACGGTACCAAAAAGCTGTCATTTCTCCAACTTGAATGTCAATAATTTTACTGGTATCAACGCGGATTAATGGTGAAAGATGCGCTTGAGTTTCCGTTTCAAATTGTTTGATTAAATCAAGATTATCTTCAGCGGTGACCAGCGGAACACCACGTTTGACAATTCCTAATTTGTTGGCCGCGATGCTTTCTAACGTATTTCCCAGTTGTTTCATGTGATCAAAGGAAATGTTGGTAATACATGACACTTCCGGAACAATAACGTTGGTAGCGTCAAGTAACCCCCCGATGCCAACTTCAATGACGGCAAAATCGACCTTTTGGTCGCGGAAGTATAGAAATGCCATTAATGTCAAGATTTCAAAAAATGTGATTGAGTCATTGTTCTCTTCAAATATTCTGTTCCACATCGTTTTAAGCGTGTTGGCATACTGGATAAAGATTGTATCCGAAATTTGTTCATCGTTAATCGAGATGCGTTCATTGATACATATGACATACGGAGAGGTAAACAAGCCGACTTTATAGCCCGCCTCTTGTAAGATATTCTTAATGTAATTGGCTGTCGACCCTTTTCCGTTAGTCCCTCCCACGTGGATAGAACGAAACGTTTGTTGGGGACGATTAAAAAGATCGCAGACGTAGTTCATGCGAGTTAGATCGGTCTTTTCAGTGAAGCGTTTAGCATGTTCGATCCAATCGACTGCTTCCGCCATGGTAGTAAACATTTATTGTCTCAAGGCCTCGATTCTCACTTTTGTTTGCCGATAGTTTTCTTCATAGTCGGCTTTTTTCTTTTGTTCATCGGCAATTTTCTCTGCCGGCGCTTTAGCTAAAAAGTTTTGATTACTCATCAACATTTCACTGCGTTTTATTTCTTTTTCAAGGCGAGTTAATTCTTGCTCCAAACGTAATAACTCTGCTTTTATATCAATCAAACTTCCTAAAGGTAGATATACAATTGCCTGAGGTAAGATAATTGACAATGCTTGATCCACAGGGTCAAGATTGTCAGTAATTATAAGTTGTTGTGGATTGATAAATTTTTCGATATAAACACGATTATCGTTCAGGAAACATGCTGTTTCTTGACTATCTGTTTTAATGAAAACATCGATTCCTTTTTGATAGGGAACACTATATTCATTGCGAATCTGACGTAAACGACGGATAATTTCAAATAGTGTTTCCATGCGCTCGCTTTCTAAGAAAGCAATACCGTTGTTAGATGGCCATAATGCACGCATAATCGAGCCTTCATTACCAGGCAATCGTTGATATATATCCTCGGTAACGAAGGGCATAAAAGGATGTAAAAGCTTGATAATTGCCGACAAAACGGTGATTAACGTCGCTTTTGTCATCACGGCATCACTATTAAGTTTAGCCATTTCAAGATACCAGGAAGCAAAGTCATTCCATGTAAAATTATAAATACAATGGGCTGCCTCACCAAAATCATATTTATCGAAGAACAGATCGGCTTGGGAAATTGTTTCATTCAACCGGCCAATAATCCATCGATCCGCAGATGTCATCATTTCTGGATCAATATGTAATTGATTGACATCAATATCTTCAGTACTCATCAAAACATAACGACTGATATTCCAAAGTTTGTTAATGAAGTTCCAACTCGACTCAACTTTTTCTTGTTCATACCGTAAATCAAATCCGGGTCCAGAATTGGTGGAGATAAAATACCGAAGACTATCAGCTCCAAATTGCTCGATAATGTCGTTTGGATCAATGCCATTGCCTAATGATTTCGACATTTTTTTGCCTTCATTATCACGGATTAAGCCATGAATCATACAATCTTTGAAGGGAGAAACTCCGGTAAATTTAAGGGATTGGAAAATCATTCGCGAAACCCAAAAAAAGATAATATCGTAACCGGTTACTAAGACATCAGTGGGGAAATAACGCTGGAAATCAGCTGTCTTTTGTGGCCAGCCAAGCGTAGAAAAGGGCCATAATGCTGATGAAAACCAAGTGTCTAGAACATCTTCATCTTGAATCCAGCCTTCACCTTTGGGAGCACAAATACCACAATATATTTCTTTGTCCTTGTACCATACCGGAATTCGATGACCCCACCAAAGTTGTCGGGAAATGCACCAATCTTCAATGTTTTCCATCCAGTTCTTAAAAATCTTTTCAAATCGTTCGGGTATAAATTGAGCAGTATTATTGGCAATTGCATATTTTGCTAAGGGCTCCATTTTAACAAACCATTGTTTCGACAAACGTGGTTCAATTATAACTCCCGTTCGCTCACTATGGCCAACACTATGAACAATTGGCTCTGTTTTAACGATTAAGCCTAACTCCTGCAAATCTTTTAGTACTTGTTGACGACAAACAAATCGGTCAAGGCCAATGTAAGCTTTTGCCATCTCGTTCATGGTTCCATCTTCGTTCATGCATAATGGCATAGGCAAATGATGACGCTTCCCAACTTCAAAATCGTTAGGATCATGAGCTGGAGTTACTTTAACTGCCCCAGTACCAAATGTTTGATCAACATATCCGTCAAGAATAATCGGAATGTCGCGTTTAGTTGTCGGAATATAAACACGTTTGCCATGAACTGGGAAATAGCGTTCATCATCGGGATGGACCATTATTGCGACGTCACCAAACATTGTTTCGGGTCTGGTTGTCGCTACCGTAACACCTCCATTTCCATCAGTAAATGGATAGGTAATATAGTATAAAGCCCCCTCGACATCAAGATGTTCGATTTCGATGTTTGATAATGCCGTTTTGGCCTGAGTGTCCCAGTTAATAATCCGTTTCCCTCGGTAAATCAATCCATCGTTATATAACTTAACAAACACTTCATTTACTGCCTCAGACAAACCCTTATCTAGCGTAAAGCGTTCATGTTTATAGTCAACAGACAAGCCAATTGCTTTCCATTGAGAACGAATTAAATCGGCATATTCAGCTTTCCAACTCCAAGCAACTTCAAGATATTTTTCGCGACCTAAATCGTAGCGACTGATTCCTTGAGATCGCAATTTCTGATCAACTTTGGCTTGTGTTGCAATACCGGCATGATCCATACCTGGCAAATAAAGAGCATCATATCCTTGCATCCGTTTTCGCCTGATGATAATATCTTGTAAGGTTGTATCCCACGTATGTCCAAGATGCAGTTTTCCAGTGATATTAGGCGGTGGAATGACAACAGTAAATGGTTTTTTTGTCGTGTCACCAGCATCAAAACAGTCATTTTCGAGCCAATATTCATATTTTCCGCTTTCTATTTGATGATGATCATATTTTGGATTCATCTTAATCATGATATTCTCTCCCCTCAATAAGGTTCCTTTTTCCCGAGTAATACGCTTGAATCATTTGCACATTGTCAATTGAATGAATTTCCGGAAGTTCATCTTTTCCGAAATAACGTAATTCTAACGATTCTAAATCGTTGACTCTCAGGTCTCCGCTGATAATTTTGGCAACAAAGGAAAAGCAGATAACTTGAGCTTCGTCAGCTACTCGCCAACGCATATTTGGGTTTATGAAAACACCAATAAAATCGCATGGTTCAACATCAAGGTTTGTTTCTTCTTTAACTTCACGAATCATCGTCTTGACAATCGATTCATCAAGTTCCATAAGACCTCCAGGTAATCCCCACTTATGGTTATCACAACGCTTTTGTAAAAGTATTTCCTTTTTATCATTGACAATCACTGCACATGCAGCATTTAGAATAATTTTAGCATTGCCAACTTTTGAACGAATAAATGTAATATAATCACGATTTTCCATGTTGCCTCCATTTAAATAAAAAATCGTCCCTAAAAAGGACGACAAGTCGCGGTACCACCTTAGTTCCGGTAAAAAAACCGGCGCTTAATCCCTTAACGCGGGTAACGGACATAACTACTAAGTTTCGCTATATCAGCTCAACGGCGACCTTCATGAAATCCGTAGGTAAACTTGCACCATCTGTTTACTCTCTTCACAACGGTTATTCATTACTCTTCCGCTTCTTCGCTGTTCTTTAATATTTTATCAAAAGTTCATCTGGATGTAAAGTGCATTCGTGATAATTCTCCACGATGATAACTCCAGCGCAAAATGAGAGTTTGACAAAGCTGATTGCTAAATGCTCGGTAATGCGGGATACTATTGCTTCAAAGACATGGTAATATTCACTATCGTCCCACGAATCAATGTTAGCTTGCCGGCAAGCGCGTTTTTCACCTTCGTTCACAAAGAATATATCACCAATATAGATTTTACCAAAAACGGTCAAGTGATGGGATAAAAAGTGAATATAGTTTAACCACTCGTCAAAATCAAGGTGATGCATTGAATATGTGGCAATGATGATATCGAATTTGTCATTTTTAATTTCAGTTGGTAATCCGGTGCGGAAATCATGACAAAAAAGTCGCGCTGATGGCAGTTTTAATTGAGTAATTTCCAGCATCTTATCGGAGATATCAATTCCAGTTAATTCAATTTTTTCTGGTTTAATCTTGGCTTCCAAAATGCCTGTCCCAATTCCCAAATCTAAAACCCGGGATTTTCCCAGTCGAGAGTCATCTTCAATGGCAGTGGCGATAAAATTGATATTTTTTTGGTATCCCGCAAAGGGAAACTGATTTAAGTTGTCGGCATCGATGACCATTTGATCATAGTTATCAGCCATCCGGTTGAAAAGATCTTGCATCATACTAATCACCCTATAGTTTGTGAATTTACGCCGTTTTTGTGATTCGTTTTTCTAAGATGTCCCAAATTTGTGTAACATTTTCTTTGGTCGTAGCGGAAAATAAGATGAACTGCTCGGTTTTCTCCGCTGGAAATACTTGTCGAATGCTGGCGATTTGTTTCAATCTGTCGTTATTTGTAATTTTGTCCGCTTTGGTCAAGATAAAGACAATCGGTATAATTTTAGCTTTGAAATAAGCATACATCATTAAATCATCAGGATTTGGAACTCGACGGATATCAAGCAATAATACTGCTGCTTTTAGTTGGGGACGGAAATCAAGATATTTTTCGACACGAGTTTTAAAATCATCCTGATTATCAAATGAAACATGAGCATATCCGTAGCCAGGAAGATCGACAAAGTAGAAATTATTATTGATTAAAAAGAAATTTACCAATCTGGTTTTTCCCGGTGTCGATGACACTCTGGCAATTTTTTTCATATTCAGCATCGCATTGATAAAAGAAGATTTACCAACATTACTCCGACCACATAGTACTACCTCTGGTAGGTTATCAGTAGGATATTGATGACGTTCAACTGCGCTGCCGTAAAATTCAACGGTTTTGATAATCATGGGTTTGCTCCTAATTCAGTGTTTGTCATTTATGCGTAAGATTACACATTTCAAATATAGCGATTCTTCAATTCCAAGCAACATAGGGTGGTCTTTACCTTGAGTGCGAAATTCTATCATTTGCGCAATGCGATTAGCATCAACAGCCGCTTCTTGAAGCATTTCCAAGAATAGTTCTGGTGTCATATAATGAGAACAAGAACATGTCACCAAATACCCACTGGATGTAATTAGTTTCATGGCTTGAAGATTTATTTCTTTATAGCCAGCATATGCTTTGTCCAGTTTATCAAGATTCTTGGTAAACGCAGGCGGATCAAGAATAATGACATCAAACAATCGATTGGCAGTTTGATAATCGCGTAACAAGGCAAAAACATCGGCTTTTAATGCTGTGACATTATGCAAATCATTTTGCCTAGCATTTGCTTCAATTTCACTGATTGCCAAGGTGGAAATATCGACACATTCGACCGTTTTGGCCCCGTATTTAGCCGCATGAAGGCCAAATCCTCCCGTATGAGAAAAACAATCTAATACTGTTTTCCCAGTGACATAAGGGCGTATGGCTGAATGGTTGGCTTGTTGATCAAGAAATGTTCCCGTCTTTTGTCCATTCGGTATGTCAACGCTCATCAAAATTTCATTTTCATGAATAATAATCGAGTTGGGAACGGTTCCATATACAATACCTTTATACTCGGGCAATCCTTCTTTTTTTCGAATTGGAACGTCACTACGTTCATAGATGCCTACGGGTAGAAATTCCGCTTGTAATAAATCAATGAATAATTGTTTGCGGATTGCAACTCCCAAAGACAAAATTTGCATCACTAAGTAATCTTCATACTTGTCCACAATCAATCCAGGAATGCCATCAGCATCGGAAAAAAAAGCACGATAGGCGTGATTGTAACCTAAATTGATTCGCATTTGATGAGCTTGATGGATTAAATCGCGAAAGAAATCATCTTGAATGTCGATGTCTTTGCGGGTTAAAATGCGAACAAATATTTTCGAAGCGGTATTCAAAAAACCCTTGCCAACAAAAGAATGATCGGAAGCGAAAACCGAGATAATATCACCACTAACAATCTCACCTTCAATCGAGGCGATCTCATTACTATATACCCAGGGATGTCCTTGACGAATACGGATTTCTTCGGTTGGTTTTAACTTAACTCGACATGGGTTCATCTTCTCACCCTCTTACAAATCATTATATCATATTTTTTTATCAATCCATTCCCAAAAATAAAAAGACGGATGGTTTATCCGTCTTTAGCGGTGATAGTGAACAACGGTACATGAATCTTTGGTTATGGTTGGTAAATTTGCTTTTACTTCAGGAAAAGTGATATTGTTAACAGCAGTAAATAATTGAAACAAATCGACTCCTGACATCACATATTCGGTTAAAAATCCAGTTAATGAACTGATATGATCGAAAGATTGGATAAAGTTTCCCAACATTTTTCGTTTTGCTAACAGAAAACGGAATTCATCAGTGAAGTAAGTGCTAAGATGCATAAGCACATCAAGGATTGCTCTTTTAGCAGCGATTGGTTTTTTTGTTTCTGTAAAGAGTAAGATATATCCATAGTCTTTTTCATTGGTTATGGAAAATTCAAATGTATCATTTATCAATCGTTTGTTCATAAGGTTTTGGTATGTTTTTGAAGTTTTCCCCAACACATTATCCAACAAAAAAGCTAATTTTATCTCATCAATGTCATTTTCAAAAGCCGTTTTATGATTCGTTTTATCAAGCTTTACACCCACCATCAGCATGTCAGTGTTGAGATCTTTTGTTGTCGATATCAGTGATCTCTTGACTTTGTTATCTTCCATATGGACAACTCGATACATTAGTCTATTAGGACGGGTCAGTTGCATAAAGGGATGCTTTTCAATCTGGGCTACCAAAGCTTCAGGATTGATATCTCCTACAATTACAAGATGGATATTCTTTGGATGATAGAAAGTATCATATGCCATTTTTAACCAATAATCATCAATTTTAGCGATGGATTCTTCCGTCCCGGCTATATCGGTCTTAATTGGATGATTGTGATATAATGCTTTCAAAGTGTCTTCAAATATTGTTTGATCGAGGTCGTCACGGTACATACGAATCTCACGGGCAATAATCTGTCTTTCTTTATCAATGAGTTCCGAAGAAAAGTTTGGAAAGAAGATTAGATTTAGTAGTAGTCGTAATGGTTCCGTAATCCCATTAGTGGTAGAAAAAAAGTATGAAGTCCGCGTTTGTGATGTATAAGCATTAACATTGGCCCCAACTGCTGAAAACTGTTTAGATATGTTTTCACTTTCGGATTCAAATAACATATGCTCCAAAAAGTGTGCAGTACCATCAGGAAATGTTGTCACTTCAGAAGCGTCACGAAGAAAAACGTCGCGATCCACGGCGCCATAGGCTACCGAAAGAGCAACTTCTGTTTTCGCGAAACCAGGTTTAGGAATCATATGCACCTGCATTCCATCTGCCAAAGTAATCTCGTAAATTGATTCCTTTACTGTTATATCTTGTCGAATCTGCATTTATTGAACCTTCTTGGTTAAAATATAGGTTGTGTCTAATGTTAATTTTTGAGCAACCGTAATAATATCTTGTTTGTTAACTGCGGCGATGGCCGCAAGTGTTTGGTTAGGATCAAATTCTTTGCCAAGAGTCTTTCGGTATAAAAAGAACAAATGTGCTAATCGTTCTGGAGAATCGGCATTTTGACGAATCCTTTGAATTAGTGATTCCTTCGCAATGGTTATTTCTTCGTCAGCAAGCGCTCCGGTTTTTAAACCTTTGACAATCGTGTCGATTAAAGCCAACGTTTGCTCTTCATTCCCCGGATCGACTCCAGCCATCATAATGATTACGCCCTTATTTGAATCATAGGAACTGCTAATATAATAACAAAGGGTATTTTCCTCTCTAACAATTTGAAACAGCTGTGAATGGTCGAACTCACCAAAGATGGCGTTAAGGACGACACCTGCGTAATAATCTTGATCACCAAAGCGAACAGGAAAGCGGTAGCCTTGATTAATGCGTGCTTGACTGACATCGCTATCTTCAGTGACGACAGTGGCGTTTACTATATCTTTAGTTTCTCTATCTAACCAAGATTCTTGGTGAATGGGGGAATCAAAAGAAAAACGTTTTGCAATTAAAGCATCCATAGTCGCATATTCAAAATCACCAACACAAATGATTGTTACATTATCGTTATGTAACATTTGAAGATAACTGTTTTTTAATGAAACCAATGTCACTTCATCTAGGGTTTCGTAAATGCCTTTGGCACGATACTGATGAAGTTCTGTTTTGAACATTGTCTTCATAAATTGATTGTAAGCATATTCGGATTTGTTTATATATTCCGCTTCAAAATCTTCTTTAAGTAAACGAATTTCTTCATCGACGATCTGTTGGCAAAAAAGGTTCTTTATCTGACGAGGATTATAGATAATTTCGGCGAGTAAATCAAGTGCTTCGGCAAGCGCCATGCCTTGATTAGGTAAGTATTTTTCATTCACGAATTTCATTTCGAAATAAATGACACTTTCGGTGCCGATTTTTTCGGTGCCCACATTCAATGTGAGACCATATAATGCATCCATTTGCGTTTGTAAAAGCGCTTTAGAGGGATATTTTTTTGTCCCTCCCAACAAGACATTTGGTAATAGTGCGCGATTGTTAATGGCTTCAGGTAAAAAAGCGCTCGCAAAGCGAAGCGCTATCGAAAAGGTTTTAAATTTGGCGGTTTTTATGCACTGAAGCGTATAACCAGGGTATAAGAATAGTCGATGTTCCATTGAATCCTTTCGGCAACAATGTTTCCATATCCAACATTGTCTAAGGAATATTTAAGCCAGTTCCAAGGCTATTTTCATCATGTTGGTGAATGCGGTTTCGCGTTGTTCAGCGGTCGTTTCCTCATGGGTGACAAGGGAGTCGCTTATTGTTAACAAACATGCCGCTTTCTTTCCCAGAGCATTGGCGTTATGGAATAATGCAAATGATTCCATCTCCACCGCTAAGCAATGCTTGTCATTGACTAAACTTTCACGATCAATGGGATTTTCATGATAAAAAACATCGCTGGAATGAATTCGTCCGGCAATAAGCGGAATTTCTAAACGTAGAGCAACTTTTGCAATTTTATTATTGACTGTTTTACTGGCTTTGATTAGATGTCTTTTAAATCCGTTTTGCGAGCGAGCATAATTTGATTCGCTGTATGATTCAGTGACCATCACGACATCAAACAAATGCAAATCGGGAGAATATGCTCCGGCTGAGCCAATGCGGATGATGGTCTTGACATCATAAAATTTATATAATTCATATGAATAGATGCCAATTGAAGGCATTCCCATTCCCGAACCCATGACACTAATCGATTTGCCATGATAGGTTCCGGTATAACCGTACATATTCCTAACATTGTTAAAACATACAACGTTTTCTAAAAAAGTGTCAGCGATAAATTTAGCACGTAGTGGATCTCCAGGCATTAAAACCGTTTTGGCGATTTGGCCGATTTCCGCTTGATTATGGGGTGTTGACATAATTACACATCCTTTGTGTTATCGTCGATAACCGACTGTATTTTTTTTATGAGTTTTTCATCGTAAAGAACACCGATAGTAAAATCAGTACCCATAAGGGAAATGTGACAAAAACCATATGGTTGTTTTGGTACTGGCTCAAAACTAGTAATGCTAAAATCTTTTCCCAAAGGTACTAAAATCGAATCATCAGGATATTTGGCAAAGAAACGGTGTTTAAATGTAATTAGTGAGCAAGTCGTTTCTCGAAATAATAAAGCTGTTGATTTCAAACGGTACATATTCGTGGCATCACTAAAAACCGGGATATATAATTGCCATTCCGGATGCTTACCGATGGTATAAGCATATTGACGTTGAATTATGCTATGCATATAAATCCGGTTGAGACAATCTTTCAGTAAATTATAAACGAAAGTAATTGGAATCACAGCCAAGGATATTATCCAGTTTAGTTCTTGCGTCAACAGCCAAACAAGGGCAATAACAATTACAGAAGCAATCGCAACATTGATAAGAAACGACCACCAATGAAACGGGCGAATTACCTGAGTCGTTTTTTTCAAAACGAGCGCTTGATAGTCACTCATCAATATTCGCTTCCGATACCATCTTGCATCAAGGTAACTCCGTTTGAAGTTCCGATTCGGGTTGCGCCTGCGGCCACCATAGCATCAAGGTCTTCACGGGTTCGTACGCCCCCAGCAGCCTTGACCGCTTTACCGTTACCATTTTCTTTCATGATTTTTACATCTTCGGCGGTCGCACCTGCGGTACCAAAACCCGTGGACGTTTTTATGAAAGTCGCCTGGGTTGAACCAATAATAGTACTTACCTTGGCAATTTCGGCTTTTGTCAGGTAACAAGTTTCAATAATTACTTTAACGGTATTTCCCCCTGCCGCTTTGACAACGCTATCAACTTCATTTTTGATGTAATCATAGTTGGCTGCTTTCATTTCGCCAATGTTAATGACCATATCAATCTCATCGGCACCGTTAGCGATGGCATTCAAAGTTTCGAAAACTTTCGTTTCCGTAGTATTCGTTCCTAACGGAAACCCAATAACCGTGCAGACTAAAACACCGGTATTAACCAATTTTTCGGCTGCGTATTTCACGAAGCAAGGTTGAATGCAAACACTTTTAAAATGGTACTTAATTGCTTCTTCCAGCAACGTATCGATTTCTTTTTTGGTTCCGAAAGCCTTAAGATATGTGTGATCAATCAATTTATTGATTTCCATAGTCATCTCTCCTTAAACCTTTTATAAATATTTACGGTGAAATTATACTCGATAACCTTTCGATTGTCAATTTTGACGAAAAAGGGGAATCAGCGAATCACTTCTTTACAGCGGTCACATAAACCCTGTTCATCAAGATGATCGACAACTTGCCAACACCGTTCGCAGGTGTGACCCTCTGCGGCAAAAACATCAATTGAAACATCATCGCCTTTATATGAACCGTAACCTTCCGTTTTGACTTCTAACTGGGAAACGATAAATACTTGTTGCAAGTTAACTTGAATCCGGTTGAGCAAATCGATGATTTTTCCTTTGGGATAAAGAACAAGTTTAGCATTAAAGCTTTTACCAATAATCTTTTTTTCACGTGCTTCTTCAAGCGCCTTTAACACCGTTTCCCGTAAAATCATGAATTGATCATACCATGCTTCTAAATTATCATCTGCGTATTTTGGCACTGGCATCGATAGCAGGTAGACATCGACCTCATCTTTGTGTGGCAAGTAACTATACGCTTCCGAAGTCGTATGAGGAATGATTGGTGTTAGTAATCTAAGTAGCGTATCAGTCATATGATATATAACAGTTTGAATGCTACGACGTGACAACGAATTGGCTTTTTCGATATAAAGGACATCTTTTGCAAAATCTAAATAGAATGAGGATATAAAATTAACAAAATTTGCCACTTTTCGATAAACATCATCAAAGCGAAAATCATCATATGCTTCAATGACATCTTTAATAAGTTGGTCGGTTTTTATAAGCATATAACGATCAATTTCCGACAATTGATTATAAGTAATTACATCGAAATGAAAATCGAAATCAAAAAGATTTCCGAGCATAAATTTGAAAGTGTTACGAATTTTTCGATACGTTTCGGAAACTTGATTAATTAAATCATCGGAGATACGAACATCGGATTGATAATCAACACTGGCAACCCACAAACGCAAAATGTCTGATCCCAGCGAGTTGATAATTTTGTTAGGATCAATGGTATTGCCCAGTGATTTAGACATTTTGCGACCTTCGCCATCCAAAACCCATCCATGAGATACTACCGTCCGATAAGGACTTTTGCCCATTGTGGCAATACCGGTGGTTAGACTGGAGTTGAACCACCCTCGATATTGGTCCGATCCTTCAAGATACAAATCAGCAGGGTATGGTAAACCTTTATCTAATAGCCCACCATGATGACTTGAGCCTGAATCAAACCATACATCCATAATATCAGTTTCTTTGGTAAAGCGATTATTAGGACTGTTGGGGTGAGTGAAGTTCTTAGGCAACAGTTCGGTAGCAGTTTTCTCAAACCAAGCATTTGAGCCTTCCTGTTCAAAGATGTCAGCGATATGGTCGATAACTGTTTTATCAACAATTGGGGTGTTTTTTTCGGTATAAAAAATCGGAATCGGAACTCCCCAAGCCCGTTGTCGCGAGATACACCAAGCTTCGCGATCCTTAATCATGTTTGCGATTCGCACTTCTCCCCATGCGGGGTACCATTTAACTGTGCCAATCGCCTTAAGAATATCTGTTTTTAGGGCCTCGATTGAGGCAAACCATTGTTCGGTGGCGCGGAAAATTACCGGTTGATGTGTTCGCCAATCGTGTGGATAACTATGTTTGATAGCTGTCATCTTTAACAATGCATCGACTTCCGTCAAAGCTTTAATTACTTCGATGTTGCAATCATCGACATATAATCCTTGGAAACGTTTGCCGGCTTCTTCGGTCATGCATCCTCGCGAATCGACAGGGCAGAAAACATCAAGATGATATTTTTGGCCTACATTGAAGTCATCTTCACCATGTCCGGGTGCAGTATGAACAAGCCCGGTTCCATCTTCGGTAGTAACATGATCACCTAAAATGATGGGGGAAATTCGTTCGTAAAGCGGATGTTTGTAAGTCATGCCTTCCAAATCAGACCCTAAAACCGTTTTTTGGATATCGGCTTTGGTCCAACTAAGGGTTTCTTTTAATGTATCAAGAAGGTTTTTCGCTACGACAAACAGACGGTTATTATCCGTTTTTACCAATACATATTCAATGTGGGAACCCACACAAATTGCCATGTTAGCTGGTATTGTCCAAGGCGTAGTGGTCCATATCAAAAACTCTGTCAATTTGGGGAAAACACCGTTAGTTTTTACCGACGGCATTGCCACAAAAATCGAGGGTGATGAGATGTCATAGTATTCAATTTCGGCTTCAGCTAGTGCCGATTCACTTGAAGGTGACCAATAAACGGGTTTTAAGCCTTTATAGATTAAACCCTTTTCAGCCATGATTGCAAATAAGCGAATCTGGGAAGCTTCGTATTTTTTATCGAGTGTGATATAAGGATGATCCCAATCACCTAAAATCCCTAGCCGCCGAAATTGCCGCCTTTGAATGTCGACCTGTTCTAAAGCATACTGCTCACATAATTTGCGAAAATCGGCAATCGACATGGATTTCCGATTGACTTTACGGTCTTTTGACAAAGCGTTTTCAATCGGCAGACCATGAGTGTCCCACCCGGGTATGTAAGGAGCATAGAAACCCGACATGCTTTTATACCGTAAAATGAAATCCTTTAGCGATTTATTCAAAGCATGTCCAGTATGGATACTACCATTAGCATAGGGTGGACCATCATGAAGCACATAGTAAGGATTGCCTGCATTTTTATCTAATCGGGCAGCATACAAACCGGATTCTTCCCAATATTTTTGAATTTCCACTTCTTTCGCTCCAAGGTTCCCTCGCATCGGAAATCCCGTTTCGGGCATTAGTAATGTGTTTTTAAAACTCTTTTTATCTTCCATAATATTCCTTCTTTCTGCCTAAAAACAAAAAAATCGACCTAAAAAGGACGATTTTCACCGCGGTACCACCTTTGTTCTAGAAAACTAGCACTTAAACGTCTTTAACGCGGACAAGCGGAATTATTTACTCAAAATTCAATAATTCTCTCGCGGGGGATAACACTTTCGCTGCTTTCAGACTTTCACCAATCGTCCGATCTCTAAAGATGATTGCGATTATGTCTTGTCCCGGTCATCAATTTATGATTAGCACAATTATACCAAATCATCGAGAAAAATACAACATTAATATTAAAGCTTATAAAACCCGAGCAATAAAGGCTAAAATCACTTGAAATAAGATTAAACCTATCATTGGAGTAAAGTCAATATTGCCAATTACTAGCCAATGGCGAAATAAGCTCATATATGGATTTGTGATTTTAGTCAAAAACTCATAAAACCGGGTTTTTACGATTGGTGTCCAACTGAGAAGAACTTGCACAATAATTATAAAGAAGTATACATACAAAACATAATATCCATAATATAGAATCTGTCGTAAAATATTGTCCATAGTTATTTTTTTGTACTATACTGACTTATAAAGCGTTTTAGCGTCGGTCCATTGAGATCATTTTTTTGAGCCATCAGATAAATCTTGTCTTGGATTTTGACGATTTCCCCATCGCAAGCATAAAGAACGCCGGTAAGAAACATCAGCACCTCATTGGCTTCGGTTATCAAACAATCGCTAAAATTGACGACGATTGGAATCCGATGCATTATTTTTTCGGCATATTCATAAATTTTCGATGAATCCTGAATTCGATAAAATTCTAACGAGTCAAACCCGATATCGGAAGTTGTTTCCGGTTTTTTGCGAGAAAACATACTCATTGTCATTCCTCACTTCTAAATAATATTGAACCCAATCGTAAGTGTGTGGCTCCACATTCAATGGCGATTTGGTAATCGTGGCTCATTCCCATTGATAAAAACTGACATGGCGCCGATGGTAATTGTCTTTTTTGGATATCATATCGTAACTGTGCCAATTTCATGAAACTGCGGCGAATCTCTGCAAAATCAGAGGTATTGGCCGCCATGCCCATCAAACCGACTACTATTATTTTATCATATTTGGCTAACTCAGTGACAAAATTTGTTAATTCTTCAATGGCGATGCCTGTTTTTGCGGGTTCATTGGAAATGTTTACTTCGATAAAGCAAGCCAAAGGTGTGTTTCGAAAACGATTGATTTCTGCAGCTAAACGCAGCGAATCTAAAGAATGAAGATATGTGATTTTATTAATAATTGTTTTGACTTTGTTGGTTTGCAGATGCCCAATAAAATGCCAAGTGATTGGCAAATCAAGAAGTTCGGATTGTTTTTTCAGTAATGCTTGGGCAATATTTTCCCCGATATTGGTGATTCCTTGACTAAACAATTGTCGAATAATGTCACTTTCAACATATTTCGTGGCGGCGACGATCGTTTGGTTTTGGAGTTTTGATTGGATTTTCTGAATATTTAAAGATAAATTCATTGAAATCAAACCCGCTTTCAAACAATATAATATGGTTATTTGCCTTTTTTCCCATTGGCAAGATCGTAGGAAAAGAAAGCTGTTAAAACTACCAGATACAAAGCAAGGACAATATTGGTACTAACGCCAAGATCGGCTAACCATATCACCAATCCGACACCAATTACATTGATGACATAAAAAATGGTAAATGGTAACATCCGCTTAAGGTTTTTCATGCTCATTCACCCGCTTGCGTAATTCGGTTAAACCGGTGAAAGTCCGGTTTCCTAATTTGAGGGGGGTAATCGAAGTATAACCATATTCAGCCGCCCACAAATCTGTGTTGGGAATATACTCATATGGTAGATAGCTTCGCCGATTTTTATATGTGCCATTAGGACCCTCAAGGTAGTAATTGTTCATCGGTCGAAAAGCGATATCTGTCAACAGAATTCCTTTCGATTTTGTATGTTTTTTGGAGATAAAATTGACATTCAACAGATATTTATTGGTCAATAATTGGTGACTGATGATAAAGTCCATGACTGTCTCAAAATCCGTTTCAGCGGGGGCAAAAAAATTAAAATCACAGGAAAAAGCTATGGCGGCTATGTTAGCTTTTAAGGCCTCCATGCCGGCGCCAACAGTACCAGAATATATGGTATCAAGGCCGATATTTAGACCATCATTGATGCCGGATACCACAAGATCGGGATTCAATTTTAAACCGAAAATTGCAAAATGAACGGCATCGGCTGGTGTGCCTTCCACACTATAAATTTGGTCACTGTGCTTGTACACTTTCGATTCATTCCAAAAAACTCGGGACACCGAGGCCCCGCTCATGTGAGTATGAGGAGCGACGATTGTAACTTCACCATATTTTTGTAATTTTTCAAACAGGATTTTGATACCAATGGCATTATAACCATCATCATTTGTCAATAATATTTTCATAATTACCTCGGTAACACAATTTGATGTTCTAATTTGGGATTCCGTTGATATAGAACCATTTTTCTGCCAATAACTTGAACAACGGCAATGCCTTGTGCTTCTACTATTTCACTTGTCGCAATTACATCTTGAGGACAAGTCTCCAGTAATACAATTTTAATTAATTCGTGTTTTAAAAGATATTCACTGATGTTGTGTACAAGAATTGGTGTTACCCCTTCTTTTCCAACTTGAAAAATCGGCTTTTTTGTTTGTGCAAGGCCGCGAAGATAGTTTTTCTGTTTTCCGGTTAGTGTCATATGATACTCCTTTATGAAAATAATGGCAATAAGACTGCCAAACTGATTGAATAGTAAACTAATAAAGCAATAATATCTGATACAGTTGATATAAACGGTCCCGATGCAACGGCGGGATCAAATTTAAGTTTGACCATCAGTAGCGGAATGGTTGCCCCTAAGATTGTCGCAACCAAAATGGCTGAGAAAATCGATCCTCCTGTGACCGCAGCGTAAATCCAAATTTTGCTATCAATTTGAAATCCTGTTTTAATCAGGTTAGAGATAATTATAACACTAAATGTCAATAATCCAATCAAAAGCCCTTGAATTATTCCTGTTCCGATTTCACGTCGCAGATGTTTGCGAATGGCAGCTTTGGCAATATCATTATCATTAACAATTAAATAGCGGATCATTACCGCAAGGCTTTGCGTGCCAGCATTGCCTGACATCCCTAAAATAAGGGGCATATAGACGGCAATCTGTGCGGCTAAAACGGCCGCATTTGATAATGCCCCTTCAAATACAGTCAAAATTATGGAAGTGATTAAACTTAAAAACAACAAGATGGTTAACCAAGGAAGTCGACTTTTTATGGACTTAAAGACGGTTTCTGATTGGGCTTCGATGTCGCCGGAACCTAAACCGGCAAATCGGGCATAATCCTCACTTTGTTCATCAGCGATAATGTCCATCATGACATCATGAGTGATGATTCCAACGATTCCCCCTTCATCATCGATAATTGGCATTGATGAAAGCCCATAGTCTTGCATCAAACGTGCTACTACTTCTTTATCTTCTGTGGGTTTTGCGGATACAAATCGGGTCTCGATAATGTCTGAAATCGTTTCGGATGCACGAGCAATTATTAACTGCTTAAGTTTAAGATACCCGACCAATTTTTGTTTGTCAACAATATATAAAATAGAAATATAATCAGTTTCTCCGGCGATGCCAGTCACTTTTTTCATTGCGTCCTTGACTGACATTGACAAAGGAATTTCGATGAAGCTATTGGACATGACGGATCCGATTTCATCTTTCGAATAATTCCAAAACTTCTTTAATTCATTTCTTTTTTTAGGACTAAGTAAGTTGACTAGATCCGTATCTTCATCTTCAGCGACCAAATATTGCATTAAGTCAACGGCATCGTCAGTTTCCATGTGGTCAATAATGGCAACGGCAAAAGCTGGTGAAAACTCTTTGATATATTCTATTGCGTCATCATTATCGAAGTGTTCAAAGATCGCAGCGACACTGCTAATTGGCAGGCGATTACAAACTTCGATCCGCTTATTTTTATCGATTTCTTTAAAAGCACGAGAAATGTCAAAAGGATGATATTCATTGATTTCCGATGCAAAATCAGGATCAGATAAATGATCGTTAATCAAGGCGACGATTTCATCGACAAAGCTTCGTTGTAGTTCATTATCAACATTTTGGTTTTCATTGTCCATAAAAGCACCTCCTATAATAAATTACCGAGCATCAAAATTGCTAGGCCAAAATAAATGACCAAAGCGACGATATCATCAATCGTAGTGATAAATGGTCCAGAAGCAACAGCGGGATCAATTTTAAATAATTTGACTATCAACGGGACAACAGCACCAGAAAGTGTTGAAACCGCTAGTGCTACCGCAATAGCTGTTCCAATAACTAAGGCAAATGGGAAGGCCTCTGAAAACGTTGATCCCCCGACTGTTTTAATCCCTAAAACCATCGCAAACAGTAAAATGCCAATGACTAGTCCATCAAAAATACCGACCAACATTTCTTTTAATAAATGCTGCCAAATGGTTTTTTTTTCGTTTAGTTTATTCCGCGAAAACAAACCGATGATGACACCAAGACTTTGGGTTCCGGTGTTACCTGCCATATTGAGAATCAAAGGCATAAACAAAGCTAGCATCGGCAAAGCTGTTAAAGTAGCCCCAAAACCAGCGACAATTGATGATGTTCCTAAATCGAAAGCCAACAGTACTATTAGCCATGGAAAACGTTTTTTGACAGTGGTAAAAACAGTTTCTGCATCTTCGTTGATGGTGATGTCCGAAACAGCAGCCAACTTTGCATAATCAGTATCGCTTTCGGTATCAATGGCCTCAGTAATATCATCAAAGGAAATTACTCCCAGTAGCATTCGTTCATGATCGATGACGGGTAACAGATAAAAATCATAGTCTTTCATTAACTGAATTGCTTCTGCCTTTGGTGTGGTCGGGAAAACACTGATTAAGTTTATCGTCATAATATCGGCAATGGGACGATCCGGTTGATTTCCGGCGCTGATTATCTCCTTTAGGGATAATACTCCGGTAAGTAAGTGGTTTTCCGTTATGTAGATATTATTGACGAATTCGACTTTTGGGGCACTTTGAACTAAAGTCTTAATCGCTGCTTTTACAGTCGAAGCAGAATCTATTTCAACATAGTTGTTATTCATAATTGAACCAACAACTGTTTCATCATAATCAATCATTCTTTTGATACTATTGCGTTTTTCAATATTTATCAATGACAAAAACGTCACTCGTTCGTCCCGTGTTGCAAAAGCTTGCAAGAGGTCAACTAAGTCATCACCTTGCATCTCATTTAAAATCTTTCCGGCATCAGAAAGATGCATCTCGTTTAAGATCGGAATGACATCATGGGGAGCTAATTGAGCAATAATATTGGCGATGACATCGGGTTTGAATAATAGAAAAAAACGATGCCGATCATCATGGGTCATCGCTAACAATGTTTGACTCAGCTCATAATCATGATACTCATCCAAAAGCGATATCTTGTTTTCGGGGGAAGAATCGCTGTGCAAGATTGATAAAATTTCGGCTTCAAAAGACTGGGTTAAATCAGTTTCTTCATTCATATCTCACACCCCCCTTTTCACAACAATTTTATCATTCATTTAGGTAAAAGACAACTTATTTGTAAAACAAAAAAGGCCAGATTAACTAGCCTTTCACGTTATTTTTTGAATCGATCGCGAAGCCATGAAGGAATTTGAATATCTTCAGGTTCCTCGTCTGGTTTTTTGGGTAATTTGTCATGCTCTTTTTTTAGTTTTTCCTCTTTCTTTAAATCTTTTTTTGACTTATTGATCGGCTTTTGAAAAACTTCGTCGATATGAGGAGAAACAACTTGATTTTGTTCAGCCTTTTGGATTGTTGTATCTTTAAACAATGGATCCTCTGAGAAGCCCGTTGCAATGACGGTTACAATGATTTCATCGTTTAAATCAATGTTAATGGCTGACCCATAAATGACATTGATATCGGTCGTCGAACTTTTTTGAATTTCTTCAACGATTTCATTTATTTCATATAATGAGGCATCATATCCAGAAGTGATATTGACAATGGCATCAGTTGCGCCATTAATGGATGTTTCTAATAGTGGACTACGAATTGCTGCGCGGGCGGCCTCGACGGCACGATTATCCCCTGAGGCAATTCCAATTCCCATTAATGCGGTACCTTTATCTTTCATAACCGTTTTAACATCGGCAAAATCAACGTTAACAACACCCGGTACAGCAATAATTTCGGTGATACCCTGAACCCCTTGCCGTAAAACGTTATCAGCCTCACGGAAAGCATCCAAATAAGGTGTATCTTTGTCGACTATATATAGTAACTTATCATTAGGAATGACAATAAGCGTATCGACAAACGGTTTTAATTCTTCTAGTCCCGTTAAAGCCACAGCGGCCCGTTTGCGACCTTCGAAGCTAAAGGGTTTAGTGACAATACCAATTGTAAGACAACCCATTTCTCGAGCAATTCGGGCGATAACGGGTGCCGCACCAGTTCCTGTTCCCCCACCCATGCCCGCGGTAATGAAGACCATGTCGGTTTCCGCAAGAATTTCTCGAATTTCATCTTCCGATTCCAAAGCCGCTTGTCGACCAACTTCGGGGCTAGCACCAGCCCCAAGACCTCTTGTAAGCATCTTCCCAAGTTGAAGACGAATGTCAGCTTTAGATAATTTTAAAACCTGTGCATCAGTATTCATAACTACGAATTCGACACCCTGAACATCATTTTCAATCATGCGGTTGATAGCTGACCCGCCACCGCCACCGACACCGATTACTTTGATCATGGGTTTTTGATTGAATTTGTCGTTGATATCAAACATATAAAAACCTCCGCATTCGGTTCTTTCTTATATCGTATCACAAATTCACTATAAAAACTATATGTTTAATTGAATAAACAATGGCTTTTATAAAGAACTTTATACCTTTATCATCATTATACGAATATGCATCGAAAATATCAATATCATCGATTCACTTTTTTTTATTTGTGCGTTGTACAGCGGTTTTTCTATAATCCTATTGTGATGTATTATAGATAATATTGTGCAAAAAATTCGTTTTTAAAATCCAGTAACCGATCTTCATTAATGGCTTTACGAACATTTTTCATCATCTGTTTAAGAAAATACAAATTGTGATAAGTAACCAAACGCATCGCCAATATTTCACCAGCTTTGAAAAGATGGCGAAGATAGCTGCGTGTATATGATTGACAAACTGGACAATCACACTGATGATCAAGGGGTGTCATATCGGCTTCGTATTCTTTATTTTTGATTACGACTTTGCCCTCAGAAGTCATAGCGGTTCCATGACGAGCAATCCGGGTGGCTTGAACACAGTCAAACATATCGATACCGTTTATCGCTCCGATAAGCAAATCATCAGGAGCACCAACACCCATCAAATAGCGGGGTTTATCGATTGGCATGATGGTATTTAAATAGGCCAAAACCTTATACATTTCTTCTTTGGTCTCACCAATGGCCAAACCGCCAATGGAATAACCTGGAAAATCGATTTTAACCAACTCATCAATTGCTTTTTTACGCAAATCAAGAAATGGCCCGCCCTGAACAATACCAAATAATGCTTGATTATTTGGAAATTGATGCGCTGTTTTGCCCCGTTTTGCCCAACGAATTGTCCTTTCTACTGAAGCTTGCATATATTCATATGTCGACTCAAATGGGGGACATTCATCAAAACTCATGATGATGTCAGCTCCGAGATTATTTTGAATTTGAATTGATTTTTCGGGTGATAGAAATAATTTTTCTCCCGAAAGGTGATGACGGAATTCAACACCCGCTTCAGTGATTTTTCGAATATGAGCTAGGCTAAAGACCTGAAAGCCTCCGGAGTCGGTCAACAATCCGCCATTCCAATGCATAAAACCGCGGATTCCTCCGTGGTTTTTAATAATTTCATCACCTGGCTGTAACCAAAGATGGTATGTGTTCCCCAAAATCAACCCATCACTAACCGCTTTTATTTCCATCGGATCAAGCGTTTTAACGGTTGCTTGGGTCCCGACCGGCATGTAAATTGGAGTTTCAAAATCGCCATGATCGGTATGTAAAATTCCACAACGAGCCCCCGATTGCTGACAAACATGCGTTACTTCAAAAGCAAATGACATCAATAGATCTTTCCCTTCAAATTATAAAATAGTTCCATAAACAATGCCACTAAAGGCAGCAGCATTTCCTTCGTCAGTATCGATATGCATCGCATCCGCAAAATCAGCTCGAACCCGAATGACTACATCATCAAATATTAACGATCGGTTAGGTGTATCGAGTTTAACACAAACAATCTGTTTGTCCTTTAGTCCATACAAGATTGCAGTATCAGGGGTAAGATGAATATGCCTCTTTGCGACAATCAGACCTTCTGTGATATCAATTTGACCACAAGGTCCAATTATTTTGCATGGTGAACTTCCGTTTATATCGCCTGATTCTCGCACTAAAGCACTCACCCCAATCATTCTAGCATCTGTTAGGGAGATTTCGACTTGCGTATCTTTTCGAACTGGTCCAAGAATAGACACTCCGGAAATTTCTCTTTTTGGACCGACAATCGTCACTTTCTCTTCGGCAGCAAACTGATGCGGTTGCGAAAGCATTTTTTTAACCACTAACTGATGGCCTTTACCAAATAAAATGTCCAAATCGGCTTGGCTAAGATGAGCATGTCTTGCGGATACTTCTACAATAACTTTTCGTTCCATGATGTTCCTCCATAAACTAATTTTGGTATTATTTAATGATAAGTATTTAAGTTCCTAATAATTTTAAATATTTGAAAAGATTATAAATGGTTTTGCGGCATGATAAACATCGCATCACCAAATGAGAAAAAGCGATACTTCTCTTTAATAGCCACCGAATATGCGTTCATAATTATCGGTTTTGAGGCAAAAGCCGATACCAGCATTAACAAGGTTGATTTTGGCAAATGAAAGTTGGTTATTAAACCATCAATAGCGTTAAATTTGTATCCCGGATAGATAAATATATCGGTCCATCCGCTACTTTTCACAAAAGAGTTATTTTGTTTATATATTGTTTCTAGTGTTCGTGTTGAAGTGGTTCCAATTGCGATAATGTTGCGATTTTCCAGTCGTGCAAGATTTAATGCATCAGCGGTTTCTTGTGACATTTGGAAGTATTCTGAGTGCATTTTATGCAAAGCGACATCTTCTACTGAAACGGGACGAAATGTCCCTAGTCCTACGTGTAATGTTATCGGGTAGACCAATACCCCTTTTTCCTTGATTTTAGCGATTAATTGGTCAGTAAAATGCAATCCTGCTGTTGGCGCAGCAGCACTGCCAGAGATTTGGGAATAAACTGTCTGGTAACGACTTTGATCGATCAATTTTTCGTGAATATAAGGCGGCAGTGGCATCTCACCAAGGTGCTCGAGTAATTCCAAAAATATGCCTTGATAGGAAAAATCAAAATTGCATAGCCCATCTTCACCGCGAGTTGTACATTTTGCTTGTAACAGACCATCACCAAAATCGACAACGGATCCAACTTTGACTCGTCTAGCCGGTTTGGCAATGGTTTCCCAACAGTCATCTTTTATCTGTCGGAGTAACAGTATTTCAATCACTGCTTTGGTATCTTGCTTGATACCCGTTAGCCTTGCCGGCAACACTTTAGTATCGTTAATAACTAAAACATCACCCTTTTTTAGATAATTTGGCAAATTATAAAAATGATCATGGTTAATTTCAAAATTATCGCGACCACAAACTAGCAGTCGCGAAGATGATCTTTCCAGTAAAGGAGTCTGGGCAATTAATTCTTCTGGTAGCAAATAATCAAAATCAGTTGTTTTCATATTAGAATAACGATCCTTGGTAACCTTTTTTAAGGTGTTGATAAGCCAAATCGGTTGCGACTCGCCCTCGCGGAGTACGACTAATAAAGCCCTTTTGAATCAAATATGGTTCATAAACGTCTTCCAAAGTCAAAGCATCCTCACTGATGGAAGTGGCAATAGTTTCCAAACCAACCGGCCCACCATGATACTTTTCAATGATGACTGCGAGATATTCCCGATCTTTACGATCCAATCCCGAAGCATCAATTTTAAGTTTTTCCAAAGCCGTTTGGGTAATAGGAAGTGTAATGACTCCATCGGCAAGAATGTCAGCATAATCACGAACTCGACGGAAAAGGCGATTGACGATTCTTGGCGTGCCTCGGCTCCGTTTCGCTAATTCAACGATTGCTGTTTCACAGATTTCACAATTGTATATCGAAGCGGTTCTGCGACAGATAGTCTCCAGATCACTATCGGAGTAAAATTCTAATTTATGGACAATACCGAACCGATCACGAAGTGGTCCGGTGAGATCGCCAAAGCGAGTTGTGGCCCCAATTAAGGTGAATGGTGGCAAATCAACGCGAATTGATTTGGCCCCATTATCTTTACCTACAACAATATCAATGACAAAATCTTCCATGGAGGAATACAATATTTCTTCGACAATCTTTGGTAATCTATGGATTTCATCAATGAAAAGAACGTCACCAGGCTCAAGCGAGGTTAAAATCGCTGCTAAATCACCGGTACGCTCAATGGTTGGCCCACTAATTGTTCGCATATTGACTCCCAGTTCATTAGCAATGACCTGAGCTAAAGTCGTTTTCCCTAAGCCGGGAGGGCCATAAAACAAGACATGATCTAGAGATTCTTGACGTTTTTTGGCAGCGCCAACGGCAATTTGCATCATCTCTTTGACACTTGTTTGACCGATGTACTCCGCAAAGACTTGAGGTCGTAAAGTGACTTCAATTTCATCGTCAACTAATAGATTGTTACTAATAATCCGTTTATCCATGACTTACACCTCAAAATATATTATATCAAATTTTAACATAATTTAATCCCACTTATTTTTGTTCTTTTATTGAAATATGATTTTGGTTAGATTATAATGTTAATATAGTCGTTTTATAGGGTGGTAAAAATGCCAGAAAAACGCGAAAACAAGTTATATTCCCTTAAACAAGTCGCTTTGGATGTTTCTAGTCATGATACTAATCTGGCAAACATCGAAACCGCAATCGGGGAAATCCACACCAACTATAATTCTGAAATCGCAAAAATCGAAGAAAACTTCGATGTTTTTGGCTTGGAAAATCAAAAAACATACGAACGATATGAAGCTGATTTCACTCGGGTATTAGAATATATCGATCAAGAATACTTTGGCTTATTTAAAGCACTAGACGAAGATTTTGTTGCTCATCGCCAAAAATTAGAAAGTCAATTGGCAGCTGAAGACGAACAATATCAGAAAATCGTCAAGGCATTTGAGGATTTAGAAAACGATGCTTATTCCACCTACAAGACATTATGTCAAGAATCCGAAGCGGCAATTAATAAGGAAACTGAAATTCACCAACGGTTTGTGGATGAACAAACTTCAAATTTTGAAGCGATAAAAGATAAATATAATTTTATAAACAATAATCAATATGATAAATTGCTATGGACAATGGAGAAATCCAAAAACGCGCTTAATCAATTGTCTAAACAACTCAACGAGCAAGCCTTTAATGATACCAAGTATATGAATCAAACCGTTTTAAACATTATTGAACAATTACGGGACACAAAAAACAAGATTACCGCTTTATTTAAAACCACTACTCAAGCTTTTACCATCAAAAAGGATCGTATTGATGAACTCAGTACAATTCGTCAAATTCCCTATTCGGAAATTAATCAAACACTAATTGATCAATATGTCCGTCAAATCACTTCTGTAAACCAAAAAAAGATCGCGTTCGATAAATTGGTTAATGAAGATTATCTCAAATCATCAATGATTGTTGGTAAGCGAATAATCGACGCAGACAGCAAAAAAAATCAAAGATTGACCAAAAAGTTCATTATGCAATACGGCATCATCAAAGCAAAAAGCAATTACTTGCTGAAGCGCAACCAGCAATTAAGCGACTTATTGATTTCTAAATACCAAAATGAAATTCGCAAAATCAAGGTTGATTCATTTAAACGAGTTGAAGAGATCAAACTTGCCTATTCATTACCAAGTCATTTTTTTCAAAATTCGATCAATCTTTATAGTAATTTTGCTTTTTATGTATCCGAGTCTTTAGACGAACTAGATAACATGCTTTCTGATCTTCTTCGGTTCAATCAGAATATCACCCAAACCTTTGTGGATTATATGACCAGTAGCACAAAAGCATTTGAAGATTATAAGATAAACTGTCAGGTCACTGTAAATAATATCACTTCTAAAATGACTGACCTGTTAACAAATATCAATCGTTTTAGCAAAGACATAGTATCACTTGAATCTAAAAACCGGTTGGAAATTGCCGACATTAAAAAGCAAATGGAAAACGCAGATATCACTGGTGATTATCAAAAATATCTTGCCACGCTTAACAATGACCGATCCGTGACTGATTTTCAACATACGGTAAATATCAAAAAAACGCAAGTATATGCTGATGGTGAGGCCAGTTTGCTTGTCATTCAACGTGAAGTGACCGAGCGCAATCGCCAACGTCAGATTGATCAAGCCGCTTTAAAACATGAGCGACTAATCAACAATTTAGAAAAAGACATTCATGATTTGGCATATGATAAGGAACTGGCCATTTGCGAAGCAAGATATCGCCGTGATTTAGCTTTAATCGATCAAGAGCAAAAACAAACACTGGAAAATGAAGCTTTTTTCAGGGCCAGTCAACAAGATTTTCTGTGGCAAACCCTACAAAAACAATTGGCTGAATATGAACACAATAAAGCCGTAGGTAGCGACTACGTCGTTGATTTTGTTCATCAAACGCAAAAAATTATTGATGTTGAAAAGTCGAAAACATTAGCGACACAAGCTTATTTACTTGGTTCAAAACTCCCTTATGCCTATGCTTATCATCTTGAATTGGAACGCGAGGAAGTTAAAAAACATCTCCTTTACCGTACTAGTCAAAAAACGGAGCCATATGAAAAAGCAATTCAATATTTTGACCATCTTTTATTTGTGAATCGCAAAAATATCATCAAACAAATCGGTCGATATTCATTATATCTTAAGCACTTGTTGGCTAATTTGTCAGATGCAAATGCCCCCATTCAAGCCGAATCTCTCTCTTTAGAACATTTTTATCGTTACGAAGTTCTTTCTGTTATCCGCAACAGCCGTGAAACCGTATCATCGTTGATATCGCCAGAAAAAAACGCTGATTTACTTACTAAAGCAGACAAGTTATTCGATGATGATTTTAAACGAGTCGCTATCTTAACGACTTCAGCAGAAAAAAAATGTCTTATGAATGTTAAATCCATAAAGGGGTTAAGAAAATCACTTTTAGGTTACTATGTTGAGATGATTCTCCTTTTAGATGCATTCTTAGAGCATGTTTACATAATATTAGATGAATTGGAAGAATGCTTAATCAAAAATGATGTTTTAACAGTTAAAAAATATCAAGATGAAATGAACCGGAAAAAATTAATGATTGACATGGAATACGATTTAGCTGTCTTCTACGCTGGCAAACAGAAAACTAAAGCGGATAAAGCTATTATCATTGTCAATTCGGAGTGCAAAGCAGTTGAAAACAGGCTGGCAGCACGTGTTTATCAGTTAAATAAAACCTATATCGATGGACTTAAGGAACAAGAAAATTTTATTGATTATTTGGATCAAGAACTTTCCCGTGAATACAAAAAGCAGGTTCATTCCAAGACTATTGATTTAAAACAAGAACTTTCCACATTCAAAAAACAAAAACAAACACTTGATAATAATCAAAAACGTTATATTTATGCTTACGAAGTTATGAAAAAACAAAATTATTCGCTGGTAGAGCAAGCAAATAAGCGTGCTATGGCCAATCTCGATATGCAGGATAAACAACGAGCAGAGGGTTTGATTACACTCAACCAGACAATCGAAACATTACCGAAAAAGAATGATCAGATGGTCTCAAGTCTTGAATTACAAAAGGAACAATTCGTCAAAAGTCATTCGATGTCTTTAACGCATGAACTCGCTCATATTGAAGAACAAAAATTTATCTCTCGACCAGCATTTTTAACAAAAATCGCCGAGATTAGGGATCGACTCCCACAAGATTACATGACGTTATACAAGCAAATTGCTATCGCCCAAACTACTTTTGTTAAGCAATATCCTGATGCTCATGATTTGTATTCTATGGAGTATAATCGTTTTCTCAATAGCCAAACCGAATATAATAATATTTTATTTAATGATTCCATCATACTTCATCCGTTTGAAAAATATCTTCATGTTTCTGATCGAATCAAGATCAAAACCGATGAAGTCTTCCAAGATACGGTGAAAAAATCAGCTGCTAGGCTTGATGAAATAAAGAAACAAGCCATCGAATCCGAAGAAAATCAAAAACGCATCATTAATGCCTAAACCGGAGGGGAAAACCGTGGCCGAACAAAACAAAAATCATCCCATAGCCGATTTAACTAGCGGAAAATCTGTTCTTCAAAGAGAAATCAAACAAGGCTATGCCCAAGAGATTTCCCTTTATGAGGATTTTTTTGACAAGGTCACACAACATGCAAAAACACATCGTCAAATTTCAATCAACAATTTAAAAGAATCCGAAAAAAGGCTTCATCAGCTGAAAACCAACGCCGAGAAGATAGCTGACTCAATTTTTTATCATGATGAAGAAATTGTTGTTCAACGTTCGCGAATTATCAGTGAAACCGAAGATCTCGTTCGAGTTCAAAATGAAGATATCCTCCATCACGATCGCCTGAGTTTCGATGACACAATTCAGGCCATAGATTATCTCGCAAAGGCTTTAATGCAAGTTAAATATGATTTCATAGGTTTTTATTCTCGTAGTCATCTCAATTCAATCCTTTCGACTGAAGATTTTTTTGACTATTATATGCAAAAAAGTCATGCATTTCAAGTTATCTTGGATCGGCATCAAAATGAAGTATATGAATTATTCGTTAAACTTGATGAGCAAATCAAGTCTATGGATGATGCCATAGGCAATATTATCCAATCTAAAAACCGAAAAGTAACCGATATTGAAACTTTTTATGACAAAGAAGCTCATCATTTTGCCGATAATCAGTTGTCTTTTTCCGCCGAATCCGATCCGACTTCAATTGAAATTCAAGCTCTTGCCAGTGACAAAATCAACCAATATAAGGCTTTTTGCGATCATTCCATCCATCAAAATATGAAAATTCAAAAAGTATTGGAAGACGATTACTTGACCTTATATCAACGCGTCTTGGGACGTTTATTACAAAGCCGTTCTTACCAAATAATCAATCGTTTTGATCTGTTTGATGACCCCTTGCGCTTCAAGATTGAATATAAGCAAAAACTCCTTGACGCTGAAGCAAAGGGATCAAAGGAATTACGAAGTTTACTGCGAATCTACCAAAAGATTTGTCGTTGGCAAAAGGATGTTCGCTCAGCGGAAACAAGAGCTACTATGATGTTAAAAACTCAAGCCAAGCGCAAAGAAACGCTTCTTAAACTTTCTGAAGAAACCTCAGTTATACAAATGAATCGCCTTGAACTTTATCTCAACGAGTACCTTGAAGTAATGAAGTTTGATCCGTTTCTCGCCCAGGCAATTGGTGATTATTCGTCAAAAATCATTAAGGATGAACTAGCTCGCCTTTCCCTTCTAAAACTTAACAAAGAACTAAAAACCAATATCGATTACGATATTCAAGCGACCAAGATTAAAAGTCAGATAAACGAATTAGAAATAATTATGATGAACTCAATAAAAAAGCATTTATACCTTCAGGAAGGCGAATTGCTTAGTGAGTTAAATAAAATCCCCTTGTTCTTACTCGAAAAACGGCATCAACTGATTTCTTCTAGTTTAGCAATTCTGCGTGAACGTCATCTGATTGAACGTTTGGATAAAGCCACAAATGAGCATTTAGCATATCTATTAGTAAGTGGTAATACTAGTCGCAGATGGATCTCGATTGTCTCCGATGAACTAATTAGTAATACCCGTGATAAAGAAACTCATAATATTTATGTCGTGGAAGCAAAATCAGAAATTGAATTGGCATTAAAACAATATGATATAAGCGCCATTCATATTCAAACAATGTATGAAAACGAAAAATCATATTTGGTAATGCAAAAAAGTCGTGTGGATGAAGAAACCAAGATAAATAACGATTTCATCTTGACGACGTATTTAAATCAAATGCGCTTTGCACAAGAACAAATTGCTTTAGCCGAATCCGAATACCGAGTACGTCTAGAATCCTTAATGGTAACTATCGATCAAGAACGCAAGTTTTATAATGATCAAATCAACTTGGTTCATGTTAAATATGACCAAAATGTTCGTCTTATTGAAGATGCATATCAAGCCAAATTATATTCTGAATCTCATAAAATTGCGGAAACCGTCGACAAAAAAGCACAAAAAGCTTTAGCGATTTCCTTAGAGAAAGATCGCCGCATCCGTGACCAGCAAGTAAATGTGCTTGTTAAGAGTCTGGCAGGCGATGAAGTCATCATTAAATCGCAAAACCAACTTCGTTCAATTGATGATCAACTCCAAGAAGCCATTCATGACGCTGATGTTTTACGGGAAGCGACGATTCGGGAATTCACTGAACTATACGAACATGCCAAATCCCGTTATGAAATACTAAAACCTTATATGGATAATGCCATAAATATTCTTGACCCGACCTTTTATGATGGCTTGGCCGCTATCAACGAGCGTTATCATGCCAAAATCCATGAAGCTGAGTCGGAGCTCGATCGTAAAATTGAGAAACTTTTACCCCAATACCGCGAAGTATTCTTTACTCAAGATGTTGAAGACCATTCATTAGATTACCGAGCACGTATCGAAGAAATAATGATGGAAAGGGAAACCAATGAAGCCGTTTACCAGCAAAAATTGCAAGCCGTTGAAAATCATTACCGGCAAGAATTAACTATGATTGATGCCGAAGAAGAAAGTTCTAAAAGCGCATATAAAGTTGAAATTGATACAATTCACAACAAAGAAGTCGCTACTTCCGCTCAATTTGCGCAAATGGCAAAAACGATTGATGCCGAAGGTGATGCAAAAATCAAAGCGCATCGAGAAGCCACGTTATCGACGATTAATCAATTAACAGATGAATATTTCATATCGCTTAAAGCTTCTAAAAAAACGATTGCCGATTTGTCCGATGATTTTCAAAAACTTCTTGATGGTTACCAAGATTATCTAGGTTTTTCCGAGGGCGAAAAAAAATATCGTTACGTTCTGAAATCCATCAAGAAAGCTAACCGCAAGAAACTTCATAATTCCTTAAAACAACTAAAGATAAAATATCGTCATTATCACATCTTTAATCAAAAAAATTAACGATAACCAACCCGGTTCGAACTTCGAACCGGGTTTTATATTAAAAAGGACAACCATATAGGCCGTCCACATTTATAGATAATTTATTTAATGATTCGTAATAAGCTCTTTCCGTATTCAGGGCAGGCAACATTAAAGTTATCGGCAATTGTGGCTCCAATATCAGCGAATGAATCCGAGATTGGTAACATTCCTCCATTAAGCAATTTATTATATATGAAAAGCGGTACATACTCACGAGTATGGTCTGTACCAAAAAAGGTCGGATCATTACCATGATCGGCAGTAATCATTAACAAATCATCATCCCGAAGGCATGGTAAAAGTGTACCCAAATCAACATCAAATTCCGTAAGCGCTTTTTTATATCCAAACGCATCACGGCGATGACCATACATCGCATCAAAATCGACTAAATTAACAAAACACAGGCCAGTGAAATTGCCTTTAGCGATGGCAATGGTTGTTTCCATGCCATTGTGATTAGATATGATTCCATGATGATCAGTAATTCCTGATCCGTTAAAAATATCCCGGATTTTACCAACAGATATTACATCATAATGTGATTCGGCTAATGAATCTAAAACCGTCTTTCCCGAAGGATTAAGCGCATAATCATGACGATTTGGCGTCCGTTTGAAACCATTGACAGGATCACCAATAAAAGGTCTGGCAATGATTCGGCCAACTTTCCAAGCCTCTTTCATCGTTATCTCGCGGGCAATGTGACAAATTTGATATAGTTCTGCTAAGGGAATGATGGCTTCATGAGCCGCAATTTGTAATACCGAGTCGGCTGAGGTATACACAATCAACTCGCCAGTTTCCATCTGCCGGGGTCCTAATTCAACCAGTATTTCGGTCCCTGATGCGGATTTATTCCCTATTATTTTCCTGCCGGTCTTCTGCTCTAATTCCGTAATAAGTGCTTGGGGAAAGCCGGTATCAGTAAAGGTTTTAAAAGGGACAACCGTTTTGAGTCCCATCATTTCCCAATGGCCAGTCATCGTGTCTTTCCCGTTAGAAAGTTCTTTCATCTTTGTGGTATTGGCACGTGGTCGTTCCGTTGGCGAAACACCTTGAATGTAAGTTAAATTGCCATAACCAAAAGACTCTAAATTAGGCATAAAGATACCACCGGTTGCTTCTGCTAAATGCGAAATCGTGTTAGCACCGACATCACCATATTGGGCTGCGTCTGGTAATTCACCAGCACCAACGCTGTCCATAACAATTAAAAAGACGCGTTTGTATTTCATATCTATTCCTTCTTTCCTAAGGCCCGTGGATGGGCGGCTTCATAAGCTGCTTGTAAATGCTTAGTTGAAATATGAGTATAATTCTCTGTAGTTAAAATATCTTCGTGACCAAGAAGTTCTTGAACCGCACGCAAGTCAGCTCCATTTTCTAATAAATGGGTGGCAAATGAGTGCCTTAGCGTATGCGGGGAAATGGATTTATCAATATGGGCTTTTACCGCTAAGTTTTGGATGATTTTGTAAAATCCCACACGGCTGATTCGAGTTCCGCTTTTATTAACAAATAATATTTCCTTATTAGTTGGATGAATAAGCGGTCTGGCATCAGTTAAATACTTGCGTAAAGCGATAATAGCATTTTCGCCTAACGGAACAATTCGTTCTTTGTTACCTTTGCCAAGTACTTTGATAAAACCCATATTAAGATGCAAGTCAGCCACATCAAGATCAATTAATTCTGAAACCCGCAGACCAGATCCATAGGCCAGTTCAATCATAGCCACATTTCGTAAATCCAAAATTGATTTTGCACCTATGGCGGTTGTTAGTAAAGCTTCGATTTCTTCGATATTTAAAACAACCGGCAAATGTTTTTGCGTTTTTGGCAAAGGCAAACTTTTAACAACATTGCCATCGACCAGTTTTTCTGTTTGCAGATATTGATGAAATGATTTTATTGATGAAATTTTACGAGAAATACTTTTTACGGCTAATTCCGCTCGTTTTAAATGGGCAAGATAATTTACTATATGGGTTCTTTCAATACGATCTGGTTGTTTAATATGATAGTTTTTGTCAAGAAATTCTAGATAATCAGTAATATCATTTACGTATGAAGAAATCGTATTTTTTGACAGATTCTTAGTGATTTTCAAATAATATAGATATTCTTTGAGTATGTTATCAAGCATCAATATCACTCCCATCGATAAAACTGGTTTCCACGCGATTCATAAGCATAATACCGCGATGGGTCAATCGTAACTTGCCATCAGAAAGCTCCAATAGGCCACTGGCGATGTTTATATTAAGAAGGGGATATCTAGTAAGGATATCGTATCCAAAACGATCATGAAATGCTTTAACGCTGATACCTTCAAGTAAACGTAAATTCATTAATCCGGTTTCTTGTGCAAGATTGCATGGATCGAAAGATTCAAGTCCGGTTCCGGTAGTTTTGACGGCTTTCATATATGCGGCCAAACGCGGGTAATTATGAAATCGTGTCATCTCGACTTGAGAGTGAGCGCCCATACCAAGGCCTAAATATGGTTGGACTTTCCAGTATATCATATTATGCTTTGATTGAAAGTGGGTTTTGGAAAAATTGCTTATCTCATATTGAAAATATTGATGTTTTGGTAGTTCATTCATGACCAATTCAAACATATCCGCTTCAATGTCTTTGTCGATTGGGGTGATTTTTCCTAATTTGATATCATGCATTATTTTCGTCTTTTCTTCCAAAATGAGCGAGTAAAACGATAAATGTTGGGGATTTACTGACACAGCAAAATCGATATCGGCCTGTAAGTCCGATAAAGTCTCTCCTGGAATACCATAAATAAAATCAAGGTTTATATTCAGGATTTCAGCTTCCTTCAAGACTTTTACCGCCTGAATAACGATGGCTTTTGTTTCGTGTCTACCGATACTTGTCTGTAATTGGGGATTGATAGTTTGAACCCCAACGCTGACACGCGATACATGATGGGACTTGATGAGTTTTACAAAATCGGTGGTGATATCTTGGGGATTAGCTTCAATGGTATATTCTGTTATGTTAGTTATTCTCACCATTGATTCGATTTTTGATAACAAAATCGCCAGTGGTTTCAGTCCAATTGATGATGGAGTTCCCCCGCCAATATAAATGGTTTCTGTCGTGGCGATTTCCGCGCGGTAATAATCCATTTCATGACATAGTGTTTGGATATAATCGTCAATTTGATTACTGGCTCCCGCCAATTTGGGAAAATCACAATATGTACAGATTGTATTACAAAAGGGGATGTGGATGTAGAGCGCTTTTGCCATAATAATCACCATTATTATGTTAACATAATTCGGTGGAAAAGTATACTGGTATGCTTAATATTAGGCTAATAGCCCCTTTAAATAATTACAAAAATCATCAGCATAAACTACTGCCTTATTTCAGATAATAAAAAAATCCCCCTTAACTGATGGCTTTCCATATCGCCATCATGTTTAAGGGGATTTGATATTCTGTAATGCTAAAGTGTTTATTCATCGTCAAGTGATAATACGGACATGAAAGCTTCTTGAGGAATATCGACCGATCCGACCGATTTCATCCGTTTTTTTCCTTCTTTTTGTTTCTCGAGTAATTTCTTCTTCCGCGAGATATCCCCGCCATAACATTTGGCTAAAACATCTTTTCTTAACGCTTTAATGTTAGTTCTAGCAATTACTTTTGAGCCAATTGCCGCCTGGATGGGAATTTCAAACAGTTGTTGAGGAATAAGTTTTTTGAGTCGAACACAAATTTTATTACCCCGATCATAAGCAAAATCTTGATGGGCAATCATAGCCAAAGCATCAACGGGTTCCCCAGCAAGCAAAATGTCAAGCTTTATCAGTTTTGCTTCTTTATAGCCTGTCAAGATGTAATCCAAAGAAGCATAGCCCTTAGTATATGACTTTAATTTATCAAAGAAATCAAAAATGATTTCGGATAATGGCATTTCATAAGTAAGTTCCACGCGATTGGTGCCAATATACTGCATATCCTTGAAAGTCCCGCGTTTATATTGGCATAATTCCATAATGTTACCAACATACTCTGATGGAGTAAAGATCGTAGCTTTAACAACCGGTTCTTCGATATGATGAACTTTACCTGGATCGGGCATCATGGCAGGATTATCGATGTCCATAACCGATTTATCGGTCATCACAACTCGATAATTAACCGACGGTGCCGTAGCTATTACATTCTGATCAAATTCCCGTTCTAACCGTTCTTGGATTATATCCATATGTAACATTCCCAAAAACCCAATCCGAAAACCAAAACCTAATGCTTGCGAACTTTCCGGTTCGTAGGTTATTGAGGCATCTGATAACCGTAATTTATCTAGTGATTCTTTTAAATTCGAGTAATCATCAGCGTCAACCGGATAGATGCCACAATACACCATTGGTGTTAATTTTCGATAACCTGGCAACGGTACCTTAGCCAAGTTATTGACTTTTGTTACGGTGTCACCAACATTCACCGTTTCAATTGATTTGATTGCGGCTGCGAAATATCCAACATCACCAGCAGACAAATATTCTCGTTGTTCTTCCTTTGGGGTGTGAACTCCAACTTCGGTTACTTCAAAAATGGCATTGGCTGCCATCATTTTGATCTGGTCGCCTTTTTTTAAAATTCCGTTAACGATTCGGACTAAGGGGATTACACCTCGGTATGAATCATAAAACGAATCGAAAATTAAAGCTTGGAGTGGGGCTTCAGAATCCCCTTTAGGGGCAGGAACAAGGTTAACAACCGCTTCGAGGATTTCTCTAATACCGATGCCTTCTTTTGCGGAACATAAAATCGCGCCGGAGGCATCAAGGCCTATTGTTTCTTCAATTTCGTGACGAACCTTTTCTGGATCGGCATTGGGAAGATCGATTTTATTAATAGCCGGAATAATTTCCAAATTATTATCTAATGCAAGATAAACATTGGCCAAGGTTTGAGCCTCGATGCCTTGACTGGCATCAATGACTAAAATCGCACCTTCGCAGGCGGCTAAAGATCGCGATACTTCGTAAGTAAAGTCAACATGACCAGGAGTATCAATTAAATGAAATGTATAGTATTCGCCATTTAAAGCAAGGTATTGCATCGCTACGGAATTAAGTTTGATCGTAATCCCACGTTCGCGTTCTAAAGACATCGAATCAAGGTATTGATCTTTCATATCTCGCATTGATACAGCCCCGGTCATTTCTAAGATCCGGTCAGCTAATGTTGATTTGCCATGATCGATATGGGCAATAATTGAGAAATTGCGAATATGGCTTTGGCGTTTGATCAACTCGTCTTTATTAAGCATCAGCACAATTCCTCCTATTTTGCGTTATTATAACCAAAAATTGATTATAATATATTTCTAATGAATATTTTACCATAAAAGTAGTATTCTGAAGAAAAAAAGCACCCTTTAGGATGCTTTTTTAGTCAGATAATCTGTAAGCCATGTTCTGTACCCATTTCTGGGTGGCAATCATTTATCTACGGCCAAAGCCGTCAGTAAGTCAGATTCGCTTCTCCAACCCACCGTTCCCCTACCAAAATTTGGGTTTCTAGCTTGAGGGGTTTACCGCGTTTCATTTTCGCATATTTTGCGAAACTCGTCTCTGTGGCACATTCAGGGTACTTTGGCCTTTAACTTCCATTTTCCCGCCGTCACCGTCTCCGGTGCCTGAACTTATTTTTTCGTTCAGCACAATCACTACGGGCATCACAGCCCGTGCTAGCATGGACTTTCCTAACACCGAAGTGCTCGATTGCCCAATTATCTGACACTATTTATTATATCACAATTATTCTTGTTGCGGCTGTTGTTTGCGAAGACCTTCTAAAACGGCTTTACGGGAAAGGTCAACTCGGCCTTTATCATCGACACCGATAACCTTAACGGTGATAACGTCACCAAGTTTGACCACATCTTCAGTATTTTCAACGCGTTTAACATCTAGTTTAGAAATATGACATAGTCCTTCTTGCCCGGGCCATAATTCCACGAAAGCGCCAAATTTTTCAACGCGTGTAACTTTTCCTGTATATACGGCCCCGATTTCAACATCTTTGACAAGATCTTCGATCATCTTGGCGGCTTGGTTAACAAAATAGAGATTTTCATGCATAATGGTAACGCGTCCATCTTGTTCAATATCGATTTTGACGTTGCCACATTTTTCAATAATTGCCGAAATGATTTTTCCACCCGATCCGATGACATCACGGATTTTATCGGGAGCAATCCGCATAATTTTGACTTTTGGTGCGTACTTAGATACTTCTTTACGCGGTTCTGCAATCGCGGCAATCATCACTTCAAGAATTTCCATCCGACCTCTTTTAGCTTGCTCTAAAGCTTCACTCAAGATTGCTTTGGAAATACCGCTGCATTTAATATCCATTTGCAAGGCTGTGATGCCATCTTTAGTACCAGCAACCTTGAAGTCCATATCACCAAAATGATCTTCTAGGCCCTGAATATCGGTTAAAATTGTGTAATTATTATCTTTTTTTATTAAACCCATCGCGATGCCAGCAACTGGTGCTTTAATCGGGACACCAGCAGCCATTAATGACATTGTGCCTGAACAAATTGTTGCTTGCGAAGAGGAACCATTAGATTCCAAGACTTCAGAAACAACCCGAACAGTGTATGGAAATTCGTCTTCGGTTGGCATAACTTGTAGTAATGCGCGTTCGCCTAAGGCACCATGACCGATTTCCCGTCTTCCCGGTGAACCATAACGGCCAGTTGAACCAACGGAGTACTGTGGGAAGTTATAATGCAACATGAAACGTTTGCCTTCTTCGATAGTCGCATCATCAATGATTTGTGCTTCGCCTAAAGCACCAAGGGTGGTGGTGGCAAAGACTTGGGTTTGGCCGCGAGTAAAGAGGGCCGAACCATGAGTTCGCTCAAACAAATCTATCTCCGCAGCGAGGGGACGAATTTCGTCTACTTTGCGGCCATCGGGACGGATTTTATCGACTGTGATTAAGCGGCGAACTTCATTGACTTCGATTTCTTCTAAGACTTTGGCTACAAACATTAAGCGGATAGCAATCTCATCTTTGTCAAAACCAGCTGTTTTATATTTCGCTTCTAAAGTATCCTTGATTTCATTGCCGATATCTTCAATGGTGTTTTGGCGTTGAAGTTTTTCAAAAATCGATACCGATTTAGTGATTCGACCGCCATCCAATGCGTAAACATCAGCGCGAATATCTTCAGGAACCGTTATCAAGGGAATTTCCATTTTTGGTTTTGCGCAAGCAGCGATGATTTCTTCTTGGAAAGCTACTAATTCTTTAATTTTTTCATGACCGAACATAATTGCCTCTAACATGTCAGCTTCGGTAACCTGTTTGGCACCGGCTTCAACCATATTGATAGCATCTTTGGTTCCCGCAACAGTTAAATCGATATCCGATTGAGCCATTTGTTCAGCGGTAGGATCACAGATAAGTTCACCATTAATTCGACCAACCATGACACCGGCAACAGGACCATTGAATGGTACTCCGCCTAATCCCAAAGCTAAGCTGGAGCCAAGTAAAGCTGACATTTCTGGTGAATTATCATAATTAACTGACATGACGGTGCTGATAATTTGAACTTCGTTGCGGAAGTTATCATCAAAAAGTGGTCTTATCGGTCGGTCAATGACACGGCAAACCAAGGTTTCATGCTCCGTTGGCCGGCCTTCGCGTCGTAAAAAACCTCCAGGAATTTTTCCTACCGAGTATAATTTTTCTTGGTATAAAACCATTAATGGGAAGAAATCACCAGCAGAAGGCTCTTTGCCAACAACACAAACGGACAAAACTGCCGTATCATCGAAACGGACTAAAGCCGCTCCCGTGGTTTGCTTAGCCAGTTGTCCAACTTCAACGACCAACTTACGACCGCAAAAAGTTTTGGTAAAAATTTGTTTTTCGTTCATTACTATTCCTCTTTTCTCCATGAATCTGATTTTTCGGGGGCTTTTCTGCCCATATTTAAGGCGCCAACGAGTTGCAATTAAACCCTTGCGGCGTTTCTTACAAATAATAAGCACCCAAACGATGTTGGGTGCTTTCATGCCAATTGACTATCGTCTGAGTCCGAGTTTTGCAATGACTGCTTGATAGCGGTCATTAGAAATGGACTGCAAATAGTTAAGCATACTCCGACGTTTTCCAACTTTGATCAATAGACCGCGTTTGGAATGGAAATCGTGTTTATGCACCAACAAATGTTGGTTTAATAATTCGATTTCTTTCGTTAGTAATGCGACTTGGACTTCCGGTGAACCGGAGTCGCCTTCTTTTGTCCCGAAATCTTTGACGATTTCATGGGTCAATTCTTTGCTTAATGCCATTTGTTTTTTCCTCCTATGATACTGACTTACCTGGATCCGAAGCAATCGTTGGAGTGTCGGTTGTTTCCGGTTCAGGCGCAAAAATTATTATATCATATGCTTCTTGCTTATGCAAGGGAAATTTCTTGTGATTATAGCATGCTTTCGAGGCCTTTGAGAATAACATACATTGAGTAGGTGTCTTGTTGGCAATATGCTAAAAGATTATTGATGGTACTCTGTCGTTCACTGGTTTCAATTTCCCCAAACCGAGCATATTGCAGATAAGCCATCATTCCGTTTGCAATTGGTAATCCCTCATATCCGCTCGCATCAAACAGTGGCAATACTTTTTTGAGCGAATAACTACCGCCCATTTGCGGGTGATAATAATTGTATGAATCGGCAATTTCTTTGGGGAATCCACGAGCCGCAAAAAAATCATAATCATTTTTTAAAACGCGAAGTAAATCGAAGAGTCGTGAAGCGATCTCATTAAGTCGTTTGGCATATGCAGGGAACATAGTTGCTAATTCCATAAGTCGATTTTTTTCAAAAGTTTTATTATAAACAATTACTGAAGAATCTCCTTCTGGAATAGCTAATAAGAGGCTTTTAATCAAGTCTTCGCGATGATCTCCTTCTGAGGTGTCAATATATTCATAATGGGTTTTTGGATTGTTTTTTTCTAAATATCCCCGTTTAGTCTGGACGTGAACAGAAAATTGAAAAACGCTTTGTGAATAGGGGGATTCACCACGAAAACGGGGAATAATTGCTGGATAAGCTTCAAAATCGAGATAGTACAGTGGATAACAAAGGGTATCTAATATCGCTTTGACTTTTGGTTTGTTTATGAAGGTATAATCATTTTCAACACAGTATCTTTGCATTAGGTTTTTTTCTCTTTGAAGCCACGAAATCGGAATGTCGAGCATGTCAACAACTCCTTCATTGATTAAATCATATGTGTCGTGACAAATATCAGTTTTCTTCGGTCCCTCCGCAAATCCAAGATGTTGCTGGAAATAATGGAAGATGGAATTGTTTTTCGGAATATGAGAGAAACAATAGTCAGCAAACTGACATTCAAAAGAGGTATTTTTTTGACATTCGTTTTTAACTAATTGGCAAGGTGAATCATCGTTAAGATTGATATGATTAAGCATCCGGTATAAATCAATCTCAATGGTTTCCGTTGTATCTGCTATGATTGCGGAAACATCAAACAAAGAAATAAGATTAAAATCAGCTTTCGGTTGCAAATCGGGATTACCATCATAAACATACTGGTGGTTGAGCATCACCAGATACGATTTGATTGTTTGATGCGGATAGAGTTTGTGAAGAATATAGGCTTTAAAAGCCAAATCAAAGAAATGACGACCACTGTCATTTCTCCGATCAGTCAATTTCTCTAATCGATCGGAAAAATTGGAATGAATGGTTGTGGATATCTTCGTTTTTTTGTATGTATAAATACCTTGTTCATTTTTAGTAAAAAATTGATATTTGGTTTTTCCCAAATTATATTTCCAGTTAATCAACTCTTTATCAGTCACTGGCAAAACGGTAAATGCATATAAAGTATCAGAATAAAAACCCATTAAATCCAGACGCGCCAAAAGCGGATCTCCTGAAGCGAAATTTACCGTAATTTTTTGATTTTGCGACCACATCACATCGGGATAAAGGGATTGAATTTTCGCATAAGCAATCGCTTTTATGGCATATACGGCTTTCGATGTCACCTCTGCATGCAGTTGTTTTTTTTGCACCGTTTCATCTGGATCATCTTCATCCACAGTCGATTGATAGTTGTTTTTTACAGATAAACATTTTAATGCCAGATATTTATCATCTTGGGATGAGGAATTCATCTGTCTTGCCGACATGCGGCTATCCAAAGCGGCATAACGGCGGCACCGAAGATAATTTAACAGATCAATCGTGGTGATAATCATGGAATTCCTCCGTTCCTCTGATGTGTCATATCCATTCTCAGTATATCACACTTGCGAAAAAAAATATAAAAAAAACTCCTTAAAGGAGTTTAGATACTGTTCAAAAGACCGATTAACTCACGTTGATGAATATTATCTCCATATGGGTTTTGACTGGAATAATTTTCCAAAATACCCAAAAACTCATATATATCGTACCACTTTATTGTTAGATTTGCTTGTTTTTCGGCTTCGGTCAAAGTTTGACGATTTACGTCTTCAGAGATGACATTACAACGAAAAAAATGGGATTCCCAAGTTTCATTGGCAAAATATTCCATCACGACACAAGTTTGGTCTCCTACTGTAACGATAACTCCGGTTTCCTCAGTGATTTCTCGGGCGCAACACTGAGCAAAAGTTTCATTGGGTTCAACACCACCACCCGGAAGGTTGAACACATCGGTTGTCTGCCAATATTCGCCCAAAATCTTATCATTTTTAATGACAATCCCGCGACAGGAGATGTGCCTATTTTGCAGTGCGATATGAGCACGGTCAATTCCATCTGCAAAAATTTCGATTATCATTTAATTGCCTCCAAAATTTTGTACACTGAATTTTTAAATAAGTCGATAAGGGGTCCAATCGCCACTCCGAAAATTATTGTTGCGGCACCAATGTAAAACCATTGTTCATAATGCCCGAAGATGATTCCGAAGATGACGGTTAAGACTAAGGCTAGCATTTCTCCAATGAGTTTACCTCGTCCGTAAGTCGAATGAATTAAAACACCAATACCATAGCATAATTCATCAAGAGCTGGTAAAGGAAAATGACAATACGTAACCATATTCAGTCCAATAGCACATATAAAAAGTGATCCCCCAAGGTATAAGAGGTTCCAAAACAATCCCATTGTCGCAACGCTTGGAACCACCAGTTCTAATAAATCGATAATCCAGCCAACATAGGTGCTAACAACAAGAGGGAATAGAATCCATAAAGTGATTTTTTTCTTTTGAATCGCATAAGCAATTGGTAATAAGATCAAAGCAATCAAGGGATTTAAATACTTGTATGCCAATGGAATTCCGATATTAAGGTTGCGGTAGAAAGCATCCCAAGCATCCATTCCGAGATTGGTTTTAAGCATCAAAGTGACGCATACACCCAAAAACGCTAAACCAATCAAGTATATCATGATGTTTTTGAATGTAAATTTCATAGTAAATCTCCTTAAATATCTGAAGGCTTAAAAACTGTTTAAACTAAGATTCTTGAGTCTGTTATTCCATCCAATTATGCTTTAACAGCCAAAAGCAAGTAAAGAAAACCGCCTAGTAACCTAGGCGATTATCGTTATTTGAGTAAAGCAAAATCCAAGACTTCATCAATAGTTTCGGCAAACCCGAATTCTAAGACATCCAAAACTTCTTTGGGAATTTCGTCAAGGTCCTTCTCGTTGCCTTTGGGGATGATGACTCGCTTCAATCCGCTACGAGCAGCAGCGATACATTTTTCTTTCAATCCCCCAATAGGTAAAACCCGACCCATTAATGTGATTTCTCCGGTCATACCGGTGAACCGATCAACCTTCCGATTTGATAAAGCCGAAACGATGGCAGTCGCAATTGTGACGCCAGCGGAAGGTCCATCTTTAGGAATGGCCCCTTCAGGGACATGGATATGGATATCGGTTTTTTCAAACAAATCGGGATTAATCCCATATTTTTGCGCATTGGATCGAACATATGAAAGTGCTGCCATGGCTGATTCCTTCATCACATTTCCTAAATTTCCAGTTAGAACCAAAGCATTCTTCCCTTCAAAATGGGTTGCTTCAACGTCAAGAGTGTCGCCACCAGCAACGGTATAAGCTAGTCCTGTTACGACACCAATCATGTTTTCATTACGAACTTGATTATTATGGAACAATGGTTTGCCAAGGTAATTAACCAGATTTGGTACATCGACAGTAACTAGACTTAGTTTATTTACTAATATTTCTTTGATTGCTTTGCGAACGATAGAACCAAATAAACGTTCTAACTGACGCACACCAGCTTCACGAGTATAGTCTTTAATAATAGTTCTAATCGCTTCATCAGTAAAAACAATCTTGTCCATTTCCAAGCCGTGGTTTTCCACTTGCTTCGGAAATAAAAATTTGCGAGCAATGTGGAATTTCTCAATTTCAGTATATGAAGATAATTCAATTACTTCCATCCGATCGCGAAGTGGGGCGGGAACATTTTCTAGATAATTGGCTGTACTGATAAAAATAACCTTTGATAAATCATAGTTTTCTTCAATATAGTGATCACTGAAAAATTGATTTTGCTCCGGATCAAGAACTTCTAAAAGCGCCGATGAAGGATCATTGCGTTCATCGACAACCAATTTGTCGATTTCATCAATTAAGAAAACCGGATTAACTACTCCAGCTTTGATCATTCCGCTGATGATTCTGCCAGGAAGCGCACCGACATAGGTGCGGCGATGGCCACGAATCTCAGCTTCATCCCTAACACCACCAAGTGATGTTTTGACGAATTTGCGATTTAGGGCATTGGCAATAGATTTAGCAAGGGACGTTTTTCCTGTTCCTGGGGGTCCATATAGACAGAGAATGGTTTGGGGATTTTTTCCGGTAAGCATCTTGACGGAAAGGTATTCGATAATTCGTTCTTTGACTTTGTCGAGGCCGTAATGCGCCTGTTCAAGTTTGTCGATAGCAACGGTAATATCCTTTTCATCTTCCGTTTGTTTGGCCCAAGGAATACTGATTAAAGTTTCTAAATAAGTTCTAACCACACTTGATTCAGCAGAGCTGGTGGAAAGATATTCAAACCGTTTCAACTCTTTTAAGGCTTTGTCCTTAACATCTGCCGGCATATCGGATTTTTCAATAGCTTCCAGCAGTTTTTTTACATCGTCGTCTTTGCCATCACCGAGTTCTTCCTGAATGGCACGCATTTTCTCACGCAAATAATACTCTTTTTGACTTTGATCGGTCGATTTGCGTACCGATTCATTGATTTTGCTTTCTATTGACTGAAGATTTTTCTCTTTTTGGATATCTTCTAATAAAAACTGCAAACGTTTGTTAATCGAAATTGTGATTAGATATTTAACTCTTTCGTTTTCCGTAATTCTTAATTCTGAAGCTATTAAATCACAAAGTCGGTCACTAGTGATACCCCCTTGCATGGAATCAAGGATCTTTTTGGAATCGCGGAAAAGAAATTGCGCGTTTTCCACTACTTCCTTGGAAACCATTTTAAGAAGGACTTGTTCTTCATCTAAATTCTCGGGATGAATCACCAAACTGGTGAAGTCAACAAGGAAAAACGGTTCTTTAGCAATCAAATCATTGACCTGAACGCGACAAACCGGTTCGAATTTTATTTTGAAGTTTCCGTTTGGTAATTTTATTTTTACTGAAATCCGTGCTAACAATCCGACTTGAATCAGGTCAGAAAGCTCTGGTTCGGTTATTTCAGGATTGTTCTGAAACAGTAAAACGACATATCCATCACGGTTGGTTTCGGATTCAAAAATGGCGTTTTTAGAGAAATCTCTGCCCACTTCAACACGAACATCGGAATTGGGTAAGAAGATGACTCCACGAACCGGAACGGCTGGCAGTCGGTCATTATAAATGCGATTGGCTTCATACATAATATCACCTCGCTGATGATGTAATATAACATTGGTAAGTATTTACTAACCATATGACTATTATACTTCATATAATTTTATCATTTTTTTGATAAATCGTCAATTAAATGTGTCGGCAACTAAATAGAAAAAAGCCCGATGATTTTCCGGGATTTATCCATAAAATCATCAGGCTTTGCATATATACTAAGATTATTCGCTAATAACAACGTTAGCTACAATAAAATCAATGGCTTTGCGGAAGACTACTTCCTCAGTTATGGCAGCTACGGGGATAGAAGCTTTTGCTTGTTCTAAAGTAACATTCTGACTTTTGTACTGCTCAATGATTTCTAAGTATTTGGCTTCAATTTCTTCTGCCGAGACTTCGATTTTTTCTTGTTTGCCGATGGCCTCAATTACCAACTGAGAGCGAATGGTTCGTAAAGCTTCTGCGTCAATTTCCTTGTCATATTCTTCTTTGGTTTTACCCATATATTGTAAATATGTATCAAAATCAACACCATATTGTTTGATTTGACGGTTAGCATTTTCCCGCATCCGATCGGCTTCTTCTTTAATCATTTCTTCAGGCACTTCGAAAGTCGCATTATTAGTGGCTTGTTCGACAGCGGAATTAGAGATTTTATTAGCGTTTTGTTCGCGTTTTCCCGTTTCAATATTGGTTTTAACGTGGATTTGATATTCAGCAATCGTTGTGATTCCTTCTAGATTTAAATCTTTAACGAAATCATCAGTAAGTGTCGGAACAACACGTTGTTTGATTTCATGAAGTTTAACGGCAAAAATCGCTTCTTTACCTGCTAAAGTCTTTTCATGATACTCGGCTGGAAAAGTGACAACCACATCTTTGGCATCACCAGTATTCATCCCAATCATCTGTTCTTCGAAGCCAGGAATAAATTGGTTTGAGCCAATGACCAATTCATAGTTTTCACTGGTTCCACCCTCAAATTTAGTTCCATCAACAGTTCCTGAAAAGTCAAAGACGGCAGTGTCATTGGTTTCTAAGCCGCCAACTTCTTTTAAAACCATTTCAGCGTTACGGTTAAGTTCCCGATCAATCTCAGCAGCAATTTCACTTTCAGTAGCTTCATCAGATACTTTTTTTACCTGTAAACCTTTATATTCGCCTAGTGTGATTTCTGGTTTTACAGCGACGATAACTTCATATGTGAAATCAACGCCCCGCTTAACGGATTTGAAATCAAAATTGATTTTTGGTTGAGCTACTACTTCAATATGGTTTTCCATAATAGTATCGTAATAGGTATCTTGTAAAGCGTGATTGACGGCTTCTTCATATAGTGATTCAACACCATATTTGGCTTCATAGATGTTTCGAGGGGCATGGCCCTTACGAAACCCCTTAATTTCTACATCTTTGTTGATTTCTTCAAAGGCATGATCAAGAGCATGCTCAAACAAATCTTTGGATACAAGCACTTCAAAACGGACTTTTGATCCACTCAGTTTATCAATTATCATATTGGTTCCTCCGGAAAAATTTTTACTCGTTTGTTATTATATCAAAGTGAAAGCTCAAATGCAATCTTTTTGAATCCTCAACTGGCCTTTTCAAATAAAGATTTGATTCGAGAAGGCAACTTCTTTATTGACTCGCCAATTACCGAAGGAAACAAAAGAATGGCTTCTCCAAAAGCATTTTTTCGGATTTGTTGTTTGGTTTGCCCTTTTAGGTTCATGAATAAATAGTTACGGCAAATGATTCCCACTCGTAACGATAACAAGGCATTTCCTGCTCCTTGAGCTAATGATCCGGTAATAATCTTTAAAAAGGGAATTTCATTCAGCACATTAAGACTTTGCGAAGGAAACAACTCATTAAAATTAATATCTTCTAAGGATTCAGCGATGATGGCCGATGACATGATATTGACTGAGAGTTTTCCTAACGAAGCATAACTGGGTCGAAAGCCGCATTTGATGACGAGTTCTTTGATTAATCGCAGATTGATTGTCAAAACTGCAATTAAATCTAACCGTCCGTTTTGAGAAATGGCGGTAGATAAAAAAACAGTTTCGGCATGTTGAACAATGATTTTGTTTAGTTCTTTTTTGATTGTCTCGTCAAAGACTTTTCCCAGTGAATTTTTAAGTAGCATCGGATCGGATAAACTTTCTGATAGGGTTTGTTTTTCACCATCAGACAAGTATGATTCGGTAATCAGATTTTTTGCCACCTTGTTGTACATCTGAAAATTGCGTTTTGCATTATCTTCTTCGCTAAACAATGAATCCATCGAAAACGTTGGCGAAAAGGAAACGATCATTACTGGACGGATGATTAATAGAAAGAATAAGATGATTGCTACCACATAAAAGGCATATTCGACGTATGGTGAAAGCGACCGTAATCGTTCACCCAAATCCAAAACGCTACTAATCAGAATTAAGATCAAAAATAGAAACGCTCCGATTCCTAACGTAATCCAAAATGCTTTACCGAGTTTTTTCATGGGTTACCTCTCTCTCATCGAAAAATCGATTTATAGTTTCAAAATCCTGATGCAATTGAGCAATTAGCTCGGTCTTAGATGCAAACTTGATATCATCACGAAGGAAAAACTCAAAAGCCAAACCGATTTTCTTTCCATATAATGATTCATCATATTGAAAGACATTTGTTTCTAAAGTGACATCACAACCGTTGAAAGTCGGATTTTTCCCAACATTAGTCATCGAACGATATGCGATGCCATCAATGATAACTGTAGTGGCGTAAACACCAATGTGAGGTAGAAAAAACCCATCATAATCGATATTTGCCGTAGGGTATCCTAACGTTTTTCCGCGTCCCTGACCAAAAATGACGGTTCCATCAATCGAATAGGTTTTCCCTAACAAACGATTCGCTGACAGGATTTTTCCATTGCTTAATAGATAGCGAATCCGCGATGAACCAACCTTTTCGCCTTCATCAGTAAATTCAGGAATGACTGTTGTCACAAACTCTTGATGTGCTTTAAGCGATTCAGTATTTCCCAGTCCGTATCGGCCAAAAGAAAAATCAAAACCCACAACCACGGTATTTGCCTTTATTAGGAAACGGTTTATGAATGCTTCTGCTTGTAGATTTACTAAGGCTTGATCGACTTCAAGAACATAAAAACAATCAAATCCCATTTGTTTTGCATAAGCAATTTTCGCCTCTAAAGGCGTTAAAAAGTAATACTGTTCATTTTTGATAAATGCCATCACCTGTGTGGAAAACGTCATCATTGCCGCAGGCAAGCGCTTGGCTTTAGCGATGGCTATCGTTTCTGATATTAACAATTGATGAGCAATATGAATGCCATCGAAAAACCCGATACAAAGAACAATATCGGCTTCTTCAATCATACTATCAGAATGTAAATAGCGAATAATCATATTAACATCACCGACAATCTCATCAAATTAATCTGTTCGTCATAGCTATAAATGGCCAAAGGTGTGTTCGAAGAATCATAAATTATGGTATCAAACAAGCCTGAAAACAGTTTGGTGTCAAGAAATGCTCCATTTAATACTTTGGTTTTGTTATTATCGTTAACAACTAATGTTGGCATACGCAAAAATGGTAGTGGATCAAGTAACCGATAGTTGCCCTTAATTACTTCCGCAAACGATTGGACACTTGCGATGTCAAAAACGCCTACGCTAGTGCGACGCAAGTTAAGCATTGTTCCATAGGAATTAAGCATTTTGCCTAAGTCATGGCAGATAACCCGAATATATGTGCCTTTGCTACATTTAACTGAGAATGAAAACCTTATGACTCCATCAATGTTTTGAATCGGTGTTATACGATTGATTTCATCAATGGTAATGGTCCGTGGCTCTACATAAGGAATACTTTGGTTAAGTCGTGCGTATTCATAAAGCTTTTTACCATCCACTTTAATGGCAGAGTATGCCGGTGGATACTGCTTTGAAACACCCAGAAAACGACTCAGAGTATGGTCAATATCTATATCCGAAAGAGGTAAACATGTCTTAGTGTTTGTCACTTTTCCAGTCGCATCAAAGGTGTCTGTCTCATACCCGATAGCCACTTCAGCGACATATGACTTTTCATGTTCGGTAAAGTACTTAACCAGTTTGGTTGCCTTACCAAGGCAAAGCACTAAAACCCCAGTGGCAATGGGATCAAGAGTACCCGTATGACCAATCCGACTTTCGCCGATGGCTTTGCGAATCTTGAAAACAACATCGTGACTGGTCATACCATAAGGTTTATCAACTAGAAGAATTCCATCCATCATCTCACCCCTATCACAATGTAGTATTTGTCTGCTGATTTATCAAGTATTTTTGGTAATCCATGCTAGAAGCGTTTCATAATCATACGAACCGGCGATGCGGTCAATGACAATGCCTTCTTTAAGAATGATTAATGTCGGGACACCTTGAATTCGAAACTGATTGACTAGATGTTTGTGAGTATCTACGTCAACTTCAATTATTTCGCCTTGAAAAGCAAGTTCAGCTGCTTTCAAAACGCGTCTAATTGAACGACAAGTTCCACACCAGGAAGCGCTGAAACATAAAATAATGGTGCCACTGGCAAATAACGGTTCGAGTCGCGATTGCGTTTCTTCGTTATATGTGTGAATCATCTTTTCACCCTCGTTACTTGAAATTGACCACGGTCACTCCAGCGCCGCCTTCGTTCATACCGCCAGCACGGAAACTTTTTATCTGTGGATGCTTTTTCACATATTCTAAGACACCTTTACGCAGTGCTCCTGTCCCATATCCGTGGATAATATGGCCAAATTCCAAATTATTTACAAGACAATCATCGATATATTTATCTAACATTGTCATGGCTTCTTCATAGCGGCATCCTCGCAAATCGAGTTCAAGCTTACTCATCGTAAAGCGGGATACTGTGACTTTATTTTTTGATCCGTCAATGGTGTCTTTTTTTACAAATTCCAGTTCTGATTCGTTAAAAGTGGAAGTCAAAATACCCATTTGCACTTCAAATTTACCACCCGAAAGCGACTTCATCACTATCCCTTGTTTCTGATAAGGAATGACATTAACGATATCACCAGCGTAGATTGGGTGAGAATTAATTTTTTGTAAAGATAAAGACTCGGAACCAAGCTGCTTAACAACATGTTTCAAACGCGCTAATTCATGTTCCTTAAACTTTTCCGATTTCTTCATCTCATCAAGTTCTTTTATTAAAGCTACCGCATCATTCTTTGTGTCTTCAATTATCTTAACTTTTGCTTTTTCCAAATCAATGGCTGCCTGATTTTGAGCTTTGCGAGATGCAGCAATTGTTTCTTCTAATTCCGTGTTTTTTTTCTCGAGTAAATGTTTGGCGTTCCGATATTCATCGATTTCACGGTTTAGTTCGATACTTTGCCGTTCGAGCTTCTTAATAATATCGGATGTGTCAGTATCAAAAGACAAGGATACTTCTCTTGCATGCTTGACAATCTTGTCATCGAGACCAAGACGTGAGGCGATTTCTAAAGCATTTGAAGTTCCTGGCGTTCCAATCTGCAATCGATATGTCGGTTGCAATGTATCGATATTAAATTCAACCGACGCGTTGACAACATCATCTTTATCAAAAGCATATACTTTTAACTCCGGATAATGCGTCGTAACCATTGTGAAAACATCTTGGTTGCGGATTTCTTCAAGGATACTAATTGCCAAAGAAGCGCCTTCCTTTGGATCGGTACCAACGCCTAATTCATCCAGCAAAATCAGTGAATGGGTTGACAAATTACGAAAAATACTGATGATTTTACTAATGTGAGATGAAAACGTTGACAATGACTGTTCGATTGATTGTTCATCGCCAATATCAGCAAATATATTCGCAAAAACAACTGTTTTTGAGAGTTCGTCCACGGGAATTAACAAACCAGCTTGTACCATAGCAGATAATAAGCCAAGGGTTTTTAAGGCAACTGTTTTACCACCCGTATTGGGGCCAGTTATGATAATCGTCCGATATTTATGAAAGCGAATGGTATTGGCAACGACCGTTTCTTTGGGAATCAGTGGATGTCTTGAATTTAGTAACATGATTTCATCAGTGGTTATTTCTGGCCTGGTTGCGGATATGGCAATTGCATATTTAGCCTTGGCAAAAATAACATCTAAATCTGTCAAAATAGCGAAATTATTGGCCAGTGGCTGATAATCTTCCATGACTAAACCGGATAAGCGGGCAAGGATGCGTTCAACAGCCGCTATCTCTTGAAAATATAAGGTTTGAATCGAGTTATTTAGTTCAACGCAGCCTTCCGGTTCAATAAAAACTGTTTCTCGGCTCGCTGATTGATCGTGAATGATTCCTCGAAAACTATTTTTATATTCGGCTTTTACCGGCAATACCAACCGATTATTTCGAATTGTGATAATTGTATCGGTTAGGCGGTTTGCTTCTGATCGTAACATGCCTTCCATTTTTTCGTTAATGCGCTTTTGATTGATTGCTAATTTGGATCTAACCGATGCTAGTTCCTCAGAGGCATCATCATAGACATAGCCTTTCACATCGATGCATTTGTCGATTTCTTGTTTTAAATGATGCAAAGGTACTAGCTCATCGAAAAAATGACTCATGGCGACACAAGGTAATTCCAATTGCCGTACCTTACGGATAAAGCGCTGATTTTCAGCGATTGCCATAACCAAACTGACAACACGCAAAAGTTCTTCGATTGATAAAGTCGACCCTACTCTTGCCCGTTTTAACGATTCAGACAAATCCAATACCCCAGTCATTGGCGCAGAATCATAACGCTCAATCATGGTTTTGGCTTCAGATACTTCATCAAGCCGACGCTTCACTTCATTGATATCGGAACTCGGTTCGATTGCTAAAACAAGCTGCTTACCAAGATCGGTTTCAGCGTATTGGCGAACTATTGCCAAAACTTTGGGGTACTCGAGGATTATTTGATCAACTAACATCGGATTCACCTGCTCTATCTCTTCTATTTTAACACAATTCATGGTAAAATATACACGGATGTGAGATTATGAATTACATTTTTGGAATCGATAAATCGCGACTCAACGACCTTTTAGAGTATTATAAAGACTGGGAAACAACCACCGACAATCCCAATGCATTGGTGGTTTTTCGTGCATCTGATGTTGTCATTACCATCTATAAAACTCTTAAGGTTATGATTCAAGGCCCTAGTGCCTATGAAGAATATTTAATGTGGTCGGAATTGTTAGAATTCGAACCAGTGATCGAAAAGGTTATCCCAAGTATCACCTTAACTCCTCAAGAACGTTCGCCGTTCTATTTTACTTCAAGTTTTGGCTCTGATGAAGTCGGCACTGGTGATTACTTCGGACCCATCGTTGTTTGTACCGCTTTTGTGGACAAAAATATGATCTCTCAACTGGAAGCAATGCATATCCGGGATTCAAAACAAATGGATGATGAGATGATTTTACATGTGGGTGAAGCTTTGATGAAACTAGTGCCCAATGTTACTTTGATTGTCGATGATCACAAGTATAATCAATTAGTTCAAGATGGATACAATTTAAATAAAATGAAGGCATATCTGCATAACCATGCAATCCAAAAATGTATGCAAAAAATCAAGCAACCTTACGATTATGTCATTTTAGATGCGTTTTGTTCAGAAGATCAATATTATGCATATTTGTCCGATGTCAAAGCCGTTCGAAAAATCACTTTCTTCACTAAAGCTGAGTCTGTCCATATTGCCGTAGCTACAGCTTCGGTTATAGCTCGTTACACCTTCTTAAATGAAATGCAAAAGATCAATCAAACGGTTGGTATTGTCTTACCTTTAGGAGCTTCAGCAGCTGTCGATTTAATTGGCAAACGCATTGTTTTAGAACATGGATTTGCTTTTTTAGACAATATCGCTAAAACGAACTTTAAAAACACCGAGAAAATTCGCTCTTTGTTACCAAACAAATAATTTTTTTTGGTGATGAAACTTTTATTTTCAATTATAGTTTAATTTTTCCCTTTCAAAAACAACTGGCCGCCGTTTGGCGACCAGTTGTTTTTGATAAATCGTTATTAAATCCTAATGGTTTTCAAATATTCGGCGAAATATAATGGCAGCGGGGTACTAAACTCCATAAACTGTTGCGAACGCGGATGCGTAAATCCGATCGTCGCCGCATGTAAAAATTGGCCGTGTTCATCATCGATATGATGTTTGTTATATACTGGGTCATTAGTAACCGGAAAGCCTATTTTAGCCATATGAACTCTGATTTGATGCGTCCTCCCGGTTTCGAGAACACATTTGATGAGGGTTTTATCGGCAAAGCGTTCCAAAACCGAAAAATGGGTAACCGCATTTTTTCCGTTTTCAACGACTGCCATGCGTTTCCGGTCCTTAGTATCACGGCCAATTGGCATATCAATCGTCCCCTTTTCGTTGGAGATCAATCCATCGACTAAAGCAATATATTCGCGTTTTGTTACTTTCTCGGCTAACTCGGCAGCTAAAACCATATGGGAAAAATCATTTTTGGCAACCATCAATAATCCACTGGTATCTTTATCAATTCGATGGACGATACCGGGACGGATTTTGCCATTGACACTAGAAAGCGAATTGATATGATACAATAATGCATTAACTAAAGTGTGTTCATATGATCCGGGGGCTGGATGCACTACCATTCCAGTGGGTTTGTCTACAATTAAAACATCATCATCTTCATAAACTATTGTCAAAGGGATATTTTCCGCTGTCAGATTCATCTCTGCAATCGGAACGTCCATAAAAACAATCACATCGTTGGGCTGGACCAGATAATGACTGATAATGGGATTGCCATTGACCAAAACCATGTTTTCCATGATTGCTTTTTGAACTAAGGTCCGAGAAAACTGTGGATATAGTTTGGCTATGAATTTATCGATTCTTTGACATTCATCAGTGGAGGTGACGACATACTCAAGTGCTTCTTCAAACTCCGGTCTTGTCATTATTTTTCACCCTTCGTGGTTCCAAAAGCAGTTGATCAAACAGAAAACAACCGATACCGACGGTCAGACACATATCTGCAACATTAAATATGTACGGCCAAATCCCGCGAAAATCGATAAAATCGATAACTTGATGATCATATTGAAAAAGTCGGTCGCAACAATTTCCTAATGTTCCAGCAAAAAGCAATGCCAACGATAAAGAATAGAGCCATAGCTTCGGATTCTTATGATCAATTTTTATGAAAAGAATCACAAAAATGATGCTAGCGATGATTGCGGCACCAATAAAGAAATAATATAACCACCCCGCATCACCACCGATTCCAAAGACCGCACCGGCATTACGGACATAGGTAAAATGAAAGAAATCCTGAATAATCGGTAAAGTCGACCCTTCGGTAACTAATGTCGTTACAATTAATGCTTTTGTCAACTGATCAAGAACTAATAGCAATGCGGCAATAATAATCCATACTAACATTTTCTTCCTCCGTTATACCCACAAGATTGGAATAAACACTACAATGAAAATTATGCCAATAAGTAAGGTAATTGCCATCCAATATCCAGCATTAACACTAATTACCCATTTTGGGTGTGACAAAACCTGTGGCTGTTTTAAAAGTAATGCTTTAAGTGTCAAAGCGTTGATTAAAGCAATATGACCAATAGCAGTGATGAAAATCAAGGCAAACCATAGTTCTTTTAAATAGGAAAGCAACATCAAAACTTCCGCGAAAATGATGTACAAAGGGAATATTGCTAATGTGGCAAAAACAAAACCACCTAAAAAAGCATTTAATATCTTTTTCCATCCATATTCTTGGATGAAAATCGACCATTCATATACAAGTTTCTTCATGGTCATTCACCAAGACCTTCCAAATATGTTATTGTATCTTGAAGTGTCTGAACACCGATTAACCAGCCATCTGGATTAATTCCCAGTTCTTCACACGCCGCCAAAGCCTCAATATAATTATCATTGCTAGTATCAGCCAAATATGGAATAAAGAATATATCAGCACCGAAAAAGTATGCGGTAGCAATCTTTTGCTTGACACCGCCAATATAACCAACGCTACCATCATAATTAATCGTCCCCGTACCAGCGATTTTCATTCCATGAGTTAAATCACCACTTGCCAAGGAGTCATAGATATATAAAGCTGTCATCAATCCTCCTGATGGTCCACCAATATTAGATGGTAATGCGACAAAATCAGGATCGGTCCCATTTTCATCAAGTAAATGATACATCGTTAATGACAAGCCAAAGGCATTTGTATCGGTGTTTTTAGTCAATACTAAAGTATAGTTTTCTCCATCTGCATGACGAAAAGTAAAGGCGTATGATGGTGCTAATCGTGTGTTGATGGCAATGGCATCAGACAATGAGCAAGCCGTGTCAATGATACCATCATTATCGGCATCATTATCACATTCAGAATCACCTGGTTCGGCATTGAAAGGTAAAACCAATCCATTATCACCAACCATCGAGATAAATTCATCACCGTATTCAATTTGATCATAATAGGATAAATACGAAGCTTTGTCAGACACTAGTGTCTTAATTACTTCAACGACGGTAATTTCGGGTTTCACGGCATTAATAGCTTGATAAGCCGCCACAATAGCCACTTGAACCGAGGTGGTTTTTTGTAACTGACTTATTTGATAGCTTTCGGCATTTGTATGAGTTTTATCAGAAGCAGAAAGTGTATATGTTTCTGTCACATCCAAGAAATAAGCCACCATAAACTGAAAAAATGATGGTCGTTTGACCGACATAATATAGGTTGTTGAAAACGACCCCGCCGGCGAGTTGGAATCATCATAATCAATGCTAACGGTGTCGGATACGTCCGCGAGTCCTCCCGGACAATAAATCGTATAATCAATTGGCCAAATCAGTAAAAACAATAATAGCAGATACGGAAGAAGCAATAGTTTGAATGTCGGCCAATATTTTTCTGCCAGTTCATTCACCAATGGTCACCTTCAGACTGAAGTTCATCAATTTCCGGGTCGTGACCCCAGCTGCCGTTAACATCCTTTTGGAAGCGATATCGGCATCGGTACCATTATATTTATCACACAGATAAATTATTTCACGAATTCCGGATTGAATTATTAACTTAGCACATTCATTACAAGGAAATAAAGTTACATAGATTCTTGAACCATCCAGCGGAACTGTACAATTTAAAATCGCATTGGGTTCGGCGTGAACGACATAGGGATATTTTGTTTCTAAGAATGCTCCTTCTCGTTCCCAAGGAAAATCATCATCAGAACAGCCAATAGGCAATCCATTATAGCCAATCCCGATAATTCGGTTTTTGATGTTGACAATACATGCTCCGACTTGACTTGAATCATCTTTACTGCGCATGCTTGACAAATATGCAACACCCATAAAATAATCATCCCAGGAAAGATAGTTTGTCCGTTTCATATTAATCCTCCATATTCCAGTATGCTTTCGCAATTTCGGCTGCCAAACGACAGTTGTTCAAAACCAAAGCGATATTTGCTTGTAATGATTGGCCACCGGTAATTTCCGCTACCCGTTTCAACAAAAACGGTGTCGATTCTTTACCCTGAATTTTAGCTGCTTGCATTGCTTTTAATGCTTGATCAATCGCTTGATCAATCAACTCCGGATCTGCAGATAAAGCTTTGGGAATGGGATTAGTGACAACAATCCCGCCTTGTAAGCCTAAATCCCATTTAGTCTTTGCCAATTGAGCTATAGCTTGGGGTGTCTTTAGTTGATAATTCACTTTGTATGGTGAGGTGCTAAGATAAAATGCTGGTAACGAATCAGTTTGATATCCAAGCACCGGAACCCCTTTTGTTTCCAGATATTCCAATGTTTTTGGTAAATCCAGAATTGATTTTATTCCGGCACAGACGACGCAAACATTCGTATGAGCTAATTCTTCTAGATCGGCAGAAATATCCATGGTGATTTCCGCTCCCCGATGAACACCGCCAATACCCCCAGTAGCGAAGAATTTGATTCCCGCAAGGGCAGAAACTATCATGGTTCCCGATACGGTGAGTGCCCCGTTTAATTTATTACTTATCACATAGGGAAGGTCACGGCGACTTGTCTTAACAACGGTTTCTCCGGCTTGGCCAATAAGTTCAATTTCGGCGACGGTCAACCCCACTATAATTTTGCCGTCAATAATCGCAATCGTGGCCGGAATCGCGCCAGCTTCGCGCACTTTAGCTTCGCATGCAAGCGCGGTTTTGACGTTTTCAGGATAGGGCATCCCATGGGATATAATCGTCGACTCGAGGGCAACGACAGGTTGCTTGCGAGCTAATGCTTCGTTAACTTCGGGATTAATTTTCAGATAATCGCGCATTATAACCCTCCTATTTCTTTTCGTCATTGGTAATAAGATGCAAATTGACATGACAATATCCGCTGGGATTCTTGTCAAGATAGTGTTGATGATATGTCTCTGCATCGTAAAATGGAGTAGCCATTTTTACATATGTCTCTAACGGTTTTGCATATTTTTTCTGGGCTGTATGTAAAAAAGCGGATATTGGCTCATGGTCCTCAGGATCAAAATAGAAAATAGCACTCCGGTATTGGATACCAACATCATATCCTTGGCGATTTTTTTGGGTAGGATCAATAATCCGAAAAAAATGTTCCAAAATTTTGAGTAACGGGATGATTTCTTCATCATATTCGATGAGACAGGCTTCAACGTGTCCAGAATTACTGCAAATATCGGTGTATGAGGGATTCTTTGTTTCCCCATCAGTGTATCCAACCGTCGTTGATATAACTCCTTTTAAGCGAGAATAATAGGCTTGAACGCCCCAAAAACAACCACCAGCAAGGATGATTTTTTTCATATTTGTTCCCCTTTCGTTTGCGTTATGAAGGAGTTGATAACATATGATGCCATAAGTAATCCTGCTGTCGATGGAACAGTGCTTGATGACCCGATTTTAACAGCAGTATCCGTTGGTAATAGTGGTGATTCTTGAGAATAAACCACGGGAGTATCCAAAGATAAGCCAGCTGCTTTAACTTTTTGTCGCATCGTTTTTGCTAAAGGACAAATAGAAGTCTCGCTTAACAATGATATTTTTATCATCTCTGGATGAAGTTTATTTCCAAAGCCCATCGCGGCGATGATGGGAATCTGAAGTTGGTTCGCTTTTTTTAGTAACGATAGTTTTGCATTCACATAATCTACTGCATCGACAATGAAATCAATTGGCAAATCAAAGACTGAATCAATTGTCGTTTCATCAATAAAGACCGCTTTGCTGATGACTTTAATATCGGGATTGATATCTAACAACCGCTTTTTGGCTACATCTACTTTTCGTAATCCAATCGTTGAATGTAAGGCTAGCAGTTGGCGATTGCTGTTAGTCTCATCGACGATATCATTATCGACAATGACTATCGTACCAATTCCACTTCGGGCTAATCCTTCCAAAGCAAAGGAACCGACACCACCGATGCCAGCAACTAAGACGGTCTTGTTGGATATATTTTGATAAGTCATCGAACCGATTAAAGCAGTAAAACGCGAAAAACGCATCGAAATTCCTCCCAACAAAGAAGGCTGCAAACGCAGCCCTTATTTCTTTTTCATGTAATCGAATTTAAAAAACTTTCGACCTAGTAGCAATAACAAGTAGATTAGCGCTGCACATAAAACAACGAGAATATTGGCGATATAAGCTCGATTTCCACCGGCATAATCGTATAAAACACAAAATCCCAAGACTCCAAACGCCGTGATAAACATTAAATAGTAGTATTCATTATGGTATTCTGGTTTGACTCGGCGTTTTAATTGGTCTTTTTTGACAAGCAACCAAATCGTTCCACCAATTGTAGTTAGTGAGACAAAGCCTAAAAGCCATATGATAAAATAATTGATATTAAAAATCTTATCGAGTTCAAAAGCATAGGTCAAAACTAAAATTATAGGTAGCATCATTATCATCGAGGCATAAAATGTAATGACGTTGATTTCAAACTGTGAATAGATTTTCGTCTTGTTTTTTAACGTCATCATCCGCTATCTTTAACCCCTTTTGTCTCATCAACACCCATCTTTGCCTGTTTTAATTCTTGATTAAACTGGTATAAAACGCGGATGGATGCGGCTATCGGACTGGCAAAAACAACGCCAAAAGTTCCAAACAACGAGCCGAAGAATAAAATCGATAAAATGATGACTAGCGGATGCATTTGCAATTGGTGTCCCATAATGATGGGTTGGAAAATGTTGCCTTCGATAAATTGTAATAAAAGATTGACACCTAAAACTAAGAATGGTCCTGGGCCAAAGCCGTTAGCATTGGCAATGAAAGCATAGATGATTGGCGGAATTGCGGCGATAATTGCCCCAAAATAAGGAATTATATTGGTTACACCGACAATAATACCGAAAATATAGAAATAGTTAAGACCAATTAGTTTGTAAACAATTGTGGCAACTGAACCAATAGCTACCATTAATATTAACTGCCCCTGCAAATATTTACCCACCGTCCGATTTAGACGACTACCAAGTTCAGCAGCGTTTTTCTCATGCTTTTGGGGGACAATTCCGCGAAGCCGTTCGCCAATCATCTCATAATCGCGAAGATAATAAAGCAAAATAAACGGCAAAACGGAAATGGTTGTGATAATCGGAACTGCCACATTAGTAAGTGAAGCAATTAAGGAAGGAACCATATCGTTTAATAAACTATTGACTAAATCAGCTTCGGTAACGTAATTTAAGATTTGGTCATAAATATCGGTTCCTAAAAAGAAATCATCACGCATATCGGTTGTTAAATAGTCAGTAATTGTCACAAAATCAGTGGTGAAAAAATTAGTGATTTCATTGATTATCATCGGCATGACAAAATAAAAAGCTGCAAATATAATTCCTGCCATGATAATAAATACAATTGCTAATGATAAGCCTCGAGGACCGATACCCTTTTTTTCTAGATATTTTATTAATGGGAAAACGATAAGAGCAATCAAATATCCAAGTCCAACAGGGACCAAAACGGATTTGAGCGCGTCAAAAATCCAATTCCAAAAATCGGAGAACTGACTGGCCATGTACAAAATCACCAACACGAGTAAAACGATGGCTAAAATCTTGATGATTTTTGTCAATGTTTCATCCGAAAATAGTTTTTTTCGCACGCAAATCACATCCTATCGTTTTTTAATTATATCATACTCAAACCAAAATAAATAGTTCAATCCTAAAACTTAACACTCATCCGCACAAGATTCACACTGACCATTGCATGAATGCGACTGACTTTGAATTCCTTGGACGATGTACTGGTATAAATCAGCGGATTTAATTGTTTCTTGAACGCCAGTTTTCGCGTTTTTCACATTAACGACATCTTTTTCGATTTCGTCATCACCCATGATCAAAATATACATGGCGTTTTGGCGTTGGGCTTGCTTAAACTGTGCCTTAAGCGGCCGCCCGAAAAAGTCGGTGTCCACAATCAAACCACCATGCCGAAGACGCATCATTACCTCAGCCGCTTTCGCTTGTGAGCGTTGGCCAAGAACAATTAAAAACGCATGAATATAATCAGGTTTACTCGGATTATCAATGCTATCTAGGGCCAATAAAATTCTTTCCATACCAAAGGCGAATCCGACCGCTGGGTAATCGGGTCCGTCCAAATTTTTAACTAAATCATTATAGCGACCACCACCGCCGATTGTTGCTTGAGCTCCTAAAGTTGGTAAGTCTGCTTCTAACTCAAATACCGTATGTGTGTAATAATCCAGACCCCGAACTAAAGATTTATCAATGACATAATCAACGCCCATCGCTTGCAACCGATCCAAAACACCTTGAAAATGGATCTTTGCCAGTGGCGATAGTGAATCTAGTGGTTTTGGTGCGGCTACTAAAATCGGTGAATCTTTGTCAATTTTACAATCAAGAACGCGCAGCGGATTGACTTGGAAACGTGATTGGCAATCAGAACAAAGCTCACTAATTTTTGGTTCTAGATATTTCACTAATTCCGCTCGATAGGCTTCTTTGCTTTCCTGATCGCCTAATGAGTTTATTTTAACAGTCACCTTCGGAATTCGTAAAGCCTTTAAAAGGGTAATCGCATAAGCGATCATCTCAGCATCGACGGCAGGGGAATATGATCCTAAAGCTTCGGCACCAAATTGATGAAACTGACGCTGCCGACCCTTCTGAGGTCGTTCATACCGAAACATCGGACCTACATAATAAAGTTTTTGCGGTTGATTGGGATCGGCAAAGAGTTTGTTTTCGATGACACTACGAACTACTGATGCTGTTCCTTCGGGGCGAAGTGTAACTAAGCGATTTCCCCGATCCGAAAAATCATAAGTTTCTTTTTTGACGATATCGGTAGTTTCGCCAACGGAACGATGAAATAATTCGGAAGCCTCAAAAATCGGTGTCCGAATCTCTTTAAAATTGTAAAGTCGGGATACTTGAAAGATTACTTCTTCCAATTCTTGCCATTTTCGGGTTTCCGAAGGCAAAATATCATATGTTCCTTTTATCTTTGTGATCATTACGATCGCTCCTTTTAAGAAAAAATCGTCCTCTAAAAAAGGACGATATCCCACAATTAAGAGGTTTTGGTAACGCTCTATTTGTTGTTATTCGAAATACTTGGGATTGATATGTTCGTTAACGTATTCAACCATGTCGTTTACCGTATGCATTTTGGTGGCGGCTTCATCAGAAATTGAAACTAAAAATTCGCTTTCAATCTGATTGAACAGTTCGAGAGCATCAAGAGAATCAGCACCAAAATCGTCGGCGAGGCAGGCTTCTAAAACGACCTTTTCGGCTTTAACGCCTAATTCGGTAACGATGATTGTTTTGATTTTGTCGAAAATCACTTGTTTCTTTTCCATCTATAATTCCTCCACTTGAGTAATTGCTTTGAATATCTAAACACAATTATATTATTTATTCGCGCGTAAGTCAATTACATTTACTTATTATAGTGTCTTCTTTTTGCTTTCTAAAAGGATGGTTACGGGACCATCATTAGTGAAATTGACTAGCATATGCGCCCCAAACTGACCAGTTTGTACACTCAGTCCATAATCATGTCGCAAGATATCATTGAAGCAATCAAAAAGCCGATTGGCTATCTCACCGGGTGCAGCAGCGGTAAAACTGGGACGATTGCCTTCGGTAGCGTCTCCATAGACCGTAAACTGAGAGATTGATAAAATGGCTCCCCCAGCCGCCTTGATGGATACATTCATTTTGCCTAGGGTGTCCGGATAAATTCTTAAGTTGGCAACTTTATTAGCCAGATATGTCAAATCGGCTTGGGTATCTGTTTGGGTAAAACCGACCAGTAATACAAAGCCATGTTCAATATGACCAATGACCTGACTATCTACTGTTACGGATGCATCAATGGCTTTTTGAACGATGATTCTCATTTTATCACCCTCTCAATGGAAAAAACGCCCTTTATCTTCTGTAAATTGACAATTATTTGATCAAGTTCCATCAAATTCCCAATTTCCATACGTAAGCGGATGATTGCATCGCGCATGCGATTTGCTTGCGCGGATACTAAATTGATTTTTGCTTTATTTGCGGTTGCCACATTGATTATTTCAGCTAATATATTGTCGCGATTGGAAACCATAATTTTTAAATTGGTTTCGTATTTGCGATTCATATTGGTGCCCCAAAAAACGTCAATTAGTCGTTCTGATTCAAAGCTGTTGACGTTTTTGCATTCACGACGATGAACCGCAATTCCCGTTCCCTTAGTGACAAAGCCAACAATATCATCACCTAAAACCGGTGTACAACAACGCGCCAATTTAACACTGGGATTGGTCAGTCCTTCGACAATAACGTTGATATCGTTGTGAAGTGTCCGCAGTTTCCCGGATTTTTTTAAATCGGGAGCGCGATTAATCATCTCAATTAATTCATCTTCGGATAGTGTCTCTTTACCCGTCAACTGATTAATTGCCGCAATTGGCGATAGGATATTCTTGCCAATTTCGTAATACATATCATCAATTGACCGAATCCCTTTGGCCTCAAATAAGTCCTTACAGAGCTTATCGGTCAATTCAATTTTGAGATGTTTTGCCGCTAATTCAGTTTCATATTCTTTCAAACCTTTTTCGATTAAATAATCTCGTCTTTGGCGATTAAGAAAGTTTTTTATTTTGCTTCGAGCATTCGATGTCTTCGCTATTTTTAGCCAATTGTCGTTTGGACCTACCGCATTTTGGCTGGTCCTAATTTCGACGACGTCACCTGTTTTAAGGGTATATTCCAGAGGAACGATTTTTCCATTGACTATCGCCCCAACCGTTTTTTCACCAAGATTGGTATGAATTCGAAAAGCAAAATCTAATGGTGTTGCCCCAGCAGAAAGATCGATGATATCGCCTTTGGGGGTGAACACGTAGACATTGGCATTAAGAATATCATCCGTGAAAATATTGAGAATTTCTTCATCGGTATTGGACTCTTCCGTGTATTTAATCAATTCCGAATACCAACGCAATTTAGACGATATGATATCCTCAAGATTTTTGCGGGTTGAGCCATGCGATTCTTTATATGCCCAGTGCGCTGCGACGCCTTTTTCTGCAATTTCATCCATCTCATGAGTTCGAATTTGGATTTCGTAAATTTTCCCACGATATACCACGGTCGTATGCAGTGACTGATACATATTGGGTTTTGGCATGGCAACGTAATCTTTAAAACGACCCGGAACAGGGACAAATTTCGAATGGACAATGCCAATTGCTCGGTAACAATCAGAAATCGAATCGACAATGATTCTCAAGGCTAGTAAATCGTTGATTTCTTCAAACTCAAGCCCTTTTGTTTGCATTTTTCGATAGACGGAATAGATATTTTTGATACGACCGTTGATTGTGAAATGTAATTTTTCACTATTCAACAATGCCTCTAATTCAGTTTGCATTAAACTGACATCGGCTTCGCTTGAGCCTCTTTTGTCTTTGATTTGGCGAGCGATTTCCGCATATTCATCAGGATAAAGATACTTGAAAGCAATATCCTCAAGTTCAGCTTTTAATCGATACATACCAAGACGATGAGCAATCGGCGCAAAAATGTCAAGTGTCTCCCGAGAAATTCGGATTTGCCGCTCATGATCCAAATGCGAAAGCGTGCGCATATTGTTTAATCGATCCGATAGTTTCACCAAGATGACGCGAATATCCTTGGCCATCGCCAAAACCATTTTTTGATGGTTTTTGACTTGTTCCGAAGCCTTTGTGCCTTCATATTGCAATAAATGCAATTTCGTCAGCCCTTCGACAATGTCAGCTATTTCTTCGCCAAAAATCGTTTTTACTTCAGCGAATGTAGCATCAGTGTCTTCCAAAATATCATGAAGAAGCCCCGCAACAATCGTGACAGGATCAACACGATAGTCGGCTAGGGTAATCGCAACATTAATCGGATGCATAATATATGGATCTCCCGATTTCCGTAATTGCCCTCCATGCTTTTCATAGGCAAAATCGAACGCTTTGCGGATTAAATCCAAGTGTTCGGGACGCGAAAGATAAGTTGATATGGAATTGTAAAGTTTTTGATAGATTTCTTCTCGTTGCATCGAAAAAATCACCTTTCCAGAGTCTAGTATTGGATTAATGTCTTGACGGGATATCCTTGAAGTTTTTTTCTGCCTTCTAAATCAACTAATTCGATGATAAACCCCAAGCCAACAACTGTTCCACCCGCCGCCTCAATCAGTTTGACAGTAGCTCCTACCGTGCCTCCGGTTGCCAAAAGGTCATCGACAATAAAGGCTTTTTGACCCGGTTTTACCCCATCTTTGTGCATACAAAGGGTGTTTTTACCATATTCAAGATCATAATCATATTTGATTGATTCTTGAGGTAATTTTCCCGGTTTGCGAACCGGAACGAATCCTAGCCCCATCGCATAAGCGACGGCTGAGCCGATAATAAATCCTCTGGCATCCGGTCCAACAATAACATCGGCCTGTTGACTTCTGGCAAACAAAGCAATGGCATCAACGGCCTGTCGAAAGGCAGGTCCGTTGCCAATTAGAGGAGTAATATCTTTAAATTGAATACCGGGAATTGGAAAATCGGGAACATTTTTAATATAGTCTTGTAGTTTCATTATTAAGCCTCCATCATATTAGTAAAATATTTTTTAATTGTTTGTTGTGATTCATTGGTAAGGAAATCCACCTGTTGACGAGCAGTCATGATTTTGTTATATGTAACTGAATTCTGTAAATTTTGTTTGATTGTCGGCGAAATAATGGTAATTTTCTCATCAATGATGTTAATCAGATTTAAATCCCTGAATATCTGAACTACGGGTTGCACTACCCAGGTTGGTTGTTGCGAGATCTTTTCTAGTTCGCCGATGGTTATTTCTGACTGCGTTTCAATCAATCGATATAGCAAGCCAATTGTATCTTTGCAAAAGAGTTGATCGATTACCTTGGCTTTTTCGGAATAGCCAAGGACGACGGTTGTAGGATGAAATTGATCCATGATACGGTTTAAATCAAATTCAGCGTTAATTATCGTATCATCAATGATAACTGTTTCTTCCATCCGTTTTAAAATTTCTTGTGCTCCGAAAAACCGGATCTGATCGCGGAGATCTAAAACTTGAAAGGCATCGCACGATACATCTTCGATTAAGATTTGCATGGTTTCCGTGTTTCGCCAGGTATTTATCGAAATACCACCAACCAAATTGATAGTATCGCCTTCTTCAAGACGGTAAAAATACTCAAGGTTGTTAAAAGCAATCGCTTCGATGGTCTTATCACCATCAGAGATAATTAATTTTGTATGTTTATCGGTCATCATCATTTTTTTGATGATGACCATGTCGGTAAACAAGAACTTAGCGGTAAAGAACGAAAGTTTTTCCAATTGTTTAATCGTCGCAATTGATATATCTGCTACTCTGACTTGCATATCTACTTTGATTTTGGGTCGTTGCTTTACATCCGAAATCGAATTTAAACGGTGTCGAAAAGCGGGAATATCATTGATGGCTATCGCTAAACCAGCTGCTTGTGAATGTCCGCCATAGCGAATCAGTAGGTCAGAACTTTGATTGAGCAGATTCAAAATATCTTCTTGGGCAAACGACCGCATGGAGCCTTTGCCAATCTGATCTTCTCCCGTGCAAATGACACAGGTGGACTTCTGATATTTCTCGGCAATTTTCTGAGCACAGATACCAATAACACCTTCATGCAAATTGGCACTGGAAAGCACTAAAACGTTATTGTTCACATCTACCATTTTTTCACATTCACGATAAGCATCATCTGTCAGTTCTTTACGAATAGAATGATTTGCCTCAATGTCTAAAATTAAGCGATTAACCTCTTCATCGGATTCTGATATTAATAATCTGACTGCATCTTTGGCTTTTCCTAATCGACCAGAACTATTAATTTTCGGAGCGATTTTAAATGCGATAGCGGTGACATTTATTTGATCAAGATGTGAATACATCAACAGTTTCCTAAGACCAAGATTGGTCGTTTTTTTCAGTTGTGCAAGGCCTAGGTTGACTAATGCTTGGTTCTCTCCTTGTAGTAATACTAGGTCTGCGACTGTACCAATCATCACTAAATCCAATAAATCATCTAAATCATCATTTAAAACCGCGGTTGCCAGTTTATAACTGATGCCCACTCCCGCTAATTCTTTAAATGGATAGTTGGGAGAAAATTTTGTATGTAAGATGGCTAGTGCATCCGGAGGACTGCCAATTGTCTCATGATGGTCAGTGATAATTGTATCAATTCCAGCATCACTAAGTTTGGCAACTTCTTCATTGCTGGTGATGCCATTATCGACGGTAATTAACAATTTAATTTCCTTACGGATGATATCATCAACGGCTTTTATACTCAACCCGTAGCCATCGTTGAAACGATCTGGAAGATCAAATTCGACCAAGGCCCCCGCTTGCTTCAAAGCACGATACAAAACAGCAATTGCACTTATACCATCACAGTCATAGTCACCAAAAATCAAGATTTTTTCTTGGGCGGAAATCGCTTGTAAAATACGGCTAACGGCTTTATGCATATCCACAAACAAAAACGGATCGGCTAAAACTTCTTTTCCCATACTGAAAAAATGATCAACATCATCAATGCCACGATTTTTCAGGATGTTTTCAAAGATCTCATTATCGGGAACGAAACCTAAAATCTTTAGTTCCCAACCGTATTTTGCCTTAAACAAACCAATCACCAAATTTCTAATAATTTATTATACATAATTACACTGATTTTGGATAGAGACAGCCGGCTTTTTATTGAAATTTAAGCGAAATATCCAAAGATTGGTACGAGTGAGTCAAAGCTCCCACGGATATAAAATCCACACCTGTCTTTGCGACTGATAAAACTCGATTGAGTGTCATATTACCACTAGCTTCCAGTTTCTTTCCCAAATGAGGTATTTTGACACATTGTTCCATTAAAGCGACACTCATATTATCAAGCATGATAATATCGGCTTCGGTCATCAGAGCTTCTTGATATTGTGCTAAAGTCTCAACTTCGACTTCAATTAAGATATCCTTGGGAATTTTCTCTTTGACAATTTGGACGGCTTTTGTGATTGAACCGGCTGCTTTAATATGGTTGTCTTTGATCATTGCCATATCAGAAAGACTCATCCGATGATTCGCTCCACCCCCGTCTTTAACTGCTTGTTTTTCTAGAATTCGTAGTGTTGGTGTTGTTTTTCGTGTGTCGAGAATGATTGTTTTCGTTCCGGCAATAGTAGTCACAAATTCATGTGTCAAAGTTGCTATTCCCGATAGCCGTTGCAAGAAATTGAGGGCTATGCGTTCACCATGCAATAACGATTTTGTTAATCCCATCACTGTGGCGATTTTGGTGCCTTTTTTGATGAAATCGCCATCATGGGCATATTCAGTGAACTTAACTTGCGGATCAACGGCCTCAAATGTTAGTTTGGCAACTTCGATACCCGAAATAACACCATCTTCTTTGGCAATGAAGGATGCAAGCGATTTTTCATCGGTGAATAACGCATCGGTAGTGATATCTCCTACAGGCAAGTCTTCTTCAATGGCGTGGCGAATCAGTTCAGTGATTGTGTCCATTTTTTATTTTCCTCCTAAATCTAGGTTTAATTGTTCCATAATGATTTTTTTGGTTTCCTTTTTGTATAGTTTGATCCATTTAGCGCTTCGGCCTTTGCCTAATGGTCGAATTTTATTGTCTGCTTGCATACGCTGTAAAGTGCGATTAATTGTCGAATCGGAAATTAATGGATGCCGGAGGCGAATATCTTCTTTAGAAAAAACTTCGTTTAGTTTATCAATAGTATTTTCCACATAATCAGATTTCGATATTTCTAGTTTTGACTCATATTCGTAGTCTCGGGCCTGTTCACCTAATTCGATATACATATCATAAAAAATCTTTAATAACAATCGATGCATGGGCATGATTTCCGCATACCCTTCTTTCCAATTAAAGCGTGTCTTGTCTAGGACGGTTTCATACTCTTTAATATGAAAATACAATTTTCCAAAAAAGGATACATACCGACCAACAATCAATTTTTCCTGTGTTGAAAGAATATAATATATCAATAAAGCAATAACGTCGTTTTTGGGAAATTTGTAGATTTCCATATTTAGAAAATCAACCATGCCATTGAGTGATAAAAAGAGATCTTCGTATTCATTCTTTTTTTTGTTTTCTTGATAGAGAATTAACATTTTTTCGAGCAATTCCCGTTTTGAAGACGATTCAACCGACACTAATGACGGTTTTTTTTGGTCGGTTTTCTGATAACCCATTTGATCGATTGAATAATAATCTTTAAATATCATCCGCACTAAATCATTGATTTCTGTCACGGTTAGTTTGAATGGGTGAGTAGTTGGTTGGTGAATGATAGAAAAAATGCCAATGATATTTTTATATAATGATTCCGCTTTTGTACGGGCAACGGTAGAGTCTAATTGCAGAGTTTTCAACCGTGGCTCGGCAATTTTATCAGCCGCAAAAAAACATTTGTAAAAATAGTAAGCATCTTGTAACGCTACTTGTTTAGAAAATACTTCTCTATCGGTGGCAAACAAAGTACTATAATACTCATTTTTACCGAGTTCATAGTATAACTTCAAAGTGCTCATCATGACATCATTGGGAATTTGCATTCGAACTAGATTATTCAAACAATTCATTTTTATCACCGATAAATATTATACATCATCCATATTGTAAAGAATACTATTTACAAAAAATATATTTAGATTTTCGCTTATTATTATACTCATATCATCCATATATGACTATGTTTAAACTAAAAAAACGGCCGCAGCCGTTTCTAAACATATTCATAATGATATGATTTTAATGCGTAAAGTTAGCAACCGCTTTGGAAATATCAGTTTGTGTTTCATCCCAATTAAGGGTATCATGATACCAATTGACATTGGCCAACGATGTAATCGTAATTGGACTTCCGGTTTCCGAAGTCATCGGTGTAACCAGTGTAGTAAGATGATAGGCATTGTTGATAACTGATCTCCCATCCTGAAAGCCAGCGATAGCGGACCAGTTAGTTTCTTGATTTCCAGAAGGTGTCAAAGTAAAGGTGATTTTTGTGACGACATTAACCAGTGTTCCTGTCCAGTTTTCTCCGATAATTCCCCCCGCGTTAACTACCGGGCCAATTGCGGTAATTGTCGCAATTGCATAATCATTTTCGATTAATCCACTATGTGAATATCCAATTAAACCACCAACGGTGACTGTGGTTCCCAGCGATGAAACAGCAATTGTCGTAATGGCGTATGAATTTTTGATGGCAATATCGGTTGAACGTTCTATTTCTTCTTCATGGCCATATAAAATACCGCCATAATTATAGCCTAGTAACCCCCCCGCATACACTCGATATGTACGTGATCCCGCATTGATGGTGGTTTCTGCAAAACAGCGATCGATGGCCACATTATAAATTTGTCCAATTAAACCACCCACATAAATAAAGTCATCGGCGATTACGGTGATGGTGCCTAAAGCTGAACAACTGGTAATCGTAGTCTCGACAAAATCCACAGCGGTAGTCGCATTTGTGATATATGAAGTAACGAATCCTGCAAGCAAACCCGCGAAGATATTGGTAACCGTATTATCAACGTTAATTGATCCATCGACGTGGCAATTAGTAATATCACCGGATGTATATGCGACCAATCCGGCAGCGTATGTAACAATATCCGTAGCGTATTCAATGACAAAATCGGTGACGGATAAATCAATGATGTCACCAAATGCATAACCAAATAAGCCATTGAAATTCCGACTTTGGGTTATTTGGAAATTGCTTATCGTATAGCCATCGCCATCAAAAGTGCCTAGATAAGGTGTCACACTGTTTCCAAGTGGCACCCACTCAACGCCATCAAGATCGATATCCGCAGTTAAGATATAGTTTTTATTCATCTCAATTGTGGATAAATCGGCAGCGTTGGCAATCGGGTAGATTGCCGGATCGACGATGACAGTCCCATCGGCGGTAGTTACCGCTGTTGTCACTTCTTCACAACCAATCAGTGTAATTCCCGAAAGCAATAACATAACTATAATCATTATTTTTTTCATATGACATCTCTCATTCTGATACATATCACCATTTTATATGCAATGAGTGGTGATTATGTGAAGTTTAAAAAAGTGTCTGTTGGATTATCTTAGCTTTCTCATCATCGTCATCATCGGTATCGATTTCTGAAGCATTAATATTGATAATTTTTGCTAAAGCATCCATGACATCATCGCCTTCATCGGGCTCAGCTTGTATTTCGCTTGTGAATCCTTCCCCATCTTCTTCATCAAAATCCGCTTCGGCTTTTCGATCGCGTGCAAGTTTTTTCAAAGTCATTTCAATGGCATTCTTATCGAGTTCATCGACAAGAAATCTCACCAAAACAGCTTCTTTTTCCATTAACGGAATTCCATGCTCATATTTATCTGGCTTTAATTCCGCGGCCGGAATAACAGTTACGGATTTATCAGTGATGATTCTGAGCATTAGATAATCTTTTAGGCGAAAGATATTGGCGGCGATGATACCGACAAATTGGTATGGATTTGTTTTAACACTTTTCAGATACATCTTCCCTTTTGCGGGACGATGTCCGGTTTCAATCGCGTGACCAAATTCACGTTTCAAGCCACCACGATTGGTTAAGAAGAGTACTTCGTCTTTGGGAATGCTAGATATACAACACGCACCGATTAACACATCATCGCGCAAATTGATGGCTTTAACACCCCGTGCCGACTGCGAAAGAATCGGAACTTCGGCAATTAAATATTTTAAGACGTAACCATTGCGGGTCACCACGACAATATGAGTATCATAATCAGCCACTAAGTCAACCGCTATAAGCGCATTTCGTTTTGTTGCGGGAATGGCTTGATAGGTTTTACTGACGCGCGAGGGAATAAAATCGGATAATTGGACTTGTTTGATTAATCCTTCGGCAGTGGCCAGTAGCACTTTTCGATCATCAAATTCATCAACGACGAGAAAATCAATTACGGTTTCATCATCAGATAATGTGACGAAAGAGCCAATGTATTCACCGATTTCTTTCCATTTCTTATCGGGGATTTTATAAACCGGCAGATAGATAAAATTGCCTAAATTAGTGAAAATCAAAATTGTTTCCTTGGTGTTGATTTCCACTTGTTTTAGGATACAGTCCCCACTCTTTAAACCAATTTCGCCGTTGGTGGCTTGCACAGACTTAAGGGAAGAGCGTTTGAGATATCCATCCCGGGTCATGGCCACAACGACGTTTTCGTGTTCAATTAGATCTAGTTCGGAAATCGCAACCTTTTCGATATTTTCCATTATTACTGTGCGTCGTGGTTGGATGTTTTTTTCCGAAAACTGTTCTAGTTCCTTTTTAATGACGTTTTGCAGTTCGGCTTCGTTTTTTAAAATCCGTAACAAGGCATTAATTTGTCGAAAGAGATCGGCAGCCTCCGCTCGCATTTCATCCACATCAGTGGTTGATAACCGGTATAATTGTAAAGTTACAATGGCTTCTGCTTGGATATCGGTGAATTCAAATTTGCCTATCAAATCATCAATAGCGGCCCGTTTGCCTTGGGAATGGCGGATGCAATCGATGACTTCGTCGAGAATATCAACCATCTTCAAGAAGCCTTCAACGATGTGTTTACGTTTTTCCGCTTTTTGTAACTCGTAATTGGAACGATTGCGAATTACCTCTTTTTGATGCAAAATGTAACTATCTAATACATCAGCTAAAGACATCTGTTTCGGACTGCGATTGTCAATTGCTACAACATTGTAATTAAAAGATAATGATAAATCCGTATTTTTCATTAGATAAGCTAAGATTACTTCCGAGGCCATCTCTTTTTTCTTATCAATGACGATTCGTAAACCTTCGCGATCTGATTCGTCACGGACTTCAAGGATACCATCAATTTTTTTATTGGTCCGAATTTCGTCAATTTTTCGAACTAGTTCGGCTTTATTTACTTCATATGGAATTTCTGTAACAACTAAAGCCGTGTCGGAAATAGACACTTTACTTTTCATAATTATCCGACCCCGGCCGGTTTTGAAGGCTTTACGAATTTCATCGACACCTTCGACAATTCCGCCTGTGGGGAAGTCTGGGCCTTTGATAAAGGCCATTAAATCTTCAACACTAGCTTGCGGATTATCAATCCGGTAAATCGTCGCCGCAATCACTTCGTTCAGATTGTGAGGTGGAATGTTAGTAGCATAGCCAGTCGCCATTCCCATGGCTCCATTAATCAGTAGATTAGGACATTTTGCCGGTAATACAACCGGTTCATATTCTTCATCATCAAAATTAGGCACAAAATTGACTGTCTTTTTGTCGATATCGGATAATAATGCTTCTGCGTAAGTTGATAAACGTGCTTCTGTGTATCGCATAGCCGCAGCGGAATCACCATCCATGGAACCATTGTTTCCGTGGAGATCAATTAAAATGGAGCCCATTTTCCAGGTTTGCGACATTCTAATCATGGCATCATAAACCGAACTATCGCCATGCGGATGGTATTTGCCGATGACTTCACCAACAATACGAGCTGATTTTTTATAGGGTTTGTCAGACCCCATACCAAGCTGATTCATCGCAAATAAAATGCGGCGTTGAACGGGTTTTAAACCGTCACGAGCATCGGGCAAAGCTCGATCTTGGATGATATATTTTGAATATCGTCCGAACCGTTCGCCAATAATATTTTCGAGATTTTCACTCAAGATTTTTTCATTGACGAAAACGTCAATTTTGTGTTTGGCGGTCGTTGCCATCATTCCACCCCTTTGATCTTAAAGTCATCGTCGGATGCAAATGATATATTCGTGTCAATCCACTCTTTGCGTGGTTCGACGTTATCACCCATTAAAATGGAAATCCGTTGCTCAGCATCGGCTAAATCTTCGATTGTGACTCTGATAAGTGTTCGCGTTTCCGGATTCATTGTGGTATCCCATAATTGAGGGGCATTCATTTCTCCCAATCCTTTGAACCGCTGAATATTATAACTTTTATATGTTTTACAAATTGCTTCCCGCTCGTCCTCATTCCAAGCATATTTAGTCTCTTCTTTTTTGCCCAGACGAGTGATTTTATATAACGGTGGTAAAGCAATAAACAACTTTCCAGCTTCGACTAATGGTCGCATATATCGAAAGAAAAAAGTAATGAGGAGAATCTGAATATGAGCACCATCGGTATCAGCGTCAGTCATTACAATGACTTTGTTATAGTTGCTTTTTTCAATCCGAAAATCGCTTCCTAAACCCGCCCCTACCGTGGAGATGATTGTGGCGATTTCTTCATTTTTGAGTACATCTTCCATTTTTTGTTTTTCGGAATTGATGACTTTTCCCCGTAAAGGAAGAATGGCTTGAAAACGCCGATCGCGACCTTGTTTGGCTGAACCGCCAGCGGAATCGCCTTCCACGAGAAATAATTCGTTAATTTTGGCGTTTTTGGTTTGTGCCGGTGATAATTTACCCGATAAGATTGTTTCTGTCTTCGACACTTTTTTAACTAAACGGGCATCTTCTCGCGCTTTACGCGCGGCATCACGAGCATTGCGAGCATTTAAAGCTTTTTCTAACAATGCGGCCGCAATTTGCGGATTCTCGGTCATAAAGGTATTTAATTGGTCTAAAACGACATTTTCGACTGCGGGTCTGGCTTCGGGGCTACCGAGTTTGTTTTTCGTTTGGCCTTCAAACTGTAAAAGGTTTTCTGGTACCCGAATCGACACAACAGCTGTCATTCCTTCACGGATGTCAGCCCCATCAAGTCCTTCATCTTTTTCTTTGATAATGCCAATTTTACGACCGTAATCATTGAATACTTTGGTAAATGCCGACTTAAATCCGGTCTCATGCGTCCCTCCATCTTTAGTGCGGACATTATTGACAAAGGAAATTAAGTTTTCACTATACGATTTAGCATATTGAAATGCAACTTCAACTTCAATATCGTTGGAACGGCTTTCAAAAGAAGCGGTTGGATGTAAAGTGGTTTTTTGTGCGTTGATAAAGTCCACATAAGCACTTAAGCCTTCTTCATATTGATATGTAGCCCGTTGACGGGAACGTTCATCGATTAGCTGGACTTTTAGACCTTTGATTAAAAAAGCACTTTCCCGCAAGCGTTCTTCAATGGTTTGAAAATTAAATAAGGTGGTAGAGAAAATGGTCGCATCGGGTTTAAACCACACTTCGGTCCCGCTTTTTTTGGTTTCACCAATTACAAGCAGTTCTTTAACCTTCTTACCACCGTGTTCAAACCGCATTTGATACATTAAGCCATCACGGTGAACGGTCACTTCGAGAAACTCTGATAAAGCATTGACAACGGAAGCACCAACGCCATGCAAGCCACCGGCAACTTTATAGGCGCCACCAGCGCCACCAAACTTTCCACCCGCATGCAGTTTCGTGAATATAACTTCGACGGCGGTCACGCCAGTACTATGCATATCTACTGGCATTCCTCGTCCATCATCAATGACTAAAATTGAGTTGTCTTCTTTGACAACTACACGAATGGCTGAACCATATCCGGCAAGGATTTCATCGATAGCATTATCAACAATTTCCCACACTAGATGATGTAAGCCACGGGCGTCGGTTGAACCGACATACATTCCCGGACGTTTACGAACAGCTTCCATCCCTTCTAATATCTGAATAGATTGAGCTGTATAGCTTCCCTTGACTTTTTCTACCATGAAAACGACCCCTTTTGCATGATTCTATTATACCAAAAGTTTACCGATTTTATACTTTATTTTTATGGATATTGTGATATAATCGAAATCTGGCGGGGGTGTTGTCCTTGATGAAGTATCTATTAGTCATTTTAGCTTATCTGCTCGGTTCAATCCCGTTTTCTTTTCTGTTTGGCAAGTTATTTTTGGGAAAAGATATTCGCAAGCTTGGCAGTGGCAATATCGGAACAACTAACGCCTTTCGCTGTTTTGGAAAACCTATTGGTTTTGCCACGCTTATTTCTGATACTTTAAAAAGTGGTTTGATTGTTTTTATAATGCTTAATACCAATTGGCTTGCAGGACTGGATTTGTTTCATCCATTAGTATATGGATTGGCAGCTGTTGTTGGCCATATTTTCCCTATCTGGTTTATGTTCAAAGGCGGAAAAGGGGTAGCGGCTTCATTTGGATTATTATTGGTGTATAATTTTGGGATTGGTTTATTGGCGGTTGCCGTGTTCCTTATCGTTGAATATTTCACTCGTTATGTTTCTGTCGCATCGACTGTGGGGGCAATCTTCACTTTACTATGGGTGACGATTAGGCACTTGTGGTTTGTGGAAGATCTCTGGTTAGTACTTATTACTTTAGCGTTGGTAATTTTGATTGTCTTCAGACATCAAGCAAATTATAAACGTTTGCGAATGGGAACCGAAAGTCGTGTTCGTTTGTTCGATAAATTGGATGCTTTAATCAATGGCCATAAAAAATGAAAAATGAGACCGATGTGGTCTCATTTTCTTATCTTTCTTCACTTATTTTGCTTGGTTCATCGAAGCCATGACTTGACGAACTTGCTTTTCAGAAGGGGTCCGACCCATTTGGGTCATCATGGCCCGGATCATGTTTTCATTCACCGGGGGATTTTTTTCTAAATAACTTTTAAAATATTTACGGGATACGAAGAAACCGATGACGCCACCTGCTAATAAGGCAACAACACCGATAATCAAACCCCACCACCATTCCATTATGTTATCACTCCTTCTCACTTATATAATTGTATCAAAAACTCGTTTTTTATTCAAGAAAAACCGTTGCTTTATTGTGTTTTTTTGTCTTCACACAATCGCAATTCAAAATTGTGTCGGTTTTCCCCACCGAAAGGGAAAAAATCATTTACAAATTTTGTCTTTCCGAGTACAATAAAGAGGAAGTTAAGCCATTGCCCAGAGGGAGGGTTGTCTATGCCTAGAAGAATTACTGATGCCTGCATCGCCTGCGGAACCTGCAAATCCAACTGTCCGGTTGATTGCATCGCCGAAGGAGATATTTATGTCATCGATCCCGACCAATGTATCGATTGCGGTGTTTGCGAGACAAACTGTCCAGCCGACTGTATCGTTACTGAATAACGGTCATCTCATGTATTAAAAATAGCAGCCTCGCTGCTATTTTTTTTTATTTACGAAAATATGAGGCTACTTTTTTTAAAGAGGTAATCAATACTTCATCCTCATCCACATGTAAATCCGTGAATATTGAATCAATCATTTTTTCGTGGAAATAGTCATGTATTCGGAGAACCTCAAGCGCTGGTTTTTCCAAAGAAACAAGCACTTTTCGGCGATCTCGGTCAATTGATCGTCGGGAAACGTAGCCTTTTTGTACTAACGTATTGATGGCCGTGGTGGCTGAACCGACAGTAATACCAAGTTTTTTGGCAATTGCCGACATGGAAGGTTCCGATGCCAAACTGATGGCTTCTAATACATGTACCTCACTCATTGATAAACGAACACCATTATTTTTTAGTTCTTCGCCTTCAATGGCGAGAATGCGATTAAAGATATCTACCAACAATTCATTGATTAAGGTTTTTGCTTCACTCATAGTCAGTCACTAAATATTGATGACGTATCCCAGCCCCATCGTTCCTGGCCCGGCGTGACACCCAACCACAGGGGTCAGGGGGACCATCCTTACATCCTTGAGACCGGATCGTTCTATCAATTCTTTTTTCAGTTCACTCATTTCATCAAAATTGTTGGTATAGATAATAAAGGCTTCGACATCTTGGCCGGCGATTTCGGCGATAAATCGATTCATCATTTCCGCGCGCGCTTTTTGGGTTGTGCGGATCTTATCGATGGTAATAACTTTACCCTCTTTATTGACTTCCAGCAGCGGTTTTAACTTAAGCATCATGCCAAAGAAACCAGCCGTTCCCGATAGCCGACCATTTTTGACCAGATATTTCAAAGTGTCAACGGTGACATAAATATGATTATGATCACGAATTTTTTCCAAAGTAGTCAATATCTCTTCGGAGGTTTTATCTTCATCGGCCATTTTTTGAGCAACATGAGCCATTTTGGCTTCGACGTATGATACGGTATGCGAATCAAACACATGAACAATAATATCATCAATCATTTTAGCCGCAAGTACAGCATTTTGATAAGTTCCCGACAGAAATTGCGAGATAGTAATAATAATTAGTTCAGTATAACCGACAGCTTTCATGCCTTCATAAATTTTTAAAATGTCCCCTGTTGACGTTTGGGCCGTATGAATGTCGATATCTGGGTGTTTGACGATTTCATCATAAAAGTCATCAGCTGCGATATCAATGAAGTCTTCATATTCTTTCCCCCGCATATAAAGCAAAGATCGAAAGATACGAATTTTTTTGTCATGCATGGCATAATCAATGCCAGAATTACCACAAACGGCGATGCCGATTTTACTCATTTTGATCTCCTTTGATATTGTTTTAAGTTCAAATCATTTGAATATCAAACAATACTATATCATACTGATTTCCGTTTGACAAGTCAAACCGAAAAAAAAGATCCCCAAAGGGATCCTAGATATTTTGATATGGGTCAGTATTAATTTGTGAAACAAGTACATGCAAGTCAGAAAACATCGCCTGCAAATCAGCTTGAATAGCTTGCTTGAATATTGATTCGGCGTAATGACCAATATCTAAAACGTTTTGCCCCATCGCCTGACAATCAAGGGCTGTATGATAGGTTACATCGCCAGTGATGTAAAGATCACAATTCTTTTTCATTGCCTGACCGACGTGACTAGAACCTGAACCCCCTGAGATACCAACGATTTTTACAGGACCATTCATACTGCCAATATAACGAGCCGTTTTCGCGTTCAGTTGTGTTTTTACAAAAGCAATGAAGGTTTCCATCGGTTGGGGTTCAACCGCACCAAATCGTCCCATTCCTTCTGTTTCGTCAAGTACTTGCGGATTCATAATTCCTAATACTTTCGCTAATTCATCATTCATTCCACCGCATGCAAGGTCATAATTGGTATGGGCGCTGTATAATGCTATGTTATGACGAATTAATTGAGCAATGATACTACCACGTGGTGATTCAACCATAACATTCATAAGTGGCTTAAAAATCAATGGATGATGGCTTATGATAAGTTCCGCATGACAAGCGATAGCTTCCGCAATCACTTCTTTAGTGACATCAAGGGTAACTAATACCGTTGTGCATTTTTTATTTAATGTGCCAACTTGTAATCCGACGTTGTCGTATTCATAGGCCAAACTCTTCGGATATTTGCTTTCTAAATATTTGATGACATCGATGGAATTCATGCAATCAACTCCCTTAAGATTGTAATCCTATCAAGTAAAGAAATGCGTTTTTGAAGATCATTTGTAACTGATAAAGCTTGACTCAATAACGCAATCTGACGTTCAATATGATTTCTAAATAACGGTGAACATTCTTTGATGATATATGGACCATATTGTTTCTCAATCTCGCTTAGATGCATCTGTCCATGAACTGCGGCAATCAATTGGTAATCGTGGCCTTGATCACGAACAAACCGTTCGGCAATGATGCAAAAACTATGATTTTCTAACCATTGACGTAGTTCGTAATGATCTTTATTAGGTCCAATAATTAAGCGGCGAACTAAATTAAGATTGGCCCCATCAAGAAGTGAACTAATTAATTTCCCACCCATTCCCATGATTGACACAACATCAACATCAACCGGTAAATTCTCTAATCCATCTTGCAGGGCAATCGTAATTTTATTATCTAACTGAGCTTTAGTGACATTAAATGTCGCCGATGCCAAAGGCATGGCTTTATTGTCTATGGCAAGTGCCATTTTGGCTTTTTTTGTGGTTACCGCCATGATAGGAAAATACCCGTGATCGGTGCCAATATCGGCAAGTCGATGTGCATAATCAAGCAAATCGAGTGCCGCAAGAAGGCGCAGACTCGTTTTACTCATCTTAACGGCCGCTGGTAAAGTCTTTAAGTTTTTTTGAGCGTGAAGGGTGCCGAAGTTTCCGCAGGGCCTTGGCTTCGATTTGCCGAATTCTTTCCCGAGTTACCCCAAATTCTTTTCCCACTTCTTCTAAGGTTCGAGTACGACCATCTAATAAACCAAACCGCATCCTTAATACTTTTTCTTCCCGATCTGTTAAAGTTTCCAAGACGGCATCAAGTTCCCGCTTTAGCATTTCTTTGGAAGTATATTCATATGGAGTTGGCGTATCAGGATCGGGAATGAAATCGCCTAAAGATGAGTCCTCTTCTTCACCGACGGGACTTTCCAAAGAAATCGGTTCTTGGGCGACTTTTTGAATGATTTGCACTTTTTCTACGGAAATTTTCATTTCGGCGGCAACTTCTTCAGGATATGGTTCCCGCTTTAATTTTTGGGTTAATGTCCGTTGGGTGCGAACAAGTTTGTTAATCGTTTCCACCATATGAACGGGGATACGAATAGTTCTCGCTTGATCAGCGATAGCCCGGGTAATGGCTTGACGAATCCACCAGGTTGCGTAGGTAGAAAACTTGAATCCTTTCGTATGATCAAATTTATATACTGCTTTCATTAATCCCATATTGCCTTCTTGAATTAAATCAAGGAATTGCATTCCCCGTCCCACATAACGCTTGGCTATGGAAACAACCAGCCGAAGATTGGCTTCGACAAGCTTTTTCTCTGAGAATTGCCCGCGTTTATACAGTTCTTCAACTTCGGCTTGTTCTTCATCGGAGACTTCCACATTATCAATCATTTTTTGATCATAAACATCTTTGGCTTTGCGAGCCCGACTGATTAAGGTTGCTAATTCGTACTCCTCATCATTGGTTAGCAATTCAACCCGACCAATTTCTTTTAAATACATTCGGACAGGGTCATCAACTTTGATTGATACTGAGGAATCGTATTGTTTTTCCAACATCAATTCTTCTTCGATTTCCTTTGCGTAATCGAAATCGACCAATTCATCTTCGGTGATATCCTCATCCGAAAGTTCATCTAAATCGATAAAATCATCTTCCTCATCGGCTTCAGGTGTATCGGTGGTTGTCGCTTCGGCCTCTTCTTCAAGTTCATCATCGAGTCCGGGCAGTTCATCCACCACATCGATGATAATTCCTTCGGCTTCCAGTTCGATGATAATATCGTCAAACAGTAAGGTTGTTTCCGCAGCGTATTTAGTTACATCTTGCATTGATACAAGACCGGTTTGTTCGTGTTGTTTAATCAATTTTTTGATGATTTCGGCTTTTTCCATTGATGAGTTCCTCTTTCTGCTTTTGGGCGATGATTTCATTTTGAATGCGCAAATATTCTGGCATATCGATGTTTTGATTGACTAAAGCTTGTTGCTTTTTCAAGTCCCGAATCATATTGCGAATGTTACGAATCTTAATTGTATCTATACACTCATTTAATTCTTGATCGCTATAGTCTCCGGTTTTGAAATTTAAAACTAATCTGACTTGATCCTGTTTGTCCGAAAACTTGGTTGGAACAATCGAAGCAATATCGACTTCTGGCGCCGATAAAACCAATTCATCAATGCACATCATAATCTGGCCATTGAGAGGATCTTCGCAAAACATCTCTGATAACGAATTGATAATGGCTTGGCGAGATTTAGAATCATGAACATAGTAAGCGATTAAAATTAATTCAGCTTTGTAATATTTATTAAGCATAACGACATTAGCGATTTTAACCCGTTTGTCTGCCATTTGCTTGGATAAAGACTGAGAAATCTGAAAACTTGTAAAATCATTCTTTACTGTTTCCAGATTAACTTTAGCATCATCGGCAAGATGATTTAGATAAATCTCTGTTACTGTTCCGGATGCTTCTCTTAACAAGTAAGTAAACATGGCAATTTTGAATCGTTCAATTTCCGCTGCTTTAGAAAAGTCAGTATGCTTTTTCATATATCGATAGCGGAATTCGTATTTATCAATTTGATTAGCTTCGACAAACGCTGCATATTGTGAAAACGAGTACTTTTTGGTAAATTCATCGGGATCAAGAGCTTCTGGCAGTACCAACAAACTGACATCCAGTCCAACTTTTTCGAGAAGCGGAATCGCTTTTCCCATGGCTTCAAAACCGGCTTGATCACCATCATAGCAAAGGATGACTCGGTCGGAATATTTTTTGATTAAACGGGCCTGCTCGATGGTTAAAGCGGTGCCCATTGAAGCCACGGCCTCTTTTAAGCCGGCTTTTACTGAGGCGATGACATCCATGAAGCCTTCATAAAGAATAATGCGTTTTTTAGCTTTTATGGCGGCCTGAGCCCGATCAAGATTATATAATATCTCGCCTTTGGTAAAGATGCTGGTAAACGGAGAGTTGACATACTTAGGTTCATCATTTTTTTCTTCGTATATCCGACCGCTGTAACCTACAACTTTTCCATATTCATTGCGGATGGGGAAGATAATTCGGTTGCGGAATAAATCATAATATGATCCTTCAGTGTTTTTCTTAATCAAACCCAGTTCTAATAGATCAAGTTCTTGATACTTAGGTTTTAGGGTTTGATATAATGAATCAAAGTCGTTAGGGGCAAAGCCGAGTTCAAAATATTGAATCGTGTGAACATCTAGGCCACGGCTCTGAAGGTATGCAAGTGCTGGCTTGCCACTGGCTAAATTGGTAAGTGATAAAGTGTAAAAGCCTAAAGCCGCTTCGGTTATTTCGTATAACCGTTTGGTTTTATCATCTGATCCTTTTTGCATTTCAATCTCTAACGGAATATGATATTTATCCGCTAATGTTTTTAAGGCTTCGGTAAATGACATATTCTTGTATTTTTGTAAAAAAGCAAGCGAATTGCCTTTTTCTCCACAACCAAAACAATTGAATATATGTTTATCCGGACTGACAAAAAATGAAGGCGTCTTTTCATTGTGAAACGGGCATAGTCCCTTAAAGTTCTTGCCTGCCGGATGCAACTGAACATACTCCCCGACGATGTCGACGATATCAGCCGCATTTAAAATTTCATCAATTGTCTGTTGGCTGATTCGTTCCATTGAGGTTCACCTTCTTTTATCAAAATTGGTGATCAAAATATGCTATTAACTCATCGATTTTCATCCGGATTTGCGCCATAGAGTCGCGTTCACGGATCGTTACAGTGTTGTCTTTCAAAGTATCTTCATCAAGCGTTATGCAATAGGGTGTACCGATGACATCCTGACGCCGATAGCGCTTGCCAATATTACCGGCTTCATCGTATTGGACACGATAATGCTTAAGTAACGTTTCATATAGAGTCCAAGCGGCTTCACCTTGATACTTTTTCATAAGTGGTAAAACGGCAATTTGCACTGGTGCTAATGCTTTGGCAATATGTAAAACGCCACGAATTTCATTGGTTTCAGGAACGATTTCTTCATCATATGCTTCTGCCAAGATGGCTAAGAAGAGTCGTTCAACACCTAGTGATGGTTCAATAACATATGGTAAGTATTTTTCGTTAGTGTCCGGATCAAGATATTCCAAATTGACTTTAGCATGCTCCTGATGACTTTTTAAATCATAATCGGTGCGAGAAGCGATACCCCATAATTCATCGAATCCCCAGGGAAAATTATAAAGAATATCGGTGGTGGCATTGGAATAGAATGATAATTTTTCTTGAGGATGATCATACATTTTTAGGTTTTCTGGTTTTAACCCGACTTCCTCAAGAAAATCGATAGCAAATTGCTTCCAGTAAGCAAACCACTGAAGTTCAGTTCCCGGTTTGCAAAAGAATTCCAGTTCCATTTGTTCAAATTCCCGGGTTCGAAACACAAAATTTCCGGGAGTGATTTCATTGCGGAAGGTTTTTCCGATTTGGCCAATACCAAAGGGGATTTTTTTACGGTTGGCCCGTTGCACATTTTTAAAGTTCAAAAAGATTCCTTGTGCTGTTTCTGGACGCAGATATAACGCGTTTTTAGCGTCTTCAACGACACCTTGAAATGTTTTAAACATTAAATTAAATTCCCGGATTTCGGTAAAATCCTGATTGCCGCAAACCGGACATTTTATGTGATGTTGGACAATATAGTCATACATTCGTTGTTTTTCCCAACCATCGGCATCTTCAACACCTTTGGTGAAATCGGCAATCAATTTGTCGGCCCGGTAGCGGGATTTACACGCTTTGCAATCCATCAATGGATCTTGAAAGGAAGCAACGTGACCAGAAGCTACCCAGGTTTCAGGATTAAGGATGATGCCAGAATCAATTCCGACATTGTAAGGACTGGTTTTAATGAATTTATTCCACCAGGCTTGTTTGATGTTGTTCTTTAATTCCACCCCTAAAGGACCATAGTCCCATGTGTTAGCTAAACCACCATAGATTTCTGAACCTTGAAAAACAAACCCATACTGTTTAGCATAATTGACGATGGCTTCTAAAGACATTCTCACAGTAATCATCCTCTCTATAACCGCATAAAACCTCATAATAATTATATTGCATATAATTGTAAAGTCAAGTTTTCCCCAGTAATCCGCTTAAAAAACCCGGTTTTTATTTGTAAAACCAGTGAATGCATTCCCTTTTTCAAAAAAAACCGGAAAGGTGTATTCAAAAAGGGAAAGGAAACACAAAATGTTTCCTTCGAATTCGATATTTAGTATCCAAGTAATCCAGACAAAATCGTTCGTGACTTGGAAGTAAAATTGAGATGATAGAGGTAATATTCATCTAGGAAAAGTCGGATTTCCCGACGAATATCTGGGTCAGGTTTCAAATCTAAAACCGTTTTTAAGTCGTGATAGTAGATTTGTTTCATCACGGCGACACTGGCATGACTGACCCCTGAGTTAGCTGTCGCATGAATTTTACATGCATAGCCTCCGTCTTTTACGGCAAACTGTAAATTATCAGTAACACCACAAGCGCTACATACATTAAAGTTGGGTGCTACTCCTAATAAATACAAATATTTTAGTTCAAACATATATACATAACGAATGTAATGGGTTTCGTTTTCAATGTGTGAAAGGATTTTTTTTAGAAAGGTATATAGTTTTTGATGGTCATACTCGGATTCGGAAAAGTAATTGATGATTTCCATTAGATGTTGAACATAGGTGAATTTCTCCAAGTCGGTTTTGATTTTCCGATAATCGGTGAGTATTTCACCATCCGTGAGTGTTTTCAAAGCTTTTCCTGTGGCATAGAATTTAATCAAGGTCAAATTCTGTGTCAAATTAAGGAACGGACTTGATAGTTTCTTCGCTCCGTGGACTAAAAGGGACATTTGGCCTTTTTCCGTGTAAATATAGAGGATTTTACTTGATTCTTTGAAGTTGATTTGTTTTAAGATCAAGCCTTCAAAAGCCTCCACACCGCATCACCGACTTTTCCTTAGTTTTTTTCCGGTTTATAACCAAAATTCCGTAAGTAATATTCCCGGTTTCGCCAATCAGCTTCGACTTTAACAAACAATTCCAAAAAGACTTTTTGTTGTAATTGTTCCTCAAGATCAAGTCGTGCCATTGTTCCTATCTGTTTTAACATCGCGCCTTTAGCGCCAATAACAATCATTTTCTGATTTGGCCGTTCAACGATAATCGTGGCCGCGATTTTCAAGGTTGTTTTCGTTGTATTCATCTTCATTGTGTCAATCGTAACCATTACTGAATGGGGAATTTCATCACGCGTATAAATCAAGACTTTTTCCCGGATCAATTCCCGAATCAAAAAGGATTCCGGACGGTCAGTCAATTCCCCATCAGGGTAAAACTTTGGTCCTTCGGGAAGTAGTTGTTTAATGTCCGTTAACAATAAATCGACATTTTCGCCAGTCAAAGCGGAGATGGCATATGCCCCCACAAATGGATAAGATGCTTTATATAAATCAACTGTGACTCGCAAGCGTTTGAAATCTTTGATAGCATCGAGTTTGTTAATAATTAATAAAACCGGTATTTTTGCCTGTTCCAAACTTTTTAATAAAACCGTACTTTGGTCGTTAAAATCATCATAAGCATTGACCATATACAAAACAACATCAACGGTTTTAATGGTGTTAACGGCAGATTGAGTCATGTATTCACCCAGTTTGGTTTTTCCTTCATGGATGCCGGGAGTATCGATAAAAACCATTTGTGAGTCTTCATCGTTAAAGATACCAGATATTATATCTCTTGTGGTTTGCGGGCGCATGGATACAATTGCGACTTTGTGTTTTAACACTTGATTTAAAAACGTCGATTTCCCGACGTTTGGCTCGCCAATGATGGTGATAAATCCTGATTTAAACATTACAAATCCGCCTCTGTGAAACCAAATGGTAACAATTCTTGGTTACGGAAAACCTTTGTTTCTCCCTTATTGTTAGCCAAGATTATCTCGGCGTCGTCTTCCATCAGTTCACGAATAACCTGACGACACGACCCACAAGGTGATACGAAATAATTGTGGTCGGTGTAGACTAAGAGTCGTCTAATATCATGTTTGCGTACTCCTGATGAATAAGCGGCAAAAAGGGCGCTTCGCTCGGCACAATTAGCCAATCCATAAGCGGCATTCTCAATATTTGTGCCCTTGAAGATGGTTCCATCTTTTAACTCAAGCACCGCTGAAACCGGAAAGTGTGAGTACGGCGAGTAACTGTTTTTAAGATTTTCTTTGGCTAATGCTAATAATTTTTCCATGTTTATTACCTCGTTAAATTGATTTTCTCCAAAATATCGTTTTGTAATGCAAACATAACGCTTTCATCGGCATCATTTAAATGATCATACCCATTACAATGCAAAAAGCCATGACAAGCGAGAAATCCAAGTTCTCGTTCAAAGGAATGACCATATTCTAAAGCTTGTGTTTTTACTTTGTCTATCGAGATGAAAATATCGCCTAATTCGTTGTCAATATCCGTATTTTCAAAACTGATGACATCGGTGGGTTGGTCTAAATGCCGATATTGATTATTGAGTCGTTGAATTTCTTGATTATCAATCAAAATGACATTGATGATTTTTGTTTTGGATAAGCCAATGACTTCGTAAGCGGCATCCATGACCATTTTGATGGTTTTTCGATAAGTTCGCGTATGATTATCAAAATTATTGATGAGATTAATTTTAAGCATTTTCAAACCTCGTTAAGATTGTCTGCACCAATGGATGGCGAACCACATCAATCTTATCAAATTCAATTATTTCGATATCAGGAATATTGCGAAGAATTCGCGAAGCGATAACTAAACCCGGTTCGAGCTGTTTAGGTAAATCCGTTTGCGTAATATCACCGGTGACAATCATCTTTGAGCCGAAACCTAAGCGGGTCAAAAACATCTTCATTTGACTAGTCGTGGTATTTTGAGCTTCATCGAGAATGACATAAGCGTTTTCCAATGTCCGTCCGCGCATATAGGCCAAAGGGGCAATCTCAATGGTTCCTGCATCAATCATTTGTTCGGTGATTTTATGGCCAAGGATATCATACATTGCATCGTATAAAGGGCGTAAATACGGATCTAGCTTTTCTTGTAAATCTCCCGGTAAAAACCCAAGATTTTCTCCAGCTTCAATCGCCGGTCGCGTCAGGATAAGTCGTTTCACTGATCCTTCTCTTAATTTAGCGATGCCAATCAGGACCGCCAAATAAGTTTTGCCGGTGCCAGCCGGACCATATGCTAAAACAACAGTATTCTTGTCTATCGCACTTGCATATTGTTTTTGATTAAGGGTTTTAGCGTATACTGGTTTACCGGTAAACGTTTTTATGATTTCTTTGCGATTGACAAACAAATCGATGATTCGATCATCGTCAACTTTATCGATCAAACCACTGATATAAATGATGTCACGTTCATTGAAATTGATATTACGGGAAACAAACATTTTCAATAACCTAAAAATCCGCGTTAAACCAGCTAAAACTGTCTCATCTTTCGATGCCACCATAATCTCGCTGCCAACGGCATAGAGATCAACGTGATAGATTCCTCCAAGTAGTTTCAAATGTTTGTCATTCGTTCCAAGCAGTGGCAACATCTCTGATATTGCCCCGAAACGGACATCCAGTTTGGAAAGATCAACCATGAAATCACATCATCCTTTCAAAATTGTTTTATACATAATTATAACATATAAATTCGTTAGATACCATACGCGAGCGAAAGGGAGAAAAAAGCACTTCATTTTTCGTGAAGTGCTTTTTGAGTGTTATCCTCTTCGACCTTGTTGGTTTTGACGCATTTTAAGCTTTTTAGAAACGCTCGGTTTAAGATAATATTCTCTTTTTCGAGCTTCGGCCAGGGTGCCAGCACGGGAAACGTCTCGTTTAAAACGACGCAATGCGTCTTCGATGCTCTCGTTTTCTCTTACGACGGTTTTTGCCATTTGCTTCACCCCTTTTCTTTTCCAATAGAATTATACTGTATTTCGCCATAATTGTAAACAAATTTTTTGCAAATATGATTTTAATTTCATTCTTATTATGGTATGATTTTAATAAGATGCAAAAGAGGTGGTTACTTATGCGATTTGGCGTTAATGTTGGCAATTTAGGTTGGCAGAACATCCTTATCATTGTTGGCGTCGCGCTCGTTCTCTTGATTGTTCTCGTCATTTTCATCAATAAAGGGAAGTACGCAGCTAGATATAAAGCATTTTATAAACGATTGGACAAAGTCGCAACCAAAAAGTTTAATTCCAATCTCTTTATCGAATATCTGCTCAATAACGAAGTGAAAGATCAAACAAATACGTTTAAATCACTTCGTGGCCGCGGCAAACGGAAAGTCATTGCTTATTTGGAGTATTATGTAAAAAACCTGCCCGAGTTGGTAATTTTAAAATCGTACATTTCTCCGGATAAAAATAAGAATCAGTTAGTGTTGTTATTACTAGATGAGACTGATCATGTCTTATACCGCTGGGAAAAAACGCGCAAAGTTAAAGGCTTGATTAAAGCGGCTAACAAATACCAAATGCTAACTCCAATTCTCGGTTTTTTATACGAACTACCAATGAACATCAATGAAAGCCTGCCTTTCCGATTTACAAACCATGATAATGACTATACCTTGACATATGATATTGTCCGCAATGCCCGGAAGACAAAACGGAAAGTCAAAGAAAAGAAATTGACGCATCAAGAACAAAAGGCTTTACAGAAGGTCGAAAAAATCAAAGCCAAGAAACAAGAAAAACTTGATAAGCACAGAAGATAAAATAAACCCGAATGTGGTAATAACCAAATTCGGGTTCTTTTTTTTATATTTTGTGTGGATTATCGATTTTTTGAACGACACAACCGAAATTGAAACCATATTCGTAAGCATTTTTTAAATCATCTGGTGTGGGTTTAAAACGAATTCGTAATCCCGTATCG
>JAQVVR010000006.1 GCA_028698875.1 Candidatus Izemoplasmatales bacterium
ATGGCGGAGGAGGGGGGATTCGAACCCCCGCACCGGGTTAACGATCTACTAGCTTTCCAAGCCAGCCCCTTCAGCCACTTGGGTACTCCTCCACATATTACTGAATCGTTCTTGTTTTTGCGTCCGATATCATTATATCAATGCACATAAATAAAAACAACTTTTTTTGTCAGTATTCGAAAAAGAAAAGGCGATCAAATCTTAATCGCCTTTAAATTTTTTTCTGGCGGAGTAAGAGAGATTTGAACTCTCGCGCCGGTTCCCCGACCTACGCCCTTAGCAGGGGCGCCTCTTCGACCACTTGAGTATTACTCCATTAAACAGTCAGCCATTTTATAGTACTCTATTTTTGGCTGACTGTCAATATTATTTAACTTACCGGTGTCTCATTTTCCTTAGGCTCTTCAACCTCTGGTTGGGGGTTTTTTTGTTTTGGTTCTTCTATGACCGGCTCCGATATCGTCTTATCGACGATTGGTTGGGGACTTGCGGCTTTTTTGGCTTCGTTCAGAGCTTTCGATTGTTCTCGATAAAGTTTATATCCGCCAAACCCATCATATCCTAAGTATGCACCGCCGGCAACCGAGATGAATAAAACAATCCATCCAAGGGTCGTCATAATGTTTTGATTCAAAACTGCCAAGACAAACAATACCGATCCTAAAGTTAGGCTCACCAAATGAAACCAAAATTTCGTCGGTTCCGTTTTTTCATCAAAGAAATACATAGAAACGAAATAGATTAATCCGCGAGCATAGAAGAAAACCGCTAACAAATATCCATACAACGAAATCCAAAACGGATCACTTGCATTGCCCGAGAATACCACATAAATCATCAATCCACCCATAATCGTATCGAAAATTATTTCAATCAAATTGATAGTTCTCAGCACTTCTTTTTTCAGCGTTTTTAGAAGCGGAACGACGCGTAGTAAAGAAAAAATCACAATGGCAATCCCGGTGGTCGCATATACGACCTGAACTTCAAACAGTTTGATTAAAATTCCTCCAGCAATCAAAATTGCCGCTAGGATCCATTTAATCAGCCAACCGTAACCAAATTTTGTCTTTGTCATGTTAAAAACCCTCCTTTTAGTTTTTGGGTTCAATAATCATCATATCATTTCTATTATAAACTATTTTTTGACAATGTAACAGTATCCCAAAATAAATTATTCATTTTCTCGAAAAACATAGATTTGTTTCTTGCCAAGACTCTTTGCCATATACAAAGCATCATCGGCCTCTTTAATATAATTATCAAGCGACTGCGTAATCGCTTTATTTGACCCAGCAACTCCAAAACTGGCACTTGTTTTCATTGAACGTCCATTATGAACAAAGACTTGCTTGGCAACATTTTCACATAATACTCTGGCAGTGTTTTTTGCTTCTTCAATCGTCTTTCCTTTTTGAAAAATGATAAACTCTTCACCACCATACCGAGCAAATAAATAGTCGTCGGTAAGTTCTTTTGAAATCAAGGCTGTCGCTTCTTGCAAAACATAATCGCCCGCTTGATGGCCATAGATGTCATTAATTGACTTGAAATCATCCAAATCGAACATTATTACAGTAATCGTTTGTTTTTGCTCAATGGCTTTATCAAAGTACTCCAATGCTTTTTGAAAGAAATAGCGGCGATTATAAATCTTTGTTAAATCATCATATTCAGCGAAGATTTCCATTTTTCGCAATTCATTTTTATGCTCAGTTATATCTTGATAATAAACTGTATATCCTGATATTGCCTGTTTTTTATTATATAAAGTCGTCATTTGCGCAAAAAAGATCCGTTCTTCTCCGTGATCGTTTAAAGTCAGTTCGTGTTCAAACTTATTCGTCAAATCTACAAACACGCCCGGATCAAATGCTTCAAATGAATGTAGGGTTAAATGCTCATTTTCATTAACCCGTCCCTCTATAAAATGCTTGGCAACTTTGTTAGCTTCAATAATCGCATAACCATCATCTAAAATTAAAATTGGGAAATCCGATTCTGTAAAAATTTGTCGATAGGCAAGCGGAATCAAATCAAACAGTTCAAATTTAATTAAAAGAATAAAGGTAACCAAAGAAAACATTCCCGAAAAAAATGGCGAGACATCTATTGACAGGGTTTGATCTCTTATAATGGCGGTAAATATCATGACCAATGATAATCCACAAGTTAACAAAAAGATTAGTGCTCTTTTTTTGGCTGTTCGAGCACTTTTGCGATACAATGCATAATAATTTGCCAGTGCCATAACCGCAAGTATCGTATTATATCCCATCATAGTATAATACATTATTCCTTTGTTAAAGGAAATGCCTGAATAGCCCCCACCAATCCAAGAGTTTGTCACCACTTCATGTGATTGAAAGAACAATAATTGAATTCCCGTTCCGGTTGGTTCGATCGTAGCCGGATATAAAAAATTAGAAATCGTTGACATTGCTGGTATTATCATAATAATAGCGATGTGCCACCATTTAAATCGCATTCTATTTCGCTTTTGCAGTACCGATAAAAGAAACCACATAACCCCAAAATATGGAATACAAAGGTACTGCAAATGGCTAAACCAAATTTGTGCTATCGGACTTTCACTAAGAACAAAACCGGCAGTAAAAAACATATACCCGCAGTTCAAAATGGCAAGATATGCGATTATCTTGATCCCAGTTATTTGATTTTTTCTGGTTATTATATATATAAATGCCACTAATAACAAGATGCTACTGGACAACAATAAGGTCGCAATTGCGATATCTGGTCGCATATCTTTTCCTCCCCTCGGATTACATTGTTCTTGTCAAACTCTACATGCCTTTTTTTGCTTGCTCTTCGGGATTTAGCATTGTTAATTGCAGACGTTTACGTGATAAATCAACCGAAATGACCCACACCTTAACAATATCTCCAACCGATACCGCTTCCAACGGATGCTTAATATATGATTTACTCATTTTTGAGATGTGAACTAATCCCGCCTCTTTAATGCCACAATCAACAAAAGCTCCAAAATCAACGACATTACGAACCGTTCCCTGTAATTCCATTCCCGGCTGTAAATCCTCTAATTTTAAAAGTTCACTCTTTAACAACGGTTGTGGGTAATTATCCCTAACATCCCGTTGCGGCGTGGAAATTGCTTCTAACAAATCCGTCAAAGTTATTGTTTTAATATCCAAAGCGCGGGCAAGATGATCGCGATCAGCAATTCCCGCTTTTAACTGGCCAATTGGTGAGCCAATATCTTCGGGATTTAAATTAATTAGTTTTAATACTTTTAAGGCCAATTCATAACTTTCCGGATGAATGGGTGTTCGATCTAGCGGATTCTCCGAATCGGGAATGCGCAAAAAACCGACTGCTTGCTCAAAAATTTTCGGCCCCAGCTTGGCAACTTTTTTTAGTGCTTCGCGGGTCTTAAATGGACCGTTTTCCTCTCTGTATTTAACGACATTTGCGGCTACCGCAAATGATAAACCGGAAACATATTTTAAAAGAGACGCTGATGCTGTATTAACATTTACTCCAACTTGGTTAACCGCTGTTGAGACAACAAAATCTAAAGATTCAGCTAGTTTACTTTGCGATACATCGTGTTGATATTGTCCTACGCCAATCGCCTTGGGGTCGATTTTTACCAATTCCGATAAAGGGTCTTGCATCCGTCGGGCGATACTAATCGCCGATCGTTCTTCAACGTGAAATTCAGGAAACTCTTCTCGGGCCAGTTCCGAAGCCGAATATACTGAAGCCCCGGCCTCACTGACAATTACATAATATACCGGTGTGGTAATTTCTTTAATCAAATCAACAACAAACGCTTCCGTTTCTCGCGAAGCAGTTCCGTTACCAATGGCAATAATATCAATATGATATTTATCAATTAAGGTTTTGATTTTCGCTTTTGCCGCTTCAACCTTCTGATAATCGGGAATCGCTCCCAGTTTGGCTTCGTGTGGATAGATGACGCACTTGTCAATGAATTTACCAAATTGATCAATCACTGCCACTTTACATCCCGTTCGAAAGGCGGGATCAATTCCTAAAACCATTTTCCCCTTCATTGGTGGCTGTAAAAGTAAACTTCTTAGATTCTCAGAGAATAATTTAATTGCGGAATCTTCTGCTCGTTCCGTAAATTCGCTCCGAATTTCTCGTTCAATAGCTCCACTAATCAATCGTTTATACGCATCTGCAATTGCTTCTTCAATCAAAGGATTAACAATGGATGTGTTTTCACCGATGACTTGTCTTGTTAAATAGTTGATAATGTCATCCGTATCGATGACAATCGAAACGGAAATAACTTTTTCATTTTCTGCTCGGTTGATTGCCAAAATACGATGCAACTTAATCGTTTTCAACGCTTCTTCATATTCATAATAATTTTGATAAGTGGCGTACTCGTCCACAGCATCTTTTTTCTTTTTAGTTACGATTTTTCCGGATCTGCTCGTGTAATCGCGAATCCATTTGCGATAGGTGGCATTATCCGATATCATCTCGGCGATTATATATTTGGCTCCCGTAAATGCCGCCTCGATAGTTGGGACGGCTTCCGTAATATACAGCAACGCCAAATCATCAATTTTATCAATATTGGGAAATGTCATTATGGTTTTTGCCAACGGCTCTAATCCCTTAGCAATCGCCTCAGTTGCTTTGGTTTTCTTCTTTTCTTTATAGGGGCGATATATATCTTCTAAATCAACAAGCTTGGCCGCTTCATCAATTTTGACTTTTAGTTCTGCGGTTAACATGCCCTTTTCATCTATTAAGCGCGTGATATCGTCTTTACGTTTCTGTAAATTTTGTCCATATTCATATTCCTTTTCAATGACCCGAATCTGTTCTTCATCCAAAGAACCAGTCATTTCTTTGCGATATCGGGCAATGAAGGGCACGGTATTCCCTTCACCTAAAAGATCAAGAACCGTCTTGACCTGTGTATCTTTGATGTGGATATTGGCCGCAACAGCCTTTATCAGTTCAGCATTAACATACTCCATGACAATCACCCTTTTCAGTCTGAATCACCTATATTTATACCATAAAACTCATGTTTTTCCTATATGGATAATAAAAAAACCCTTACGGGTTTGTTTATAGTATTCTTCAATTATTCAAACGGTGTATAATTACCCGCTTCAACTTGATGTAAAACATCCAAAATCGTAGCATCATCTGAATATGCGGTATTGAAAACTCCATCCGCAACTGAGATCAACATTGGTGATAATCCCAAAAAGGTTTGTGTTTTGCCAATGGCATCTAAAAACGCATCACTAGCGGCGGTATCTTCCGTAATAGCATCCAAATCAACGAAGAAAATCACTTCTGCGTCTTTGTTAAGTTTTGCGGCAATTCGCAATACTTCTTTTTGCATAGCGATACAATCGTCCTGATCAGCGTTATAGAAATATACAACATAATTCTGTAGTTGAACCGCTTGATCATCTTTTTGCGTTAAAATTGTGCCATATGTTGTGATGTGTTGATCGGAATAGTCGTCATAATCACCAAGATTAGTCAGCGCATCGGAAAGATATGCTATCCCTACTACAACCAACACCAAAATGATTAAACCTACTATCACCTTTAAAAGAAGTGTATGTTCTTGTTCCTTTTTAAAACCTTTAGCGTATGTTGCCATATTTTTCACCTCAGTAGATATAATTTTACCCAATTTCCCGGTTTTTTGCAAGCATTATTTCTGGTTTAGCCAAAACACGCCTTCCAATCATTCCACAACACAAAATCCAATGGCATATGCTTTTTCATGGGCTATCGAAATTGTGATGTTTCCAACGGACAAATCCGGAGAAATAAGATATGGTTTTCCCACTTCATCATTTAGAACCACTAATTGGGAAAACGGAATTTTGCCGATTGCTTTGACAATCGCCTCTTTTACCGCGAACCGCCCTGCCAAAAATTCTTGTTTTCGACGCATAGAAATAAATCCTTGATACATAATAACTTCTTCAGGTGACAAAATTTTATTAACTAATGTTGGCTTAACCCTGATGATTTCAACAATGTCGCAGCCAATCCCCTTAATCATTGGTTTTCCTCCTTAAGAAGATATTGCGTCGCAAGATCTTTCAAAGCTCGAAATCGGTGATTGAGTGCTGATTTCGAAATTGGTTCAGGAAAATGCGTTTTTGATATCGAAGCCAGCTCCAGAAGGGTTGCCTCCGGGTAAGTCTTTCGTAAAAATATCGCTTCCTTAAGACTTTTGGTAATTTCACTTGTGCCTTTGGTTTCAACAATTGTAATGTAGCCGAGTTGTTTATTCGCTGCATCCATTGCTTTTTTTTCGTTAGCGATATCACAATTAATCACACGATTGATTGAGTTTTTAAAGTCGCGTTTTATACGACTGTCTTCATATACGAATAATTGATTGGTCGCGCCTGTCACCCGCAAAAAATCGGAAATTCTTTCCGCTTCTTTCATATATGTGATATAACCTCGTTTGTTTTGTGCGACCTTAGCGTTTAGGTTAAACTCATCAGCGATTTTTTGAATTACTTCTGCCTGTTTTTGCGAATATGTCTGAATTTCTAAATGATACGCGGATGTTTCTGGACTGTTGATGGATCCGCCCGCTAAAAACGCACCCCGCAAATACGCGCGTTTGCAACATTCTTTCTTAATTATGGCTTCATCAACATCTTGAAAGAACAAAGCGTTTTTATTAATTAGCGATAATTCGTTTAAAATTGTTTCCACTTTATCTTCAATCCGAATCATGAATATATCATTTTTTCGCAGTCTTACCTGTTGCTTACTCATGATAATTAATTCAACATGATATAAATCTTTTATTAATCGGATTATTTCTCGAATAACAGCATTATTAGTTGTCTGAAATGTCAAAGCTAAACCTTTGCTTGATATCTCAATGGCGCCACCAACATGCAAAAGCGCGGAAAGCTCCGCGATGTTGCAACAAGTTAAATTTTTTAGGTTAGCTAGTTCGGTTTTGACATCGGTCGCAAAGGACATTTTGTTACCTCTTTTTTAAACAATTATCTAAGTACTTGATTGCTCCAAGCGCCGCAATTGCCCCATCAGAAATCGCAGTGGCAATCAAACGATAATCTTTTTTTGTGACATCACCACAGGCATAAAGCCCTTGAATACTGGTTTGCATCTCGGGAGAAACGCGAATAAACCCCTCCTCATCAGTAACTGACAAGTCTCTGATGAAAGCTGTTTCCGGCTTGTTTCCCACATATATAAAGACACCTTGAACGGAAATTAGGATTGCTTCTTGGGTTTTTAGGTTAGTAACATTTAAACCTTCAATACACTCATTTCCGCAGAATCCGGTTACCTGTGTCTCGGTTAAAATCCTGATTTTGGGGTTGTTCTGAATTCGTTTAATCAGACCGTTATTGGCGGTAAAATCGTGCAGATCATGAATTAAGGTTACCGATTGACAAATGCGACTGAGGTAATTGCTTTCTTCCAAAGCAGAATCACCCCCGCCAATGACTGCAACATCTTTATTTTCAAAAAAGATGCCATCGCATACGGCACAGTACGATAACCCGTTACCTACAAACCGACTTTCATTTGGAACATTGAGGGTTTTCGGATTGGTTCCGGATGCAATAATTACTGCATCGGCTTGATATTCATCATCATCGGTTATCACAATAAATCCCGTCGCGGTTTTTTTAATTTTTTGCACGCGACCATATGTGTCGTCTATCTCTAAATCGTGGAGATGCGTGACCATTTTTTGTACCAATTCTTCGGCAGTAACCCGTCCAAAACCTAAATAATTATCTACTTGGTATGTCGAACGAATTCTGCCTCCCGGAGTACTCTTATCAAGAATAACAATGTCTTTATTGGCCCGTTTGGCATAAATCGCCGCCATCATTCCTGCCGGGCCACAACCAACGATTACCAACTCATGCTTTTTCATTAACAAATTCCGGTGTTTTATTTTTTTTAATGAACTCGAAATGGCCCGGGATCGTTCCGTATGAAGCGCCCTTCCACCAAAAACGAATACATATTGATAATGCGATTCCCCCTAAAATCATTAGTATTGATGTCGTCGTTGCCGCTTTAAGGGTTAGGCCAAATATTTCATACACTAAAGGATCGGTTCGCATTGTTTCTATGAAAATGCGAACACATCCGTACCAAATGAGATAAAATGACATGACTTCACCAATTTTGACGCTTTTTATCCGTCGAATGATTAAAATAATGAAAAATCCAATCCAATTTAGTAGTAATTCATATAAAAACGTCGGGTGATAAAACCCTTTAACCAAAGCCACATCGGAGATGTTGACAATGTACATGTTATTGACGATGAATTCGGGAATGTGTAAAGTATACCGCAAATAGTTGAACTGTTCTTCAAGCGACAAAGCGCCACCACCAACCAAGCCACCATGAGCTTCTTGATTGAGGAAATTTCCCCAACGACCAAACGTTTGTGCGAAAATAAATCCCATCGCCACTAGATCTAAAACCTTGAGCATGTTAATTTTTTTCTTTCGGGTGTAAAAATATGCACATATCATTGCCGTTGTAAAGGCGCCATGGATAGCCAGCCCCTCTAACCCAAAGGATGAAAAGTCCACCGCCCCGTTGATATATCGGAACCCGATAATTTGCATGAAAGTTGCAAACGCATCACCATCAACGACAAAAATATCAAACTCAAAAGCCACATACCATAGTCGTGCTCCTAAAATTGCCAAGGGAACAATCCAAAGAAAACCATCGATTAAATCATCTTGGCTCACTCCTGTCCGCTTGCCTTCCCGAAGGCCAAGCAAGAAAGCCAACATGATTCCTGTCATAATGAAAACGGAATAAAAAACGATATCGCGGCCGCCAATTGATATCAACCGGTTATCGTAAGTATAGATTGGTTTGATGATGGTATCGGTGTTTATTGAAGCATATTGACTTTCCCATATGTTCCATCTGGTGAAACTACAATTGTCTTTAATCGGCGCCACTGGCTCGTTACCGGCAATATCACACACTTCCCCCGTTGTGCAGGTTATGATATCCAAAACAGTGCCGTCATAACTAACAAAAGTCACTGTGAATGTCTCATTTGTGGTTGCTTCCGTCGTCGTAGCTTCACATCCAAGTAATAAAAACCAGCCCCCGAAGATTAATAATATAAATACTAGTAACTTCCCTGTTTTTTTCATTATTCCACCTGTTTTTTTTCGGAATTAGCTTTGATTTTGCGCTTCAGACTGCCACTGAAATCTTCTGCGGAATGATAGCCCATCTGCTTTGCTTTAAAATCAAAAGCTGCCGCTTCCACAAGCGTTGCCGTATTTCTGGCTTCCGTAATTGGTAACGACATCGATACAACATCCGTATCAAAGATGGTTTGTTTTTCTGCCTGTAAACCCAATCTGTCATATTGTTTGTTATCATCCCACACATTCAAATTGACAATTAAAGAAATCCGTTTTGTCTCTCGGTAAGCGCTAACCCCAAACATATAAACAACATTGACAATCCCGATTCCACGAATCTCTAAATACTTCTTCAAAACATCTGGCGCTTCACCGATTAAGACGTTCTTTTCGCGTTGATAGATTTCAATGGTATCATCAGCCACCAACATATATCCGCGACGAATCAGTTCCAATGCCACTTCGCTTTTTCCGATGCCACTAGATCCAGTAATAATGGTTCCAACACCATTGATATCCATCAAAACCCCATGAATGGTTGTCCGCTCTGCCAATTTTGCTTGTAAAACATTAAACAATTCTCCAAACAAAGATGTGGTTTGATATGTGCTTTTCAAAACGGGGATTTTATATTTGTTTCCAAATTGCAAAAACAATTCGGGAACGTCAACGTTTTTGGAAAATATAAAGGCCGGCGGTTCCTGCGCAAATAATTTTTGTACTCGATCTAACTGGATATCCGGAGAAAGAGTATTGAAGAACGTCTCTTCCTTTGACCCAATAATCTGAATCCGGTTATATTCATAATAATCAAACAATCCAGCTAATTCCAATCCCGGTTTGGTCAGATTAGGACTTGTCACTTCGCGATTAAGCCCTAACGCTCCAGCGAGAACTTCTAGTTTCATATTGGCGACAATTTGACTTATAGTAAGTTTTTGCGACACGATTTCACCTGCTTTTATTATTTTTTGCTAAGCGAATAGTTATTTTCTGAATTACAAAACCATATAGATTTTTTATAATTACTCGAATAAATTGAAACAAGAAAACAAATAAAACCGGATAGATATTATTGGCAAACGTCAAAGCTTCCTTCAAAAAAACCAAATCCATTAAATAAAAGAAAATGAGATTTACTAAGAAAAAGATGACTCCTTGGGAGAAAATAACTAGTTTTTGATGTTTGCGAAACAAATAGATTTTAATGACCGTTTCATATACCGTAAATAATGCCGCGAGCAATAGATAAACGTAATTATTTTTTACCTCCGCCAATGAAAGTCCTTGAATAATGACAAAAATTAAAATGAAATTGATGAGGAATCCCACAACCAAATTGATGAGTGGATCCGTTGAATAATCGAGCCCTAGATTGATTTTGATTATTCGCTTTTCCTGTGAGTGGGCGTGTTTTAGTTTTTGTTTTTCCTCTTCATTTTGTTGTTTTACTTTGGCAATTAATTTTTCGAGATCATCGATTTCTTTCCGAAGATCTTTATCATCATTCTTCATCTTATTTCTCCATTACCTTATTTGCTTACGTGCGGTTGGCTTATTATTATAATATCATAACAAGAACTAAAATAACAGTTTTTATGAACTGTTCATCTAACAAAAAAGCAGCTCGCAAGCTACTTTTTTACGGCCAAAACTTGTTTTAAGTATTTTCCGGTATAACTGTTTGGTTCGTTAGCCACGGTTTCCGGTGTGCCGGTAACCAAAATATTTCCACCACGATCGCCGCCTTCAGGCCCTAAATCAATCACGTAATCCGCCACTTTAATCACATCAAGGTTATGTTCAATCACAATTACTGTGGCGCCTTTTGCGACGATATCTTGTAATACCGCCAGTAAATTTACAATATCGTGACTATGCAATCCCGTCGTTGGTTCATCAAGAATATACACGGATTTTTCAGTAATTCGTTTATATAACTCGCTGGCTAATTTCACCCGTTGTGCTTCTCCGCCCGACAAAGTAACTGATGATTGCCCTAATTTGATGTATCCTAGCCCTACATCATAAATCGTCTTCAAACGATTGTATATTTTGGGAACATTTTTAAAGAATTCACAAGCATATTCAATCGTCATATCTAAGACATCGGCAATTGATTTGCCTTTATATTTTACTTCCAAAGTTTCATCATTATATCGACTTCCATGGCATTGTTCACATTCAATATAAAGGTCTGGCATGAAATGCATTTCAATCTTAATTACGCCATCACCAGAACAATGTTCACAGCGTCCGCCTTTAACATTAAAAGAGAATCGACCCTTATCATAACCGCGCATTTTAGCTTCCGTAGTCATGCTAAAAAGATCACGGATAACATCAAAAACGCCAGTGTAAGTCGCCGGATTACTACGTGGGGTTCGACCAATTGCCGATTGATCTATGTCAATGATGCGATCAAAATTTTCATATCCCACAATGTCTGAACAAATCCCCGGAATTTCATTGCGTTCGGTTATTCGGTTGAGGAGGCCTTTATATAACACTTCATTAACCAGCGATGATTTTCCCGACCCTGACACTCCGGTAACAACCGTGAAACATCCAATGGGAAAATCTACATCAATGTTCTTCAGGTTATTTTGTCGTGCGCCGATGACTCGTAAAAATCCGCGGTTTGGTTTGCGCCGTTTTGTGGGAATTTCTATGCGCATACGTCCAGATAAATACGCCCCCGTAATTGAGCGCGGATCATTGACAATTTCCTGCGGTGTTCCGGCAAACAATACTTCGCCGCCATGAACGCCGGCTCCTGGGCCGATGTCGACAATAAAATCCGCATTACTTATCATTTCCATGTCATGTTCCACAACAATCATCGTGTTGCCGATATCACGCATATCCTTTAAGGTTTCAATCAAACGAAGATTATCTCGTTGATGTAGTCCAATTGATGGTTCATCAAGAACATAAAGAACGCCTGTCAGTCGGGAGCCAATCTGCGTTGCCAGTCGGATTCGCTGCGATTCACCGCCAGATAGTGTTCCTGAAGCCCGGGAAAGTGACAAATAATCTAATCCGACATTGGTAAGAAACCGCAACCGCGTTAAAATTTCTTTGATGATTGGTCTGGCAACTTCTTGATCCCGCGGGGATAAATGCAAATTTTGAATGAACTCGATAAGGTGTAAAACGCTCTTGATAGAAAAGTCGTAAATATTTAATCCTCCGACTCTAACCGACAAGGCTTGTTCTGAAAGGCGTTTTCCCCCACAGCGTTCGCAAGGAATGTCATTCATCATCATTTCAATCCATTCGCGGACTTGTTTCGAAGTTGTTTCCAGATAACGTCGCTCAAGACTTGTGATAATGCCTTCAAATGTTCGTCGCTGATTATGTTCATATTCGCTTGTCTTTGAGATAAACTTATATTCGATGAGTTGATTGGTTCCATATAAGATTGTCTTTTGGTCTTCTGGCGACCAATCTTTAAATGGTTTATGAAGATCAATTTTTAAAGCTTTACACGTTTGAATTACTTGTTGAAGATAAATGGAATCTAGATTCGCAAACTTATTAAAAACACCCTTCATAATTGATAATTCGGGATTGGGTATTAAAATATTAACATCAATTTTCCGTTTAAATCCCAATCCCGAACACTCTGGGCAGGCGCCATAAGGCGAATTAAACGAAAATAATCGTGGTTCTAATTTCGTGACTTGAAATCCACAAAACGGACAACTAAAATGTTCGCTGAAGGTCATCTCTTCATCATTAACTAAAACAACCACTAATCCGGCTCCGAGCTTGGTCGCCGTTTCTAAAGAGTCATATAGTCGTGATCGAATTCCGGCTTTAATAATAATTCTATCGATAACAGCATCAATATCATACCTTTTGGTTTTTTCTAGGTCAAATTCTTCGTCAAGTTCATGAAATTCTTTATCAATTCTAATCCGAGTATATCCGCTTTTTCGTAGATCAACTAATGCTTTTTCATGCATTCCCTTTTTTCCACGAATCACGGGAGCCATAATGATAACTTTTGCTTCGTTATACTCAAGAATTTTATTTGTCATTTCCTGAATCGTCTGGCTAGTAATTTCAATGCCGTGTTCAGGACAAAACGGTCTCCCGATTCGGGCATATAACAAACGAATATAATCATAGATTTCCGTCACTGTTCCCACCGTTGATCGCGGATTATGAGAAGTTGTTTTTTGATCAATCGAAATTGCCGGTGATAAGCCTTCAATTGAATCAACATCGGGCTTTTCCATGTTGCCTAAAAACTGTCGAGCGTATGCCGACAGTGATTCAACATACCGGCGCCGTCCCTCTTCATAGATGGTATCGAAAGCCAAACTGGTTTTTCCAGATCCGGATACGCCGGTCATGACAATTAATTGATTTTTTGGTAACGTGATATCAATCGACTTAAGATTGTTTTCGCGCGCCCCTTTAATGATGATTTGGTCATTCATGTAAGCCACCTGCTTTGCCTAAATAACTATATAAAAAACGTTTTAGTGGTTGCGGATATTACTTTTCTTGATTAACCATTGCTTCGAATTCTGCTTCGTTGATAATTTTAATGCCAAGCGCCAATCCTTTGTCTAACTTGCTTCCGGCTTCAGCTCCGGCAAGAATCATATCGGTCTTTTTCGAAACAGACGCTGATACTTTCCCCCCTAAACGTTCAATAATAGTTTGCGCATCACTGCGACTATAATTAGTAAGGGATCCCGTCAAAACAACGGTTTTCTCGGTGAATGATGTTGTTTTTGTTATCTTATCAGCTGTATATGTCATTTTTAAGCCATAAGCAGTAAGTTTTTTCAAACGATCTCTATTTGTTGGATTTTGAAAATAATCAACGATGCTTTTTGCTATTACTTCTCCTATGTCGTTGGTCTGTAACAAATCTTCTTCCGTAATCGTGAGAAGTCGATCAATTGAAATAAACTTTTGGGCAATAATTTTAGCGACCTTGGCTCCAACGTGACGAATCCCAAGACCAAACAATAATTTATCAAGGTTATGCTGTTTTGATTGTTCGATTCCGTCCATCAAGTTAGAAATACTTTTAAGCCCAAATCCTTCTTTGAGGATCAATTCCTGAAACCGCTCTTTCAAAGTGAAGATATCGGCAATGTCAGATAAAAATCCATCATTATAAAAATCAATTACCGCTTTTTCTCCAAGTCCATCTATATCATATGCATCACGGGCAGCAAAGTGAATTAATCCTTCAATTTTCTTTGCATCGCAATTTGGGTTAAGACAATAATAATCAGCTTCGTTGCTTTTGCGAATCAGCCGCTCGCCACATTTTGGACATTTATCAATCATTTGAAATTTTCTTTCTTCACCGGTTCGTCGTTCAAATAGACATCTGACCACTTCCGGAATAATCTCTGCGGCTTTGCGGACAACAATATAATCCCCAATGCGAATGTCCTTTTCTACACAGTAATCCTCGTTATGAAGCGTGGCTCGAGCCACAACCGAGCCCGATATTAAAACGGGGTCCATTTCCGCCACCGGGGTTACAACACCAGTTCTTCCAATTTGAAAAGTGATACCAGTTAAGCGTGTTACCATTTCTTCGGGCGCAAACTTATAAGCTGTTGCCCACTTTGGCGACTTAGCAGTATATCCGATTTGATTATAATATCTATATTCATTGACTTTGATGACAACCCCATCAATATCATAGCTGAGATTGTGTCGGATAGAATCAATTTTGGCAATATATTTCCAAACAGCATCGATGGTTTGACACCGTTCCGATTCAGAATTTATTTTAAAAGTCAAAGCCTTCATTTTTTGTAATGAATCCCAATGATTATCCACAATTTCTCGATCCATTAAATAATAGAGAAACGCGTCAAGTTTGCGCTTTCCAACGATTTTAGGATCCAGTTGTCGAATCGACCCGGCGGCCGCATTGCGGGGGTTTTTAAATGGTTCAAGTCCTAAAGTCTCTTGTTCAACATTCAATGCTTTAAATGCCTTTTTGCTCATGAAAATTTCGCCGCGAACCTCTAATGCTCCTTGGAATTTGATTGATAACGGAATTGAAGGAATGGTCTTGACGTTTTCCGTAATATCTTCTCCATATACGCCATCCCCACGGGTTGCGCCGCGAACAAGAAGACCATTTTCATATTTAAGTGACACTGATAGTCCGTCAATTTTCACTTCCGCGACATAGGAAAAATTTGTGCCTATTTCTTTTTTTATGCGTTGATCAAAATCACGCAATTCTTCTTCATTGTAAACATTAGATAAAGACATCATCGGTGATGAATGAGCAACCTTAATGAACTTTTCTATTGCTTGTCCTCCCACCCGTTTTGTGGGTGAGTCTTGAGTCGCATATTCAGGAAACGCTTTTTCTAAAGTTAACAATTCATTCATCATCCGATCATATTCCTGATCGGTAAGGCTAGGATTATCCAAAACATAATATTCATAATTGCACTTATCAATTAAGTTTTTGAGTTCGTTGATTTTTTTTAATGGTTCCATCTGGATATTCACCTACACTTTTTGAATGCTGGGATGATCTTTCATAAGTATCTTAATTCCCACTGGAGTCTTAAAAGCAATTGTCGCTTTATCTTGATCAATCATGACAATGATCCCTTCGCCAAATACCTGATGCCTTACTTTATCACCGATAACCAAATCATTTTGAGTCGGCACATACCCCGGTGCCACCGCCGGAACTGATCGCGATTCAACTTCGGTTTTATCCCACGCAGCAAATCTTTTTCTTGGCTTAGCTAAGCCAAGGTGTTCCACAAGTTTATCATCGATTTCCGCAATAAACTCAGAATCAAGATTTTCTTGATAATGCCCATACATGAATCGACTCTTGGCGTTAGTAATGACCACTTGATCCTTTGCTCTTGTTAAAGCCACATAAAACAATCGTCGCTCTTCTTCAATATCAGTGCGTTCCATAAGACTTTGATTAGATGGGAAAAGCGTCTGTTCAAAGCAGGTCAAAAAGACGATTTTAAATTCTAATCCCTTTGCCGAATGCATCGTCATAAGGCTGACATAGTCATCATCATTTAATGCCACTTCGGCTTCCTCGCGAAGCGCTAATTCAGTTAATATTTGAATCAATTTTTCGGTGTTTGATATTGAAGAATCGTATTCTTTTATTTTCTCTAAAATGACTGTTTTAAATTCATTAAGATTATCAATCCGCCGCTGAGCTTCGAGCTGTTTTTCTCCAGATAATCCTTCCATTTTCAACATGCCCATATAACCCGATTTGTCCAAAAGGGTATCATATGTTACTAATAAATTCACGGTTTCTAGATTATCATGAAGTTCATCGATAATTGTCTTAAACGTTTTTAATCGCTCCATTGTTGACTGAGGAAACAAGTCTACATCGGCTTCAATGACATCCATCAGTTTCAAATTGTGTTGCTTGGCATAATCTACCATCCGATCAAAAGTCATTTCGCCGATTCCTCGTCGCGGTTCATTATAGACGCGTGAAAAAGCGTAATCATCACCACGGTTAACCAGCAGATGTAAGTAAGCTATGATATCTTTGATTTCTTTGCGTTTATAAAACGAAATGTTTCCGATGACTTTATGGGGAATGTTGTATTTTAATAAAATATCCTCAAATTTACGGCTCATTGCATTGTTTCGATAAAAAACCGCCATATCTCGAAAGGGAAGCCCCGCTTTGGACAATTGTTTGATTTTATTATAAATGTAATATGCCTCTTCATCATCGCTTTCGGCTTTAAAATGGATAATCTTGTCTCCCTCTCCAAGGGTGCTAAAAAGATCTTTAGGAATCCGGTTTCGATTATGTTTTATAACGGCGTTAGCAGCATCAAGAATTGTCGTTTTTGAACGATAGTTTTGATTGAGAATAATTTTTTGATGCTCAGGGAAATCCGTCATAAATTTTTTGATATTTTGAATGTTAGCCCCACGGAAAGCATAGATACTTTGGTCCTCGTCGCCAACGATAAATAAATTGCGATGGTTTTTTGCAAGCAAATAAACAATCTCATATTGTAGATCGTTTGTATCTTGAAATTCGTCGACAAGAATATATTGAAACCAGTCTTGGTATTTTTTTAAAACCTCTGGATAGTTTCGAAACAATTTTAAAACTAAAACTAACAGATCCTGAAAATCAACTAAATTATTACCCTGGAGAAATTTTTGGTATTCATCAAAAATAATATTAAGCATGTCTTTAGGAATCATGTGGTTAAGTGTCAAAATGGTTTCATCGGCTTTGGCCGACTCAATCAGATTAGCAATCGCCTTGGGAGAAAATTTCTTTACATCATAATCAAGCCGTTTCATGATTGTCTTAACAACGATGATTGCGTCATCGTCATCAATAATCTGAAAATCGTTGCCATATCCTAAGTAATTAATATCATATCGGAGAATTTTGGCTCCCATGGCATGAAATGTCGATAACCAAATGCCGGTAATCGGACAATTAATTAGTCGGAAAATCCGCGTTCGCATTTCATCGGCCGCTCGATTGGTAAAAGTGATTGCCAAGATATGATTGGAAGGAATACCAATTTCATCAATTAGATATGCTACTCGATTAGTTAAAACCCGGGTTTTTCCCGAGCCGGCCCCGGCAACAGCCATAACCGGACCATTGACGACTTTTACCGCCTTAATCTGTTGTTCATTCAATTTGTCGAAAATGATATTTCCCATGCTTATCACCTGTATATATTATACCATATTTAGCAGTCTTATTCCTCCTTTCCAGCAAAAATTGTTGACATTATTAGTTTGCTTAAATGAAAAAGTCGCCTCAGAAACATGGCGACTTATTGTATGTTATTTTACTTGAAACTTGATTTAAGCCCAACAGTTCGGTTAAAAATTAATGCCTCTGACTTGGAATCATAATCAACGGTAAAATATCCATTGCGAATGAATTGAAATTGCCTGCCGATTTCAACGTCCTTTAATGATGGTTCAACGTAACCAGAAGCAACATTCCATGAATGGGGATTCAATCGGTCTAATAATGGTCGATCGTTATCCGAATCGACCATTAATGGCTCAAAGAGATTGAATGATGCTTTAACCGCCGTTGATGCTTCAACGAACTGAATGTTTCCATTAGGTTTTCTTCCGGTGAAACCGGTTCCCGACTTGGTCTGGGGGTCGTACGTGCAATGAATTTCTTTGATGGTGCCATCATCGTTGTGATTTACACTAACACACTTGACAAAATATGTATGCATCAAGCGAACTTCTAATCCAATTGACAAGCGTTTCCAATGTTTTTCCGGCGCCGTTTCCATGAAATCTTCGCTTTCAATATATACTTCACTGCCAAACGGAATCTTTCGTATGCCCAATTCTTCGTTCTCACTATTGTTTGGGGCATCGAACCATTCAATTTGCCCTTTGGGATAGTTATCAATTATTACTTTTAATGGATGGATAATCGCATTGACTCGGTTTACTTTCAATCGCAAATCGTCTCGAAGACTATTTTCAAGCATCTCAATTGACGCTGTGGAATTAATCCGCGATAATCCAGTGCCTAATACGAAATTACGAATGGCTTCTGGTGTATAACCAAGCCGGCGAAAGCCGGCAAGTGTTGGCATCCGCGGATCATCATAGCCGCAAACAGCACCCGAATCTACAAGTTGTTTCAAATATCTTTTCGACATGATCGTGTTGGGGATATTTAGTCGTCCGAATTCATATTGATGAGGGGTATGCGGCATTTCACATTTTTCCACAAACCAATCATAGAGAACGCGATGATCAACATACTCCAACGAACATAACGAATGGGTAATTCCTTCAATGGCGTCTTGGAGCGGGTGGGCAAAATCATACATCGGATAGATACACCACTTATCCCCTGTGTTGTGATGGGTTATATGGAGAATTCGATAGATAACTGGGTCACGCATGTTAATGTTTGGACTCGTCATATCGATTTTTGCCCGTAGCGTTTTTTCGCTGTCGGAATATTTTCCATCGCGCATCTCTTGAAAAAGCCGTAGATTATCCGCCACTGAGCGATTACGATTGGGCGATTCAACACCGGATTCAGTTAAAGTTCCCCGAAATTTTGACACATCTTCAGGTGAAAGGTCGTCAACATAAGCTAAGCCTTTTTTGATTAATAGAATCGCGCGGTTATATGACTCTTCAAAATAATCCGATCCGAAAAAAACATGCTTTGGCGTATATCCAAGCCATTTAATGTCAGCTTTAATTGCTTCAACAAACATTGCATCCTCTTTGACAGGATTAGTATCGTCGAAGCGGAGATTTGTTGATCCACCAAACATTTTTGCTAATTCAAAATTGGTGATTATTGCGCGCGCATGCCCAATGTGCAAATATGCATTCGGTTCGGGAGGAAACCTAGTCATAACTGTTGTTACTGTTCCTTTGGCCAGATCCTCTTCAATGATTGATTTAATGAAATTTGATTCCATTTCCATATATAACACCTCGCGATATAAATACTATTTTATACTAAGAATTTTATAATTCAAGTCGAGAATTTCCATTTATTGTATAATCGTCTGCCGCTTTCAGGGTTTGATACTTAAAAAAACCCGCAACCGCAATCATCGCGGCATTATCGGTGCAATATCCCATACTCGGAAAACAAACGGGTATTTCCGTGATTTCGTGATTGATTTTGCTCCGTAACCCTTTGTTAGCCGCAACGCCCCCAGCAACAATTATTTGCTTTACCTGATATTCCGTAGCCGCAGCTTTTGTCTTTCTTACCAAGACATCAGTAACGGCCTCCTGAAAACTAGCACAAAAATCGGCAATTTCAAATGTTTCGTTGCGTTGACAAAGGTTATGGTGCAAATTTATTACATGCGATTTTAAGCCCGAGAAACTGAATTGATAGTCTTTCGAATCAATCATCGGTCGCGGGAAATGATATATATCTTTGCCTTGTTGAGCAAGTTTGTCAACCATCGGTCCGCCCGGGTATGGCAAGTTCAAAACACGCGCGACTTTATCATATGCTTCACCAACGGCATCATCGGCCGTTTCTCCGATTTTACTAAATTGGAAATGCCCATTCATCAAAATCAGTTCCGTATGCCCCCCCGAAACCACCAAAGCCAAGCAAGGAAATTGTAATTCGTGTTCGATATTGTTCGCATAAATATGCCCTGTAATGTGATGAACACCAATAATCGGTATATTATAATTCATCGCAACGACCTTTGCTGCCGCCACCCCGATTAACAGTGATCCTATCAGACCCGGGCCTTCGGTGACTGCCACAAGATCAATATCTTCATATTTTACACCGGCCTTTATGATTGCTTGATCAAAAACCAAACTGATGCCCTTAACGTGTTCTCGGGAGGCGATTTCTGGAACTACACCGCCATATTCTTTATGAATGTCAATTTGACTTAAAACGATATTCGATAAAACCGTTTTTCCGTCTTTAACGATGGCAACACTCGTTTCGTCACAACTCGATTCTACTCCCATCACGTACATATATCTCACTCATTTCCCTAAATCGATATTTTTTAACATCAAAAAAGCATCTTCACCATCGCTATAATATTGCTTGCGAACCGCAACTTCTTCAAATCCGTATTGGTGATACATTGTTTTTGCGACTGTATTAGAAACACGGACCTCTAAAGTAAGGGTGTTAATTTCTAATCGTTTTAGGTATACAAAAACAAATTCCATTAACTGTTTTCCAAATCCGTGATGCTGATGCTCCGGAACGACATAAAGGTTTAAAATCGAAGCCATTGGTCGATCAATCCATAAACCAACATGTCCCAAAAAATCTTTGGTTACTTTGTCTTCCATTACAAAAAACTGTGAAAACAAATTTTGTTTCAATTCGCTTTCCAACGTTTCCTCACCAAGTGACTGGCCTAAAATTCGCCGGTCATTGAAAACAATATTGGGAATATCGGTTCTACGCATTTTGCGAATAATTGGGTTCATATCTTTCCTTTGTTTCGTTCCGCTTCCGTCACTTGTAAATAATTTGGAACGAGTTCATGAATATTTTTAACCGGTTTCATAAGGTTGCTTTGCATGATTTTTTCCACGTTCGGTTTGCCAACCCTTATAATTTCCGTATCTATCGTAAGTGTTTGCTTAAATTGTTCAATGTTGGTCAATGTATCCGCAACCGTTTCTTTCATAATTCCTTTCTCTTGTTGGTAACAAGCTACAAAAGCGTTTCCACGGCGAGCATCAATCATTGCCATTGTTTTCGCGGCTGAACTTGAGGAAGCCAAAAGCGCCAGCGTGGAAACGGTTTTAACCGAAATATTATTTAGATATCCGATCATCTTGGCAATCGTCACTCCGATTCTAACCCCCGTATAACTGCCAGGACCGATTCCAACGATAATCTCATTTACATCTTTTAAGGTAATCTGTGCTTTTTTTAGTAATTCATCCAACATTGGCATGACCGTCACGGCATGATTATGTAAATCGTTTTGATATTTATATCCAATTTCACTGCCTTCAACCACTAATGACAAAAAGACGTAATCGGTTGCGGTATCAATGACTAAGGTCTTTGACAATTGCGGCATACGCATCACTTCCTTTGATTGTAATTTCTCGAGCGGTTTCCGACATCACTTTAATATTCATCGTCATCATGGCTTTTGGTAACATACTGATGATATATTCATACCACTCAATAACGGCAACCCCATCGCCATAGATAAATTCATCGAGTTCATAATCATATCCGATGTTTTCAAGTCGATAAACATCCATATGATATAATGGTAACGAATTTTGATAGATCTTTAAAATTGTAAAGGTTGGTGAATTGATTGTGGCTTCGATGCCGATGTGCTTTGCCAGGTATTTAGTAAACGTTGTTTTCCCGCTGCCTAAGTCTCCACCTAAACCCAAGATGAACCCTGGAAAAAGCCGCTTGGCAATTTGCATAGCTAGCGCTTCCATTTCTTTTAAATTGTGAATAACTAATTTAATTTCCATATTAACACCTATGTCTTGTTATCTGTTTCAAATTATATCATATTATCGATGATTTAATCTCATATTCATCTTGATTTCTCGCGTTATCCCATTGGAATTGATGTAATTTTTGTGAAGACATAGTTTTTTTAACATGATGTGGTATAATATTAATAAGGAGTATAACAACTGCTATTCTTTGTGCAATCGTTGTTATAAAAGTGACCTTCAATGTTCTTGATTATTCACAATCCATTGTCAAATAACCGTAAATCCAAACATACAACGCATCGAATTGTCCGTTTTTTTCAAAGGAATAATGTCCCTTTTTATTTACGTTCAACGCTAAAGATAGAAAATCTCAACGATTTTTTGAAAGCCAACCCGACAATTACCGACATTCTTCACTGTGGCGGGGATGGATCAATTAATTATCTCATCAACAGTGTTGATTTAAAAACTATTCCCCAAAACATCTATTTGGCTCAAAGCGGATCTGGAAACGATTTCTTAAGAACTTTAAAACAGATTGAAAAGGGATCGATTTCAATCGGCAATGCCGCCACTGATGTCAAAACCGTTAAATTTATCAATGGTTGTGGGTTGGGCGTTGATGCTTCTGTCTGTTATTATGTAAATAAGGATACCAAAAAGAATAAAATGTCATATTTCATCAATGCTTTTCGTGCTATGTCGATATTTAAACCCGTTAATATGAAAGTGACCATCGATGGAATTGTTCACAAATATGATAAAGCTTATTTTTGCGCCGTTCAAAATGGTAAATATTTTGGTGGTGGGATGAAAGTTACTCCTAAAGCGGATCCGACCTCCGATAATTACCAAATTTGTGTCGCTCACGGGGTGCCCAAAGGATTACTGTCATTGCTTTTTATGACGATTTACTCTGGATTACATACGAAAATCAAAAAATATGTCGATATCTTTTCCGGCAAAGATATAAAGGTGGCAGTCACAGATAAATGTTATTTTCAAGCTGATGGTGAAGTGTTGGCTGATGTAAGTGAAATGCACATCACCAAAGGCGAAAGTCGTGAATTCACTGCCTTCAACCGCCAGACCGTCAAAACGATTTTTAGCAATAAAATCTAAATCTAATTTATTAAAAATGGATAATTCAAGATTATCCATTTTTTTTCATTTTTTTAACTTGGCCTCTAATTTGGCTTGCAAGGTTTCATACCCCGGTTTTCCCAGTAAAGCGAACATGTTTCTTTTGTAGGCTTCAACTCCTGGTTGATCAAAGGGGTTAACCCCCAAAACATATCCGCTAATTCCACACGCCAACTCAAAGAAATATATCATATAGCCAAAACTATATGCGTTTATTTCTGGAATTGTAATAACTAAATTGGGAACCCCGCCTTCTTCGTGAGCAATCAAAGTTCCTTCAAAAGCGCGTTTGTTAACAAAATCCACCGTTTTGTCCGCCAGATAATTAAGCCCATCATTGTTTTGTGGTTCTTTTTCGATATTTAATTCCCGTTCTGATTTTTCGATGTTTATAACCGTCTCAAACATTATTCTTTGACCATCCTGAATGTACTGACCAAGCGAATGTAAATCCGTGCTGAAGTTGGCGCTAGACACAAAAAGTCCTTGACGATTTTTTCCTTCCGATTCGCCAAACAGTTGTTTCCACCACTCAGAGAAGAAAGCTAGCTTTGGTTCGTAATTTACTAACATTTCTACCGATTTGCCTTCGCGGTACAAAAGATTACGCGTGGCGGCGTACAGGTAGACGTCGTTATCATTGATATTCTTGGCTTTATAATGTTTCCTTGCATCTTTTGCCCCTTGCATCATGGCCTTTATATCTATTCCGGCGACAGCGATTGGTAATAATCCCGCCGCGGTCAATAAACTATATCGTCCGCCAATATCATTAGGAACAACAAAAGTAGCATAATGGTTTTCTTCAGCTAATTTTTTTAATGCACCAATGCTTTTATCGGTTGTTACATAAATCCGTTCTCCCGCCTCTTCGGCTCCGTACTTAGTCTCTAGGATTTTTTTAAAGAACCGGAAGGCAATCGCCGGTTCTGTCGTTGTTCCTGATTTCGAAATAATATTAATGGCAAATGATTTGTCCTTAACATATTCCATAAGTTCAGATAAATATGTCGAAGACATCTGATTTCCGGCAAAAATTATCTCTATTTTTTGCCGCGTTGGAAAATATGGAGTTAACATTTCAATCGCCGCTTTAGCGCCCAGATATGATCCCCCAATACCAATAACAAGCAAAACTTTTGCTTGCTTACGAATTTTTCGTGCCGCCTGTAATATTCGTTTAAATTCTTCCCGATCATATTGATCGGGTAAATCAACCCACCCAACATAGTCATTGCCTTTACCGGTTTTATTATGTAAAGCCAAACTAGCGGCAGTAATTTCTTTTTGCATACCTAATAATTTGCTTTCATCAAAAAAGTTTTGGGCATGCGTTATATCCACGTGTAAATATTTTTCCATAGCGACTCCTCCTCAACAACGTAATAATTATATCACGCTTTTTACCGAATAAAAAGGCGCAAAGCAAATGACGAAATTCGTCTTTGCTTTGCGCCTATAATTTTATGTATTGATATTATCCAAACAAACTGGATACGCCTTGATCATCAATTATATTTATGATTCCCTGCCCCAATAATTTTGCAATTGATAGTTGAACAAGCTTGCTAAATTTCTTTTCTTCCGGAAGAAAGACTGTATTTGTACAAATCATCTCCACAATCGGTGAATTCATAATTCGTTCTGGCGCTTGTCCGGATAAAAGCGGATGCGTGCAAGCGGCATATATATCTTTGGCCCCGGCGGCTTTTAAAGCGACACTTGCGGCCGCAATTGATCCACCCGTATCAATCATGTCATCGATGATGATGCAATTCATACCTTTGACTTGACCAATAATGTTCATAACTTCAGCGATATTGGGTTCGGGTCTGGTTTTATCGATAATCGCAATGGGGGCTCCCAAAACGTTGGCGAGTGATCTTGCTCTGGCAACACCGCCATGGTCAGGAGAAACAACACAAATGTTTTTAATGTTTTTCTGTTTAAAGTATTCCGCAACAATCGGAAGTGCACGAAAATTGTCAATTGGAATATTAAAGAAGCCTTGAATCTGGGCGGCATGTAAGTCCATACAGATTACCCTGGTGGCCCCGGCAGTTTGGACGAGATCGGCAATCAATTTAGCTGATATTGGTTGTCTTGCTTTGGCTTTTCGGTCTTGCCTTGAATATCCATAGTATGGCATTACAATGTTAATTTCCCTTGCGGAAGCCCGTTTTAATGCATCCATCATGATAAGCAACTCCATGATGTTTTCGTTAACCGGACAACAAGTGGATTGAATAACGAACACCTTGTGTCCACGAACTGTTTCTCTGATGTCGATGTTGATTTCCCCGTCCGCGAAGCGAAACACTTCGCAATCACTCAGTGGAATGCCAATATAGTCAGCAATTTCCTGAGCTAGTCGGATGTTGGAACTCAATGCAAATATCTTGACTTTCGAACCATGAAAGATCGCCATCTTACCCCTCCGATTTATCGTAATTAGTATACCATAAATATTATACACTAACTGGACAAAATAAAAAAGTGCCAACTAGCAAAAGTCGGCACTTTGAGGATTGGCTAAACAGATTCTGGTTTAACAACGGGTATTTTGTCAAAAGCTTCCAACACCGCTTGTTCAATCATAGTTCTTGTCTCAGTATTGATCGGGTGGGCGACATCTTTAAATTCGCCATTTGGCATTTTTCGACTCGGCATGGCAACAAAAAGCCCGTCTTTCCCTTCAATGATTCTGAGTTCATGGACAACAAAACATCCATCGATTGTAATGGCCGCGATGCCTACTAGACGGTTTTCTCCGTTGACCCGCTTAGCGCGTACTTCAGTTACCAGCATATTTTCCCACCTCTTATTTTGATTATATCATGCAAAAAATCGTTTTAAAAGGTCTTTTCCCGGGTTTTTTTAATAAAATTGTAAATATTTAGTGAATATTTATCACTATACCCGCTTATATAATGCGAAATGTCGGGTGTTACTTCCGTTATTAGTTTTATAATGGTTGACCCGCTGCCCGTCATTACAACGCCTTTTGGTCCCACATTGCACATTAATTCGGTTTTAATTTTTTTTATCTCTGGGTACCGGGAGAATGTCGCTTCTTCCAAACTGTTATGTAAATTATCAATAATATCTTGCGATCGATGCTCGGAAATGGCCGCAAGCAAAGGGCTAATATCATAGTGACCAAAGCCATCGGCATCGCCTTGGCAAAATACTTCATCGGTGGAAACAAAAATTTTCGGTTTAACCACAAGTACTTTATATAATGATAAATCAAGATCCAATTCGCTTACATCATTGCCAATGCCTTTAACCAGCGCTGGTGAGTCATATAAACAATAAGGAATATCCGCGCCAAAGTGACAAGCTATTTCCGTCATTGTGGCCAAAGACATCCCCCAGCCAAATAAGTCATTTAGACCCAAAATAACCGCGGCTGCGTCGGCGGAATTACCACCAAGTCCACCTCCGGGAGGAATCCGTTTATCAATTTGAATTGTGACTTTTTGGTGGGGGTCATATATACTTAGTAAATATTGAGCAACTTTTTTGATTAAATTATCCTCCGAATAAAAATATGGATCATTAGATTTAATCGTAACTATTTGTTCGCCGCCAACCATAAAAAAGAGATCATCAGCTAAATCAATTCGCGCATTTATCATTTCCAAATTATGATACCCATCCAAACGACGATTGACAACATTTAAAAACAAATTGACTTTGGCGTATGCTTTTCGATGGATAACCTCAGTTGTTATTGGAATTTTGTTGGTCAAAATAGTCATTGGTTTCGCTTCCTTTTTCTTTACTTCTTATTTTGCCTTTGCCGAGTGAATATGTCAATTGCGTTTTTGATATTTTAACTTGATAAAAATTATTTTAAATGATTGAAAAAAACGACATTACCGAAAATTAATTTCAATAATGTCGTCGGCTTGAAATTTTTCCCATGTTGATAATGTAATTTCTTTTTTTTCATAATTGATTTTTTTTACTGCTCCGAATGTAACCCGGATGTATCCATCTCGGTAATATCGAAGTTCAATGTCTTTTTCCGTGATGATTGCTTCCTGTAATTTGTGATTTAATTCTTCATAGGCATCATCGCACAGAGAAGGGCGATCTTTTTTCCCTAATCGATAGCGCATTTCTTGTAACATGGATGAATAACCAACAAGTGCATCATATGCGTTCCATTTGATAATCCCGCGATCAACATATAATCTATGCATGGTGTCCACCAATCATTTCATTGCGCGCCTTGATTGTCGATGCTTTCATCTCTGCGGAAGCGCGAGTGACGCTGTTACGGCCGTACTTAAATTTAATCTCATCAATAGCGGAAAAAACCTGTTCTTCTTTGATGACCCGATTAATGTCATCAAATAAATTTAGTTGTCGTTGCGGTTGATCGGATAAGTTTGTAACCGCAACGTTAACCCGACGAATTGGCTCGTTTTCGTAAGAGGTATTAAACAAATGAAGACAAGCTTTATAAATATCAGCTTCATTAGCGGATGGATCTGGCATTTTAATCTGCCTGCCGAAACCACCTCCCGAGTCCTTGCTATACCCAATGGCTAAATAAACAGTTCCCGCACGTTTGCCAGTCAGCCGAAGTCGGCGACAGACATCGTCTACTTGCTCCAAAATGATTTGATAAATGTCTGGTGGGTAATAATCGCGAAACATCGTTTGACCAATGCCATAACTCTTCGAAGCTGGTTTTGTTGTGTATTTGTCTTTAATCATGCTCATATCGATGCCATTAGCGTGATAATATAGTTCTTCACCGATGATGCCAAATTTTTTCTTAATTTTTTCAACATCATAATTTGCTAGATCGCCGACTTTAAAAATTCCGAGTTTGTTAAGTTTTGCTTCAGTATTATGACCAATTCCCCACATTTCGGAAAGCGGTGTCACGTTCCATAGTTTCTCTTTAAAGTTGTCATATGTCCATTCAGCAATGAAGTCCGGCGCCTTTTTTGATTCAATGTCAAGTGCTAGTTTAGCCAAAAGCATATTTGGTCCAATCCCACAAGTCGCGGTGATTTTGGTTTCGTCATAAATGGTTTTTAAAATCATTTTTGCTATTTCTCTATCCGATTTTTGATAAAACTTTTTATATTCGGTAAAATCCATAAATACTTCATCAATCGAATATACGTAAAGATCTTCTTCGGATACGAAACGTAAATATATTTCGACAATTTTCGTCGAGTACTCTAAATATTTTTCCATTCGTGGCTTTTGAAATATAATCTTCATGTTTTTTGGCAATTCAAAGATTCGCAATCGTCCCGGAATTCCAAACGTCTTTAGATATGGAGACACAGCCAAAATAATCGACCCACCACCCCGAGAAACGTCTGCGACAACCAATGGTGTCGTAAACGGATCAAGTCCCAAAAGTGCACATTCGACTGATGCGTAAAAACTCTTTAAATCAATGCACAGAATGTTTCGGTGAATCCGATATTCTTCCATAGGCCACTCCTTTCATCTCTTCTATTATACTGATTTTTTTTTATAATTTATAGACTTGACATTATCTTTTTCGAAAATATAACCAAAGGTTATAAAAAAAGTCTCGTTATCAACGAGGCTTTTAAGCAAATCTTTTTATCTGTCTTTATTTTTTTTATCAAATTTAGCAAACGGATCATCGGAATCATCAACATTAATGGTTTCTGCATTATGAATCTCGTCCGCCATTTTCTTCATGACAACACTTTTAGGATCAATCAGCAGCGCCAAGATAAGATACGCTACTAATCCGGTGCCGGCAAATAAAACTAAAAACACCCAGATGACTCGAATTAGTGTGACATCCATATCAAAATAATCGGCAAGGCCAGCACATACCCCAAAGATTTTTTGGTTTTCCGTATCGCGGTATAAACGCTTTTTTTCTGTCACTTTTATCACCTCGGAACTATATTATAGAATCTTCATCGTTCGCTGTCAACCTGTATATCGATCGGCTTTGTTTTTTTTGCTTTATTGTAACGCGTCTTGACTCGTTGAACAATCTCTACTGGGCGGGTTTTAACAACGATCATTGCAATCCCTAATCCGGTGGCTACCACCGGGATGATGGAAATCAAAATTAATGTCACCGTCGTGATTTTTTCTTTAACAAACACAGAAATAGTTTCGACAACACCATTGGCGAGGGTTATGATTATCTCTGTATTACCAAAACCGACGCCACTTACATTACCAAAAGCGTCAACACTCGCAATTGTTGGATCTTTGGAAGTATATCCGCTGATTGTTGAATCACCAACAGTTATGTATGCGACAAGATTAATCGTTTCGCCGTCAACGGTTAATTCAATTTTTGTCGGTGTGTAAATTAACCCTTCAATGGCAGAATCAATGTTCAAAACCAGTTGATCAACATCGGTTTGAAGCGCATTGGCATCAGCATTTGTCATCTTGGCCGCAGTTAGAAGCGTATCTAAAATATAATATGAGGTTATGGTATATTTTTCGGCTTTAATATTGTCGCCTTGGTTAATGGCAATTTGAAGTAGTGTTTTGTCAGCTAAAGGAATTAATAAATCATATGCCGCTTCCACGTCCGCAATTGTTTGGGTGCATAGTGCTGAGTTGGTATCATCGCCAATCATTATCAGACGAATACGTTCCAACTCGGTATGGAAAAGATCAATCGACATTGGTGTGTTTCCCGCCAAATTAAAATTAATAGCCATTTCATAAACGTTTTCAAGAATCGTTGTATCGGCTTTTAATTCCAGTTGCGATATCGCATCATTAATCAACAGCGTTAGATTGTCAACATCTGTCTGTACAACTTCTGGGTCATCAAGGATGGCATCGGCAGCTTGATAGTTACCATATGCAAGTACTGCCGCAACGAATTGGGAATATGATGATGATGTATATAAATTACGGTCGCCATAATATGCCGAAATCGCTGCGTTGTTGGCTGCATTTAGTGCCGTTATGTCAGCTCGCAATACTAATAATGATAATGCATTGCCAATGGCATCGATAAGATTGTCAATTGTTATTTGTTCCGCTAACGGATCATCAATTATCGTTTGAATGGCTGTGATGCCACCGAGATTATCAATTGCCGTAGCGAATAAAGCAAATGAAGACGGCGTATACTGTGTTTCCGCAATCACTGCCGCTTCCACGTTCGCTTTGGCGGTAATTAAATCTGTTTTAATTGTTTCGGCTCTTACAATATATGGAGGCGTGGCAAAAAAGCAAGTAATTATCATAAGCAGCAAAATAAATGGTTTATGTAATTTTTTTTGCATTTATTCTCCCCTCCTTGTCGAAATTATTTTTCGCAAAGACGATATGCTTCTTCTAAACGCGCAAGCATTTTTCTTATATTTTTGCGTGGCGTTGCAATATTAATCCGGTAGAATTTGGCTCCGTTTTCTCCAAAAAGGCTTCCATCTTCACCCAACACTTTTGCTTCGGTTTCAAAGAAATCACAGACGCATTTCTTTAATTTTCGGCAATCAAGCCACAGTAGATAAGTTCCTTCCAACGGTGGCAAAGAAATCTTTGGCATCTTCGCTTCGATCTCTGTTTTAACAAGTTGATAGTTGCCTTCAATATATTTTATTACTTGATCAAGCCATGCTGCCCCGTGTTGGAAAGCAGCATTGACCATCACGGGGGCAAAAACGTTTTGCGCACCAAGATGATACTGACACATTGCTTCGTTGATTTGTTTAATGTGTTCAGGATTTTCCGACACAAGAAAAGACATTCCGGTAGCGGCGATATTAAATGTTTTTGTTGCCGATAAAAGCGTGAAAGTGCTATCTTTAATCCGCTCATTTACTGTTGAAAACGGCACATGCTTGAATCCGGGCATGATCAAATCAGAATGGATTTCATCGCTGATTACCAACACATGGTTTTTTTCAGCCAAAGCGGCGATTTTCTTTAATTCGCCTTCGCTCCATACTCTACCCACGGGATTGTGAGGGGAGCAGAGTAACAAAACTTTAGATTTTTGTAAGCAAAGATCTAAATTAGCAAAATCAATTAGATAATAACCATCAGAATTAATAAGTGGTGAAGCAACGATATTTCGTTTGGCGTTTTTGATTCCGGTCCAAAAGTAATTATAAACTGGGCTCATAATTGTGATGTTGTCGTTGGGTTCGGTAAATATATTTAGCAATAAATTAATTCCGGCGACAACACTATAATAAGGTATGATATCGGCTTTCTTAATGGCGATTCCATTCCGGGTTTTTTGCCAATTAATAAAAGCGTCAAAAACATCATCAGGAATATAAGAATAACCATATATAGGATGGTTGACACGTTTCTTTAATGCTTTTACAATCTCGTCGGCCACCGGAAAATCCATATCAGCGATCCACATCGATAAACAGTCGTCACCTTTTCCTAAATCATATTTGACGCTATTTGTGTCTTTTCGACAGATAATTTTATTAAAGTTGTACCGCTTCACAACTGTTCATCTCCTCAGAAAATACTTTTGTATAAATATGGTTTACATATTGCTTATAAAAATCAATATTAAAAATGGTTTCTAGTTCCGGGATTGTTAGTTTTTCTTTAATCAACGCGCTATTACAGACCAAATATTTAAACGCAATTCGTTCCTCCATAGCTTTTTTAGCAAGTGTTTGCGTAAAATCATATGCTGATTCTCGTGATAGACCTTTATCGACCAAAGCGGTAAGAACCCGCTGCGAAAAATGCGTGCCAAAGGATAAATCAATATTCTTTCGCATTTGTTCTGGATAGACTTCCAAATGATCAAGAACATTAGCGAAGCGGTTAAGCATGTAGTCAATCAGTTGCGTTGCATCCGGTAGAACAATCCGTTCCACAGATGAATGTGAAATATCGCGTTCGTGCCACAAAGCAATATCCTCAAGACCAGAAACGTTGTATCCGCGTAAAACGCGTGCTAATCCACAGATGTTTTCGCAAGAAATAGGATTGCGCTTATGCGGCATCGCTGAGGATCCCTTTTGGGTTGTTGCAAACGCTTCGGAAACTTCTTTAATTTCTGTGCGTTGTAAATGCCGAATTTCCGTCGCGATCTTTTCTAAAGTCGCTCCGATTAAAGCTAAAACGGAAAGATAATATGCGTGACGATCTCGCTGTAAAATCTGCGTTGAGACTAATGCATGATCAATACCAAGCTGATTGCACACATATGTTTCAATTTCCGGGCCGGTGAAAGCATAATTGCCGACAGCTCCTGAAATTTTTCCGCACTCAACATCGTGAGCGGCGGCTTTGAACCGCCGTATATTTCGTTTCATTTCTGCATACCATAAAGTCCATTTCAACCCAAAAGTCGTAACATCGGCATGCATCCCGTGTGTTCTACCCATACAAAAAATGTCTTTATAGAGAATTGCTTTTTTCTTCAAAATATTTACAAAAGCATTTAAGTCTTTTTCAATTATCTGATTTGCTTGTTTAAGCAGACATCCTGTGGCTGTATCAATAATATCAGACGATGTTAATCCATAGTGAATAAACCGTTTTTCTGCTCCGAGAGACTCCGATACCGTTCGGGTAAAAGCAATGATATCGTGTTTTGTTTCTTGTTCAATTTCGGCAATTCTGGTTAAAGAAAAACTTGCATTTCGGTTTAATAAATCCATTTCTTTTGGTGAAACAATTCCTTTTTTCATCAAAGCTTCGGCGTTGAGTAATTCAATTTTTAAATAGGTTTTAAACTTGTTCTCATCCGTCCATATTGCCGCCATTTCCGGCCGAACATATCGTTCAATCATGATTTCCCTCCATAAATGTCTGATAACATTTGATACAATTTTCCAAAAGGCAGGCAATTGTCAATGGTCCTACTCCCCCAGGAACTGGCGTAATAAAAGCCGATTTCGGATAAACCGACTCATAATCGACGTCACCGCAAATAACGCCATCAATCTTGGAAATCCCCACATCAATGACAACCGCTCCATCTTTAACGTGTGTTCCGTTAATCATTTTCGGTTGTCCCGTCGCCACTACAAGAATATCAGCTTGATTAGTAATCGCTGGTAAATTAGTGGTTTTGGTATGACAAATCGTAATCGTTCCGTTTTCTTTTAATAACAAGGCTGCCATTGGTTTGCCAACAATCGTGCTTCTTCCAATGATAACACAGTGTTTTCCAGCAATTGGAATTTCATATTTTTTAAGAAGTTTTATGATTCCCAACGGCGTGCAGGGAACAAGTCGTGGTCTGCCATTGGTCAAAGCGGCGACATTTTCGGGTGTAAATCCATCAACATCTTTATGCTTATCAATCAAAGCAATAATCTTATCGGGATCAAGGTGTTTTGGAATTGGTAGTTGTAAAAGAATTCCATGAACCGCGGTGTCAGCGTTCAATTCTGCGATTATCGTTAATAACTCCGCCTCTGAAATTGTAACCGGTTTTTGGATAACGGTGCTTTTGATGCCCGCTTTTTGACAAGCGGCCTCTTTACCCTTAACATACGATTGACTGGCTGGGTCTTCACCGATTAAAATCACCGCTAAATGCGGAACGACATGATATTTTTCCACTAACTTGCCGACTGTCGTCTTGATTTGGGCCCTGATTTCAAGAGCTAATGCTTTCCCATCTAAAATCACTGCCACGTTATTCACCATCCTCAAAAAGATATGTGTCCACAATTTCACCAAAATATAATGTATGATAATTATTGGTTGGATAATAGCGTTTTTTAATTATATCAGGAATTTGATCCTGATTTAATTGTTGCCTATATAATATCTTGCACTCATAGTGTAATTCACACTCGCCGACTACTGGGGTCTTTATCGTCCTGCCAGAAACGGGCGTAAGATGACAATAAGAAAATTTATTGTTAATTTCCCGCATTGATTTCGTTCCGCATATTTTTAAAGCATCCGTCATGTCATGGTTTATCGGGACGCTGATTGTAAATTCGTTTGCTTGTTCAATTATTTCATATGTTGCCCGATTGTTTCGCACCAAAATCATCATCATTGGTTTTCCCCAAACAACATTGATTCCGCCCCATCCGATGACCATTGTATTGATTGTTTCGTTAAATGCCGTGGTTAGAAAGACGCCCTTTGCCATTTTATCTTGTAAAACTTTGGCATAATCATTACTGCCACACGTTTTTATCATTTTTGCCACACCCTTCATTTGATAATTATAACACAATCCCATGACGGATAAAAGATAAACCGAATCGTTCTGAACGAACAAATAAATAATTGCCGCTTGGGTTATATTCAATGAATTTCGTGCTAAGCATCGTCAAATGTGATAAAATAATGTATTATAAATATATAAATATCTCGAAACGGTCATATTTAGAAACGGGTGATATGCAAATGGATGTTTTAATTACTCCCGGCAAACTCGCCGGCACCGTCTTGATTCCTCCGTCGAAAAGCGAATCTATTCGCGCCATAATTGCCGCTTCTATTGCTAAAGGCAAAAGTATTATTTCCAATGTTATTTACAGCGATGATATTTTGGCCACCATCGGAGCAATGGAAAAAATCGGCGTCAAATTTATTAAAAACGCCCAGCAGTTGATTGTTAGTGGTGTCGGTCGTGTATGCTTATCTGACGATAATTTTATTGATTGTAATGAATCAGGAGCGACGCTTCGTTTTTTAATCCCGCTGCTGTCATTAAGTCGACAAAAAGTGGTTTTTACCGGCAAGGCTTCTTTACTTCGTCGCCCGATGTCAGTATATGATAATATGTTTAAACAAATGGATATTTCCTTCCAGGTCAACGACCGTAATATCATTATGAACGGCTCTTTGATTCCTGGGTACTATGAATTGCCTGGTAATATCAGTTCTCAATTCATCTCTGGATTACTATTTGCATTGCCGTTATTAAAAGGTGATTCTGTCGTCAAACTAACAACGGTTTTTGAATCGGAAGAATATGTCACCATGACTGTATCAATGTTAAAACAATTCGGGATTGTGATTGATGCTGTTGGTGATGATGAATTTCGTGTACAGGGAAATCAAACTTATACTCCCGCTAATTTTACTGTTTCTGGTGATTTTACTCAAATGGCGATTTTTGCGGTTGCGGGGATGATGCATGGGGATATTACTTGTTTAAATATCGGCTTAGATACAACGCAACCAGATCGACGAATTTTAGAATATTGTCAACAGATGGGAGGCACTTTCCAAACGCTTGATAATGGCTACTTCTTTTACAAATCTGATTTAAATGGCATCTCCGTCGATATCGGTCAATCCCCTGATTTGGCAACGGCCCTCGCGCTTTTAGGCGCAATATCAAAAGGAACAACGATAATTGATAACGCCATCCGTTTGCGTTATAAAGAATCCAATCGCTTGCTTTCAATATATGAAACCTTAAAAACGTTTGGTGTCGATGTAGAAATGACCGAAACTAGCTTGATAATCCACGGCCCTTCGGTTTTTTGCGGTGGAACGCTGGAATCATATAATGATCATCGGATTGTCATGATGGCAACAGTTGCTTCGTCATTTTGTCAAAAACCGGTTTTAATCAAAAACGCTGAAGCCATTACAAAATCCTATCCGGATTTCTTTGCCGACTATGCTAAAATTGGCGGTAATTTTACATTAATCGAGGGATGATTCAATGCCTAGCCTTGTAATTAATTCTTCCAAAAAACAATATGAAATATTGATTGAAAACGGCCTGTTGGACCATTTGGAATCCCATCTGGATCCTGCCGTTTTTTACATCATGATTGCTGATGATCAGATTCCTGATATCTATCTAAATCAAATTGCGGTAGCAACACCCAATCATATAATTATTCGCTTTCCCGCTGGGGAACCGAATAAATCCGTATCTACTTTTAATCATATTATCAATCAACTTATTGTTCATAACGTCCAAAAAGATGCTTGTATTTTAGCTGTTGGCGGTGGCGTCACCGGTGATTTATCCGGTTTTGTTGCTTCTGTATATATGCGGGGAATTCCATACATTCATATTCCCACAACTCTCTTAGCACAAATTGACTCATCGGTCGGCGGGAAAGTCGCCATCAATTATGAACAAGCAAAAAATATAATTGGGGCTATTTATCCTCCCCAAAAAGTCTTCATCGACCCCATTACTTTAAAAACCCTTTCTCCTCGCCATTTGATGAATGGGATGGGAGAAATGATAAAATACGGAATGATCGCCGATGAATCTCTCTTCAATCGGATTCTAACCGAAGATGTGTTCACAAATCTGGAGTCATTTATCGCTTCTGCTTTGCTAATCAAAAAACATTTTGTCGAGACGGATGAATTTGATTGTGGTATTCGTCAACAGCTTAACTTTGGTCACACCATCGGCCATGCTCTCGAAGCATATTTTGGTTATCAAAAGTATTTACACGGTGAAGCCGTTGCTATAGGCATGGTTGCTGCTGTCACCGATCCGCAAATAAAAGAAACGCTAGTTAAATGTTTACAAAAATATCATTTGCCGACCGAAAATCCCGTTGCGATAAACAAATTAAAGCCCTTTCTTCAGCACGATAAAAAGCAGATGAGAATTGTTACTGTTGCTAAAATCGGGTATGCAGAAATTATACCATCACCATTTTGAATAAAGTGAGGATCCACCATGAATACAATTGGTCAAAACGTTAAAATAACTATTACCGGAGAGTCGCACAGCGATTTTATGTCCTTGGTCATTGAAGGCCTTCCTATTGGTCTTCGCCTTGATGAAACTTTGATTCAAACTCAACTAGCAAAACGCCGACCACATGACGAGTTGACAACGGCGCGCGTGGAAAACGATCATTATCAGATTACCACTGGATTATTTGCTGGCTCGACAACCGGCGGGCCTGTAACAATTGTTGTTCCTAATGAAAATGTTCGCAAAGAGGATTATCAAAATCTTGCCAGCATTCCTCGCCCGGGACATGCTGATTATCCCGCCATGATTAAATATCCTGACTTTATGAAAAAAACCGGTGGCGGAATGTTTTCAGGAAGAATGACTGTTCTATATGTGATAATTGGCTCAATTGCCAAACAAATATTAAATGGAAAAGGTATTTTTGTTGGTTCCCATATTGCTCAGATTCACAACATCAAAGATCGCTTGTTCAAACCGGAAATTATTAAAAGGGCTTTAATTGACAGATTGGAAGCGGCCGACTTTCCCCTCCTTGATGATAGTAAAGAACCATTAATGCGTGCTGAAGTCTTGCAGGCAAAAGCGGCCGATGACTCGGTCGGTGGAATCGTTGAAACTGCCATCATTGGCTTGCCTGTTGGTGTTGGCGAACCATTGTTTGATTCTGTAGAAAGCGTTCTTTCCCATTTGTTATTTTCGATTCCTGCGGTAAAAGGTGTTGAATTCGGTGATGGATTTTCGTTTGTAAAAACTCCCGGTTCCGTTGTTTCTGATGGCTATTTTTATAACGCCAAAGGGAAAATCGTTACTTTTACCAATCATAATGGCGGATTATTAGGCGGTTTATCTACGGGTATGCCCGTCGTTTTACGAACCGTCATCAAACCCACTTCATCAATTGGGATTTTACAAAAATCTGTAAATCTGAAAACAAAAGCTCCGGTAAGTATTACTGTTTCTGGGAGACATGATCCTTGCATTACGATTCGTGGTGTCCACATTGTAAACGCAACCGTATATTTTGGGATTCTTGATTTGGTGCTGGGTTTGGAAGCATCAAAAGCGAGGAAATAATATGGATGGTTTATTAGGAAAAAAACTTTCTCACAGCTATTCGCCAATTATCCATAAAGCTTTTGGTAATCCGGAATACAGGCTGTTTGAAACCTCAAATTTAGCTGCCTTTTTTGCGTCTGCGACTTTTTCTGCTATTAATGTGACGCTTCCATATAAAGAAAAAGTGATTCCATATCTTACTCAAATTGATGATATCGCCAAACGAACACGAGCTGTCAATTTGATAATCCGAACTTCCACGGCATTAATCGGCATGAATACCGATTACTATGGGCTTAATGCTTTATTACAACATTACCATATATCTCTATTAAACAAAAAGGTCCTTATAATTGGAAACGGCGGCGCCGCAAGAACTGCTTCTGCTTTGGCTGTGGATGAAGGCTGTCAATCTGTTACCAAAATTGTCCGACGGCGCCGGGAAATTGGTGATATAAAATTTTCTGAAATTGACAAGGTCACCGATTGTGATATAATCATCAATGCAACTCCTGTGGGGATGTTTCCCAACAACGAATCACAACTTCCGCTTTTATTAAAAAAATTCACTCGTCTTGAAGCTGTTATTGATGTTGTTTATAATCCGTTAACGACAACGTTAATGACAAGCGCCAAAGACCAAAACATTCCCGCATATAATGGCTTGTATATGTTAATATCTCAAGCTCGTAAAAGTCAGGAACTAGCTTCGGGAAAACAGCTTTCCGATGATTTTATTAACCGCGTCTATCTTGATCTTCAGAAAAAAGCCTGTAATCTTGTTTTGGTTGGCTTGCCATTAGCGGGAAAAACATTTTTAGCTCGGGAGTTGGCAAAAAGATATCATAAAACATTCGTTGATACCGATGCCTTAATTGAAACTGCTTCTGAAATGCCAATAACACAAATTTTTCAAACAAATGGCGAACCCTATTTTCGCGCTTTGGAAACAAAAACAATTGAAAGTATCTATCGTTTGGGAAATCAGGTTATCGCCACTGGCGGTGGCATGATTGAAAACCAAGAAATAATGCATAAATTAAAGCAAAACGGCATTGTCATTTTCCTAGATAAGAATCCTCAGGAGATCAAAAAACTTAAAATCGTTAATCGTCCTTTGATTCATACGCCGGATGACATCATCAAATTGGCGGTTAAACGGCGACCTTTATATGAAAAATATGCCGATATAATCATCAATCCTGATTGTTCTTTAGATGACGTTATCGCAGAAATCGAGGCCAAACTAAATGAATATTTTAATAATTAATGGACCAAATTTAAACTTGCTTGGGCTTCGTGAGCCGCATATTTACGGCTCTTCTTCGTATAATGAGCTCTGTACACAACTTTTTGCATATGCAAAAACCCTTGATATCATAATTGATATTCGCCAAAGTAATCACGAGGGAATAATAATCGATTGGATTCAAGCTGATTGGTCGAAATTTGATGGTTTAATTCTTAATCCTGGGGCTCTCACTCATTATTCCTATGCTATTTTGGATTGTCTAAAAGCGGTTCCGCTTCCCACCATTGAAGTTCACTTGTCCGACACCGACGCTCGGGAACCGTTTCGGAAAATATCGGTTGTAAAAGACGCTTGTATCAAACAAATAAAAGGCAAAGGCTTCGCCGGCTATATCGAAGCTCTTGATTATTTTGCGAAAGGAAATGACATAAAATGATAATTAAATTTCGCGAAGATGCAAATCGCCAAGATATTGATTTTTTACGAGAACATTTACTGACGCTTGGTTTTGAGGTTCATGAAACCATCGGGGACACTTATACCATTTTTAGTATTATTGGGGACACAACTCGGTTTGATGCCAACAGTCTGTATGCCTTTAAATTCGTTGAAACGGTTGTCCGAATTCAGGAACCATATAAAAAAGTTAGTCGCAAATATAAGCCAACCGATACCATTGTCGATGTTGCTGGTGTGAAGATTGGGGGAAACAATGTTGTAATCATTGGCGGCCCTTGTGCCGTTGAAACCCGTGAACAAATGGATCTGATTGCCAGTCTTATCAAAACCGCCGGGGCGAGGATTCTTCGCGCTGGGGCGTATAAACCGAGAACTTCTCCATACTCGTTCCAAGGGTTAGAGCAAAAGGGTTTGCTTCTTCTTTCTGAGGTTAGAAAAAAATATCACCTTCCCGTTGTAAGTGAAATTTTATCTGCCGCCGACATTCCTTTATTTCTTGATTCCGTAGATATGATTCAAGTAGGAGCGAGGAACATGCAAAATTATGCTTTATTAAAAGAACTCGGGAAGATTAAGTTGCCAATTCTTTTAAAACGTGGTTTATCCAATACCATTGAAGAGTGGTTAATGTCGGCAGAATATATTGTCTCCGGAGGAAACGAAAATGTTGTTTTGTGTGAACGCGGCATTAGAACCTTTGAATCTTCTACCCGATCGACATTAGATATAAGCGCGATTCCGGTAATCAAAAAAATCTCTCATCTCCCAATTATTGTGGACCCTTCGCATGCATCCGGATCATGGGAATATGTTGCCTCGCTTTCTCAAGCCGCCATCGCTGCCGGGGCAGACGGGTTGCTAATTGAAGTCCATCCCGAACCAGAAAAAGCTCTTAGTGATGGTCAACAATCTTTAAAACCAGATCGTTTCGCCGACCTTGTTATTCGTTGTCGAAGCATAGCTGAAGCTATTGATCGAACATTAATTTAAAAAACCGCTATCACGCTGCGGTTTTTTTCTTAAACCTATTTATTAATTATCATATTATGCTATACTAAAAAAAAGGAGTGTGATGTGTATGAAATCAATAGTAAAATTTTTTGATGACCTGCCTTTGATTTTAAAGATTGTCGCTGCTCTACCTGGTATCGATGGTATTTGTTATGGTATCTATCGAATTGCTAAAGGCCACCTTGTTGTTGGTATCATTTGGATTTTCATTGGGGCCACAATTGGCTGGATTATCGACATTGTTACTATCATTTTAAATGGAAAGGTTACTTTCTTAGTATAATCAAAGTATAGAGGTCAAAAAAAGGAATCGATTTCCGATTCCTTTTTTGTTTTTTATACATGCTTTTTTATTATTTTAACCAGTCTTTCAATTTCGCTTAGTGGAACTGAACTGATTGCGATTCTAATCATACCCTTCATAGTAATGACGAAAACCCCATCTTTTACCAAATCTTCATAAATATTCAAATTTCCCGTGGGAATGCCGATGAAGAACCCGCCGCCATATGGCATCGTTATTAAGTTTTCTTTTTCGGCACATGCTTTGAAGAACTCAACGCGCTTCTTAAGAATTGCTCTTGCTTGCATCAATTCTGCTTTAAAGGCTTGTTTCTTGTCTTCGTTAGTAAAGATTTTTCCGATGGCACTCATAGCCGGACGATTGACGCTGGAAAAACGAGCCCGGACGCTATAATCGCCAACGCGGATGAAATCATCGATGACTTCTTGAGATTTAGATAAACCAACTTGGGCACCGACGCGGAACCCATACAAAGAAAAGGTTTTGGAGCCGCTAAAGGCAATAACTGCTAATATTCTTTCGTCCATTTGCAAATAGGTTTCAAAAATATCACGGGAGTTTTCCCACCCTGACATATCATAATCCAAATATGCTAAATCATGCAGGATAGTAACGGGGTAATTTTTACGAGCTATTTCATTTAGAACATTAATAACTTCGACCCAATCCGCCTTTGTAAGACACAACCCAGTTGGGTTGTTACAAGGATCATTTAAAACCAAAAATAATCGCTGTTGCTCTTCTGACAATGCAAGCGCTTTTTCCCGGAAATCCTTGCGGTTGAAATTATATTGTTCATCATACATCAAAAAAGTTTCGACGCCTAGGTTAGCTTCATAAGCAATGTTTTCATACGGTGTCCAATAGTTGTTGGGGATTAAGATCTTCTGCCCAAAATCATTAAAATTGTACATGGCATTACTAATGGCACCACTTCCTCCGGTAGTTGGAATAACGTTGACATGGAAGGTTTTTAAGATTGCTTCTTTGTGTGGTCCAAAAACCCAATCAACAATTCCATTACGGAATTCTGCTGTTCCATTTGCGGGAGCGTAATGATAAGTTTCTGCGTCTGTTAGTTGCGCCAGTGTGTCCGCAACTGTTTTGTACTTACAAACGTTCCCTGTTTCTAAATTAAGCATCCCGACAGTGGCGTCGATAACATTTGGATCGAGCCGTTTCGCCGCTTTGGCTTCTTGAGATGTTTTTAAGATATTTGATACCATTTTCTTTGTTAATGCGTGTTTGCCGACAATCCGATTTTCCAATTTCATTCCTCCGTTTTGTTTGTCTTTTATTTGAAAAATGCTTTTAATGCGATCGTTTGGGTGCGATCGGGACCAATCGAAAATATTGCGATTGGTAACCCGGTGTAGTTTTCAATAGCTTTTAAATAATTTTGTGCATTGATGGGCAATTCATCAAATCGATGAATGTTGGTAATATTCTCTTTCCACCCTGGCAGTGTGACATAAACCGGTTTACACTGGCTAAATTGTCGATAATTACTGGGAACACGATCAATTATTTCCCCATCCAGTTCGTATTGAGTACATATTTTTATTTGCGGAATACCGGTGAGAACATCTAGAAGCATCACCGACAGCTCAGTTATTCCGCTTACTCGTTTGGCGTGTCGTAACGCTACTGTATCAAGCCATCCGATTCGTCTTGGACGTCCGGTTGTTGTCCCGTATTCGTGTCCTTTTTCACGTATATACTTGGCGGTATCATCTTCAAATTCCGTAGGGAAGGATCCGCTGCCAACGCGAGTGGTATAAGCTTTTGTGATGCCGATGACATCCGTGATGGCCATTGGGGATATACCACAATTCATTGGTACGGATGCGGCGGTTGGGGAACTGCTTGTTACGTACGGATATGTTCCGTGTTCAACGCATAACATAATTCCTTGTGCGCCCTCAAATAATATTTTACTGCCTTTTTCAATTTCCGCATTAAGTAAAACTGATGTATCAGTAATATATGGTTTTAGTCGCTTTCCAAAAGAAAGATATTTTTGATATAAGTCTTGAAGATCATACGTTTGATGATGAAAGCATTCCAATATCGGATTGGTCATTGCCAACCCAGTTTTAAGTCCATCCATTAGTGATTCGGGATCAAGTAAATCGGCAAGGCGAATCCCGATTCGTGAAGCTTTATCGGCATATGCTGGTCCAATCCCTTTTTTGGTTGTTCCAACCGCGGAACTGCCTTTGATATCTTCCCATAAACTATCTAATTCCAGATGATAAGGCATAATACAATGGGCCCGATCAGAAATATATAATTGATAATTGGTAATGCCTCGGCTGGCGAGTTCATCAATTTCCCTAAATAAAGCAATCGGCTCAATTACCATTCCGTTAGCCATAATGTTTTTTGTTTGCGGATTAAAAACCCCAGAAGGAATAAAATGCAGCGCAAATTTTTGATTGTTGAAATTGATGGTGTGCCCGGCGTTGTTTCCACCTTGACTGCGGACAACAACATCGGCATCAAGAGCTAAATAATCGGTGATTTTTCCTTTTCCTTCGTCTCCCCATTGGGTACCAACGACAACGATTCTTTTCCCCATCGATTTCATCCTTTCAAAACAACACAGTTATTATATCACAAGCCTTTCCAGAAAGAAAGACTGACAATCTCGACAAATAGAAAAGCCGTCTTTTTTTTGGACGGCCATTCATTTTAAAGGATTGTGATTTATTGGTTAAAAATTATATCGTTTGTCACAAGACTAAACTGTTTTGTCCTTACTTATTTTTTTTGCGATATCGCGGGCAATCCAAATCCCATTCGCTCCCGCTTGGGCAAGGCCCCTTGTAATCCCAGCCCCATCCCCACCAACATAAAGTCCTTCAACTGGCGTTTCAAAATGATCATTTACTTCTGGTCGAGCGGAATAGAACTTCGCTTCAACACCATAAAAAAGCGTGTGCTCGGAGGCAATTCCTGGGCTTACATGATCTAACGCTTCAATCATTTCCATGATTGATCTTAATGATTTATAAGGTAGAACAAGGCCTAAATCCCCCGGTACAGCTTCTTTTAAGGTTGGAACGACAAAGCCTTCACGAATCCTTTTCTCAGTTGATCTTCGACCGTTTTTTAAATCCCCATATCGTTGAACAATGACTGACCCATTACTTAGCATGTTGGCTAATCGTGATACCCCATGAGCGAATTCGTTAGGTTGATTGAATGGTTCAGTGAAATTATGGCTAACAAGCAAAGCAAAATTGGTATTATGGCTGCCTAATTTATGATCAGAATAGGCATGTCCGTTGGCTAGTATTGTTCCACTAAAGTTTTCTACAACAACATGCCCCGAGGGATTAGAACAAAAGGTCCTGACTTGAGTTCCTATGCTGGTTCGATAGATAAATTTTCCTTCGTATAAATTTTCGTTGATTTCCTCCATAATTTCATCATTTGTTTCAACTCTTACCCCAATATCAACATGGTTGGTATGCATTGGAATATGGTTCTCATGACATAAATCTGATAGCCATTGTGATCCGTCTCTTCCTGGTGCGATAACGACTTTGTTAGCAAAAATTGTTTCCCCACAATCCAAGACAACCCCTTCGACCTGTCCGTCTTTAATTAATACTTTTTTTACTTCAGCTTGAAATCGCATCTGAATTTTTGTTTGCAGATATTCGTACATGTTCTTCAAAATTTGAAGATTAGTTTCGGTTCCTAAATGACGAACCCGAGCCCGAAGCAGTTTTAAGCCAACCGCCAATCCTCGTTTTTCAATTTCCCGGACTTTATCGGTCATAGGATCAGTAATCGTTTTTGGCGCACCAAAACGCAAATTGACAGAATCCACATAATTTATTAATTCCTCGAGTGTATCGGCATCAAGATATTCCGTCATCCAGCCACCAAACTCGCTGGTTATATTAAATTTGCCATCTGAATAAGCTCCTGATCCGCCGAAACCATTAGTAATCGAACAATTAGGCAAACAGCCCGTTGTCCCATCCGGCCGCACCGGACATTTGACAATTTTTTTCTCATTAATTGGACATTTACGATGATAAATATCGTTTCCTTTGTCGATTAATAAGATCGAAAAATTGTGATTTTGTTCCCATAATTCATATGCTGTCATAGACCCGGCAGGTCCGGCGCCAACGATAATGACGTCTACTTTCTGTTCCATAAAATCACCTCTTGAGTAAACCGATATGATGATATCATTTACAAGCTGATAAATCAAGAAACTGGGCAAAGAAAAATGGAGTTTTCTCAACTCCATTTAGATATTGTCAATTTAATTTACTCAGTTCGAACTGGCAAAATCAATTGAATCAATCCTGGATCCATATCGCCTTCGATAATAAATGGACGAATTTCACCAGTAAATTTAACGGATACTTGATCCGAAACAAATGTTTTTAACGCATCTAAGAAATATTTGGAACTAAAAGCAATTTTAATCGGAATCCCAACTGCTTTTTCCAATGGGTAAACTTCTTCAATGACTTTTCCAATTTCGGGAGAATTAGAGGTTATTTCGATGACATTATCCGCTCTGAGGAAAAGTTTTACGATGCTCGCACTTCCTTCGCGATTGGATAGCAAAGAAGCTCTTTCAATAGCAACAGTCAAATCCGTTTTGTTAAATTTGATCACAATCGGAAATTCAAGCGGAATTAATCTAGATGTCTCAGGGAAATTTCCGTCGAGAAGTCGTGATTGAAATAAAACGTTTCCGTATTCGAACAGAATTGATTTGTTATCCAAATGAATAAGCACTTCATCAAGTGGTGCTTCTAAAATCTTGATTAACTCATCAAGACTGCGCGCGGGAATAACAACATTCATGTTTTCAAAATTCGTCGGGATATCGACAAGTTTCTGACTTAGTCGGAAAGAGTCGGTGGCAATCGCGACCAATTTTTGTGCTTCTACACGAATATTTACTCCAGTCAAGATTGGCCGATTTTCGATTGTAGATGCTGCAAATGTCGATTGACGAATAACTGTTTTTAAAACCTTAGAATCCATCTTTATTGGATTATCATTCAAAACGAAATCGATTTGCGGATAATCTTCAACATTTAGCATGTTAAGTGTAACATCAGAATTGCCGGCAACAATTCTAAGCATATTATTGTCAATTACCGACATATCAAGTTTGATACCATCTAACTTACGAATAATTTCTACAAAGTATTTCCCAGGAATCAAAACTTCACCGGTTTCTTCGACAACCAAACTTTCGTCTTTCAACGACAATTTGATCGATATCTCAGAATTACTGGTAATCATAATTAATTCGTTTTGATAGACTTCAAGTTTAATGCCTTGAAGATACGGGGCTGGGGTTTTGGTCGATAAAGCTTTTTGAACAATCAATAACTGGTTGAGAATTTGTTCTTTGTTAATGGTAAACTTCATAAGCGACCTCCTGTATAATTAAATAATATTTTTTGAATGATTATGATGATTAGGTCCGTGGAATTTGTTGACAAAAGCAGGAAATATTACAAGTATATTATACCATATAGCGCGTGTATAGTACATATATTAATGGGTTTTATCCACAAATTAGGCCTTTTTCCCACATTTAATCAACAGTTTATCAATGTCCTCTTTTTTTGTTTTATCTGACTGAAGATCGTTGGAAATTTGCTCGATACTATATATAACTGTGGAATGATCTTTATTATTGAAAATTTGACCGATTTTTTTATATGTCAAATCATATAGTTCTTTTAAAATATACATTGTTACTTGGCGGGGAAAAACAAACTGTTTTGTTCTTTTATTCGATAAAAGATCCGTTGTTGTTATGTGATAATAAGAACTAACAATATCGAGCACAGTGTTGAAATTACCATTATTAATTGCTTTGTTAGAAATATTCTTGGAATTTATAAGGTTTTTTAACGCTTCTTCGGCATTAGCAATGGTGAATTTATAATCAAAAGCAGTACAATAAAATAAAACTCGTTTTAATGCTCCTTCAAGTTCGCGAACATTATTATCAAAAATACTGGCAATATATTCTAAAACTTCATGGGGGATTAATTCAGGATCCGATGTTTCTGCCTGTAATTTCTTTTTTAAAATCAAAATACGGTGATCAAGACTTGGACGATTAATGTCAACAGATAAGCCCCATTCAAACCGACTTGTCAGTCGCGACATGATGTCATAGAGTTCTGAAGCTGGACGATCAGAAGTAATGACAATCTGTTTGTTATTATCCTTGAGACGTTCGAAGATTTTGAAAAACTCCAATTGTGATTGCGTTTTACCAGCTAAGAATTGAATATCATCAGCTAATAAAATATCAACATTTTCATATTTCTTAGCAAAATCATCAAAAGTTTTTTTGGCGCTAGCTCTTCCGTAATCCTCAATAAATTGATCAGTCTTTAGATACAAGACCTTCATGTTAACATCGTTTTCAAGAATATAGTTTCCAACGCACTGCATTAAATGGGTTTTGCCCAAACCGACCTCTCCGAAAATGTATAACGGATTAGCGAATACCCCAGGTTGATCTGCCACTTTGGTTGCAGAGGTATACGCAAGGCGATTACTTGCTCCAACAACGAAATTGTCGAACGTATATAAATTGTTCAACCCAGTTTTGTATTTGTTTTCCAAACCCTGTTCGGGAACATTAATTGCATAGGAAGCCTTCGATAATTCTTCAGCGGCCTGCTCTTTGGAGATAATTTTGAACATATGTTTAACATCAAGATATTCGTTTAACATGGCATTTAGACGATTGAGATAAAAAGCGTCGATTTTGCCTTTGACGAACGAATTCGGAGCTATCAAATATACATAATTGTTTACAACCTTGAAAACGTTGGTAATTGCGGCGAAAGTTTCATTGAAAACGTCTTCTTCCAAAGTCATCTGCAATTTGTACTTGATTTTTTCCCAAATTTTTTCGAAATCTTCCATGCGTCAGTACCTCATATTATAATATCACTATATCATATTGATTTGAAAATTGGAGAAATAGTTTTCCACAAAAAATGTGGATAAAAATGAAAAGATTGGCCGGTTTTTAACAGGAAATGTGGAAAAAAAAACTCAAAGAATAGCGGTGAAATCGGGTTTTCCACCACTATGGAAAAAGCCGTTATAAACATCTTTGTGGAAAGATTAAATATTTAGCCAAACGGCTAAATCGAGAGAAAAATTTACTGTGGAATTAATCTTTATGAAAAGAAGATGAAAAGACCAAGCAATTTAAATAATGTTTGACATCGATATAAAAATTAAGTATAATGATGGAGCATAGTTTTTGGAAGGAAAGCAAGGAGGTGTTGATAGTGGCAAAAATGACATATCAACCAAGCAAAATCAAACGAGTTAGAACCCATGGGTTTCTATCAAAAATGGCAACCGCGAACGGTCGTAAAGTTCTAGCTAGACGCCGTGCTGCCGGACGTAAATCGTTGACGGTTTCTGATCGTTAACACCAATCGCTGATTAATAGCATTTACCAAAACACCTGAAGCCACCCGAATATAAGTATCATTTATTGGGATGGCTTTTTGTTTATTCAGCGGGGGATGCGGATGAAGAAAGATTATCGCGTCAAACGAAACACAGAAATAGTGAAAATTATCAACAAAAGAGATAGCGTCGGTGACGGTTTTTTTGTGGTTTACAAAGCCAATAATCTTCATACCGGACATTTTCGCTATGCAATAAGCGTCTCAAAAAAATTTGGAATTGCAGTTCAACGAAATTTAGTTAAACGGCGCGTCCGTGAAGTTGTGGATGCGACAAAATTCAATGACATTGTTGATTTTCTAATCGTCATCAAACCGGCATCGAATAAATTATCTTTTGCCGAAATAACTACCGATTTGCATAAACTATTCGCTCGCGCGAAAATAATTGAGGGATAACATGAAGAAAACCAAAATCTTAGGAATTATTTTATTAGCAATTGTCGGTCTTTTTACTCTTACTGCTTGTGGAAACAAAGAGGGGGTTGCAAACTACACCAACTTTACCAATATTGTTGTGACGGATCCATTAGACGCCACCGTTATTCCGTCAACGTACATTGATGTCACCAACACGCTTGTTGGTCCAGCCACCGATACGAGTTTATTTGACTCCACAACCGGAAACGGTATTCTCCGATGGAGTTCGGAGTCAGAAGGCTATGATTTTACGGTTACCTTTACCAATTGGGTTGCGTCGGATAAAACTCCGATTGAAGAAACAAACCTATATGCAAGTGACAATTTAACCCCGCTTGGGATTAAAACCGCTTGGACCGAATGGATTCTTTTACAAATCGGCACTTTCACTTACCACGCAAGCAATCTCTTCGGATTACTTGGTGATACGTACCTTTATTGGCTTGGCTTGCTGCTCATGACATTGTTGATTAGGACATTGGCTTGGCCGGTTTATGCTAAAAGCAATGATATGACATTAAAGATGCAATTAGCACAACCGGAATTAAACCGAATTCAAGAAAAGTACAAAGGCCGGACGGATCAAGCTTCGCAACAACGAATGCAAATGGAAACAATGGAAGCATACAAAAAATATAAAATCAATCTATGGGGCTGTTTAATGCCATTATTACAGATGCCGATTTTTATTGCCATGTATAGTGTTGTTCAAAGATTCCCCCACACCCCAGAATCGACATTTGGAGGGGTTGACGGAATTATGAATACTAGTTTCTTATGGACGCATCTTGGTAATGTAGAAATGTTACCAAATTTACCTTTAGCACTCATTGTAGGGGGAACAATGTTCCTTAGTCAATGGCTGATGCAAAGACGGCAAGCGGCAGCACAAAAAAATAATCGCTCACCTCAGAGCGCTCAAGCAAAACAAACAGCTAAGACCATGAAATTCATGATGTATTTCATGGTTGTTATGATGGCATACATTGCCATTGGTAATGCAGGTATCGCATTTTATTGGATCATCGGCAACTGCTACCAATTATTACAAAGCGAGCTCAATTATCGACGTCTGGATGCTAAAAAAGCCAAATTGGCTGCGCGAATGTAAGGGGGAATAAATATGAAAACATTTCGATTTGAAACAAAAGTTTTAAATGATGCAACACTTAAGTTTGCTGCGGATGAAATGAAAGTTAATCAAGAATATGTTTCTTTAAAAGTTGTTGAGGAAAAACATGGATTACTAGGATTAAATAAAAACTATGTTGTCGAGGCCGTTGTAAATTTTGATCCAATAAATGATTCAATCCGCTTTTTGCAAATGATTTTAACGGATATGGAAATTAAAGCGATTGTGGAAGCTCACCAAGGTGAAGAAAACAACTTTACATTTACCATTGACGCTGAAGAAAACCCAATTTTGATTGGTCGTAATGGTAAAACGCTTGACGCTATTCAAACCCTTCTAAAAAATTATATTAACATCTTTACCGATGAGCACTATATGGTTTTAGTAGATATCGGCGGATATAAAGAACAACGAAAAAAACAATTGGAAATATTAGCAACCAAAACAGCCAAAGAAGTCGCTAAAAGTCGGATTAGTGTTTGTTTGAACAAAATGAACGCTTATGAACGTCGAGTTATCCATACTAAACTTTCTGATTGGCGAGATGTCACAACGGAGTCCGAGGGCGAAGAGCCGAATCGGTATGTCGTTATTCGTCCGAAAGCTAAATAATATGCGGTTGGTTGTTGGTCTCGGTAACCCGGGAAAAGAATACGAAAAATCGAAGCATAATATAGGCTATATCTGCTTGGATGCGTTTGCAAAAGCCAATAATATCAAGTTTTCACGATCAATCAAATTTCATGGTGAAATCATCCAACTTAAAACCGCGATTTTGTTAAAACCGCGAACATTTATGAATAATTCTGGGCTCGCAGTTTTGGCTGTTGCTGATTATTTTCACATCGAACCAGAGAATATTTTGGTTTTCTCAGACGATCTTGATTTGCCATTTGCAAAACTAAGACTACGAGAAAAAGGTGGAGCCGGGGGACATAACGGTCTGCGATCGATAATTGAATATCTTAATACCGGCGATTTTCGAAGGTGCCGAATTGGAATCGATCGCGACGAAAACCAAGATGTCATCAATTATGTTTTAGGCAAGTTTTCCAAAGCACAAAGCCAAGAAATTGCTTCATTGACAATCGTAACAAACGATATCATCACTCAATACATCAATGAAATTGATTTCGATACAATTATGAACAATCATAACGGTCAAAACACAGTTAAAAACACATAAGAATGACTGTGTTTTTTCTTTGGATCACGTAAATAAAGCGTTATTATGCCAAAAAAACCATTTCATGATTGAAATTTCCGCCACGCATAATGACGCGGGTATATAGACAGTGATATAATAAATAAAACATATAATATACGGAGGTACTCAGATGGAAAAAACAGTAATTGCATTTAATAAAGAAGTATGGAGAATAACCTGGAAGGGAATTAAACAAAATTTTGTAATATACTTTGTATTACTATCAATTTCGCTCGTTGCTTTAGCTACGATTATTTTGGCGCCGATGGCGATTAGAGTATTAGTTGGCATGCATGAGATGCTAATTGTTGAGGGGAAAATTGATTATCGAAAATTACTTTCTCAAGCAGATGATGACAAAAATTATTTTAAAGTACTTCTAGTCATTATCGTTGAATTGGTCGCCATCGCCGGCGGAACAATTATGTTTATTGTCCCAGGGATTGTCATCGCTTTATCGCTTGTGCCAGTTAATTACTTATTATATAAAAAGATGAATCCGTCAATAAGCGCCCTTGTTACCACTTCAGTGGAAACGATGCGCGGACAAAAAACCCGATTATTTCTCTCATTACTAATTCCATCGCTTGGTTTTGGAATCATCTATGCTGTTTTAGGCGTCGGAATATACTTATTGAATCTAGTGTCAATCTTTTTAACAATACCATTGTTATTAGTTGTGATTGCGGTTTCGTTATTTGCCATGATGTATTTCTTTATTATGCTTGTGGCTTTTGCTCGTAATGTCTGTGAAAAACCCGCCCAACCAACATTGACGGCATAACTTTTTTTGAAAGGTCTGATTGGATGAACGCTCTTGTGACTGGTGCCTCAAGTGGAATTGGCAAAGCAATCGCCGAAGAATTGGCGAAAAAAAAAATAAATCTATTCCTTGTTGCTCGCCGACAGGCAGAACTAGATGAAATCAAAGTATCACTTGAGTCACGATACGGAATCAAGGTTTTTGTTAAAACCTTTGATTTATCTACCGAAGCAAACTGCTTTGCTCTTTTTGAAGCGTGTAAAAACGATCAGTTAGAAATTGTCATCAATAATGCTGGGTTTGGATGCATTGGTTTGTTTGAAAATATTGAGCTTGACACGGAATTAAAAATGCTCCGACTTAACATTATGAGTGTTCATATCCTGACAAAACTGTTTGTGAGGTCAATGAAACAAGGCGTTATTTTAAATGTCGCAAGTATGGCCGGCTTCATTCCAACGCCAAACATGGCCGCTTATGCGGCTTCGAAAGCATACGTATATAACTTCAGCGAAGCAATTAATTATGAATTAAAACGAACTAAAAAGAAAGTTCGCGTTTTATCACTATGCCCAGGGCCAGTTAACACGAATTTTGCTAATGTTGCGGGGGCAAAAACGGAATTTAAAGGAATGAGCGCCGAAAAGTGTGCAAGAATCGCCGTCCGTGGCATTGAAAGACACAGACATCATATTATTCCCGGGTTAGGAATGAAACTGACAAAATTTTTTGTTCGCTTTCTTCCGTTGGGGATAATTTTACCGATGGCCTTTATGATTCAATCAAAAAAGGATGAGATTTCCTAAAAGCAATTGTTTTTGGGGAAATCGATTGTCAAAAAAACTGCAGATATCCCGGCGAGTCGCGTAGACTCGCCAAAAGTGCGTGAGGTGATTGCGATGAAAACCATTATTAAGTATTTACACAAAATCAAACCATTTCAAGATTTAATCAGAAGCGTCAAAAACCCTGGATCAAAAACAATAATTAAAGACAGTTCAGAAGAGACAGCTATTGTCATGATTTTGGATGTTTATTTTCATACGCAATCAGCATTAGTGGTTGCCACGCCAAACCTGTTCAAAGCGCAACAATTATATGACAAATTATCACTGATTCTTACTGATGATGAATTGACCTTTTTCCCACAGGATGAGTTTGTAACTAGCGAAATGTTAGTTAGTTCCAACGAATTCAAAATGGAAAGGATCAATGCAATCCAAGATATTTTGAATCGAAAAAGGCAAATAATAATAACACATACCGCCGGACTATTGAAACCACAGATGCCCAAAGAAAAATGGAAAAATGCTGTTTTAGAAATAACTACTGGTCAAGATTATTCCTTAGAAATACTGACCAAAACGTTAGTTCAATACGGTTTTAAACGGGAATATACTGTCGAAAAACCGGGAGATTTTAGCTTAAGGGGCGGGATTCTCGATATTTTTCCATTGAATAAGCTAGAACCGTATCGTTTTGATTTTTTCGGCGAAACGGTCGAAACAATCAAAACATTTGATATTGAATCGCAAAGATCGATAAAGCCAATATTATCAATCCAAATTTATCCAATGTTTGAGTTCTTTTATACGGAAGACGAGTTAGAAAAACTTATCACCAAGATTGAAGCGAAATGTAATACAGAGTGTTTTTCTCCCGAAGCTTTTTTGAAAATTGAACACGATAAAGAATCGTTGAAACAGCACAGTGAGTTAGATAGGCTTGCTCGTTATATCCCCTTTGTAAGCGGAAAACAGACGACAATTCTTGACCTTCTCGACAATAAGACGCTTTTCTTTGTGGATTACACACGCGTTTTAGAGCAATATGACATGATGAAAAACGAAGTATCTGATTGGTATATGTCAACGAACGACTACCCGAAAATGGGGTTTGAAATGATATATGACCTTCACGCTTTACATGCCGATAATACGGTATATTTTGATTTTCTTGATCATCAGTATGCACAAACATTTGATTCTACCATTCAGATGTATCATCACGAATCCAATCGATACGACGGCGACTTCACAGCTCTAAAACGGGATTTGTTGAGTTATCTGGGCAAAATTACGGTTTTATTGGCGGTGAAATCCCTTAAAACAAGAACCAATCTCACAGAATGGCTTGAAAGCGAAGCTATAGCATATCAGTTAATTGGTTCCAAAGAGGCCCTTATTGAAAATGCAATCAACATCGTTGTTTCGGAAGCGATTATTGATGTGAATTTTATTGAATATGGGCTTGTAGTTATTACTGAAAGAGGCTTGACAAAAAAGCAAAGTGCGCCAAGAAAAGGAAAGTACGTTTCTGTTTATCAAAATACAAAGCGTCTGTATTCGGTTAATGATTTAAAACCGGGTGATTTTGTTGTTCATTATGATTATGGAATCGGTAAATTTATCGAAATAAAAACGATGGAACTCGGATCGACAAAAAACGACTACATTCACATCGAATACCGAGATAATGACAAATTATATATCCCAATCGATGCCATCAATCAAATACAAAAATACGCCGGCAGCGAAGGGTTTGCGCCCCGACTAAGTAAATTGGGAGGAACAGATTGGGCCAAGACAAAGCAACGCGTTCGCTCAAAAGTTAAGGATATTGCGGACAAATTGATCAGTTTATATGCCAGCCGAGAAAAAAGCGTTGGGTATGCCTTTTTGCCAGACAGCAGCCTACAAGGTGAATTTGAGGGCGATTTCGAATATGAAGAAACACCCGATCAAATTAAAGCGGTTAATGACGTAAAACATGATATGGAATTGAACCGGCCAATGGATCGACTACTATGTGGTGATGTCGGTTTTGGAAAAACAGAAGTTGCATTAAGGGCTGCTTTTAAAGCGGTAACAAGTAACAAACAAGTTGCCTATTTAGCACCTACTACCGTTCTTTCAAAACAACATTATCAGACTTTTTTGCGCCGGATGGAACAATATGGAATCAATGTTGCTATTTTGAATCGGTTTGTTACTAAAAGCGAACAAAAAAAGATATTGGAGCGCTTAAAAGTCGGGGCAATTGATGTATTAATTGGAACCCATCGGATATTAAGTGGTGATGTAATTTTCAAAGATTTAGGATTACTCGTTATTGATGAAGAACAACGTTTTGGGGTTGAACACAAGGAGAAAATTAAGGAATTCAAAGTCAATATTGACGTTCTATCATTATCAGCCACACCCATTCCTCGCACTTTGCAAATGGCGATTATGGGAGTGAAAAACATGTCACTTTTAGAAACGGCGCCGGAAAATCGTTATCCAATTCAAACTTATGTTTTAGAACGAAACGAGACAATCATTAAGGATGCTATAGAGCGGGAATTGGCCAGAAAAGGCCAAGTGTTCTATATTTACAATCGTGTTGACGACATAGAACTAGTGGCGATAAAAATCAAAAAATTAGTTCCAGAGGCAAAAGTGAAAACCGCTCATGGACAGATGAACAAATTAGAATTAGAGACAGTTGTAGATGATTTTATAAACCAAAAAATTGATGTTTTAATTTCCACAACAATCATCGAAACGGGAATCGATATTCCTAATGCAAACACACTTATAATTCATGAGGCGGATCGCTTGGGGTTGGCTCAACTTTATCAAATACGCGGTCGGGTCGGAAGATCAAATCGGATTGCGTATGCATATCTTATGTACACAAAAAACAAGATATTGACGGAAGATGCAGAAAAAAGATTGAAAGTAATCAAAGAATTTACCGAACTAGGAAGCGGATTCAAAATAGCCATTCGGGATTTATCGATACGTGGTGCCGGTGATGTTTTAGGCAGTGAACAATCGGGTTTCATTGATTCTGTTGGGATCGAACTATACATGAAGATTTTAAAAGAAGAAATCGCCACACGGCAAGGAAGTTCCGTTGAACCAGCGAAAACCGCAAAAGTCAAGGCTCAGGTCTCAAAGTATATTGATAATGAATATATCGGCGACGATTTTGTGAAGATTGAAATGCACGATAAAATCACGGCCATTAATTCCATTGAGGATATTCACAACTTAGAAAACGAGTTTATTGATCGCTTTGGTAACTATACTGACGAATTGGAAATATACATGTACGAAAAATTATTTGAGAAGTTGTCCGCTAGGATTGATGTCGAAAAAATGATTGAGACAAAAACCAACGTGACGCTTATCATAACTATGGAGGGATCAAAAAAATTAGCGGGAGATAAACTATTTATTACCGGCATAAAAATTTCAAAATTTCTCCGATTTGCATATAAATCAGAACGGATTAATATCATCATAGATACGGTTGGACTTCATAAACATTGGCTATATACTGTCTGTGAATTTTTAGAAAGCATCGCTTAATATTGTCTCTTATAAGAATTGGCGAAAACGCTAGAGAAAAATAGCGTTTTTCTTTTTGTTTTCGTTTCTCAATCATGAAAATAAACATTGAAAATTATATAATTATATTATATAATATAATAGACGAAAATATCTTCCAATATCTCCCCTACTACGGAGTTGATGAAAATGAAAGCCATAAAAATCACAAGCGAATATATTACCCTTGGACAATTACTTAAATTCGCTGATGTTATTCAAAGCGGAGGGGAAACAAAATTCTTTCTTTCCAAAAATAAAATTTGGGTTAATCACGAGTTAGAAGCTCGGCGTGGAAAAAAATTATATCCAGGCGATCAAATCAAAATCAATGATGAAATCATGCTTGAAATCGTGAAGCAACAATGAAAATTAAAACTGTTGCCCTGACCAATTTCCGAAACTATCGGAAGCAAATCGTGACACTTGGCCAGGGCCTTAATTTTATCATTGGGTCAAACGGAGAAGGAAAAACTAATTTTCTCGAAGCACTCTATGTATTAAGTTTAGTCAAATCATACAAAGCTGCGGACCGTGACTTGATTTTGAACGGGAACGGGCCATCACGTATTGTGGCAACGCTTGAAACCAGCACAAAAACCATTGAACTGGCTGTTGCGTTTTCAGAGACAGGAAAAGCGGCATCATTTAACCGACAGGCCGTGGATCGTTTAAGCGATTATATCGGAATTATGAATGTCGTTTTGTTTACGCCCGAGGATATGACGCTCGTTAAGGGCGGACCGGCAGACCGACGGTACTTTATTGATGTTGTTTTGGGACAAGTTGACAAGGATTATCTATATGATTTAACACAATTTAAACACGCTTTAAAACAACGCAACGAATTACTAAAGCAAATGCAAGATAAAAAGATAAATGATTTAGTCGTTTTAGAAGTAATAACTGAACAGATGGCCGATTATGGCTCTAAAGTAATAATTAAACGGAAAGCATTTATCGAACAATTAAGTAAAAACGCGAGTGAGATGTATCGTTATCTCACAAGTAAAGACGACACGATGGTTGTTAAATATGCGCCTTCGATTACCAATGATTATCGTCAAGAACTAAAAGCTAAAATCGCTACTGATTTATCTTCGGGAACAACGAATTATGGTCCACACCGCGATGATATTGAATGGGTTTTGGCGGGTCAAACAGCTAAATTCTATGCTTCGCAAGGCGAACAACGATTAATTGTCTTATCAGTATGCATGGCATTATGCAATTATTATGCAGAAATCAAATCCGATCGACCGATTTTTCTTCTTGACGATGTTTTCAGCGAGTTGGATGCAGAAAAGCAAAACCGGTTAATCCAATACTTATTGAAATCAGAGAGCCAAGCGATTATTACCGCGACTTCACTCATAGAAATCGCTGATATCTATAAACAACAAGCAAAAATATATCACGTTTTTAAAGGAAGCATCAGGGAGGAACAACAACATGGACAATCATAAAGAAAAGTACACTGCAGAAAACATCCAAATCTTGGAAGGCTTAGAAGCTGTAAAAAAACGTCCGGGAATGTATATTGGTACTACTGGCCCTCGCGGAATGCATCACTTGGTATGGGAAATTGTCGATAATTCAGTTGATGAGGCTTTAGCCGGTTATGCAAGCAAGATTTCCACCGAGATTTTACCAGGAAACATTATCCGAGTTGAAGACAACGGACGGGGAATCCCAGTTGAAGTCCATCCAAAATCGCATCGGCCGACGGTCGAGACGGTTTTTACTGTTTTACATGCGGGTGGCAAATTTGACCACAACTCCTATAAAGTATCTGGAGGATTGCATGGCGTTGGCGCTTCGGTCGTAAATGCATTAAGTGCATTTATGGATGTTGAAGTTCATATTGAAGGAAAGATGTATTCGATTCGCTTTGAACATGGGTTTGTCAAAGAAGAACTCAAATATATTGGAGATACCGATAAGTCAGGAACAATTGTTTCTTTTTTAGCAGATCCAGAAATCTTTACTGAATCGCAAGAATATGAATTTGAGCAACTTCGTATTCGCATCCAACAATTGGCATTTTTAAATAAAGGAATTACTTTCTCAATTAAAGATTCGCGGGATCCAAACAATATCGCTTATAAAGAATATACCTGTGAGGGTGGCGTTCGGGAATATGTATCCTTTCTTAACCAAGGAAAGGAGCTTGTTCACCCAACCGTGGCTTATTTTGAGGGGGAACAAGAAGGAATTACCATTGAAATTGCTATGCAGTACAACAGTGGATATGCAGCTAATATCTACCCATTTACCAATAACATTCATAATCCCGAAGGCGGAACTCATGAAGAAGGGTTTAAATTAACACTGACGAGAATCATCAATAATTACGGAAAAAGCTCCGGTTTATTTAAAAAAGATGAGTCAGTTATGGGCGAAGACACTCGTGAAGGCCTTGTAGCAATCATCTCCGTAAAGCATCCGGATCCGCAATTTGAAGGACAGACGAAAACAAAACTCGGCTCTAGTGATGCCCGAAGAGTCGTATCAAATATAATGTCTGAAGGATTAGAAAGATTCCTTTTAGAAAACCCCTCGGCTGCCAAGCTGATTATCGAAAAGACAATTATTGCGCAACGCGCTCGTATTGCGGCAAAAAAAGCCCGAGAGGCAACGCGAAGAAAGTCACCACTAGATACATTAGGGTTTGCATCAAAACTAGCTGATTGCCGCACTAAAGACGCTACGCGTTCGGAAATATACATCGTCGAAGGCGATTCCGCCGGCGGTTCGGCCAAACAAGGAAGAGACTCAGAATATCAAGCAATACTTCCGTTGCGGGGTAAAGTATTAAACGTTGAAAAAGCCCGTTTAGACCGCGCTTTAGGTAACAAGGAAATTTTATCGATGATTCAGGCGTTTGGAACGGGAATCGGAGAAGATTTTGATTTGACAACCGCTAGATACCATAAAATCATCATTATGACCGATGCTGATGTTGATGGAGCCCATATTAGAACATTATTATTGACTTTTTTCTATCGATATATGAAACCCTTAATCGAGGCGGGATATGTTTTTATCGCTCAACCGCCGTTGTTTAAAGTTCAGCAAGGAAAAGCCATTGAATATGCTTATGAAGAAAGTCAAATGGAAGCGTTGTTAGCCAAATTTACGGGAAAACCAATTATCCAAAGATACAAAGGGCTTGGTGAAATGAACCCCGAACAACTTTGGGAAACAACAATGGATCCAGAATTTCGAACCTTATTGAAAGTCAAACTCGAAGATGCCATGGAAGCTGATCAGGTTTTTTCAATGTTGATGGGTGAAGAAGTCGAGCCACGAAAAGAATTCATACAAAAAAATGCAGAATATGTTCGCAATTTGGATATATAGGAGGGCAAAATGGAAAATTTAAAACCGTTACTTGCACCAGAAATGCCCACTAATCGCGTTAATGATATTGATATCTCGCATGAAATGCGAACATCATTTCTAAGTTATGCAATGTCGGTAATTGTTTCACGGGCGCTCCCCGATGTTCGCGATGGCTTAAAACCGGTTCATCGACGGATATTATTTGGTATGGATGAGCTTGGAGTCTATCCAGACAAACAATTTAAAAAATCAGCGAGGATTGTTGGCGATGTTATGGGTAAATATCACCCCCATGGCGATTCCGCCATCTATGATTCAATGGTCCGAATGGCCCAGGATTTCAGTTATCGTTATCCACTTGTCAATGGTCACGGGAACTTTGGATCAGTAGACGGTGATGGCGCAGCCGCGATGCGTTATACTGAAGCTAAGATGCAAAAAATCACTTTAGAAATGATTCGTGATTTACGCAAAAACACCGTTGACTTCACGGATAATTATGACGGAACGGAAAAAGAACCAAAAGTATTACCGTCCCGATTCCCCAATTTACTTGTTAATGGAGCCGATGGTATTGCCGTTGGTATGGCCACAAGAATTCCGCCACACAATATGAATGAAGTCATCGATGGCTATATCGCTTATATCAAAAACCGGGATATTGATGTTGAAGAATTAATGGAATATATTAAAGGACCGGATTTCCCGACGGGGGGAATTATTTTAGGCGAAGCCGGAATTCGAGCTGCCTATACAACCGGACGAGGCGCAATCCGCGTAAAAGCCAGAACTGAGATTGTGGAGACGACTTCGGGAAAAAAACAAATAATTATAAAAGAAATTCCTTATCAAGTCAATAAAACCACTTTGATTGAGCGCATTGCTGAACTGGCAAAAAATAAAATCATTGAAGGAATCACGGATTTGCGAGACGAATCTAATCGAAATGGCATGCGTGTTGTCATGGAACTACGGCGCGATATTAATCCCGAAGTGTTGCTAAACAATTTATATAAGAATTCACAAATGCAAACCACTTTTGCGGTAAATATGTTAGCACTTGTCGACGATAAGCCAGAAACCTTGCCACTAAAGGATATTATTAGACACTATTTTGATCATCAAGTTAATGTTTTATTACGAAAAACTCAATTTGATTTAGAAAAAGCCACCCAAAGAGAACATTTATTACGTGGATTTATAATTGTACAAAATAATACAGAAGAAGTCATTAAAATAATTAAAGAGACCAATGAAGAGCCAGAAAAAGAATTAATGGCTAAGTTCAGTCTTTCCGAAGTGCAGGCAAAAGCCATCTTATCAATGCAACTACGTAAACTATCTGGCCTTGAACAAGCGAAAATCCATGATGAATTAGGCGAAATTGAAAAGGCAATCACATTCTATAATCAAGTTATTGCCAGCGAAGCCATTCAACAGCAAATATTGATTAACGATGCCATCGACATTAAGGAACGCTTTGGCGATGCCAGACGCACTGAAATTGATCCTTTTGGCGATTATGATATCGAGGACGAAGACCTTATTCCGGTAGAAGATGTGATTATTGCGGTCACAACCAATGGCTATGTCAAACGGATGAATGCCGAAGTTTATAAATCGCAAAATCGCGGCGGCCGTGGCAAGTCCGGCATGAAAATGAACGAAGATGACGTCATCGACTCAATCGTTTCAACATCAACGCATGATTACCTACTATTCTTTACTTCATTGGGTCGAGTGTACAAGATGAAGGGGTATAAAATACCATCATATGGCCGCAGTTCCAAGGGACTTCCAATCGTTAATTTACTTAATCTTGTCGATGGTGAAGAATTAGCCGCCATCATGAGTGTGAAAGACTTCGAAACCGGTTATTTGTTCTTCACAACCAGCAAAGGCATTGTGAAGAGAACCGCTGTTGAGGATTTCAAAAATATTCGTACAAACGGAATAAGAGCCGTTTCGCTACGTGAAGGCGATTCACTACACAGTGTAAAATTGACCGACGGGTCTCGTCATATCTTAATAGGCGCATCCAACGGCAAGGCCATACGTTTTGATGAAAACGATGTTCGGGATATGGGGCGAAATGCTGCTGGCGTAAAAGGAATTGATTTAAACAAAAACGAATCAGTAATTGGTGTCACCGTGGTTACTGATGAACATAATGAAATTTTAGCCATAACCGAAAAAGGATATGGAAAACGAACAATTATTGAAGAATACCGTTTACAAGGCCGGGGCGGAAAAGGCGTTAAAACAATCAATATTACTGAGAAAAACGGAGCACTAAAAAAATTAATCAGTGTTACCTTGGAAGAGGATTTACTTGTCGTCACAGATAAGGGTATGATAATTCGTGTTCCTATCGACCAAATCACCCAAACCAAACGCTCAACCCAAGGAGTTAGAATCATTAATCTCTTGGAGGGACATCAAGTCGCCACAATAGCAATTCTTCCTAAATCAGAAGTTGAGGACGAAATCAGTGAGACCGAAACAGAAGAAATTATTGCTCCAACGGAACCAATCATTAAGATTGTTGATGATTCCCAAGCGGAACAAGTAATCAAACAATACCAAAACTTCTTGGATTTAAAATCACCTGACGAAGATGACGATGAAGAAGAAACCGAAACCGAAGAAACCGAAGATGACGATGACATTCTCAAAGATAGTTATTAATAGGAGGGTTCAAACATGTTGGATATCAAATTAATCAGAGAAGAAACCGACCGAGTGTATGAACTTCTATCGCGAAGAAACGGGGATTATTCATATATTTATGACATTGTTAACAAAGACAAAACCCGTCGCGAAGCTATTCAAAACGTTGAAGCATTAAAAGCGAAGAAGAATGAAGCATCAAAAATGTTTGGAGCTTACAAAAAAGAAGGAAAAGACCCGTCTTCGATTCAGGCATCTGTACAAAAATATGCTTCTGAAATTGTGGAATTAGACAGTTTAGTTACCAAGCTGGATGCCGAAATTAAAGATATGCTCTTAATGACGCCAAATTTACCCAATGAAAACATCGCTATCGGTAAAGACGATTCCCAAAACCGAGAATTATATAAATATTTAGAGCCAACGCGCTTTTCCTTTCCAATAAAACCACATTATGATCTGGGAGAAAAACTCGACATACTTGATTTTAATCGCGCCGCCAAGATTTCTGCTTCTCGCTTTGTGGTTTACAAAGGCCTTGGAGCTCGCTTGGAAAGATCGTTGATTATGTATATGATGGATTTGCATGCTACCGAACACGGATACCGAGAAATCATGCCACCATATATTGTCAACGAAGCCTCAATGTATGCCACCGGTCAATTTCCAAAATTTAAAGATGAAGCATTCAAACTCTATGATGACCGCAATCTTTATCTAAATCCAACGGCGGAAGTGCCAACGATTAATTTACATCGCGATGAAGTATTAGATGTCAATTCTCTGCCGATAAAATATGTTTCTTACACAACCGCTTTTCGTCAAGAGGCTGGGTCAGCGGGGAGAGACGTCCGCGGAATTCTGCGACAACATCAATTTAATAAAGTTGAATTAATCAAATTTACGAAACCAGAGGAATCATACATTGAACTCGATAAAATGCTTGCTGATTCCGAATCGGTGCTCCAAAAATTAGCAATCCCGTATCATGTAGTTGAGCTTTGTACCGGTGATTTAGGGTTCGCAATGCGAAAGACATATGATATTGAAGTTTGGATTCCTTCGGAGAATAAATATCGCGAAATCGGATCTATTTCTAATGCCGAAGATTACCAAGCCAGACGAGCAAATATCAAATTTCGTCGGTCTCAGGATGCTAAACTAGAATATGTACATACTTTGAACGGATCAGGATTGGCGGTTGGCCGAACAGTAATCGCAATTATGGAAAACTATCAACAAGAAGATGGCTCAATTATCGTTCCAACCGTTCTTCAACCATATATGGGTGTCGCTGTCATTCGTTGAAATAAAAAAGCCGCTTCGATTTGAAGGCGGCTTCTTTTTTAGAAACAAGCTTTGATTTTTTCTTGAGTATCGAGATATTGTTGTTTCGATGTGTTTCCCATGTTATTTATAAAATCGATTTCCACGCCATCAGATGGGTAACGGGGAATCAAATGAATATGGAAATGGTATATCGTCTGTAAAGGTTTGTCAGTATTGATGAGAACAGTGAGTCCGATGGGGTTAAAAGCCTTCTTGATGGCGTTGGCAATTTTAGGAACAGTGGAAAAAACTTTACAAGCCACTTCCTCATCAATGTCATATAGATTTTGGAAATGTTGTTTGACTAAAACAATAGTATGTCCTTTTGTGGCTTGAGAAATATCGAGAATTGCTAAGACGTTTTCATCCTCGTACACCTTGTAAGCAGGAATTTCACCATTGATAATTTTGCAAAAAACACAACCCATTTTTATGCCTCCATATTGTAATTTTGAATTGTTGGAACCAGTTCGGAAAATGCATTTATCCAAAAAGTTGGATTGGTCTTTAACAGCAAATCACGCTTGTATGACCAATTGACGCCACAAGTCAGAATGCCGGCTTTTTGTCCGGCAATCAGATCGGAAGTGTTGTCACCAACCATAACGGCATTTTGACTGTGAAAAAAAGCAAGCGCCATTAAAACCGCCTCGGGATCGGGTTTTGGTTTGATAACATCTTCCAAACCGATTATTAAATCGAAATACTGATTGAGATTATAATTTGCTAAGCAAGGAGCCGCCGATGCTTTAAACTTAGTTGTGATGATAGCAACATGAAAATGATTTTCATGAAAGTATCGTAATGATTCAATAACCCCAGGATAAAGTTTAACATAATCAAATTCGATTTGGCGATAGATTTGGCGATATGATTGAATCATGGCATCGATAATCGTTTTATCGTTGGTCAGTTTGGCAAAAGTTTCATATAATGGGGGACCAACCATATCAATCAAATCGTTACGAGAAAAATGCTTGCGAGGAAAATATGATTTTAGTGTTAAATAAAACGTTTTTAAAATTAATTCGTTCGAATCAACAAGTGTTCCATCTAAATCGAAAAGGATTGTGTCAATCTTCACAAAACATCACCAAACAAATTATAACAGATTTTTACAGATTTGTGTCAACAATACCAGAAAAACAAGGGCTATAAAACTGGTTTTGGCTTTAGGGTTATGTTATAATGGGGCGGGTGATTCCAATGGCCAAAACGTTTCTTATATATAATCCCAAAAGCGGGAGACAAGATTTTACCAACCGACTGCAGCACGTCATCGATCGTCTTATCGAAAACGGATATGAAGTAAAAGCTTTTGCGACCACATGTCCGGGCCAAGCGACGGAATTTGCACGCCTAGCATGCCAAGAACAATGTAAGCTTTTAATCATAGTTGGTGGCGACGGAACATTCAACGAATGTGTTAATGGCATGATGGAATTTACTGATCAGCCTAAAATCGGCTATATTCCCGCCGGAACCTGTTGCGACATTGGCCATAGCTTGGGTTTGTCAAAAAACGTCGACTTGGCACTAGATAACATTTTTGCAAATCAGCACGTGAAAATGGATGTCGTTAAGTCAAATGATCGCTATTTTTGCTATGTAACCGGTAACGGGGCCTATATCGATATCAGTTACGTTACTGATTCACGTTTGAAGAAAAAAATCGGGTACCTGGCATATCTAATCAAAGGGGCAGAAGAATTATTCACGATTCCTAAAATCCGCATGCGAGTGATTCATGATGGAGTTGAATTTTTTGGTTCATATTCGCTTATTCTTATCATTAATTCGAAACGGGTTGCGGGAATTAATATGATATACAAACCATATCTTGATGATGGGCTTGTCAATGTGGTTATGTACCATTATCTATGGCCATTTAATAATATCATTTATTTTCTCTCCTTCATTTTGCCATTTTGGTCCACGCCGCTCATCAAGCGATTTAAAACCAGCAAAATGCAAGTTATAACCGAATCAAAATCACGATGGAATGTCGACGGTGAATCGGGCGGACAGGGACACCAAGAAATTGAAGTATGTAAACAAGCGATTTCGATAATTGTCCCAGAAAGAATCAAGATTAAATATTTTCCCAACCAAAAATAAAACAGATACATATCCGGTGGCATGACTCGATTGTCGCTGGCTTTAATTTGAAGGTGGCAATAGTTTGATAAATGAAGTTGTGGTAGTAGAAGGCTTTCATGACCAACAAAAACTAAACAGCGTTTATCCTGATATTGAGTGCATCGTCACTAACGGCAGTGAAATTTCAGAAGCCACATTAACGTTAATCGCGCAAACTAACAAAACACGAGGCATTATTTTATTTATGGATCCGGATTTTCCCGGCAGACAAATCACAAACAAAATCCTAAGCCGAGTTCCGAATGTAAAAATTGCTTTTATAACTAAACAAGCAGCAATCAGTAAAAATCAGCGCAAAGTTGGGGTTGAGCATGCCAATGCCTCCGATATTCGAGAAGCATTAGATCACTTATTTATCATAAATAATCAGCGGCCAACTTTGATTACAACGTTGGATTTGATGAATTTAAAACTTATAAATACACCATCGGCCGCAAAGCGAAGAATGATTGTTTGTAAAGCGTTACGAATCCCTTTTTGCAATGGAAAAACGTTTTTAAGATTTATAAATATGTTGGATATTTCTTTATCCAGGATTGTCGAAGTGATATCATGAAGAATATTGGATCGGTTCATATTACCAACGATATTTTGGCTAACGAAGAATTTCACATCAAAAAACGCTTCGGTCAAAATTTTTTGGTCGATAAAAACATTTTAGACAAAATCATCAAAGAAGCGCATATTTCTGAACAAACCGATGTTATTGAGATTGGTCCAGGATTTGGAGCGCTTACAGAAGGTTTAGTTAGTCAGGCAAGAAGGGTATTAGCTTATGAAATCGATCGAGATTTAATTCCCATTCTTGAAAAAAACTTTTCCGATGTTCACAATCTCATTCTTGTCAATCAAGACATCTTAGCATGTGATATCGATGCGGATATTGAACGATATTTACCCGGCTCAACGGAAACTATTGTTGTGGCCAATCTACCATATTATATTACAACCCCAATATTGATGCGATTTTTAGAAGATTCAAAACAAGTATCATCGCTTTTCTTAATGATGCAAGCTGAAGTTGCAGATCGGGTGACTTCGGCACCCAATACTAAAGCATATGGAGCGTTATCGGTTGTCATCAATTATCGAGCCATTACTAAAGTGTTGTTTTCGATTCCCAGAAGCGTGTTTATTCCTCGGCCCAACGTAGATTCGGCCGTTGTCATGTTTACAATAAGAAAAGAAATTGAAAAACGGCCTACCGATGAAAAAAAGTTTTTAATGTTTGTCCATCAATGTTTTTCGCAACGGCGGAAGACATTGCTCAATAATTTGCGGCAGGCTTTTCCCAATCAAACAAGAGAAGCATTAGAAAACCACTTGATAAAATGCAATCTAGCGGTCAATATTCGGGCCGAATCGCTAACCACAGCCGCTTTTATTATGCTTTGGCAAAATCTGGTTTCAAATAACATAAAGGATTAAAAATGAAAAAATTTGTCGGTTTGGTATCAATTATTTTGGCGGTGGTTTTCTGGGGAATTTCATTTATCAGCACCGCACAAATATTACACGTTGTTGATCCAGTTATTTTGGGCTTTTTTCGTTATATTTTAGCGGTGATCTTTGTAGGAATCGTTGTTTTAGTTAGGCGGGTAAATCTACGAATCACGAAAGCGGATTTGATTATCTTTTTTCTGGCGGGACTCTTGGGAATTTTCTTATATTCGGTGTTGGAAAATACCGCATTAACAATTATCCCATCTTCATCCGCGGCGATTATCACAGCGATTACACCGATGATGGTAGTGTTTGGGAATTTCTTGGTATTCCGCGAAAAAATCACGGTACGAGAAGTCTTTTTAATTATTTTGTCAATTATTGGCGTAGTATTAGTTATGTACGCGGATCTTATTATCGCTACTGGCTGGAACGAATTGATTGGATATTTGTTAATGCTGGCATCAATTGTATCATGGACGGTATACTCATTGTTAACCAAAAAGATTGGGCAAAAGTATAGCGGCATTAAGATAACTGCCATTCAATCATTTATGGCACTGTTAATTTTTATCCCAACACTTTTCTTTTTTCCATTGCCGGATTTTTCAACTTTCGTTGTTAATGATTGGGCGAATTTATTGTTTTTGGGAGTTGTGTGTTCTGGGTTGTGTTATTTTCTTTACATCCACTCAGTCAACGTTTTGGGAGTCACCCTTCCCAACTTGTTTCTTAATTTTATTCCGATTATAACCATCTTAACTAATTTGATTGTTTTTAAGGTGGCGGTGAATTGGTTACAAATCGTAGGGGCGGTTATTATTACCATTTCCATGAGCGTAATGACAATCATTAATTTTAAGAAAACCCCAACCAACAATGACGGTCTTGAAAATAAAAAAAATGATATAATATTATAGAGGGGATAATTATGCATTGTTTATTCGATTACGAAACCGTGTTAAAAACTTTACGGAGAATGACTCACGAGATTATCGAAAAAAACGATGATCTTGATGATATCATTCTGATTGGTATTATGAAAAAGGGATTGCCAATTGCTCAAATCATCCAAGAAAACATCAAATTATACAGTGGGAAACGCGTCGAAATCGTTGGCATAGATATATCAATGTATCGTGATGACAACAAGAAAAAAAGCGTTGAAATTCCCGCCATTCAGGTTAACAATAAGATTTGCATTCTTGTGGACGATGTCTTGTATACCGGAAGAACTGTCCGTGCCGCGATGGATGCGTTAATTAGTCTTGGCCGTCCAAGGAAAATCCAATTAGCGGTCTTGGTTGACCGCGGCCATCGAGAGTTTCCGATTCGCGCCGACTATGTGGGCAAGAATATTCCCACCGGTCAAAATGAAACAGTATTAGTTCAATTAACAAAAGATAATCCGGGAGTATACTTGGAGAAAGAGGGAGAATAAACATGGAAACCATCAAGAATACCGATTTAGAAATTGCTTTATTAATTCAACAGGAAACCGAAAGACAAAAGTCACACATTGAGCTGATTGCATCGGAGAATTTTGTTTCAAACGCCGTTCTTGAAGCTCAAGGCAGCGTTATGACGAACAAATATGCCGAAGGATATCCAAAAAAACGTTATTATGGCGGGTGTGAATTCGTCGATCAAGTTGAAGATTTAGCAAAAGAACGTTTAAAACAGATTTTCAATGTTAAATTTGTTAATGTTCAAGCACATTCTGGATCACAGGCCAACATGGCCGCATACCGAGCAATTTTGAACCCTCACGATATCGTCATGGGATTAGCTTTGGATCAAGGTGGGCACTTAACTCATGGACACCCACTTAATTTTTCCGGAGTTGATTATGAATTTCATCCTTATTATGTTTCTAAAGTTTCCGAAGCCATCGATTATGATCAATTACAAGCCGAAGTTTCAGAGATTAAACCGCGGTTAATTGTCGCTGGAGCATCAGCGTATCCACGGATACTTGACTTCGAACGTTTCCGGGCGATTGCCGATTCCGTAGGCGCCCTATTGATGGTTGATATGGCTCATATTGCGGGTTTGGTAGCGGCGGGATTGCATCCCAATCCCTGCGAATATGCCGACATTGTTACATCCACGACCCACAAAACGCTTCGAGGACCGCGAGGCGGGATTATACTTACTAATAATGAAGAAATCGCTATTAAAGTTGATAAAATCATCTTTCCAGGAATTCAAGGCGGACCGTTGATGCATGTGATCGCCGCTAAAGCTGTAGCATTTAAAGAAGCTTTAGAGCCTAGTTTTAAGACATATCAAATTCAAGTCGTTGCCAATTCTAAAGCTTTCGCTGATGAATTTTTACGAATGAATTATCATGTTGTCAGTGGCGGAACCGATAATCACTTACTGCTGTTAGATGTATTATCCAAGACGGGGCTGACCGGTAAAAAAGCCGAAAACCTCCTTGATAAAGTCAATATAACCTGTAATAAAAACACAATTCCATATGATACACAAAAGCCATTCATTGCCAGCGGAGTTAGATTAGGAACGCCGGCCATGACCACAAGAGGGTTTAATGAAAACGATTTTCGTTTAGTTGCCCGTTTGATTGATAAAACATTAAGTAACCCCAGCGATGAAGCAATTTTAACTGAGGTTAAAACCAGTGTCAAGGAATTGACCGATAAACATCCGCTTCCTTATTAATCGCTTGCTAGATTTATTTAACACGAAATAAAGAATGGTTCAATAACATAAAAGTACATTCGCTGCCTTTGATTTAAATCAAGAGCAACGAGTGTTTTTTTAATTATTAAAAACACAAAAGAGAAATATAACGATAATTAGTATAAGTTATTGAATTATTAGAACGATATGCTTATAATGTACAGTAAAAATTCGGAAAATGACCGCCGTTAAACGTCATGGCATCGTCGGCAGACAAGCGTTACCGACTGATGAATTGAGGCTGACTTATGGGAAAATATACCAAAGAAGAGATTTTACAGAACGCGAAAGCGGAAAATGTTCGGTACGTCCGCTTAATGTTTACCGATATCAACGGGGTCATAAAAAGTGTGGAAATCCCCGTGGGGAGATTAGAGACCGCTTTAGCGGGCAAAGTGATGTTTGACGGATCTTCGATTGAAGGATTTGTTCGGATTTTGGAAGCGGATATGTATTTGCGCCCCGATTTTAATACATGGTTAATTTTGAATTGGGAGGAAACCGAATATGGGAAAGTGGCATGTCTTATATGCGATGTATATACCCCCGATGGGAAACCATTTGCTGGTGATCCCCGATCAAATTTAAAGCGTGTTGCTGCGGAAATGGAAAAACTGGGATTTTCGGCTTTGAATATCGGCTTCGAACCAGAGTTTTTCTTATTTGAAACTAATAACGAAGGCGAACCAATCCTAAAGTTCGCAGACAATGGTAGTTATTTTGATTTGTCACCAATTGACGGCGTTGGTGATTGTCGAAGAGATATTGTATTGGAACTGGAAAGAATCGGCTTCACGATTGAAGCATCCCATCACGAGGTTGCACCAGGACAAAACGAAATTAATTTTCATTTTTCCAACATTGTTGAAGCGTGCGATAATGTTCAAAAATTTAAACTAGTTGTTAAGAATATTGCCACAAGACACGGGTTGCATGCTACATTCATGCCAAAACCGGTCGCAAATATTAATGGTTCCGGCATGCATACCAATTGTTCTTTGGCCGACATGCAAGGAAATAATGTATTTTTTGACACCAAGGATTCAATGGGACTATCACATATTTGCCGGCAGTGGTTAACGGGAATTTTGACCCATTCTAGGGGTTTTTGTGCAATTACCAATCCTTGTGTTAACTCATATAAACGACTCGTCCCAGGATATGAAGCCCCCTGCTATATATCCTGGTCAGAGCATAATCGATCCGTAATGGTTAGAATTCCCGCCGTAAGAGGAGCATCGACCAGAACCGAGATTCGCAACGTTGATTGTGCGTGCAATCCATACTTGGGAATGGCAGTTATTCTTGCAAGTGGTTTAGATGGAATCAAAAATGATTTACCGCTTATTGGACCGGTAAATGAAAACTTATTTGCTTTAAGTCAAGATCAAAGAAACAAGCTGGGGGTGAAAAACCTTCCCAGCGATTTACAGGAAGCGATTCAAGCACTAACAGAAGATTCGGTCGTCAAATCGGCACTCGGAACGCATATACTAACAAAATTTGTTGAGTTAAAAAAACTAGAATGGCTCGAGTACCGAACAAACATATCCGACTGGGAAATTCGCAAATACATAAAAGCAATGTAAAAAAGCGACAACCACGAAAAGGTTGTCGCTTTTAAAACACGTGTAAATGGCCACGTATAGGCAATAACATTGCGCTTACAATTTTGTTTTATCGGAGATTAGGGAACAATCATTGATAAAAGATTTTAGTTCATCAACTGAAAAGAGGTATTTTTTTTGACAGAAATGACAGACGGTCTCTATCGGCTTGTTCTCGTCAATCATCAAATTAAGTTCATCTTTTCCAAGAGAGATCAAGCCTTTGGCAAATCGTTCTTTGGAACAATCGCAAGCATATTCCAAGTCAAGATATTCTACGAATTCATGTTTTCCTTTAGTTATTTCATTTATTATCATTTCTGGTGTGTAGCCATCATGAATCATATCGCTGACTGGACGTAGCGTTTTAATGCGGGATTCTATTTCCTCAATAAGACCAGCTTTTGTTTGCGCTCCCGGAAGCAACTGGAGTATAAAGCCACCAGCCGCCAAAACACTATTATCATCATTGACCAAGACTCCCAGTCCGACCGATGAAGGAATTTGTTCACTGGAAGCAAAATAATAGGTGAAATCATCGCCGATTTCTCCGGTTTGCAAAGCAGAACTACTTGTATAAATATCTCTTACCTTCAAATTTTTGGTCACATGTAAAAAACCAGCGTTTCCAACAACGGCACCAACGGCTAGTTTATCGTTGGTTGTGGACATATGAACGTGAGGATTTCCTACATATCCCCGAACTTGACCCTTAGCGTTTGTGGTGGCAACAATGCCATTAATAGGGCCATTGCCATCAATTCGAATTGATAATTCCATATCACCCTTATACATTGCGCCCATAATAACGCTAGCGGTAAGAACGCGGCCAAGAGCCGCTGTCGCTGCTGGCCAAGTATCATGCATAATACGGGCTTCTTCGACTAAATCAGTGGTTTTGGCACCATAGACTCGTGCTAGTCCGTCAAACGCATAAGCTTTTACTAAATAATCATGCATATGATCACTTCCTAAGAGATATTATATCATGCCGAATTCGAAACCGATTTGTATTTGTTTTCTCATCGCTTTGCGATATAATCAATGTGAATGAGAGTGATATTCATGAAATGGAAAATTAAAAACATTGAGATTGCCAATCAAATTGTTATGGCACCGATGGCGGGGGTAACCAACCAGGCTTTTCGTCATATTGCCAAACGCTTTGGGGCGGGGCTTTTATATTCGGAAATGGTTTCTGATAAAGGGCTTGATTATAAGAACAAAAAAACATTGGACATGCTTGAAATTGATTCGACAGAACATCCAATCGCTATGCAAGTGTTTGGCAGCGACATCGTGACAATGGTTGAAGCTGCAAAGTGGATTGATCAACATACTACCGCCGATATTATTGACATCAACATGGGGTGTCCGGTTAGCAAAGTAATTAAAAACGATGCTGGTTCGAAACTATTGCAACAACCAAAAAAAGTTTTTGAAATTGTTTATGCAATTGTTCATGCGGTAAAGAAGCCAGTAACAATAAAAATCAGAAGCGGCTGGGATAAGGATCACATTAACGCCGTTGAAATTGCTTTGCAAGCTGAAGCGGCGGGAGCGAGTGCAATTGCGGTCCATGGCCGAACACGAACGCAAATGTATTCTGGAAAAGCCGATTGGGAAATTATTCGTCAAGTAAAAAATGCAGTCAAAATTCCGGTGATTGGTAATGGAGATATCACCTCTCCTGAGTTAGCAAAACAAATGCTAGATAATACTGGATGTGACGCAGTAATGTTAGGAAGAGGCACGCTTGGCAATCCGTGGCTAATAAAACAATCAATCGATTATTTAGAAACTGGCACATATGAAAACGAGATTTTATTAGCGGAAAAACAAAGACAAATTTTGGAACATTTACAAAACTTAGCCGAGCTTAAATGCGAGAAGATTGCAGTGTTAGAAATGCGAACTCATGCTTCGTGGTATATAAAAGGTTTGCACAACTCTGGACAAATCAAAGACAAAATTAATCGGGCAAAAACCATAGAAGATTTGCGACAAATTATCAATGATTATTTTTATGAATTAGAAAAAAAATAAAAAAAGAAACGGTTACTATTCCAAATGCTAATTGGAAAAGATGACCGTTTTTTTAATACAAAATAAGAAAAAAATATTGAGAATTTTACCAAGAGTTTAAACGATGTATTGCTTATATAGATTGAAGAAATGATCATTTAACTCAACGTCAACATGAATTCCATCATCTAAATATTCGGTAGAAAAAATATGCGCTTTGTCTTTTAAAAAACTGTAGATGTTTCCTTTCTCAAATGGGATAATCATTAGCACCCTGTGAAGCATATTATAAAGAAGACTATCGATAAGGTTAGTCAATTCCATAAAGCCTTCTCCGGTAATTGAACTCACACAAACCATAGGTGAAAGTTGTGAGGTTATTGGACAAGAAAGCAAATCGGATTTGTTAAAGACATAGATAACCGGGATGTTTTTTGCATCAAGACTTTTCAAAACTTCTTCAACAACTCCGACTTGATTTTTATATTGAGGATTGGCAGCATCAATGACATGAAGTATCACTGCGGCTTCTTTGATTTCTTCTAAGGTTGATTTGAAAGCTTCAATTAAATGATGAGGTAATTTAGAGATGAAACCAACAGTATCGGTGATTAAAAAGCGATGATTATTTTTTAAAGTAATTGACCGGGTTGCGGTCTCAAGGGTTGCGAAAAGCATATTTTTTTCGAAGACATATTTCTCGGAATTTTCAAGCGAATATTCTAACATTTTATTGAGAAGTGTTGATTTGCCGGAGTTTGTATATCCCGTGATAGCGACAGTAAAAGTCTCTTCTTTTTTCCGTTTTTCCCGTTGGGTTCTTCGAATTGAAACTAACTCTTTTAAATCATCATGCAAGCGAGAAATTTGGTCTTTCAATAATCGACGGTCCAACTCTAATTGTTTTTCCCCGGGCCCTTTAGAGCCAGTGCCACTTCGTTGACGAGAAAAGGAAGAATTCATACCCACGATTACTCTTGGCAGCATGTACTCACATTGCGCCAATTCAACTTGTAACATTGCTTCTTTGGTTTTGGCACGACGAGCAAAAATATCCAAAATCAAAACGGTTCGATCTACAACTTTAATCGCAAGTGTTTTTTCTAAATTGCGGACTTGTGTTGGGGATAATTCGTCATCAAATACCACAATGTCAGCTTCAAGATTAAGGACGGCGGCCTTCAATTCTTCCGCCTTTCCAGGACCGATGTAAAGGTTGGCCGTTGGCTTTTCCATGTTTTGGATTATTGTATCTAAAACAACAATATCGCAGGCCATACATAAGTTTTTAAGCTCAGCCATCATATATTCGAAATTAACTGAATCTTGTAACCGCACACCGACTAAAATCGCTTTTTCCATATTAACACCTCTTGTGTCATTATTGTTATCTTCAAATGCATAATGATAGACTCTAATTATATATTGTGTTCTCTGAAAAAGAAATACCCTTTGTATCGTTATCGAAATATGATATAATTAATTCACTAAATTACTACCTTGTGAGGGAATGGAATGAAGTTGAATTTTGGGATTGCCAAACAAAAAATTCATCAATTCCGCGAAAAAGCATCCGCGTGGATCACGGATATTTTTTTAAGTCCTAAAAAAACCTTTTTGTTTTTAGGAATATTTGTCTTTACTATTTTGTTCTTGATTCAAATTACCATCATATTAATTAGTAACTCGTTTTATAACGGCGGGTCCGATGATGTTTGTCAGTATTATCCGATTATGAATGACTTCATCCTGAAAATCAAAACCCAAACCTTATCTTTTTATAATCTTAATAATTATCTTGGAGCTTCCTTATTTTCAGATGCATATTATGTGCCACTCGATATCTTTACTTTGATTACTTTTCTGCTAAGTTACTTGATGCCCATCGGCGTTGCCATCTCGTCAACGGAATTAATTAAAGCCTTAGCTGGGGTTATGGTTCTTGCCTACTATTTCTATTTAAAAGGCATGAAAAACCGGACTATTTTTTGGATGGGAGTTATATATCTTATCAGTGGTGGATCGGGCTGCTTTATGGCCTTTCCCGCCTTTTTTTCACTGATATTCTATCTGCCAACCTCATTACTAGTTATTTATTGGTTTCAACACAAGAAAGCATGGGTTGTGCCACTATTTGTGGTTGTACTTGTTTTTTATAATTTTTATTGTGCCTATATGGCCATTGCGTTTATGTCAGTTCTTTATGTAATTGAGGCTTTGAAAAAACCAAATTCTAATATATGGGTTTTTCTTCGCGATGGACTTGCTTTTTTGGGTTTGATTCTCTTGGGTGTGGCGATGTCATGTGTTATGCTGGTTCCCACAGTACAGTTTATCATGGAAAGCACCGAGCGATCGGCGGGAGCGGCATGGCAATGGGCTGTCACAATCGGGGAATGGAATTTGACTTTGTTTAAGCCAGAAATATATATCCGGATTTTGACCAAAGCTTTTACTGCGCAGCGATCAGTGGGTTTTTTGGGCTTCTTGGGACCGGGATATTATGGTTACGAGCATGTATCCTTATATATTTCTTTGGTTGGAATCACAATCATGTCATATGTTTTTTTCATGCGCGACAGAATCAGTTGGATTTATAAAACTGTCATTATTGCCTTTTCAATTATGATGATTTTCCCCTTTTTTTCCTATATATTTTCAGGAACGGAATATTTAATTGATGTTCCTTATACGCGGTGGATTGATACACTCCCGTTGTTAGAAATTGTTATATTGGCCCATGTGTTTGACAAATATGGTTTTGAAAACCTCAAAATGAAATGGTTGACAATCCCAATTGGATTATCATTGGCTTTGCTTGGATATTTAATTTATTACTACTACATAAAACTAACAACCACAACTTTGTATGCAAAAGAAGCTTTAACCGCTGACGCCGTTTTTCTTGGATTGGCGGCTTTATACTTAGTCTTAATTTTAATATTCGGCTGGGTTAAACGCTTAAAATGGATTCGGGTTATTTTTTGGGTTGAATTCATTGTTGCAATGGGATATATGTATGGCATTGCCTATTATGTTCCTGACAAAATCACAATGTTTAATGACATGGAATCAATCAACGAATTTTTAAATGAAAACCTAGATCAAGACCAATTCTATCGAGTATATGTTGACGTCGAAAGATTCAACGTTCAAGACGAGAACTTTAACCGCATGACAACCTTTTACACCAACACGTTAAAAATATTCCATTCGTGGTCAGATTCTGAAAGCGATCAACTCGTCACCTTACTTTTTAGTAACGAAACATATAGCGGTGATATAACCAAAAAAATTGAAACTCAAGAAAAAACGGCATTAAACATCTTCACCTTGTATTTAAATCACGTGCTAGGATACAAGTATTTGCTTGTTAACGCGGAATACGAATATAATTTACCAGAAGCTTATTTCACACTTATTGAGCCAATAGAAATAAGCAATCGATACAAACTATATGAAATTGTCGACTCAGAACCATTTCAAGTATATGAATCTTATATGACATATGAAGACTTTATAACATATGCAAGCAAACAATACACGGAAACACATAATCATTTATACGACAATAAAATTGCCGCTCAGAAACTGATGTTAGACACTGTTTTAATTGATGCGGAATTATATGATATGAATTCGTCATCGGCACCGAATTTAAACAACGTAGTTACAGAGGACAATATCAGCGAGAAAAAAACCGTCACATCATATAAGATAATTTCGGCAGCTACAGAAGCCAACGTTTTAGGAAAGACCTTTTATCGATACGCAATTAATGTTGGGTTTACTTCGGGCGGACTGTATTTAAAGTCGTCCCAATTAGACGATGAGGATTACGGAGAGGTTTTCATGGAGTTTGCATCTGGACAGACGCAAGCGTGTGAACTAACCCCAAACGCTTTTCAAGAAGTCGAATGCGGGCAGTTCTTTTCCGAACCGGTTGCCGTTTATTTTGAGCAGACGGATGGCTTTAATTCACCTAAAAGTATTACTTATCGTTTGGAAAGAGCAATCGGTCAAACTTCTTTTTTAGTTTATGATATGCCAGAAATTTCGACAACCGAAATCAATGGATTTTTACGACTTTCCTTCACAAAAACACTCGATCGCGTTTTTGTCGTGGATACCAACGGAAACGAATACGAGAGTTTGAAGGGCAGTTGCTTTATTGAAAGCCAACCAGCAAGAGCATATATTTTAAAAACAGCAGAAATGTATGGTTCCAGCGCAGATGTATTCTCGATGATTTTGACCTTTGATTATGTGGATTTGAGTTATTATGATGATTTTGCTGACTCACAACTATCCGAAAACGAACAATTAACCATTGAAAATGGAATAATTGATTTTTCATATACTCGTACCAGCGAAACCGGATATGATCAAATTGTCATGATTCCAATTACTTACTCTGAAGAGTGGATTGTTACCTCAGAAGAACAATATCAAACGCTAAGTGTTTCGGGAGGATTATTAGGAATTATCATCCCCGCCGGCGTCGATGAGGTTCATGTCACAATGAAGTTTGTTCCCAACGGAATCATCGATGGCGGCTGGGCAACACTTATTGCCGTTGGGATATATACCGCAATTTTTTTGCCAATTTATTTAGTAAGAATTAATAAAAAGAAAAAAGCATTATCAAACACGGAGGTAATCGAAAATGAAACAACTGACAATCATAATCCCAGCTTATAACGAAGAAACTAACATTCGCCCTTTTTATGATGAAGCATGCAAATATCTTACTAATCCGGAATATGAATTCAAACTACTTTTTATCAATGATGGATCTCGTGATGATACACTTGCCGAGATAAAAAAAATTGCGGCCATTGATAAGCGGGTTATATTCCTAAGTTTTTCGCGGAATTTTGGAAAAGAATCAGCGATGCATGCAGGGTTGGAATATTCCCGCAAAGATGATGCGATTATCATCATTGATTGTGATTTGCAACAACCGCCGTCTTTGATTCCGGAAATGCTCAAATGGTATAGCGAAGGTTATAAAGTCGTGTACACGCGCGGAAAAACCAGAAAAGGAGAACCGAAAGTTAGAACGTTGTTCGCCAATCTATATTACGGATTGTATAATAAATACAGCGATCGTCCCCTTGATAACGGAGCCAAAGACTTTCAATTGCTTGACAAACAAGTAGTTGAAGCGATTTTATCGATAAAAGACAATTTTCGGTTTATGAAAGGGCTGTTCTCCTGGGTTGGGTTCAAACGGAAAGTGTTAGAATACGATTTCATTGCTCGGAAAAATGGCAAAAGCAGTTGGAGTTTTAAATCGTTGTTTAAATATGGGTTTGATGGGATGAATCAATTTTCGAATATTTTGATGGTTCTCCCAGTGGTTTCTTTTGTTATGGGTATAATCATGCTCGGAGTAAACATTGTTTTTCGGATTGTGTATATCTTCTCGACAACATCATTTATGTTAGCCCTATTACTAAATTTGCTTTGGTTGATGATTTCAGTACTGGCATATGGAATGTTTTACTTGTTATATCAAATTCGTCGGCAGACACTAAATAGACCTCTATATTTAATTGAAGAAACCTCTGAAGAGGTAAACTATGATGAATCTTTGGAATAGAATCAGGCATTTTATAAAAGACAAATTTTTGACCAAAAAATTCCTCAGTTTTGGTATTATTGGCATTGTTAATACGGGAATGCACATGTTGGCGTATTGGATCTGTTATGATCTTGTCAACTTGGGAACACTTGCCCTTGGATGGGGGGCGTTTGTGTCGAATACGGTCGCTTTTTTAGTGGCATCAATCTTTTCGTATTTTGCCAACGTCATTTTTACATTCAAGCCCACCGCGACATCAACCAAACAATTCTCGGTGGTAATGCTTATTTTTTTAATCCGGCTTTTATTAAGCAATTTATTGACTTCGGTATTTGATATCATTGTTATCGATTGGTTTCACGCTGATTACAGTGTAAATCCTTGGATGACTATTATTGCCCCGTTTTTTGCATCGGCACTGTTGTTTCCAATCGCATATTTAATTCTCGAATATGTTTTTAAAAAAACCGATTGTAAAAAAACCGAGACGAAATAGCCTGTTCTTCTTCCATTCAAATGGAAAATATCGTACAATATTGATGACTGTTTATTATAAATTCCCAGATTCATTTTGAATATAGACAGATTGGGTGGTGTGTATATGGGAAACTTTGAAATAATTGTTTTGGTCAGCTACCTTTATGCAATATTTTTATTGGTACTTAGAGCAAAAGTCAGCCACAAAAACATTCGTTGGTTCAAAATTTTATTAGTGATGCTTTTTGTTGCCGCGTTTTATTATCTCATTGTCGACAGCACAACCTCTACCATAGCGTTAGCAGCTCGGATTATTGTTTTTATACCCCTTGGCTATGTAATCTTTGTTATGTTCATAAATGAATTAACAACCATTTTTAAAAGAATGAAGTTCTTAAAAAAAAGATCGTTAAAAAATTGGAAAACCAATAATGATCTCGCTGCCAAATTAGGGGCCGCAATTGAATTTTTGGCGAGTCGGAAAATTGGCGCCCTTATTTCCATTGAACGCGATATAAAACTCTCTGGGTATGTAAACAAAGCCGTGATGATTGAAGCGCCCGTTTCCAGCGAGCTTTTAGCAACGATATTTGTGCCAACAACACCGCTCCATGATGGCGCTGTCATTATTCGGGATAACAGCATTTTATGTGCTAAAGCCTATTATCCATCGACAGCAAGAACTGATTTGCCATTGAAGTTTGGAACTAGGCATCGAGCGGCAATCGGTATTAGCGAGCAATCAGATGCCCTTACAATTGTTGTTTCCGAAGAAACGGGATATGTCAGTGTAACAATTAATCGTCAAATAGATTACAATGTTAGTAAAGAAACTTTAAATTTGTACTTTGAAAAGTACCTGAAGATTAAATAAAGTGCGCAAGCACTTTTATTTTTCGTGAGATGGTATTATTCAGGGGAATATGTTATAATTTATAAAGACAATCGCCCGAAAAGAGGTGCCAAAAATGGAACATTATGACGTTGTAGTTGTCGGAAATGATATCGGTTCGTTATCGACCGCCTTGTTTTTGGCACGAAAAATGCGGAAGGTTGCCTTGTTTCACGATACCGCTTCATTGACATCGAAAAAAGCGGCGGACGATTTTATTGATGTTAATAATCAAAAATATACCTTCAAATATGGACCGGGCGCTTCTGTTCCTGGGCTTAAAGAAGGGGGATTGCTATATCGATACCTACAACTTTTTAACATGGAAAATGAGATCAAATCAATCAATAAATTTTCGGATACTGTCGTTGATCGTGATGGGTCGCTATATACCCGGTCTTGGACACCAGAACAATTGCTTGTTTATTTAGTTAGACACTATCCAAAACAACGTGATGAAATACATCGCTTTTTTAAAGATATGGACCGAATGTATCATAATTTTATCATTCAGCAAGAAAACATGCTACAAAACCGAGACTATACTTTAACATCGCTGATGATCGAATGGGGCGATTATAGTTTAAAACAGGTGCTTGATAAGTATTTTAACAATCAAGAACTAATCAGCGAGTTTTCTTTGTTTGATGCGGTAAACGGCCTTGATTTGTCACAAGTGAATTCATATAACTTTTTCATGAGTTTCTTCGTTGGCTTGAACAACGGAGTTTCATATCTGTATGCCAACGAACAAGAAATCATGAAGATGTTACTTGCAAAAATAACGGTGATTAATCCGAAACTGGTTCAAAATCGAAAGATTAAAAAAATAACTACGGACGATACCGGAAAAATTATCAAATTAGTTGATACCATGGGTAAAGATATCGTTGCTAAACATTATGTTTTTGCCGCAAGCCCACAAGAATTTTATCCCAAGTATTTTCCCACGCGGACAGCAGAACTTGAGGAGATTTTAAAGTATTATCCCAGTCTTGACAGCAAACGGCGAATTCAGACAGCATATATTTGTCTTAACCAAAAACCGGCAACTTGCGGCATCAACGAGTTGACCTATTATTTTAAGCCGGATCCGGAAACTAAAGTTCAATTAACACGAATGCTGAATTATAAAGTTTATGATCCGGAATCATGCGGAGCGAAAAACGGGATTTTGGCAATTGATTTTGTCTATGACGACGGAGAAACAATCGATCTCAAACCGCTTTTAGATAAAGTTGTCGAAGCATTTCCAAAACTTGCAAAATGTATTGTTGGGTCTTCCCTTGGCAAACCGCGAAAGTTCCTATCGATGCTTGCGGTTCCCGAAGTAAGAAAACAACTCTCGATTAATGAGCAAATCGCTATAGAAGCAGGAGAACATATCAAGATATTCGACAATCTGTATTTGATTGGTGAATGGTTTCGTCCGGAAGCGGGCTTGTTTGGTATGTTTCATGCGGGAATTCTGGATGGTGACACCATTGAAGAGCGGTTGTATTATGGTGAAGATGATGATGAATTTTACTATTTGACCAATGACGAAATCATGATGATGATGCGCCATAATTATGGAAAAAAACCGCTTGGACCGAAAGAAACCCACGTGAATTTTCATATTGGCAAAAGTCATTATTTCGTACGAACTAAAGCCAAAAACATTACTGTTCACCGGGGAGAATATGCCGATCCAGATTTGACAATCTATTCTACCAACGACAAATTATCGAATCTATTACTTAAAAAAACCACGTTTGACGAGGTTTTAAAGAGCGGCGGTTTCAAATACAAGGGTAAAGAAGAAGATCTCTATGCGGCTATTAATGCGTTTAACCTAGATGATTATCATGAAGACGATAATCCAAGTCAATCCAAAACTAAAATCAAGTTTTTGGGCGTAAAATTTCTTTTTATTTATATTTTGATATGGGGTGTCATGGCCTTTTTAAGCAACTACTTGCCATTAATTTGGTTGGCGCCGTTTGCTTATGGTTTAATTTTAATCACGTTATTTTTTAAATTACGAACATTTAAAAAAATCTCTTGGTTTGAAATCTATTTACTGACGGTTGGTTTGGCGGTTCTTTTAATGGCAATTTTCTGGCCAACATTCAATAATCTGCTTCGCGACGATTATTTACTTGGCGCCTTTGCGTCGGTGTTTCTGGTTTCTTGGATTATTGACAAACCAATTGTACATGACTTCCATCAGTTTGACTACCGAAAGGACTACGCACAAACAGCACTATTTAAGGTCATTAATAATGGATTGACCTTAGTCTGGGCGCTCATCTTTGGAACAATTCTAGCTTTCACATATGTTACCGGAGAACGATATGTTTCAGTTTTATACAATTTGATTTTCTTAGGGTTCTTTCTCACCTATTTTTACCCAGTATTATATATTACAGCTAATATTAAGAAGTAAGAACCAGGATTGAAAAAGGAGGCGGTTATATGAGCGATATCATGATTTACATCGCATTAGGAATGGGAATCGTTCTGATTGTGATGAGTACAGTCTTTTATCACAAGTTTCGAATTTGGAAATTGATATTGATTATACTTACCAGCGCTGCCTATGCATTTTTACGGTTGTTTCCAGAGATTGTGGACGTTTATATTCCCATCGATATGACAATTGAATGGTATGGGTATTATTTATTCTTAGTCGTCATTATTTTAGCTATCAATTTTAAATCAAAAATAAAAATCACCCAAAATTTAACTGATTATGACTTTTTTGAGATGGAAAAGGAACTTGACGAACTAAAATCAACTTCGGAATTATTGCGGCTTCGATACATTTCCACAATCGAATTGTTAAATGAAGGGATGCTTTTTTATAACGATACACTTGATGGTTTCTTTGCTAGCGAACAATTCGGCAGAATTACCGGAATAACAAAAAGTGATATGACTATCGATGAATATGTGACGTTGATTCATCCTGATGATCAAAACCAATATCTGTCGACCATCAAAAAAGCAAACCGGAAAACGCCATCATTTGATATCAAATATCGCATCAGCCGCGAGGGAATATATGTCTGGGTTGAGGAAAAAGGGCGAGTTTTTGATTATGAAAAGAAATTACAAATTTTGTCATCGATTAAGGGAATAGATATCAAGTTATTCCCAGAAACCCTAATTCACGAGATTGACTCACTTCCGACGGAACAACAACTTTTCCAATATTTATCGCAAATATCTAAAGAACCGGAGTCGTTTTATCTGATTATGATTCAATTGACCAATATTCCCGACATCAATTCGCGTTTTGGTCGTGATGTTGGCAATTTAATGATTGCGGAATATATTAAAAAAATGCGATTCCATTTTGCCAAGGATATCAATAGTATTTTTAGAATTACTGGTATCCAGTTTGCTTTAATCATTCGCGAACAGCGCAAATATGACGTTATGAACAGGGCTTTGCAAAGTGGTGGCGATCTAATCAATTTAATGATTAATATTGGTGGCATCCAACAGGTCGTTTATCCTAATCTTGGGATCATTAAACACGAACCATGGTCAACCTATTCATTGTCGGAGTATGTTGGTTTTGCCAACAAAGCAATGGAAGAAGCAATTCGCAATCAAAAAAAGAATTATTCCGTTTTTGGCGAATAATTATAGAACCAAAAGCCGTTCAGTAGATTACAAATGATATACCCTCAAGTCATTACTCTCGACAAGGAGGAAATATGTATACTGCATTGATTGTTGCCGCAGGCAGCGGTTCCCGAACTAAATTACCATTTAACAAGATGTTCTATGAAATTAAAAAGAAACCGCTGATTATGTATTCAGTCGATCGGTTTTTAGCTGATTCGGATTGCGAAGAGGTTGTTATTGTTCACGCAAATGTCGACGCTTCGCGAATGACTACATTAACAAAAAATATGGTAAAAATCAAGTTGACCGTCGGGGGCACAACTCGACAAGGAAGCGTTTATGCGGGGTTAAAACTTGCGAAAAGCAAATATGTATTAATTCATGATGGGGCGCGGCCTAACATCAGTAAAGCAAGTATCGACAATTTAAAGCGAGCAATGCTTGATCAAGGCGCGGCGACGCTTGCGATCCCGATTAAAGATTCATTGGTTACTGTTGAGAACAATTTTGTGACAGAATTTATCAATCGCGATACAACATATTTGGTTCAAACGCCACAAGCATTCCTTACCGAAGACATTCTTAAGGCTCATCTTTTAGCCAATAATTCGGGAACAGTTCATACTGATGATGTGTCCGTATATTTGGATAAATTTAATAAAGAAGTTAAAATCGTGCTTGGCGACGAAGATAACATTAAAGTCACAACAAAAACCGATCTGCAACTTATGGAGGCCTTATTATGATTAAAATTGGTTTTTCTAAAGACATTCACCCCCTTCAAATAGGGAGGCCATTTATCCTCGGGGGAATCAAAATTGAACACGATAAGGGACCGATTGGACACTCTGACGCTGATTGCTTATTACATGCAATTTCGGAAGCGTTGCTTGGCGCTTTAGCTTTAGGAGATTTAGGAAAATTTTTCCCTGATACCGAACCCAAATATAAGAATTATGATTCGGCTTTGATTCTTCAGGAAATCTTCAATTACGTTGAAAGCAAAGGATATATGATTGGCAATTTGGATTGCATGGTTTCGCTTGAAAAACCCTTACTAAGACCATATATTGATGATATGCGTCGTCGTATTGCCGATATTCTTCGTACCGATATTGCGAGAATATCGATTAAAGCGACGACGTTCGAAGGTCTAGGAATTGTTGGGGAAGAAAAAGCCATAATTTGTGAAGCTGTCGTCTTGCTGGAAAACGATCTGATTTGGGGAATATAACCGGCAGGACGAAATTCGTCCTGTTTCTTTTATACAACAAGTCATTTTTGTTATGATATTTGCGAAGATATGATAAAATAGTAGTGCATCGGAGTTGATAAAACATGATTGAAACCGAATTTGGAGAATTTGAACTAATAAAAAATCATCGAGACGCTTTCATTCTGGATGATTTTAACAAACGCTATATAGATGTATTTGATATATATCCATATATCGTTGGCGATTATTCGGCGGGAATTTTACGATTAAAGGGATTCACGAAGAACGGAAAAACGAGTAACTTCCGAATGATACCAGATTATTTAATGGAATCATGTGCCCTCAACTGTCCTTATTACATCTTAAAAAATCCGAATTTTAATCCTAGCAAAAAACGCGATTCGTGAACCGGGTGAGATTGTGACTTACGAAGAGATAATTGAAGAAATCCAAGCCGTACTCAGTCTTGTGCGTCCGTACCTACAAAGAGACGGCGGCGATGTTAAATACATTAAATTTGAAGACGGAATCGTTTATGTTGAATTAACCGGAGCTTGTGTTGGCTGCGGTGGTTTTGAAGACACGATGCGAGAAATGATTGAAGAAACATTACTTGAACGAGTTCCTGGTGTAATCGGTGTCGAACATATATAGCAAAACAATTATCAACCCACACTTTTTGTAAAAGGGGGATCATCATGAAGAAAGGCGATCTTGTCAAAGGCCGAGTAATGAGTATTAAATCATACGGAGCGTTTGTAAAAATCAATGATGAATTTGATGGATTGGTCCACATTTCTGAGATTAGTGATGGCTTTGTTCGTAGCATTAGCGATTTCATTAATGTTGGCGATGTTGTCGATTTGGTTGTCCTAAGCGTTAACAAAGACAATAAAATTAGTCTTAGTTTTAAGCGGGCACAACTAAATCACAAAAAGAAATATCAACAAATTGAATTAAAAAGCGGGTTTCAACCGCTGGGTGATAAATTGCCAGAGTGGATTGCGGAATATTCAAAAGAAGAATAAACAACACAAGGTAAAGCAATTTTTAAGTATTGAGCGTTAGTAAGAATTGATATCAGCAAATAGACCTTTACATCCATAATCAATGTGCTATAATATAACCAAATCAATGAACGGAGAAGTACGATGCTCGTTTGATCATAGCGAATGGGGAGATGGTGAAAGCCCCACGATCAGATCCATCGAAATAACACCGGGAGAGACGGAAGAACAAAGTAGAACCGTCCGCACATCTGCGTTAAAGATGCTGAGTGCCGAATATTATTTCGGAACAAAGGTGGTACCACGGTTGATAATCGTCCTTTTTTTGGACGATTTTTTATTTTAAGGAGGTGGAATAATGTTGATTCTTGAAGAACTAAAAGCAGATCAACGGGTCAATAATGCAAACCCGCTGTCAAAATTTCACAAAACCGGAGTTGGTGAATATCAACATGGGGATGTATTTTGGGATATTCCGATACCAAAGATTCGCCGCGTTGTCAAAAATCATTATCAGGATGTTTCGTATGACGATATCGATATTTTGCTGGCCTCGAATGTTCATGAAGTCCGTCTTTGTGGATTATTGATACTTACGGAACTGATGAAAACCATTAGCGACTCGCAAAAACCAAGACTAGTAAATTATTATCTTGAACACCTAGATCAGATTAATGGGTGGGATCTGGTTGATCTCTCGGCACCCGCCATCTTAGGGACATATATTTATGAAGTCAAAGACAGCGGTATTCTTGATGTGCTTGCCAAGTCGGATAATCTTTGGCATCGACGCATAGCCATAGTTGCAACTTTGAAATTAATTAAACATAATGAACTTAATCCAACGTATCGAATTGTTAAAAAACTCATTAATGATCAAGAAGATTTGATTCACAAGGCATGTGGATGGATGCTTCGGGAGGCCGGCAAGCAAAATCGACCACGATTGGATCACTTTTTACGAGACAATTATTCCCAACTCTCACGCACCACATTGAGATATGCAATCGAAAAACACGATGAATCAGAACGGAAAGCATTTTTGAAAGGGAACTTTTAGGAGGGGTAAAGATGGATATTACCATTAAAGAATTATATCAAAAATATTTAGAATCAGCGGGGAAACACGTTACAATCTCTGGCTGGATTCGTAACAGTCGAGCCCAAAAAGAGTTTGGATTTATTGATTTAAACGACGGATCGTTTTTTGAAACGATTCAAGTTGTATATGAAGAAAACGAGGTATCAAATTTTAAGGACATTCAGAAATTTAGGGTTGGTTCCTCAATTACTGTCGAAGGAATTCTTTCCGTCACGCCCAACATGAAACAGCCATTTGAAATTAAAGCGACAATGATTACTTTGGTGGGAGACAGTCCAGAGAATTATCCGATTCAACCGAAACGACATTCTCGTGAATTTTTAAGAGAGAATGCGCATTTGCGGATGCGGACGAACCTATTTTCGGCTGTTTTTCGCGTCAGATCGGAAGTGTCTTATGCCATTCATAGTTTTTTCCATGACCGGAACTTTGTTTATGTACACACGCCAATTGTTACCGGCTCAGATGCAGAAGGCGCAGGCGAAATGTTTAAAGTGACTACGCTTGATATTGAGAAAATACTACAAAGCGATGCCAAAGCCATTGATTATTCGAAAGACTTTTTTGGTAAGGCGACTAATCTAACGGTGTCGGGACAACTTCAAGTAGAAACATATGCGATGGCATTTCGCAATGTGTATACTTTTGGACCGACTTTTCGAGCGGAAAATTCAAATACGCAGCGCCATGCATCGGAATTTTGGATGATTGAGCCCGAAATCGCTTTTGCTGATTTACATGATGACATGCGGTTAGCTGAAGAAATGGTCAAATATGTTATTAGGTATATATTGGAACATTGTTCCAAAGAAGTCGATTTTTTCAATGATTTTGTCGAGAAAGGGCTGCGCTCTAAACTTGAGAAAGTAGTCAATTCTGATTTTCAAGTTGTCACTCATCATGATGCGATATCTATTTTGAAGGCAGCCAAGGAACAATTTGAAAATCAACCCGAATACGGAGAAGATTTAGCTACTGAACACGAAAAATACCTAACTAAATATTTCGATGGACCGGTGTTCGTCATAGACTGGCCAAAAGAAATTAAAGCATTTTATATGCGCGTTAACCCCGATGGAAAAACTGTCGCGGCGATGGATTTGCTTGTCCCCGGATCAGGTGAATTGATTGGCGGATCACAACGCGAAGAACGACTTGATGTTTTAGAGAAAAAGATGCAAAACTTACATATCGACAAAAGTAATTATTGGTGGTATCTTGATTTGCGCAAGTATGGCGGATGCCCACATGCCGGATTCGGATTAGGACTGGAACGAATGATTATGTATGTTACTGGTATTGATAATATCCGTGATGTGATTCCGTTCCCAAGAACACCAAAGAATTGCGAGTTTTAATTATCATGGCAACCAGAGCCTAAAACCGGTTGCCTTTTTTCACAAGGTATAAGAATTAAGGGGGAATAATAGTGAAGAAAGCTATGCTTCTTATGATTGGATTGGCATTAAGTATGATATTTATTGGCTGTACTCCTGGAGAACAAACAACGGCATCGGAATTGTCGGTTACGGAACGGGTTCAGGCGCTTCAAAACCCATATATGATTATGCTATTTATCACCGAAGACGCGACAACATCAGTTGGGATTAATTTTGAGTTGCCGACAAATTCGGATGGTTACGTCGAGTATCGCTTATTAGGAAATTTAGAATTTGTTCGTCTCTCGGCAACGAAAAAGGCGACAACTGTTGGATCAAATTTGGTATATTTGTATGAAAAAAAGATATCTAATTTACTGCCCGATTCAATATATGAATATCGCATCGGTGGGGGAAATGATTTATATGAAAGCAACACTTATCAGTTTAAAACCGCCCAAACCAATGAAACGGAAACGGTTTTTATGTTGTTATCAGATCCACAAGGTAGCGACTCAATTGATTATATGACGTATGCAAACAACGTGATAAGAATCAGCGAACAAGCACAAAAAAATGTCGATTTTGTGATGTTTACCGGTGACGTTGTCAACGATGATGATAGCCGGTCCCAGTGGAACCTGTTGTTCAAATACTCCTCAATATTTTCGTATAATATTCCGGTTGCCGCAACAGCAGGAAACCACGAAACGGGATCAATATTTGAGTCACAAGTTCAAAACATCGAACTTGATGGTTACTACAATTTGCCAAATAACGGACCGACTTATAACGATTTCGATGAATTGGAAAATGACCAGCGCACCTCAACGTTTGATCAAGGTAAAACGTATAGTTTTGATTATGGATACGGTCATTTTGTCGCCATTGATACCGAATTGTTTTACGGCGACACGGGTATTAATGGTGTTGTTGATGAAGAAAATATTGCTCTATTCAATTCTTGGTTGGTCGCTGATTTAGGGGCAAATGCAGACAAATGGATTATTGTTTATCTCCATCGCGGACCATACGCATTAACTTATGATTCGTATAATGTCCGGCAACGGTTGACACCAATTTTTGATCAATATGGCGTTGATTTGGTCATCTCTGGACACGATCATCGTTACTCACGAGCGGTTATCTCACAAGGGACAATGATCGATTTTACAACTGCGGACACCTATTTAAATGGTAATATTAGTTTGATATTGGATGGCGATTTCACAAGAAACTTTAATGATTATAGTAGCGGGCTTGGAGTCACGTACTTTGTCGGAAACTCTTCGGGGACAAAGTTTTATGGTGACACAGCCGAGCCGGAAATGGCTGTCACTTATTTATACTATGGTGAAAACGCAGTGATCCCGTTTTTTACAGTCACGGAAACCGCGATTGAAGTGGTTTCTTATCTGATTGAAAAATCAGGAAACACGGCGATTTTCCCGGATTCAATATCAATACTTGAATCGTTCATAATACGCAAATAAAAAGGACCGATCGGGAATTTGCCGATCGGTCTCTTTTTTAATGATTTTTATTTTTTCTCAGAGGTTTTTACTGCTTCGAGAACGCCAGCAGCTAAGCCAACGATTCCTTGCATCTCGGAAGGAATAATGATTTTTGTTGCCGTTCCATTGGCAATTTTTTCCATTGCCTTATATGCTTCTATTGTCAAAACAGCATGATCTGGTTTTGCTTCACGAATCAAAGTAAGACCTTGAGCGGTTGCTTCTTGGACTTTCAGAATGGCGATTGCTTGTCCTTCAGCTTCGCGGATGCTTTGTTCTTTCTTAGCCTCGGCACGAAGAATAGCAGACATTTTTTCACCTTCGGCTTCCAAAATAGCAGAAGCTTTTTTACCTTCGGCAATCAAAATCGATTCCCGACGTTCACGTTCAGCGCGCATCTGTTTTTCCATAGCTTCCCGAATTTCTTTTGGAGGAACGATGTTTTTAACTTCAACACGATTGATTTTGATGCCCCACGGATCGGTCGCTTCATCAAGGATGTTCCGCATTTTTTCATTGATCAAATCACGGCTTGTTAAAGTTTGATCGAGTTCGAGTTCACCAATGATGTTACGTAAGGTGGTTGCTGTGAGATGCTCAATCAAGAGACCGGGATTTTCAGCACCATAAACATACAATTTAGAATCAGTAATTTGTAAAAAAACGACGGTATCAATTTGCATTGTGACGTTATCTTTAGTAATAACGGCTTGAGGAGCGAAATCTAAGACCTGTTCTTTTAAAGAAATAATTTCATCTGGTTGACCGTTGGGACGATAGGTTTTTCTGATTCGGTCGACAAACGGCCATAAGAAATGCAAACCAGAAATCCAAGTTGTGTAGTATTTGCCAAGTCGTTCAACAACATACTGTGTTGATTGAGAAACGACTCTGACGCGTGAGCCAAGGTACACAATAATGACAAACAGTAGAGCAATGACAATAATCCAGGGCCACGGATCTGCGGCCAATGTAACGAATGTGAACATTTTAATCCTCCTATTAATTTTCTATATTTTTGTTGTTTTAGTAACCATATCCAGCTTTTACTACGAACAGTTTTAAGAGAACGTCGCGTAAAGCGGCTTTTTTGGGGGTGAAACCAATCAAAATCGTATCAATAACGAATGTTAACACCAAGAGAACAAGGCCGGCCACAAGGCTAACCGATAAAACCAAAACGATGAAAAAGTATTTAAAGATAATATCGTGAAAAAATACTGACAAAGGATTAAGCGATGGTCCTTCTAAACGAATTTGCATTAATTTTCTACCAAGTGTTTTCCCACTTAATATGACGGTATAGACAGACATAAGGATTATGAAGCCGATTGCAAAGTAAAAAACACAATCAAGAAAGTAAGATGTCATTGGTTCGTCATAAGGAGCAAGATCAATGGTGTTCTGCTGATCGATAATGGCTCGTGCAGTAGCGTAATTCGCTTCCGCCGCATCCTCAAGACTTGTGTCGCCATCAGCAGCAGTCATGGCGGCATTGTATTGCGCAATTAATGAGTTGATGTTATCGTTGTAAACATCAACAATTTCGGTATAGGCCGAATTGATTTGTTCAAAATTTTCAATTTGGCTTTGTAAAATGGGACGACCACCAATTAAAAAAGTCAAATATGTAATTAATATTATTATTGCGATGTCAATGACCGAGGAAAACATGCGTTTAAAAAACCCGGCATTCATTCTACTTTTTTGACCACAAGTTTCACGCCTTCAATACCTAAAACTTCCACTTTCTCACCGACGACGATGTCCTCGTTGGAGATTGATGTCCAAATCTTTCCGTCGATTTTTACTTCACCGCGTTGGCCATCAGTAATGGCTTTTGTACAAACAGCGATCTTACCAATCAAGCGGTCAGCGTTGGTTTTAATGTCATTCTTTTTTAAGTAGCGGGTGAAAATTGGGCGCAAACTTAGCAATAATGCGGCCGAAATAACCACAAAAACGATTACCTGGACGATTAAGTCGGGAACAAATAATGAAACGATTAAAGCCACTAAAGCGCCAGCTGCAAACCAAATACTAGTAAGGTCCATCGTGGAAGCTTCAATTATTCCCGCAAAAATGACAATAGCAAACCAAATAATTGTGGCGGTGACTCCGATATCAATTGTAAGAAGCATGTTAATCACTCCTCCTCATTCTTTAAATCAATTATTAGTGCGTCTTCCTTTTGGCTCCAGGCAGCTTTGAATTTGTAAGAATTGTTATTTTCAAACGACAAATTCATTAAGTCAGCTACTTCTTTCATAAAAGCTTTGTTACAAATCCGCGAGTAACTGGATTTGACAGTGATGTTGTGCCACTGATCTTCGGGAATGTAACTGTTGATGGCATCTTCTTTTTTCATTGGTTTGATGGCTATCTGCATTGTTTCCGCATTCAAACCAACCAAAACAATATACGCATCTTCGAAATATGAACTTGCGGACTTGTTTAAAGTAATGTTAGAACCGTACAGAGTCGCGACGTCATCAAGCGTCTTTTTTGATGCCCAAGTGAAATTTGGCATATTTGCAACCTCCATTATAATACCATTTTTTTCTATTTTATATTATATCATGTTATTTTGTGATTATCAATAATTATTTGAAATTATTTGAAATTATTTTGATTTTTGTTGTGGTTTACAAAGCGAGCGACATCAGATATAATAGATTCATAATCTTGAGGTGAAACGATGATAATGCCAAACAATCAAGAATCGGTTGAAAGAAGTCTTACAAAAAAATTTAAAGGTCCAATCTACTCGCAATTTCTAAAAGCAATCACTGATTTTAAATTAATCTCCGATGGCGATCGAATTGCCGTCGCTTTGTCGGGGGGGAAAGACAGTTTGGTTTTAGCTAAATTGTTTCAAGAATTCAAAAGGCATGGCCAAGTTCAATTTGAACTTTTGTTTGTGACAATGGACCCAGGGTTCAAAGAACTATATCTTGCCCATCACCTAGAAAACTGTCATAATCTTGGTGTTGATGTTATTGTGCAAAAATCTAATATTTTCAATGTCGCAGAACTGTTGGCTAAAGAAAGTCCTTGTTTTCTGTGCGCCCGCATGCGCAGAGGGTTTTTATATAAGGTTGCTCAAGAACACGGATGCAATAAGTTGGCGCTTGGACATCATTTTGATGATGTTATCGAAACAACGCTATTAAATATTTTTTACGCTGGATGTTACAAAACAATGCTTCCTAAAGTAAGGGCGGCAAATTATGAGGGAATGGAAATGATTCGACCGATGTATTATGTGAAAGAAAACGACATAACCAGGTTTATGAATTATAATCATTTGACAACGTACGATTGTGGGTGTCGGATCTCTGATGGAATCGTTGATTCCAAGCGCAAGGAAATAAAAAAGCTGATTAGTCAATTGCGGAAAAATGATATTAATATTGACATAAACATCTTTCGCTCGGCGCAGAATGTGAATTTAAAAGCAATTCTTGGCTACCACGACGATGAGAAAACCACTTCGTTTTTAGATGAGTACTGATAGTTTACAGTAATTATGTGATGATATTGTATGAAAACAGTCACTTGCAGAGAATTTTTCTGCCAGCGACTGTTTTTTAAATTTAAGTTTCACGTGAAACCTTATTTACCCAAACAAAACCGCGAAAACAAAGCGTGAATTAAAACTTCATTCCCAGTTTCTCCCGTAATTTCTCCCAAAACTTCCCAAGCTTTTCGAATATCGATTTCGATAATATCGACAGGAAAGTGATTTTCACAAGCCTTTAATGCGTCTTCTAGTGCCGTTTTGGCTTCGCCGATTTTGCCAATGTGACGAGCGTTTGCCAACATTAGTTGGTTTTCTTTCAATAAAGATTCGTCAATAAATAAGCGTTTCACTTCAGCTTCCAACTGATCTAATCCAGTACTATTTTTAGCGGAAACATCGATGGTTTTTTCTAACTTGATATCAATATGTTTTCCAAGATCGATTTTGTTACCAACAATAATTCTTGGTTTGTTTTTGGTCAAAGTCAACAAATCGATGTCTTCGGTGGTTAAAGATCGACTTTGATCGAGAACTAAGAGAACCAAATCGGCTTCAGACAAGGCTTTTTTGGCTTTAATGATACCGATTTTTTCGACAGCATCATCGGTGTTTCTTATGCCCGCTGTATCTACAAGATTCAAGATAACGCCCCCAAGATTCCAATCTCCTTCCACAAGGTCTCGTGTGGTCCCAGAAATTTCGGTAACGATGGCTTTATCTTCTTTCAAAAGTGAGTTTAAAAGGCTTGATTTTCCCACGTTTGGTTTTCCTAAAATCACGGTTTTTATTCCTTCGCGGATTACTTTACCGGTTTCTGAATTATGTAAGATAACCGATAAACGCGATACTATTTTTTTAATATCGGGACGCAATATGTTGTCTGTCATTACCGTGGCATCATCGTACTCGGGGTAATCAATATTGACTTCGATTTTGGCGATAATATCTAAGATGGTGGTTTGCAATTCGCCAACGAGAGCTTTGACGTCGCCATGAAGGCCGCGATTAGCCAAACGCAGTTGCGTTTCGGTTTGAGCGGAAATCACATCCATAATGCTTTCAGCTTGGGATAAATCAATGCGGCCGTTAAGAAATGCGCGTTTCGAAAACTCTCCGTTTTCCGCTATACGACACCCGTTTTTAACCAAAAGTTCAACAATTTTATTGGGAATTAAATAACCGCCGTGAGTACTAATTTCAACAACGTTTTCGCCGGTAAAGGTTTTGGGCTCGAAAAAAACCGAAACCAAAACTTCATCGATTATAGTATTTCCATCAATGATATGACCATAATGAACGGTGTGAGAGGATACAGTCGATAAATCTTTTCCTTTAAAAATTTTGTTTACGATCGCAATCGCATCAATACCAGAAATACGAACCACATTTATGGCGCTCATTCCTTGCAAGGTGGCGATTCCGACTATTGTATCGTATAACATAGACATCACCGTAAATATTCTAACATATATCTCAAAAAATATTGTATAATACTTTTGGGTGAGTTAAATGAAGCAATATAAAAAATCGATTAAGTTTTATATTATGTTATTTGTGGTTACCTTCGCGATTCTTGGGGCGTATACCATATTCAAACTGATAAGTGGCACTGTCGTAACAACGGATTACTTGAATTTGGGATTGTTGCCAATCATTTTCACAGTTGTCTACTGGGGTGGAGACACCATTTTACAAAAAGTCGCTAATCGAAAAAAGAAAGTCGATTATGAAGGCAAATTTTTGGATGCAATTGGGGAAAAAATGCGCGCAACCGACGAGTTTTTAATTGAAGATTATCGTCGCCTGCAAAATAACGTTAAATTCCAAGATGCTTTGAAAGTTGCTTTTTTCATTTATCAAAATGGCGAAAACGACAATATCAATTTAGATAAATTGGAACGAAAATTCGAGCGACGTACTATCGAACATAAAGCGATGACATATGCGATTGCTTTTGTGAAAGATAAACTCGAAGGAATAACGAAATAAACCTATAAATATACCTTAAAATAAGGTATAATAATAGATATCAAGCATATGAAATCCGGAAGACACTCGGATTCTGATGGCTTAAAAGAACAACAAGAAAATCTGGCATAAATAAAGAAAGACGTTAATACATTTGCTAATAAAGTGTGACCTGCATATTAGTTGCTAGAAAGAAAGCCGGTGAGTCAATGAGTTATACTGCCCTATATCGCACATATCGACCGACGGATTTTAATGAGGTGGCCGGTCAAGAACATATCACCACAACCTTAAAGAATGCCCTAAAAAACAACAAAGTTGCGCACGCATATTTGTTTACCGGACCACGAGGCACGGGAAAAACATCCATTGCCAGAATTTTTGCAAAGGCCGTTAATTGTGAACACGCCCCCATTGAAAACCCATGCAATGATTGTCCAAATTGTTTGGGCATTCAAGACGGTTCAATCAGTGATATCATTGAAATTGATGCCGCTAGTAATACCGGAGTTGAAGAAATCCGCGAGCTTCGTGACAAGGTAAAATACTTGCCCGGTTATGTAAAATATAAAGTATACATAATTGATGAAGTCCACATGTTATCGACGAATGCTTTTAACGCCTTACTAAAAACATTAGAAGAACCACCGGCGCATGTTATTTTCATCTTGTGTACAACCGAACCACAAAAGGTTCCTTTAACCATTATTTCTCGTTGCCAACGCTTTGATTTTAAAGCAATTACCGTCAAAGAGATTGTTGAAAAATTAGAAGAAATAGTAGAAAAAGAGCATATTGAAATTGATAAAGATGCCATTGAACAAATCGCCTTATACGCTGAAGGCGGGTTACGTGATGCAATCGGGTTACTGGATCAAGCGTACGCTTACGATCCTGACGTAATCACAATTGAAGATATTAATCAAATATGCGGCGCCGTATCATTTCACAGGCAATTAGAAATCGTTTCTGCGATTCGACAGTTTGACGCTTCTGCCGCAATCAAAGCGATGGATGAACTGATTGTATCAGGAAAAGAAGTATCCAAAATATGTCAAAACCTGATTCAATTCTTCCGGGACGTTTTAATTTATAAAAACGTTGGGACAACCAGCAATACGTCTAGTCTATATCAAAACGACGATTTCATCAATTTAACAAGCACCATGAGTAATCAACGATTATTCTTTTATCTGGATATACTAAACAAAGCACAAAACGATTTGAAATGGAGTAATTCACCTCGTTTATATCTGGAATTGGCATTTATCAAGATGACCGACAAAGAACCGGCAAGCGAGTCACATTTGCTTGAGGCAATTGCGGAATTGCAAACCCGAGTATCTGAACTGGAAAAGATGCCAATAGCGATTGAAACTCCGATTTCTATACCGGCGGCGGCACAATCGGAAAGCTTGGAAAACGAGGTTAAGTCAGAACCGTTATCCGAAGAACAAAACCAGGAAAAAACGATTATTCCCAAGTTGGAAAACCAAACAACTGAAGATGGAAAAATCGCTGAAATCGATGAGAAAATAACATGTGAGGATATTTCAAAATCATATTCGATTGAGTTTGTCGAAGAAGTGCTTAATCGTGGCAATCGTGAAGATAAAAACGATCTTATTGAACGCTGGAATTTGATTCGCAAGAACAACACTTCGGGAAATCTAACTCAATATGCCAGCATTTTGGAATCAGGAACTTTGGTTGCTAGTTCCAAGGACAAAGTTATTATCACCTTTGCTTCGGCGGGCGTCTGCAATCGTCTGATGAAGCCATCGGTAAAAGCCATTGGAAAAGAAATACTTACCAATGCATTTAAACGCGAAATTGACTATATAGCTTTACCCGCCAACGTTTTCCAAATGATATCAGATGAGTTTATTAATGCCTGGAAATTGGGAAAGCGGCACATCAAATTATCACCTATTACTTGTCCTGATCTTCGGGATGTATCGGAAAATGATGAAGAAAGTGTTACTCAAACCGAACAAAAGGTCGTTACTGATGCTTATTCATTGTTTGGGGATTTAGTGAAAGTAAAAAAATAACTAGAAAGGCGGCGGAGCAAATGTTTAATCCGCAGATGCTAAAAAAACTTCAGAAAATGCAAGAAGACCTCAAAAAAGTCCAAGCTGAAATCAATGCTTCGACTTTTTATGGTCAAGCAGGAGGTTCAGTAGTCAAAGTCAGTGTTAAAGGCACCAAAGAAGTCATGTCAATTGATATTAAAACCGAAGAAATAGACATCAATGATACGAAAATGGTTGAAGAACTAATTATTGCCGCCCTTAACGATGCTTTTCGAAAGGTCGATAAGGAAATTGAAGAGTCAGTGGGCTCGCTTAGTCGCGGAATCAATATGGCTGGGATGATATGATGAATTACCCACAACCATTAGAAGATTTAATCAATGAATTCATGAAATATCCGGGAATCGGACGAAAAACCGCAGAAAGATATGCTTTATATACCGTTAATAAATTTGATATAGCAGCCGCGCATGATTTTGCTTCGACAATCATAGCGGCCAAAGAAAAAATCATTCAGTGTCCTATTTGCGGCCATCTAACTGAAACCAATCCTTGTTCAATTTGTGCTGATACCAATCGCAATCAAACTATTATTTTGATTGTCGAATCGCCAAAAGATGTTTTTACAATTGAAAAATCCGGCAAATATCATGGTCTATACCACGTTTTAAATGGTAACCTTTCGCCACTTAATGGCATCGGTCCAGAGGAGCTTAACCTTAAAACCCTTTGGAGCCGAGTGCAAAACGAAATCATCAAAGAAGTGATTATCGCCACTTCGGCAACGCAAGAGGGCGAAGCAACCGCAATGTACATCAAAAGAGTTTTGAAAGATATTGACCTTGTAGTCTCCCGCATTGCTTACGGTGTTCCCGTGGGGGCAAATCTCGAATACACAGATGATCTCACGCTAAACTTAGCCATCGAAAACCGCCATAAATTTTAGAAAAAAACCCAAAAACAGTATTTGCGTTTTGTAATTGTATGATATAATATTACTACAAATAGAAAACTATATTTATAATAGACATAATTGAGGTGAAAAAAATGCTTTTAACAAGATTATTGGCTTTTGGTGCTGCGGATATCTTACAAACAATTCAAGATTATGTTACACAATACAAAGACATTGCCATTGGATTCCTTGGATCACAAAACATTTGGATTCAAGCCGCTATTTTAGTTGGATTGGCATTGTTTGCAATTATCGGGTTATTTGTCTTCATTAAGAAGTTTTTTAAATTATTCATTGTACTAGGAATACTTGGAGCGGTTGGTTGGTATTTGTATACCCAAACCGACATTATTACTAATTTACTAGACGGAATTACCGGCGCAATCCCTATTTTCTTACTAACACTATAAAGAGAGTGTTGCCTTTTTTCTTAGGCAAACCTCTTTTTTTTATCTTTACAAATCGAATTTGAGAAAGTCATTACAAAACACTGAGTTTATATCAAATATATTATGTTCCTTTTGAAATTTGTATGATATAATATACCGTTATCGTGATCGAATAGGAGATGTGTAAAATGGAAATAAAAATGGCCAATTTGACCAAGATTTTTATTAGTAAAGACAAAAAAGAAGTTCATGCTGTGGATCATGTCGACTTGGTAATCCCCTCAGGAAAATTGATTGGACTGCTCGGACCTTCTGGCTGTGGCAAATCCACGACTTTGTATTTGATCGCTGGATTATTGAGGCAAACCGAAGGTGAAATCTATTTCGGAGAAGAAGAAATGTCAGAAACGCCGCCGGAAAAACGCGGTATAGGACTTGTCTTCCAAAATTATGCACTTTATCCGCATATGACAGTCCGAGAAAATATTCTTTTTCCGTTAGAAAATTTAAAAGTGGAAAAAGAAGAGGCCAAAAAACGAACCTTTGAAATGGCAAAGTTAGTCGGCCTTGAAGAAATGCTTGACCGTAAGCCAAAAGAATTATCTGGCGGCCAGCAACAACGAGTTGCAATTGCTAGAGCTCTTGTTAAAACGCCACGAGTATTATTGTTAGATGAACCACTCTCTAATCTTGATGCACGGTTGCGATTACAAACTCGCGAAGAAATCAAACGAATTCAACGAGAAACAAAAATTACCACGGTATTTGTGACGCACGATCAGGAAGAAGCTATGTCGATTTCTGATGAAATCGTCGTCATGAAGGACGGTATAATTCAACAAATGGGTGAGCCACAAGAGGTTTATGATAAGCCAACCAATTTATTTGTTGCCAAATTTCTTGGAAACCCACAAATCAATGTTTTTGATGGCGAAATCAAAAACAAAGAAATATTGATTGAAAACATGTTCGTTGGCAAGCGAGATTTACCGGACCAAAAAGTCTTTATCGGTGTTAGACCAGAAGGATTTATCATTGATCAAGAAAATAAATCATCATTTCATTTTAAAGTGGACCTTGTCGAGACTATCGGGCGCGATACGACTTTGATTTTTGATATGCAAGATGACTCCATAAATATCTTGGATAAAAAAACATTCAAAGCCATCATTGATGCTGGATTCCGGATTAAAGCTGGCGATGTCGTTCATTTCAATATCAAGCCAGAAAAGATGCATTTATTTGATATAAACGGAACCATTTTGTAGGCCATTATTATGGAGAAAAAAAATAATCTAAGGGCATGGCTCTATCTGGCACCATTGCTCATTCTAATGGCGGTCTTCACTTTTTATCCGTTAATTAATGCTTTTATAGTCTCTTCATACAAAGGATATCTGCCTTTGAGCGGAACGGCCGATGAAATTGATTTCTTTTATAATTTTGGTGTAATTTTAAAAAATCCACTCTTCAAAAAGGCTGTTATTAATACCTTTATCATTGCTGGAGTATCGGTACCGGTTTCAATTCTATTATCATTACTTATTGCTGTATCACTTAAATCAATTCCAAAATTAAAAGGGTTCTTTCAAACGATCTATTTTTTGCCATATGTGACTAATACGATCGCTATCGGTATGGCATTTGCCTTTATGTTTCACGAGGATTATGGGGTTATTAACCTGATTCTTGGCTGGTTTGGGATAAGTCCAGTCAACTGGCTGGGCGGGACAGCATCGTATGCCGCTCAAATGATTGCCTTACTAATCCTGACGATTTGGAATGGATTGGCTTTTAAAATCTTAGTATTCACAAGCGGACTAGAAAATATTGATAAGCAGTATTACGATGCGGCAAAAATCGATTCGGCATCGAAATGGACGGTTTTCAAACGCATTACCGTTCCTTTGTTATCTCCGCTTATTCTTTACATCTCAATCACATCAGTTATCGGAGCCTTAAAAGCATATAACTCCGTTGTTGGCTTATTCGGCGATGTAAAATTGGGAGCACAAAACAACTCAATGATTACCATTGTTGCTTTTGTATATCAATATAAAGACGGATACACCGATAAAGGCTATATCAGTTACGCCGCCGCTGCATCAATTATCCTTTTCTTCATAACGGCTGTCATTTCCATTCTTCAAACAGTCGTAAGTAAGAAAAGGGTCCACTATTAGGGGGTGATGACAATGGCAGACATTTATGTATCAAATGTAAAAGCGTATAAAGCCAAAAAAATTGCTTCCAATGTTTTACTCTACGCTTTTTTAGTAATAGTAGCGCTTACTATTTTACTCCCTTTCTATTGGATGATTCTTTCATCATTGAAATCAACAGTTCAAATTGAACAGGTTCCACCGATTCTGCTAATGGCACCATCGGATTGGAAAATTACAAATTACACTGATTTGTTTGTTTTGGTTCAATCGGGACAACGAGCCGGTGAACCATTGTTTCCTTTCTTCACCTATATGAAAAACACCGTTGTGGTTTCAATTATCACAACAATTGGAACGACAATCACAACGGTTTTGGCAGCTTTCGCTTTTGCAAGATTGAACTTCAAAGGGCGGGACATATTATTTGCAATTCTACTAGGCACGATGATGGTTCCGGGAGAGATTTTCATTCTTACAAACTTTGTGACAGTTTATCGGCTTGGGTGGTACAGTATTTCAAACCAAACATATTTAGACGTGCTGTTGGCAATGACCATCCCCTTTATGACCAGCGTCTTTTATATTTTCTATTTGCGGCAGACCTTTAAACAAATTCCCAACGAATTATATTATGCCGCTAAAGTCGATGGAACAACAGACTTTAAATATCTTTTAAAAGTCATGATTCCAATTGCTTTACCAACCATTATCACGATTATCATTTTAAATTCCATGGGCGCGTGGAGCGCATATATCTGGCCGGCATTGATTTCTTGTAAAGACGAATACCGTCTTGTCAGCAACGGGTTGCGCGGCGCCTTCACCGACACTTCAACGGGGCGGACTGACTATGGTCAACAAATGGCCGCTTCGGTTCTGGTCACGCTGCCACTTCTTATTTTATTTTTTGCGTTTAGAAAACAGATTATGCGCGGGGTATCCCGTAGCGGCATCAAGGGATAATTCATTCATTTTGAGTATAAAATAAAATTAATAGATATTTTAGGAGGAAAAAATGAAAAAATTGCTTTTGAGTTTTGTCACGTTGTTTTTAACATTTGGTATTCTTGGATGCGTCACGGTCGGGACGACCGGAGAGTATGTTTATGTACCTGAAGTTATGCTTACTGAACTGCCTACCGAAGATGTTGAAGTTACTTTTTGGCATATTTATGGGGAAGGAAAAACCGCTGTTTTGGATACATTGATTGCTGAGTTTGAAGCGATGTTTCCTAATGTTACTATTACGGGCACTTCCCAAAGCGACTATACAACATTAAGATCTAAAATCAATGTTGGCGTTTCTGTTGGCGAAGTCCCAACGATGGCGCTTGGTTATCCCGATCATTATGCGGGTTATGTCAACGCTCACGCGGCCGTTGGACTAGATCCTTATATTAACAACACCATTGAATACACCGTGGATAATCCTTTGTCTTCAATTAATGGACAAACGATTACAACATCAATTGACTTAACGGACTTTGTTCCATCATATCTTGCCGAAAACAATCAATATGTTGGCGGATATTATTTCTCGGTCCCATTCTCTAAGTCAACTGAAGTAATGGCCGTTAACCGTACGGTATTGAAACAACACATTACTGAAATTCGGGCTTTAGGAATTACGATTTCTGATAACGGCTTTTTATCACACACGGTCCCGCTAACATACGCACAATTGGAAGCTTTGACCGCAATTCTTGTCAACACTAGCGGAACCGATGTGGCTGCGTACAAATGCCAATTCTTGATGAATTATGATTCCAATGCCAATTTGTTCATCAATATGAGCCGCCAATGGAACGCGCCTTATACTAACTCGGCTGGTGATATTTTGATTGACAACGATATCAGCAGAAACATGCTAAAGTACATCAACGGTTTGTTCGGAACCAACACATTAGTTTTACCAACCGAATGGACCCAATCATATGGATCAACCAATTTCATATATGGCGATGTTTGTATGACCGTTGGATCATCTGCTGGTTATAGCTACAACGTTCCTACTTCAGAATATAAAGCCAACCTATTAAAATTTGGAATTTTTGATGTTGACTTTGTTCAAGTTCCACAAATGGTTTTAACCGATGCAACAGACGTTGCTGTTACCGTTGACAATGCGGCTGTAACTGTAAATGGCGACTTATCAGCTGTTCAACAAGGACCAAACATCGGAATTTTTGCGAATGCAACGAGGGCCGAAAAACTGTATGCTTGGCTTTTCATAAAATATTTAATCGAAGCTGACAACACGGCATGGTGGGCTATGAGTACTGGTTATCTGCCGGCAAGACTATCAGCATTTACATCGGATGTTCCTATCGCAATGACAGGTACATACTCAGTAACTTATTCTAATTTCTTGCAAATCGCTCAAGACTATTGGGCTGCTGATGGCGACGTTGATTGGCTTACTACCGATGAAAGATGGGATTATCTATACTCATCAATGGCGGCTAATATTGCCAAAAATCAAAACGATTTCTATGAATATGATCCCGCTTTCTCTGCTGGAGACAATAGTGCAGGATCAGCTACGGCTCGTGAAGAAGCAGGAAACTGTTTAGATGATATTTATAATGGTACGTTTTCACCAACTGATTCTTTAAATAATATGAAGAGTCTATTAACCTGGTAGTTTTTCAAAGGAAGGGTTATTCATGCTAAAAAAAATCTTTAGTGCAATGCTTGGCTTCTTGTTGGTTTTTGTGCTTATCGGCTGTCAGCCAACAGAGGTGGCCTTGCCAGATTTAACCGGGAAGTCACGTGCGCAAATTACGGAAACGCTCGAAGGACTTAATTTATCAATCAAATATTACTTTGATCTTTCAGTAATTTACGACGAAGAATCCGATTATGATAAATTTGTCCGTTATGGAAAAGACGAAAATTCAGTGCAATTGGCTGTTGGTGATATTGTCGCTACCAAAACGGAAATCAAAGTATATACTACGCCACTTAATATAACAATTAACTATCTTTATTCGTTAAGCGATGCACTATCTTTACACGAAAGTGATTATACAGGGAAAGAATTCATCGCTGATGGTATCGGTGAAGTCACAATTTCCAAACTGGTTGATGGTGATACCACTTTTTTCCAAAGCGACGGGCAATCATATTCGGTCCGCTATCTAGGTATTGACACGCCAGAATCAACCGCTTTGTATCAAGCTTGGGGTAAAGCGGCCGCCACATATACCGCTGAAAAATTACAATCAGCCGAGAAAATCGTGTTGGAAGCCGAAGGCGATCGTCAAGACGGTAATGACCGTTATCTCGCTTGGGTTTGGTACCTTCCTGAGGGCGGCGATAAGTTCTTGTTATTGAATTTAGAACTTGTCGAATTAGCTTATTCAAAAAACAAAGTCTCAACTGGTAGTGTTTATTCAGATGTTTTAACTTTGGCTGACTGGAATGCTTCCGCAACTAAACGGCGAGTGTGGGGAGAAATTGATCCTAATTACGATTATAGTAAAGAGGGCACCCAGATGACGATTGCGTTTTTAATGGAAAACTTCGCCGATTATATGGGCTTAAAGGTTGCCATTTCGGGAATTGTCACGGCCAAAATTGGCAATAGTGTTTATCTTCAAGATGAATCAGGAGCGGGAATTTACATGTATGCCGGATATACCTCTTCATCCCAACTGCAGATAGGGGCGCATGTGGCAATTGATGGATTAACGCCAACAGTTTATAGTGGGAGTCCGCAACTAACCAATTTCAACCGGCTTAACCTATCTTTGGTGACCGAATCTTTGATAATTACACCGGAAGTAATCACTTACGACGATTTTATTTTCACTAATATTGGCAAATATGTGACGATGAACCAGTTAACCGTCACTGGTGTCAATACTGCGAGAACAAGCATCTATGTTACCGATATCGAAGACCATGAGTTTGTTATTAGAATTGATGACAGCACTGGTTTTGATGCGGACGATTTAGGCGTTACCGTTGGTCAAGTGTTAACTGTTACTGGTCCTCTCGGATATTATGACTATGATTACAATAATGTATTTGAGGGATATAATCACGCACCAAGTAAATTTCAGTTAATGCTCACAGCTAGCGACAACATAATTATTGAGTAATAAAATTATTAAATAGGAGGAAATGTATGAAACTGATTTTAAAGAAATTTGCTTTACTGGGTCTTCTTTTAACAGCAATCTTTACGGTCGTAGCTTGTACGCCCGAAGATACATCCGAACAGATGATCTTACTTAACAATGCGTCGGCAGCTATCATTATTGATGGTCAAGACAACATTCAAGGTAATTTCACTCTACCTGGAACTGTCGGAGGTGCAACAATAACATGGGTGGCGGCAAATCCGACCATTATTGTTATCCCTGCAACCACAAACGCTAACGGATTCTATGAAGTCGTTGTCAATCGGCCACAAATAGCTGATGGCGGCGTCGACACATCTGTCGTTTTGACCGCAACACTAACTTATGACGAAGTTTCAATTACCGCCACAAGAACAGTCCGAGTCAAAGCTCAAGAACCATCAGAAACTTACACCTCTTTTGCTCTTTTATATGCTGGAGCAACATCTGGTGATACTGTTGAAGTCCAAGGAATCGTCTATGCAAAATATGCAGCGGGCTATTTCATTATGGATACAGCAGGAATCGGATTAGGTATTTTTACAACCACAGCCAACGCCGCTTTAGTCGACTATGGTGACATGGTTACGCTCACTGGTGAATATTCGTATTACAACTCATTATTCCAAGTCAAAAATCTTACTTCTCAAGTTATTGACAGCAGTGATAATGACTATACAGTCACACCAACGGTTTTGACAGATCCTGCCGATTTGATTGACGTTGACTCAACTGTCAAAGCCAATCACGGCAAAATCTATACCATTACTGTAACGCCAACATTGGTTGCATCGGGTGCTTATTTTAATCTTTATTTATACGATGGAACCACGATGATCGCTCGGGTTTATTATAATTCGACCGCCTCATCATTAGCAGCATTAACGGAAATGGTAGGAAAACTTGTTACGATTGATGTTGTCTACTATTGTTGGTACAGTGGCAAAGAAGTCTTAGTTGCTTTCGATGGCACAGCTGATGATATTCACGAAATCATTTTGACGGAAACGGAAAAACAGACAGCCGATATGAATAATATTTCGGTTATGTTAACCGCTTTGTCAGAAGGAACCGCAACCCTTCCAGCCGCAGGCGCATATGGATCAACGATTACATGGTCGGTTATTTCCGGGGGGGCAACAATTGCCGATGGAGTTGTCACATATCCCACTGTTGGTGCCGGTGCTGAGCCAGTTGATGTTGTGTTAGAAGCAACAATTTCCCGCACTGGTTTGACCGATGTGACCAAACAATTTACCATTGAAGTCAGTCCAATTGATCCAATTACCGTTGGAGCAGTTATGGATTTAATTCAAGCACTGGGAACCGCTTCAAACTCAATTAATGGCGAAGCTGTCTTGATGCAAGGTACAATCATCGGATTTAAATGGAAATATGAATTTGCTAAATATCAAGGTATGTACGTTACCGACGGAACCGATGTCGTCTTTGTATACATGGAATTTGATATAGATGATTATGCTATTGGCGATGTCGTTATGCTTAACGGAACATACTGCACTTATTATTACTTGCCAGAATTCAAAGATGTTACTTTCCAAGCAAAAGTCGCAGATGCTACGGCAGACGAATTTACTCCACTTGAATTAACGATTGCTGAGATTTATGATTATACCAATATTACTACTCCATATTATAATCAACAAATCACAGTAACAGGAACTTTAGTCATTGGAACAAAAGATTCTGAATCCTGGATTATTGATGGCGAAGGAAACAAACTTGTCTTCTCATATCTAGTTCCAAACTATACAACAACTGATCTGTTGGATCTAAACGGTATGCAAGTTACCTTCACCGGATTCTTGAATGATTACCATTCAACATATGGGTGGAGAATCACTGGTGCTAACGCTGTTTTCGAGAATGCACCATTATCAGGACAAGAAGCTCTTGATGCTGATTATGCAAGTTTGTTGATTCCGCTAGAGGCTTTGTCGGAAACAACGTATACACTCCCTGTTATCGGTGGATATGATACTGTTATTACCTGGGCGGTTATTTCTGGCGGCGCGACACTAAATGTTGCTGGAAACGTTGTAACTTATCCGGCAGTTGCAGAAGGCGTAGATCCAGTTAATGTTGTTCTTGAAGCAACTTTGACATTAGGCGAACTGACACCGATGACAAAACAATTTACTGTAGTTGTCAGCCCAATTGTTACTATTACTGTTGGCGATGTTATCGATTTGGTTCACGAATTAGGAACAGCATCAAATAGCATTACTGGCGAAATCGTTATCGTTGAAGGCACCATTGTTGGGCTTAAATGGAAATCGGGCTTCACACAATATCAAGGCATTTATCTATCTGATGGAACCGATGTAATTTTTGTCTATTATGTATTCAATCCTGGCGATTTTGAAGTCGGTGATTTCATCAATGTGAGAGGTACATATTGCACGTATTATTACTTGCCGGAACTCTCCTCAGTTACTTTCATTGAGGTAGATGAAAGCGGTACACCAGCAACATATACCCCACAAGAATTGACAATTGAAGAAATTTACAATTACACTAATATTACTACCCCGTATTACAATCAACAAATCACTGTTACCGGAACCTTAGTTATTGGTACCAGCGATTCAACTTCATGGATTATTGATGGAGACGGAAACAAACTTGTCTTCTCATATATCGAATCTGACTATACTACAACTGATTTGCTAGCTTTGAATGGTAAAGAAGTAATTGCCACATTCTTCCTAAATGATTTTCATTCCACACTGGGATGGAGAGTCACTGGTGATGGCGCAACATTTGTTAGAACACCAGAACAATTGATTATCGATGATATCGCCGAACTTCTTGCTTTAATCAATACTTCCGTTGTCGGCGGCGATACACAATTGTTACCAACTGTTGGAACCAATGGCACGACTGTCATTTGGACCGAAGTTAGTGATTATGCTAATATCGCTGATGGCACGATTACCTATTCTGAAGTCGCTGAAAGCACCAATGTTGTCTTAACGGGTGAATTTGGCTTCTTAGTTGGTGGCGAAGCCGCAAGAACTTATCGGACTATCACCGTTGTCGTCTCCACTTGGGAACAAAAATTAACTGCTGACTTAGCAGAAATCGTTGATCTTGAAGCGGATGAATTTGATGTTATCAATCTTCCAACCGAAGGTACCAATGGTTCAGCTATCACTTGGGCATTCACTGCCGAGACAGTCAATACCGACGCAACATTAGTTGACAACGTTTTGACTCTGAAGTACAAAGGTGAAGCCTATACCATTCATCTGACAGCAACTCTGACAGTTAGTGTGTTAGATCCAGTTACCAAAGACATCGTTGTTAATGTTACGGCCTTAACATTGGTCTTTAACGACATCGCTGATGGTAATATGAAAACTGATGGCGTTTGGAATGTTCCGAACGGAACAGTAGTTACTTACCGTGGCGTTGTTACTGGATTCTATTATACAAGCGGAACCTTCATTCAGGATTCCAATGGCAACGGAATGTACTGCTATCATCTTTATAATGCTGAACTAGCAGTCGGCGATGAAATCATCGTTACCGGTACTCTCAAAGAATACAATGGTGTTAGAGAACTTGATCCTGTAACCCTAGTTGGCGTCATTAGTTCAGAAAATGAACTATCATATATTACTATGACTCCAGCAGAAGTTGCGGCGATGGTTTCAACTTATTACGAATATCAAGGACAACTTACAACAGTTACCGGATTAATTGTTGATCACTATTCTGGAACCTATATTTATGTGGATTGGGCTACTGTTGGAGAAACCCCATATTATCTCTCCTTTAAGTTCCCGACATGGTGGACGGAAGTATATGAGGCTGGAGACACATTACCAGAACTATCGTTTGTCTTCTATAACATTTTTAATGTAACGACATACAATCTTTGGAACGTTACTTATCCAGCAATGACTGATGAACAAAAATTAGCGGTTGATGTGGATCAATTACCGATTACATCAGTTGAAAATCCACTTGAATTGAGTGCTGATTATATTTTACCATTACCAAAATATTGCACATATGATACAATTTCCCCAGCAGTATCGGAAGGATTAGAAGTTTACGTTACTGGTTATGACACACTCACTCGTACCTTCTTTGTTACTCTTCCGGATGCAGCCGATTTCACAGGAGAGATTACAATTACGGTCACTCTAAACGAAACGTTATCACAAGAAGTCATCATTTATGTTAAAATCAAAATGTTGACGGAACAACAAAAACTTGACGCTGCTTTAGCAAAACTTCCTAGCAATATGTCATTAACCTCTGGATACACACTATCTGCGTTAGATTACAGTGCTGTATACGGAACTGTTGATTACTCGGCAGGACTGGACACTTATTTATCTAACGTAGCGAACGCTTTCACAGTTCTATCTCGGCCTATAATTGGAGCTGCGGATGTAACAGGTACCATCACTGTTCATGCAACCCTTGGTGAGGCGACAGGAAGTGTCGTTATTAATGTAATTATTCGAGCATATGCAGCCGATTTAATCATTTCTGAATATATTGAAGGTTCTTCAAATAACAAAGCAATTGAAATTTATAACGGAACTAACGCAACGATCATTCTTACAGGATATAAACTTGTTCTTTTCACAAATGGCAGTTCCACAGCAGGAAATACCTATAACTTTGCTGAAGGAACAACGTTAGCTCCAGGTGAATGCTTCGTTATTGCAAATTCAAGTGCAAATGCAACTATTCTTGCGGCTGCCGATGCTACTAGTACCGTATGTTACTTTAATGGTGATGATGCTGTTGTCTTATATAATGGGGACACAGTAATTGACAGTTTTGGAGATGTTGGTTTTGACCCGGGAACTGAATGGGATGGCTCGACAGCTGACAATACTCTTGTAAAAATTGGAATTGCATCTGATACAACAGTAGATGATGATTTTATACCTACCGCTTTATGGACGGTATATCCAGTTGATACACTAACATATCTTGGTTGGCACGAAAATTATGCTTGGTAGCATTTGCATTATTACAGAATTGCTATAAAACAGCAAAAGGCACGGGAAACTGTGCCTTTTCATATTTGTGAAACCAATTATTATAATCTGATGGCCCCATATAAGCCTTAAATGAGCCTTGATAGATAAAATACCCCCCATTTGTAATGTTGCGTATAAAAAAATATTAGCATATGTTATAATAATACATAATGCAAATATATAACTAGATGAGGTATATTATGAGAATAAAGAAATTATTAGTTTTAGCTTTGAGTTT
>JAQVVR010000011.1 GCA_028698875.1 Candidatus Izemoplasmatales bacterium
AAACAAAAAAAAGATTGAGAAATTTACTAATTTAATCGAAAAGGATTTTCATATTAACTTTGATGCTTTTATTATAAATTATCTGAAAAAAAGAATTATGTAATTTTTTTGACCGAAAAACCAAAAAAGATTGATTTTCGGTCTTTTTTTTTGAAAAGTACGACATATCCGCGCTGTTTTTAATTACATTTTCGTATTATAATACTTTATAATTGGTAAGTATCGCTTATATATATAGTTTTATATTATACAAATAGTAATATATAACCATTGTAATTTACTAATTAAGTATTTTTAATATCATGGATTACGCTAATTATTAGGAGGATGACATTCATGAAACGAAAAATAGCAGAGATTAAACCAATATCGACCAATAATACAACAGACCTTGGATTCTCATCAATAAATCCGCAACAATCTGGCTGGGATGAAACCATTAACGAAAACAATTCGCTAATCAAAAACGATATTAATATGTCCAAAGTCGATCAGAAAGTGGATTTTGAGAGTTGTGATATTGACACTTTAATGGACGATATTGAAAGTAAAAAAAACACCAAAATGGTTGTCCGATTTAATTCTGCAGGGATTATTGACTATGCTTCAACAAAAGTGTTAGGGATAATTAATTTAGCCAAAGAAGATTTCATTGGAAAAAATATCAATGATTTTAATAGTACTTTGATGATTCATAATGGTACATGGTATGAGGATTTAAAGCATGATTTCCACGCACAGAGCTTAACGGAGACATTTATCGGAAACGAAAAACGGTGGCTATTATGGGATTTTGAAGCAATCATCAATTCGGTGGCCTCAATTGATGCTGTAGTGGCTACCGGGCACGAAATAACTGATTTTATCAATCAAAGGACCAATTCGATTCAAAACAAACATAAAGATTATCTAACCGGACTTTGGAATCGACAAGGACTACATGAACAACTTAACTTAATGGAAAATAAAATTGATCAGGCCGTTGCTTTTTTCATCGATTGCTGGTCGTTTTCTAAAATTATTGATTATTATGGCCATCACGTTAGTGACGAAGTAATTCTCCTCTTAGGCAACGAACTACAAAAACTAAATCGAGAAGTAAGTCTTATTTCTCGTTATTCTGAAAGTCAATTTGTTATTGTTTGCATCAATGAGTTTGCGCACCCAAATCGGATTGAGAAAATGTTAGAAAGCTTGGAAAAAAATTTGGTTTCGATGTATACAATAAGAGACATGAATTTCCAAATTGACAAACGAATTGGCTATTCTTTGTATCCAAATGACACAAATGATTTAAGTAAACTAATTTCGTTTTCAAGTTTGGCAATGAAAGAAAGTATAAAACTAGACCAAATCAGTGTCAAACGGTATCAAAAGTATATGAGCGAAATTTTGGAACAAAATGTTTTATATGCTCAAAAACTACAAAACGCGATTAACAACAATTATATCGAAGTTTACTTTCAAAAAATCATAAACGTTGTTACAAACGAAGTTCATTCTTTTGAAGAACTAGCAAGATGGAACGATCCCGAGTTGGGTAATGTATCTCCAAAAACGATGTTTACCATCGCCAAAGAAGCCAATATCATCGATAAACTAGAAAAATACTTAGTAGAAAAAGCAATTATTGCCATTAAACAAGTAAATCAAATTTGGGAATACCGTCATGCTAAACTGGCGCTTAATATTACACCGGCATCGTTGTTGGATCCACATTTTCTTGCATATTTGGATGGAATAGTTGAAGAACACGATATGACTAGTGATGCCATAAGCATTGAAATATCGGAAAGTACTTTTGTCAATAGCATTGATTTATGCGTGGAAAGAATCAATGATTTTAAGCAACATGGGTATAGCATATCCATCGACGATTTCGGTCGTGAATATTCTTCTTTGGCAATATTAGAAGACGTTGCTTTTGATATCATCAAAATTGATGCGGTATTTATCAACAAAATCAAACAACCAAAAAACCAAGAAATTGTCAAAATGATATACAAAATCGCTAAATTCGCTAATCAACTGATTGTTGCGGAAGGTGTGGAGACCGTTTATCAAAGAGATATTTTAAAACGTCTTGGTTGTATCATTCAACAAGGTTATTTCTTTAATCGACCCGAGAAAATATCTGCTATTCTTGATCGGGCGTATGATTTATAAATTCTTCTTACAGGATTCTCCTCCTGCTTAAACGTCACGACTAATCGTGACGTTTTCATTTGCTGCATATTAAAATCATCTTTTCTAGAACGATAAGAGGTTTATCGCGAAAAACCGTGCAATTATCGGCTACAATATTTACTTTGTTATAACATAATGTTACAATAAATCAAATTGATATCATCAAATAATGATATTATGACTAAACAATAATTGGAGGACTTGACCATGAAAACATTTTATCTTAAGCAAAAGGTGTTTGCGATTACCGATCGTTACAAAATCTTTGATGAGCAACAAAATATTGTGTTTCACTGCGAAAGTAAGTTTTTATCGATTACTCATAAAATGAAGCTTTTCGAAACAAAGACAAATTCGCATTTATATACGATAAGTCGGAAACTTTTTACTCTTTTACCCAATTATTATTTAGTTGACGCTCAAGGCAAGCAAGTAGCTCGAATCCGCAAACGCTTTACGCTATTTCATCATAAGATTGACATTTTCAGTTCCTTTGGCGACTATTCAATCGAAGGTGATTTTATGGCTCATGACTTTTCAATTACCAAAGATGGGCAAATGGTCGCTGATTTTCATAAAAAGTGGATTTCATGGGGCGATTCTTATGAAATAACCATTTATCCCGAAGAACAAATCGGTTTTTATTTAGCGCTGGTTATCATGATTGACAATTGTCTTCATGACAACCATCACAGTAATCATCTGATTTCTTTTAACAATTAATAGTCCAATACTGACTAATTCATATTAAAAGAAAACCAAAAATGGTTTTCTTTTTTGATTCCACTGTAAGATCTTGGCTTCCGTGATAAAATGAAACTATCATATCAAATTAAATAGTGTAAACACCAATCAAATGACGGGGGTGATTTCCATTGTTAGTGAAATTTGATCAGTCAATACATGACCCATTCATAGTGGCGGAAATGATCTACGATACCGATCCCCAAATCAATCAAATCATTTTTGGAACAAGAAAGATTGGAATCAGTCAGATTATGAAATTAGTCACTTCAAAAGACACGTTTTATGCGACCCCATATCTGCATATCATCGAAAACAATAAGACAATCGCTGGAATAGTATCATCATATCCAATTAAAGATAAAGCAAAATTAACATATGCGGTTGGGAAAGCTTATTTTCATTTGTTTGGTGGAAAAGAGTTTATTCGGAAAATGCCATATTTATTAAAATTAAACCGATTATTTAACGGAAAAACAGATCATAACGGTTATTACATCGTCTATCTATTTGTCCAAGAAAATCAACGCAGGCAAGGCTTAGCAGCACAAGCGATATATGAATTATCAGAAATGTGGCCAACGATTTACCTGCATGTTGCCAAGGAAAACAAAAGTGCTATTATGTTTTATGAAAATAACAGTTTTACAAAGATACGGGAAAGTAAAGTGGCTTTCGAAAACGAAGATGTTGAAGCTTATTTAATGCGTCGAATTTCTAAGAAGTGATTTATTGACATTTGATAATACGCCATTGATTAACTAAATCGGTTAATGAAAATTTAGCGTTAGCAGGCGAAGTCGATAACAAAGGAAACGCGATTGAAAGCCGATTGGGAAAATATTTTTTAAATAATGTAAAGGCTTTGGACCCGTTAAGAAAAATTTTATGAATGGGGGCAATTCTAAACAATTGTTCTAAGTCAATTGGGTACACGTTGCTTATTGAAGAATCGGATGAGCCGTTTATCTGACAACTTTCGATGACATCGTATAACGCGACATGACATTTTAACAATAATTCACGTTTTTGATTAATATCAGCATTGACAAAATCAAGTTGATATATCGCTGACAGTACTGTCCAAAACCGATTCATGGGGTGCAAGTAATAAAAAGATCCTTTTCGCGATGATACTGAAGGCATACTCCCAAGGATTAATATTTGGCTATCACTATTAATGATTGGTCCGAATTCGTGCTTCACTTGAGAAATCATCATATAAATCCTCCTGAGGTCCATATTATATCCTAATAACTATGTGGTCATATACTAGGCAGTATGATTATGGCAATAAAACCCAAATAACACCTTGTTTATGTAGTTAAATCATGGTATTTTATTTTTATGAGATAAAAAGAAAATCAGATTATTGAACTTAAGTCAAAGAAAAGGAATTTAAAATGGATTCGTTAAAAAGAATGACTGAAGCTGCTGCTTACATTTCTACGCTTGTAAAGATCAACCCAAAAATTGCGATTGTAATGGGATCCGGCTTGGGAATAAATTTTGCGGATGAGTTAATCGAAAGCGTTGAAATCCCTTATACAAATATTCCATATTTTCCTGTCGTTTCCACACAAGGTCATCAAGGGAAACTACTAATTGGAATGCTAAACGGAGTGCCAATAGCTGTTTTACAGGGAAGATATCATTATTTTGAAGGGATTGCCTTAACTGATGTTGTATTCCCTATCCGGGCTTTAAAGGCATTTGGAGTAAAGACAATTATATTAACTAATTCATGTGGAGCGGTCAATAAAGAGTATCTACCGGGCGATTTTATGTTGATAACTGATCATCTTAATTTAGTTGGGACTAATCCGTTGATTGGTCGCAATGATGATCATATTGGACCGCGTTTTCCGGATGCGAGTGCTATTTATTCATCCGATTTGCATGTGATAGCCCGTCAATGCGCTAAAAAATGTAACATAATTCTAAGAGAAGGAGTATATGCTTGGTGGTGTGGACCAACATATGAAACGCCAGCGGAAATTCGGATGATTAGAATGTTAGGGGCTGATGCTGTTGGCATGTCAACGGTACCTGAAGCGTTAGCAGCATCGCATATGGGAATGAATGTATTGGGAATATCATGTCTCACCAATATGGCCACCGGCATTAAATCGCAAAAACTTTCGCACCAGGAAGTATTGGATGTTGCACAAAAATCACAAAATCAATTTAACTTACTAATCAAAACCATAGTTGCAAAAATAGACAAATAGGAGCGGAAAATGAAAAAAGCAGAATTGAAAGCATTATATGAAAAACGCAATATTCCTATGAGTGAGTTTGATAAGATTGTTGATATTCTGGGAAGATTTGAAATCCAATTATCAAAGCACTCTCCAGTCAAATCAATTGATGAGGCTAGCATTCCCGATCTTGACAACTTTATCGCTTCGCTTGTGGAATGGGGGGAAAATACTTTTCCCGTGATTATCGGTTTGATGCGATATTTTCGAATTATTGGTCGTAATGATTTGTATGTTCAACTCACAAAATATACGGGTGGCGATGAAGTAATCGAAAATATCTTAATTTCTTTGGAAAAGAAAGCTGGGAAACCGATTGTTGACGCGGTAATGAAAGACCTTGATATTCCCATTTTGGGAACAGCTCCAAAAGATTATCCTAAATTTACTGACCGGTTTATGAAGCGGATGCATGAACATTGTCCATCCACGTGTTTCTCCGAGGTTATGTCGGGAAATAATCATGGGATTCCTGATCAAGCATTTGCTGATGAAAAGGCATTATATGAAGCAGCACCTTCTTTAGCGGCATATTTACAGGATTTTAATAATCGACAGATAGCTATTTTACAAAAACATGCGGATACTAAAACGATATGGTTTGAACAAGAAATAAATCAAAAAGTAGTTGATTACGTAAAGACCAATCAAGAAATAATGTCAGCGGTTTTAAAAGATGACAAGTTATATTCCACTAAAATACCATATGATCCACAACGTTTTCTTGATGAAACAAATCCAGTTATGCGTCGTTATTATGCCTGTCATTGTCCATTTGTTCGTGAAAGTGTGATATCCAATGACCCAAAGGTGTCAGCGGATTGGTGTTTATGTAGTGGCGGTTTTGGAAAGGCAATGTATGAAGTGATACTAAATCATAAATTGAAAGTAAAGTGCCTTAACAATGTTCTTTCCGGTGACGAATTTTGTCGATTTGAAATTGACTTGACAAATATTCCCTATAAAAAGTAAAAAACGGCACGCTCAAGCGTGCTTATTTTTTAGGTTTCATTAGGATAACACGCTTTTATTGTAGTAACGATACTATCCATTGGATCAAGGCCACCTAAAAACCCAAATTCGGAATAACTGAGTTCTTGACTGATGGAATTTGGATCTAGATAAAAACAACGATTAAGAATTTGCGTCATTAGTTTGGCATTATTTAAACCAGAATCTTTTCCTTGTTTTCGCAATTTTAAATCAATAGCCACACCACCAAAGAAACAGATGAATCCAGGTATTCCAAAAAATCGACGTTTATCACCTTTTGCTTTCATCATCGTGTTGATTAATTCGGCAAAAGTAATATTTTGATTCCCAACTGGATAACACCGACCATTTTCGCCATTGAAAGCAGCAGCGACAATCGCTTCGGCCACTCCAGAAACATCAATTATGGCAGTTCCGCCACCACGGGGAAAATAGATATGGGTGCCACTGTCAAAATGGGACAAAAAGAAATCCTTCCATAAAGGTTTGCGATTTGGCATAGTGCCAAATATATATGGTAGTTCCATCATCATAATTTCAAAAGAATCATTTTCGCCAAGACTAAGCAAAGCAATTTCCTGTTCACGTCGGGCATGAATATAAGGGTGAAAGCGAGATAAACGATTATTGAGCATCCGATCAAAAGTACAGAAGTATGAGTTAAGGACAATACATCGACGGATACCACATGCTTTAGCTGCCGCAACAATTCGCAAACAGGAGGTCACTAATTTATCATAAAAAAAAGTATAGGCAGGAGGTGCAGGATTATACCGGTCATCTGGTCCCAAGGCATATAGAAAAGTATCATAATTATCTTTGGAAAATAAGTCTTTTAGTTCGCTTTCCGACATTTCAAAAAGGTTTCCGTATACAAGATTAATATTGGAAGGATACCATCCTTTTAAATCGATTTCATTTGGCAAAGCTATGGTATCAACATTAATACCCATTGACAAAAATTTTATGGCTGTATGATATCCGATAAAACCCGTTCCTCCAGCAATGAATACTTTTTTAACTTGGTGACGCATTTTCAATCATCTCCTAAAGCTTATAAGCGCTTAAAAACGAAAGATCTTGTTCTTGTTGGGAATGGATTACCTGTAGTAACACAAAACAATCAGTTTCATTTTCAAAAAGGTGCATGATTTTAAGAACACGACATTTCATCGTCACTTTGGCGCCATCAATGAGAATGGCCGATTGGTCACGATGGAATTTAATATTAGCATACTTATCAATTTGGTCACTGTGGCCTTCGCCTAGTTGAAGAGCAATCGTATTTTGACCTTGAGCTAAAGCGCTGACACCAACAATATCATTTGGTAATAATATTTGTCCCGTGACACTTTGTGATCCGATTAACATTGATAATTTATCGTAATCAATCATTTGAGCCCATGCACAACACATTCCGTAATTGCGTCCACACTTATGAATTCCAATAATATTGCATCCAGCATTAAAGGCTTCTAAAGCCATAAAGTACCTCCTGTTTATGTCTATATTTTGTTTTCAACTTGCCATTCTTGGTAAAATACACGTAAATAACGCTTCATAAACTTAACCCGTTTTGTGGCAATTCGTTTGGCAGTCATGGTATTCATTAAATCAGGTAATTTTAGTAACTTTTGATAGAAGTGAGCTAAAGAAGAATCATCGGTGATTGAATTATCGTAAAGCGGTCGGTGTCGACTACCGCCAAAAGCGAATGTTCTGGCAATCCCAATTGCTCCTAACGCATCAAGTCGGTCAGCATCCTGAACGATTTTGCCTTCAATGGTAGATTCACTATGTCCTTTTAAATATGAAGAGAATGAGAGATTCGCAATTATTTCTAAAATTTCTGAAACAGGAATATACGGATTTGCAAAATCACTTAAGAAACTTTGAACACGTTGTGAATCATTTTTTTTAGCCAACTTGGGATCATCAACATCATGTAATAAGGCAGCCATTTCAATTATGAAAAGATTTGCTTTAAATGATTTTGCAATTGATAATGCCAAGGAACGAACACGCATAATATGATGAAAATCGTGACCGGTCGAGTCATCATTTAACAATCTTTTTACGAATTGTTCTGTGGTTTTAACAATAGCAAGTTGATCTTCTGATAAATGATTCATTATACCCCACCTTAAACGCTTTTATACTATATTATAATGTACCACAAAATTGACTTATTTAAAAGCAATCTTCCGGTTTTAGAAGAAGTATATTTACGACAATAACTTGAAGTAAATGATGGTTCTTGATATAATAAAATGATAAAAAACCCATAAATATTGGAGAATGTTATGCGAAAAATCCTTGCGAAATCATTATTTTTACCACCATATAATAATTATAATATTTATCGGGGTTGTACTCATGGTTGTATCTATTGTGACTCTCGGAGTAAATGCTACGAAATTGAACTGCCTTTTGAAAATATAACCGTAAAAACTAATGCTGTGGAACTTGCCCGTTGTGAACTGTCCAAAAAGCGAAATCCGATTATGGTTAACAGCGGATCCATGTGTGATCCTTATATGCCAATTGAAGCCCAATTAGAACTATCACGAAATGTTTTGAAAGTGGTACTTGAGTATGGCCATGGGGCAGGATTTTTGACTAAAAATATATTAGCACTGCGGGACCTTGATTTAATGGTTAAAATCAACATCAAAGCTAAAGCAATCGCGTGTTTCACTTTAACTACTGTCGATGACCACTTAGCAAAAATCATTGAACCAAATGCCAGCTTACCATCGGAACGATTAAAAGCTCTCCGCCAGTTCGCTGATGCTGGAATTACCACCGGGGTATGGATGACACCACTTTTACCTTTTATCACTGCTAATGTCGATAATGTTAAAGCAATTGTCGCTGCTTGTGCTATGGCCTTGGTCAAATACATCCATATTTTTGAGATTGGGACCTCGATGCGAGAAGGATCACGTGATTTTTTTTATAATAATCTTGACCGACTTTTTCCGGGAATGAAAGAACGATATCAACAAACGTATGGATTAAAATATATTTGTCTTGCGCCAGAACACGAGAAATTGGAAAAAGTCTTCCGAGACGAATGTGACAAATATGGAATCGTTTATCTTAAGGAAGATATTGCTAATCTTCGTCAAATTCCCAAGCACTCGCAGCAATTATCGCTTTTTTGATGTAAATAACAACCTCTAAAAATTAGTAAGAATGATATAATTAAAACGGGGATGTTCCTTGCATAACCATCCCTTTAAAAAACAAGGAGATTGTAATATGACAATTAAAAAAATGACAAAAATGGCAATTGTAATTGCCTTATATGTTGTCCTCACGTATGTATTTTCGTTCATGGCCTATCAGAATATTCAATTTAGGATTGCTGAGATTTTAGTGCTTTTGTGTTTTTATAAAAAAGACTATGCAATTCCATTAATCATTGCTTGTGCCATTAGTAATATCCCGTCCACTTTAGGAATTATTGATGTGGTGTTTGGAACAATGGGAACGGCTATTGCTGTTTTGGGAATCGTTTTGGTAGCACACTTTAAGAATAAGTTTCGTCATGCTTGGATTGCTTTATTAATAGCTTCAATGTTTCCTGTTATCGCAAATGGTTTCTTTGTTGGCTTGGAGTATTCTTTGTTTGCAGGCTATCCATTTGTGGAAACGGCGCTATCAGTTGCTTTTGGTGAATTTGTGGTTATTTCCTTTTTTGGAGTTATTGTGTTTACGATTCTATCAAGAAATAAGTTCTTTATGCAGTTGATTACCACTGATTTGGCTTTTAAATCATATGATGGGGAACATGATGGGGAAAAACAATAAATCGATTAGAAGTGGAAAACGCTTCTTTTTTTTCGGATATACTTTGTAAATGATGTATATTCATGATAGAATCCTTATTATGCAACATAATACATCGGGAGGAATTCTATGTTTACCACCATGCATTTCGTCATTTTAGGTATTTGCTTTGTGGGTGCAACGGTCATTTTGTATTTCTTAAAGAAAAAACAGGTTAAACTCGAAAAAATGATGACCATTATGGTAATTGTTACGGTATTTTCCGAACTAGGCAAAGTATTAGCACGCATTGACGTTGTTGATGGGAAGGCATTACTGGCATCTGAGTTTTTACCATTTCATCTGTGTTCAATTCAGCTATTTTTGATTTGGTATCTTAAATTTTTCTGCAAAAACAAGAAAATTCAAGAAACGCTTTTGGCTTTTATGTATCCGACTTGCTTTTTAGGTGGACTAATGGCGCTTATAATTGCGACAGTTGACCCAGTTTCGTTTGCAAATCCAGATATTTATGAATACTTTGGGTACCATATGATGATGGTAGTACTGGGACTATATATTCCGTTAACCAAGCAAGTTGAATTCAATTTCAAAACCCTAGTTAAAACCGGCGCTTTATTATTGATTGTTTTTTTCTTCTCAATCTACCTTAACTCAATGTTTACGCATCTAACTCCTACCAATTTCTTTTTCTCCGCTTTCCCACCACTTGATGGTCTGCCGTATCTTAATTTCACTTTCTTTGGTTATGTATTTGCCGATGAAAAAATTGGTTGGATTTTTTATATACTAAAATTAATGTTTTTAGGTCTGGTTTTGGTTACCTTATCATACTTGCCATTTTTACTTAAAAAATCAGTTAAGGATTCCGCATTAACCGCTTAACATATTAAGGAACGATATTATGCGTTTGTTTATAGCAATTAATTTTGATGATAAAACGAAAACAGCTTTCAGCAAAATCATTCAATCGCTTAAAACGATTTCAATTAAGGGAAACTTTACTTCAACTGCCAATTTGCATCTGACTTTGGCTTTTTTGGGGGAACGCAACCAGGTCGAAGTTGATGCTATATATCAGGCAATGCACAAAATATCATCCCGATCAATTAAACTTGCTTTTATGCGAATAGGATTTTTTGCACGAAACAGCAGTAAAACAAAGTTGGTTTGGATCGGAGTGGAGCCTAACCCCGATCTAAACGCGTTGTTTCAAGATTTAAAACATGTTTTAGCATCGCATGCCATTTTTTTTGAGGATATTGATTTTTCTCCACATATCACAATTGGGAGAGAAATAATATTACAAAACGATGTTGAATCATTTGATTCAACTATATGTTTTGAACCAGTATCTTTTCAACCAGATCGAATCAGTCTTATGGAATCAAAACACCAAGACGGCATTTTATTTTATCATGAGTTAGGCAGCAAAAAGTTATGAATATGCTTTTGTACAAAAACTACAAAAAATGATTGATTTTTATGTGGATAATGATATACTGTTATTAGTTTAGGTCCTTTAACCGATGCCAGTGAGCTTCGGAAGGTAGCTTAGCCATTAATTTACCTTAAAAGGATGCCCACGGGTATCTTTTTTTTGGTCAGGGCCGGACAAAAAAAACGAAAAGGAGAATACAATGGTAAAAGAAACAAAAAACATCATTGGGTATCTACCTGATGAAAGACCATCATGGGGTAAACTGATCCTATTTGCTTTTCAGCACATTTTAGTCATGTTCCCCGCCACAGTATTAGTCGCTTTGTTAACTGGGTTTCACATTTCTACCACGATTTTCGCTAGCGGTCTGGCAACATTGTGCTTTATTTTGGTTACAAAAGGCAAGATTCCGCTTTATTATGGGTCAAGTTTTTCATATATTGCGGCAATTATTGGCATCACGTGTATTACCACCCCAGGGGAAATCGCTTCTGATGCCTTAATTGGACAAGCTCAGTTTGGGATTATTTTATCGGGGTTTGTATCCATTGGGGCCGGTTTGATTGTTAATGCTTTTGGATTTGCAAAAATTCAAAAGGTGCTTCCACCTGCTGTTACGGGACCGGTAGCCATGATTATTGGCTTATCGCTGGCAGGAACCGCATTGAGTCAAGCCTCGGGGTATAACGCCGATTTGGGGACTGTTTCTCAGTCGTCATGGGCAATTGCTTTAATAACATTAATATCGATTATTGTATACACAGTCATATTCAAAAAAGGAGTTTTGAGTCAACTCCCGATTTTGTTGGGAATTTTAACAGGATATGTTGCGGCATTACTTTCGGATACGTTTTTTAGAACAAACATGCTTGATTTTAGTAACGTCTTTGCGGAAGGGTTTGTTAACGTACCGCATTTCACTCTTCCAGTTCCTTCATGGACGGCGGTTTTCGCTATTATGCCGATTGCCTTGGCAACAATTCCCGAATCAACGGCTCATCTTTTTCAAATCGATTTGTATGTTAATGATTTAGCAAAAAAGAAAGCCACAACCAAAAAATATCCAATCAACGATAAATTAGGTCTCAATTTGATTGGCGATGGAATTGGGGATATTGTCTCAGGCTTTGTAGGCGGCCCTGCTGGGACAAACTATGGGGAAAACATTTCCACTATGGCTATCACAAAGAATTTCTCGATATGGGTTTTAGGGGCGGCAGCAATCTTTACGATGATCATAGCCTTTTTTACACCTTTAGCAAATTTGATATATACATTGCCTAGTGCTGTCATTGGTGGGGCTTCTATCTATTTATTTGGTGTAATCGCCGCTCAAGGAATTGCCATTATGATTGAAAAGAAAGTTGATATGTTTGATGCAAAAAATATGGCAATAATTGCCGTTATATTGATATTTGGCGTCGGAGGTTCATTCCTGTTTGGAGGTGTCATTCCGATGTTTGGTATGCAACTCCCAGCAATCGCTACAGCTGCTATTGCAGGAATTCTTCTAAATGCTGGATTTTTGATCGGAACAGCAATTTCAAAAAAAACTAAAAAGATCGAAGCGATTCAAGAGTAAGTTAGAAAGTTTTAATAGTTTGCCACGAACACAAACGTGGCAAACTATTTTTATTTAATTGATTATCTCGAATCTTTCATCTTGCACGAGTGCCTTGAGCATGGTATAATAATCGTCGATATTGGGCTATGGCCAAGTTGGTCAAGGCATCGGACTCTGACTCCGAAACCGCTAGTTCGAATCTAGCTAGCCCAGCCACTAATATTTAAACGTTCATTCATCGATGAGCGTTTTTTTATTTGAATGTATTTTTTTTTAAAATAAATGTGATATAATGCAAACATAATAATAAAATGGTGAAATATGGATAATTTTATAAATGAAAAGGCTTGGAACTTTTTTTTAAAGCTTCGACATTTGGACCGTCATACAACGTTTCTGGAAACATTTTATTTTTCTGATAACGAGAAAACGGCTAACAAATTATTAAAACTTGTTCTTGAAGGAACAAAAAAAGCTACTTCATCGTGCTTAAAATCATATGAAATTGAGGAAAGTCGAATTCCAAAAGTGGGTGATTATTCGATTGTTACAAATTGGCAAGGTGATCCTCAATGTGTTATTAAGACAACAAAAGTTTCAATTATGCCATATAAAAATATGACATATGAAATATGCAAACGCGAAGGAGAGGATCGATGTCTAAAGACTTGGCAACGAAATCATTGGGAAGCCTTCACTAAAGAAGGCATCGAACTTGGTTTTTGTTTCACTAAAGAAATGCTGATTATTTTCGAAGACTTTATAATTGATTATATTTTCAGCATTGATGATATCACGTCTTTTAAACGGAAACTTTGAAAATAGATCTTCAGTAATATTAATGTTAGTGGCAATTTTCCATTTTTTATGAAAAGTAATTTTAAGCAACATTTAGTAAACCCCTTGAAATATGTTTTAGACAAGGTATAATACCTACTTAATAAGGAAATCAGGTGATTGCAACGAATAACTACTATCTGAAAAGAGTAATCTCGTCCATCATCACAATTCTTTTGATTGCGACTTTGACGTTTATTATGATGCACTCCATTCCTGGAGGACCGTTTGCAAGAGAACGGGCTTTGCCCGCCGAAATTATCGCTGCCTTAAATGAAAAATATCATTTAGATGATCCATTGATCAAACAATATGTTGATTATATGACTGGTTTGATTACATTTGATATGGGTCCGTCATTTAAAAAGCCAGGATATACCGTCGAAGAATTAATTGCGATTGGATTCCCAAACAGTGCTAAAATTGGTGGCTTGGCCATCTTACTTATTATTATCGTCGGTATTCCTCTTGGTATTATTTCCGCATTGAAACAAAATAAACCAATTGATTACATTGTAATGTTTATTGCCACATTGGGTGTGACGATCCCGGCTTTTGTTATAGCTAGTGTGTATTTGTACATATTTGCCTTTCGATTGGAATGGGTTGATGCCATCGGGTTAGATAAAACCACCTCATATATTGGGCCGGTTATTGCTTTGTGCGGCTATTCATTGTCGTTTGTATCCCGCTTAACTCGGTCATCTATGCTTGAGGTTTTGCGTCAAGACTATATTAGAACCGCACGAGCAAACGGGATTTCTAAATATAAAGTAATTTATAAACATGCCCTTAAAAATGCTTTAATCCCCGTCGTTACTTATCTCGGACCGATGATTGCGGCAATTCTTACTGGCTCTTTTGTAGTTGAAAGGGTATTTTCAATTCCGGGAATTGGCAAATATTTTGTTAGCAGTGTTTCCGATCGTGATTATACTGTCATTTTGGGAACTACGATTTTTTATGCAGTTTTATATGTTGTAATGGTACTCATAGTCGATGTGGCTTATTCGTTCCTCGATCCCCGCATTCGTCTGGGAAAGAAGAGTGAATAATGATGAATGACTTTGAGTTTATTGGCGCAACTGAGAAGTTAGACAAAGAGCAAACTCGTCCCAGCATGACATATTGGAAAGATTCATGGCGACGCTTAAAAAAGAATAAAATGGCCGTTGTTGGTTTGATAAGTGTTATTGCTATTATTTTGATTGCCATTTTCGGACCAATGTTTTCCAAATATAATTATTCTGACCAACAAACTGATTATATGAATATCCCACCGTCTTTGCTTCTGTATAAACTGGATGATGATGTTTTCGTGTTTCTTTCGGATTCATACACATTAATTTTAGTATCGGAAGATGGAGAATTATTGGGTAGACTAACTAAAATTAGAACCGATGCCATCAATAAAATCTACACTTACGAATATAGTGAAGACGAGGAAATTAAGTGTGATTTCTCGTATCGAGTTTTTGAAGAAAAAAGGAATTTAGGAATTGATGTCGAATTCACTTTTCGCGACCAAGTAATTAACCAACCATATAAGACAGTTGGTAATAAAACATTTCCACTTGGCTCTGATATGCTTGGCAGAGATATGTTGACAAGGCTTTTATATGGTTCACGAATTTCTTTAATTGTCGCAGCAGCAGCAACACTTGTTAGTTTATTGATTGGTGTTACTTATGGTGCTATTTCTGGTTTGCAAGGCGGCCTTCTTGATAATATCATGATGCGGATTATCGATATTATTGATTCCATCCCTTTGTTACTATATGTTATCTTGTTAATGGTTATTTTTGATGATAATGGTATGGGAACGATTATTATTACTTTGGGTTTGTTATACTGGGTGGGAATGGCACGACTAGTTCGCGGACAGGTGTTAAGTTTGAAAGAAACCGAGTATGTATTGGCCGCTCGGATGTTAGGCGTTTCAAAAATGAAAATCATATGGCGACATCTGATTCCCAATGCCATGGGGTCAATTCTTGTTTCTTTGACCATGATGATTCCCACCGCGGTTTTCACAGAAGCCTTTTTATCTTTCATCGGATTAGGCGTCTCAAAACCACAATCATCTTGGGGGTCAATGGCAAATGATGGTGTCGACACTTTACTTCTCTATCCATATCAGTTACTCTTCCCATCAATTGCCATTGCCATTACGATGTTGGCCTTTAACTTCTTGGGCGATGGACTGCGTTCAGCGCTTGATCCACGGCTGAGGAAGGGGTGACATCATGGAAAAAACTATTTTGGAAGTTAATAATTTACACACGACATTTTATACACATCTAGGTAATGTTCAAGCTGTCAGAGGTATCTCCTTTACCATTCGTGAAGGGGATATAATGGGAATTGTCGGCGAATCAGGCTCTGGTAAAAGTGTCACGGCGATGTCGATAATGGGTCTAGTTGACGAACCGGGAAAAGTTTCAGATGGTTCAGTCCGTTTTGGAAACCTCATACTCAATGAACTTTCCGATAAGGACATGACAAAAATTCGCGGAAAAGAAATATCGATGATTTTTCAAGATCCGATGACTTCATTGAATCCGGTATACTCGATTGGAAATCAGTTGATTGAAGTAATAAGAACACACACGGATATATCGTATAATGATGCCCGTTTAAAGGCTCTTGATTTATTGAAACTGGTTGGCATTCCCGACCCGGAAGTCAGGATTAAACAGTATCCTCATCAATTTTCTGGGGGAATGCGTCAGCGAGCAATGATTGCCATGGCAATCTCGTGTAATCCCAAATTGTTAATTGCCGATGAGCCAACGACTGCGCTTGATGTTACCATTCAAGCCCAAATCCTTGATTTAATGATGTCATTAAAACAAAAAATTGATACATCCATTATTTTAATTACGCATGACCTTGGGGTAATTTCCGAAATATGCACTAAAGTTGTCGTTATGTACGGCGGAATGGCAATGGAAAAGGCTGATGTAATCGATTTATTTGATGATCCTCAGCATCCATATACACGAGGTTTATTAAAATCAATACCCAAAAATTTCAAAGGAGTAAAAGAAAGACTTATTCCCATTGATGGTACTCCACCCGATTTATTAAACCCACCTAGCGGTTGTCCGTTTTCACCCCGATGCCCGCATACAATGGGCATTTGTTTAAAAGAAGCATCTCCTCTTTACAAAATATCGGACAATCATTATGCTTCTTGTTGGTTGCATAACATTGAGGCACCGACCGTTGCGGGATTTAAAAAGTCTCAGGAGGTCGAAGAATAATGAGTACATTACTAGATATTAAAAATTTAAAAAAATATTTTGTTACTGGCATCGGAAAAAATAGAAAAGTTTTAACCGCTGTTGATGATGTCAGTTTTACGATTGAAAAAGGAGAAACATTTGGATTGGTCGGCGAGTCAGGATGTGGTAAAACCACAACTGGACGCACGATAGCTCGTTTATACATTCCTACGGACGGTCAAATTCTATATAACAATGTTGATCTTGCAAAATTAAATGAACGAGAAATGCAACCATATCGGCGAGTTATTCAAATGATTTTTCAAGATCCGTATGCTTCGCTTAATCCCCGGATGACTGTTACTGATATCATCGCTGAGGGTATTGATACTCATAAAATAGCATTTGGGATTGAACGACAAGAAATGATATATCAAATGCTGGAAAAAGTCGGTTTGAAACGAGAACATGCCGGAAGGTATCCGCATGAATTTTCTGGAGGTCAAAGGCAAAGGATTGGTATTGCCCGATCACTAGCTTTAAATCCGGAATTGATTATCTGTGATGAACCGATTTCTGCACTTGATGTTTCCATCCAAGCTCAAGTTGTAAATATGCTTGAAGATTTACAGAAGGAATTTAATCTTACATATCTTTTCATCGCCCATGATTTATCAATGGTTCGCCATATTAGTGATCGCATTGGCGTCATGTATCTTGGCCGTTTAGTCGAAGTCACTACTACAGATGAATTATATGATAAGCCACTTCATCCCTACACAAAATCACTATTGTCTTCCATTCCCATTGCTGATCCACATAAAAAAGTGTCGGACACAAGAATAATTCTTGAAGGTGATGTGGGAAGCCCTATTAACCCCAAGCCGGGCTGTCGTTTTGCACCTCGCTGTCGCTATGCAAAACCCGAGTGTTTTACTGACACACCGCAACTCCGCGAAATTAGACCCGGCCACACTGTGGCATGTCATCTCGCGGAACAACTTTAGTTAATTTAATCGCATCTAGCGAATAAATTAAAATATAATAAGGAAAAAGGAGAAAAGGAGAACGAAAATGAAAAAAATGTTGGCAGTATTATCAACTTTTCTGTTGTTATTTGTTTTAATTGGCTGCGGCACAACCACAGTCGATAATTCAACAACAGCAGCGGAAGTCACAGTATTAAACTGGAACATCGGTGCCGAACCGGAAACGATTGACCCGGGTTTAAACGGCGCTTCTGACGGTGGCGACGTCATCAGCCAAACTTTTGAAGGTTTGGTTCGGGAAGTCAATGGTGTGGTTACACCTGGAATCGCTGAAACATGGAGCACTTCAACTGACGGTCTCACCGTCACCTTCAATTTGAGACACTCCAAATGGAGCGATGGCTCAGATCTAGATGCAGACGATTTTCTCTATGCCTGGAGACGGGGACTTGATTTACGGACGGCAAGTGAATATACCTGGATTTGGGAATATACGAATATTGTTGGTGCCGTTGCAGCTGTATATTGGACCGATGATTGCGACAATGACGCAGCAGAAGAAACATGTAACGTATATAATGATAACGGTGTGTTAGTTGGAACAGACTATTCAGATGATTTAGACGACACCACTGGCAAAACTATTGATACAACAATCTCTGAAGTTGGAATCGCCAAAGTTGACGATTACACGATTACTGTTACATTGGTTCAACCAACTAGTTATATCGTTAGTTTACTATCATTCTATCATTTCATGCCCGTAAAACAATCCGCAGTTACATCCGCAGATGGCGAAGATGGTGCATGGGCAATTCATCCAGCTACCGCAGTTTCCAATGGTGCTTTTTATCTAACCGGATACACAACGGGTGATGGACTAGTTTTATCAAAAAATCCAAATTTCTGGGATGCTGATAATGTTCACTTAACTCAAATTAATGCTAAGTTTATTGATGAAGATGCATCCGCATATTATGCTTATCAACAAGGAACTCTCGATGTAATTCCTTCAGTTCCGGCGGCTATGGTTCCAACTCTTGTTGCCGAAGATGAAAATTTCCACGTTTTTGCTTTATTGGGAACTTATTATGTTAACTTAAATATGGATATGGCTTTATTTCAGAATTTAAAACTACGGAAAGCATTAGCTTATTCCATTGATCGCGAAGCAATCTGTGAAGCTTTGAGTGCTGGCCAAATTCCAGCTACTGGATATGTTCCTGAAGGCTTCATTGACAATGAAGGAAATGATTTTTCGGATACTGCTGGTGATTTTGGTATCGTTGTCGATGATGGAAACTATGCAATAGCACAAACTCTTTTCAAAGAGGCTGCTGTTGAACTGGGATACGCTACAAGCGTTACTGATACTGCAGGGCTTGCTGCTTTCATCACCGCTGTAAACGCTTATTCATATATGTCAAACAATGGCTCTGGTCACGACTTAATTGCTCAAATGATTATCGAATCATGGAGTGTTAATCTCGGTTTGACAATTGAATATGAAAACCAAGAATGGGCTGTTTTCCAAAACACTCGTCAGAATGGTGACTACGAAATGTCTCGTGGTGGTTGGTTAACTGACTATATGGACCCATCCGGCATGCTTGCTATTTTCACGCTAGATAATGCTTATAACGATCCAAATTATTCCAATGCTAACTTTAACACACTTATGACTCAAGCTATTGAAGCAACTGATCCAGCCGTTCACTTTGCAAAACTGTATGAAGCACAGGAACAATTAATGAATGATATGCCGATAATACCGCTATATTACTATTCGGATACTATCTATATCAAGAGTTATGTTAAGGGTTGGGCAAGAAGTGTTCTTGGATCAATCGATTTAACCCGCGTTTATATTGAAGGTAAATAAAATCGTAATCGAGGATTTGTTTAACCGATTTAAGTGTCAATTAGAAATAGAAAGATGGTTGTCTTCTGACAATCATCTTTTTTGTTTTATTGTACGATAAAACTGTAAAATATGTTACAATTCTCATATAGGATGTGATGATAACCATGCTCGAATTTGATATTAAATCCGATCTTCCCACTGTTGATGAAGCAAAACATCGCTTGATTTCCATTCTGTCAGAATGCCGAAAAACAGAAAAAGTCATAAAAATCATCCATGGATATGGCTCATCAGGTGTAGGCGGAACTATAAAAAAAGCGGTTCATCTCCTATTGATGATGCAAAGGAATGCTCATATGATTAAGTCATTCATTCCCGGCGAAGCTATTGCGTTAATGCGTGGCTATGATGAGGACATTCGTCGATATAAGCATTGGATTGAAAAGGATTCTGATTTTCATAAAGGTAATGATGGAATTACATATGTTATTTTTTAAAAAAAAGCCGAGATGGCTTTTTTTACTTATTTATTAAGAATTCCAGCAATCGGTATTAAGAGAAAGGCTAACCAAGATATAGTCCAAAGATCACAGAAATAACCAAGCACGAAGAAGATGGTGGTCGCAATGAATGGTGAAAGTGCGACAAACCAGTTTTTGCGAGGACCTTTTACGATAATTGCAACTACAGGAACCAAAAGAAATATTAACCATAAATAACCCCAAGAATTGAAGAAGATACCACCGACAAAATAGATAGCTATTGCTATAATGGCAGTAATTTTTACAGCTAAATCATGTTTAAAAAAATCAATGTTGAAGTCATTAATCAAAACGCCATAAATAACTGGTAACAGGAAAGCTAAAGCACCATAATCCCATCTTCCCAAAGCATATCCACAATATAAATAGACCCCAATTGCGACAATAAAAGTCATTTCAAACCAAAAAGCACGGGCTTTGTTTTTCATATTGAGAATACCAATCATTGGAATTAGCATAAAAACAAGCCATCCCGGATTCCAATAGCCAAAATTGCCAAGAATGAAAAACACGGTAACCGCTACAAATGGTGAAAGAGCGGTAATGGTCTCAATGGGACGCATGGTTTTACCAGAATTGAGAATAGCAATTACCGGAACTGCTAAAAAAACTAGCCAAGTTGGATGCCATATATGGGTAACAAAACCAATAATTAAATAAATACCGGTAACTAGAAAGGGGGAAAGAGCAGTTAACATATGTGTTTTGTTTTTTCCTGACATTCCAAAAATAATACCGGAAACAGGAATCAATAAGAACACCACCCATCCCGGGTGATAGTAGCCATATCTGCCAAGGATAAAGAAAACAATAACGCATAAAAACGGCATTAAAGCGATGATTTTGTTTGAGTGACGATGGTGATGACGAGACTTATTATTATCACATAGTTGGTAATTTTCGCTTAACTCATCAACGATTTTTTGGGGTTTTCCTAAATAATCGATGATTTCAGCGTCAGTTAATCCTCGTTCTCTTCCATCATCATACATTTGGGAATAATCATTAATGATGTCATCAATTTCGGCACGGGTGATATCATATAAGCCCAATAAAATTCGTATTTCTTTTAAATATTTATCTTTCATGTTTTTCTCCTCCTAGAAGATTAAATACGCCTTTAGAAAATTTCCGCCATTCACTTTCATATTCATCAAGATGTAAACGACCTTGATTGGTAATGGTGTAATACTTTCGTGGTGCTCCAATACCGGTGGCTTCAGTAAAGGTATCGAAATAACCTTGTTCCGTGAGACGACGCAAAATTGGATAAATAGTGTTTTCGTTTACATCAATTTCTTTGGAGATCGCTTCAATAACTGCAAAACCGTAAATATCTTTTTGGGCGACAATATGCAAAACACACATCTCGATAACCCCTTTTTTAAACTGTGAGTTCACGATTGCACCTCCTACTGTGCCATGCACACTATAAGAATATCACCTTACTGTGTAAAACACAATACCATTTTTTAATTTTCTTTAATATTTGTGAGTTCTCCGTTAGAATGAGATAAAATCATCATTGTTTCTTTAACAGAAAAAAAATCGTATGTTCCACAGAAGAAAGCGCTTGTTTTTTTTTGTGATTTGCGTTATATTATTAGCGTGCGTGAAACGCTTTTTTTATGTGGATTTAACTTGCAAGTGGAAATGTGCGTAAAGAAGGATTACTTCTTCCACAAATATATTATTTAATACGGAGGCTTTTTATGATTATCGGAATTCCAAAAGAAATTATGCATGGAGAAAACAGAGTCTCGGCCACTCCCGATACTGTCAAAAAGATGGTAATGGATGGTCACAAAGTAATTGTCCAGACAAGTGCTGGAATTGGATCTTTTTATCACGATGATGAGTATGCAGCAGCAGGAGCATCATTAATTGAAGATGCACAAGTAATTTATGATCAAGCACAAGTTATTTTGAAAGTAAAAGAGCCGCAATTTAACACAGACCATAACAAACATGAAGTTGATATGATGCATAAAGATCAAGTGTTAATAACATTTATTCATCCTGCTTCCCCTGTTAATCATGTGATGGTTAAAAACCTTGCCGCTAACGGTATAACTGGCTTGACTTTAGATGGAATCCCCAGAATTAGTCGTGCACAATCTATGGATGCTCTTTCTTCCATGAGCACTTGTGCTGGATATAAAGGTATCATCATGGCCGCCGATAGCATCGCTAAATTCATGCCAATGATTGGGTCAGCAGTAGGCATGATAAAACCATCAACAGCATTTGTAATTGGAACTGGTGTTGCTGGTTTACGAGCTGTCGCAACAGCTAAAAGCTTAGGAGCTGTCGTTTATTCGGCGGATATACGTCCCGAAGCAAATGAACAAGCGGCATCATTAGGTGCAAAAATCGTTGAAACTGGTATCCCAGCGGAAATCGCTGTTAGCCCTGATGGCAAACATGCTAATAAGCTTTCGGATAAATGGTTAGAGATCGAAAGAGAGAATTTAAAAGATATGGTTGCCAAAGCGGATATCATTTTCTTATCTGCGTTATTACTTGGTAAACAAGCACCGATTATTCTGACCGATGAAATGGTCAAAACAATGAAACCTGGTTCATGTGTGATCGATATTTCCATTGATCAAGGTGGCAACTGTGCCATCACAACGCCGGGCGAAAAAGAAATAAAACATAACGTAATTATTGATGGTTGTAAAAACATTCCTGGAAAATTGCCAACCAGTTCAACATGGATGTTTGCCAATAATATCTATAACCTTCTTAAATATCTTGTCAAAAACGATGAAATCAAACTTGATTTCAACGATGAAATAGTATCATCAATCACCGTTTGTCATGATGGAAAGTTAGTTCATGCTGGAGCTTTAGAAGCAATGGGTCTTAAGTAAACTATTAAGAAATAAGGAGTATTTTATGGAGTATATTTTGCTTGGTGTATTCGTCGTCGCTACGATTGGCGGATACTTTCTAATCAATAACGTCCCTTCATTACTTCATACTCCGCTTATGTCGGGGATGAATGCCTTATCCGGTGTATCTGTCATTGGTGCTTTGGTGGCTGTTTCAGTGGTTCTCAAAGCCAACAACTCAGTGTTTGCCGTGTTAATCGGGGCTATTGCAATCATTGCAGCAATGGTTAATGTTGTTGCCGGGTTTACTGTGACTGATCGGATGTTAAAGATGTTCGCCAGAAAGGGGATTAAACATGAATAATTGCCTTTTTCCGGTGTTTTTATCTATACCCGCTATATCTGACACGGTTTACTATTTGATTGCTGCATTTCTGGCAATTGCGGTATTGTTTGGGATCTTTTTAATGAGCAAGGTAAAAAAAGCCCGTTTAGGAAACATCATAAGCGCAATCGCCTTGACTGCGGGAATCGTTATCACCTTAATAAGGATTGAACTAATTCCGATTTGGGTATTATTTATCTGCCTAGGAATTGGAACAGTACTTGGCTTGTTACTAGCATTACGAGTAAAAATGATTGAAATGCCGCAAATGGTTGGCTTTCTCAACGGCTTAGGGGGACTTGCATCGGCCATTGTTGGGGCTTATGCGTTGCTTGGTATTGGTGCTGACCTTGATATGTTCAGTCGTGTATCCGCAACAGTTGCTCTCCAAGTTGGTACTCTTACATTCTTTGGTAGTATGATTGCGGCGGGAAAACTTCACCGCATATTACCTCAAAAGCCGATTTCATTACCAAAACATCAGTTATGGACGGGATTATCATTTGGATTATGTCTCGTTTTTATCGGACTAGCATTTGTTAATGGAATTTCTTTGGTTTTGTTGCTTGTTGGTTCGTTGATTGTAGCCATGATTTTTGGAATCGTCTTCACGATAAAAATCGGTGGAGCTGATATGCCGATTGCCATATCCCTTCTTAATAGTCTGTCTGGCGTTGCAGGAGCGATTTCTGGTTTAGCAATCGGAGAAGTACTGTTAGTTGCTGTTGGTGGCATTGTTGGCGCTTCGGGATTGTTTTTAACACAAATAATGTGCAAAGCGATGAATCGAACCCTCTTTGACATTCTTTTGGGGAAATCGAAAAAAGTTGTTCAAGATGGCAAACCAAAAGGGGAAAAACCGATTATTGATGAAGTCATTGAAGCGAAAATTGATGTTTTGACTATACTTAAAAATGCCAAAAACGTTATTATTGTTCCTGGATATGGAATGGCTATTGCTCAAGCACAACATTTGGTAAAACAATTAGCTGACTTGCTTGTTAAAAATGGTGCCCAAGTCAGATACGCCATTCACCCGGTAGCTGGCAGAATGCCAGGACATATGAATGTTTTATTGGCTGAGGCCGATGTTGATTATGATGACCTTTATGAAATGGATACCCTTAATGATGACTTCAAGACCGCCGATCTAACGATTGTAATTGGCGCAAATGATGTTATGAATCCAGCCGCTCGCGAAGCGGAAGGGACGCCGATATATGGAATGCCGATTTTAAATGTCGATCAGTGCAAGACTATTTTTATCTTTAATTATGATTTGAAACCCGGATATGCCGGTGTCGAAAACCCACTGTATAAACGAAACAATGGGGTATATATGTTTCTTGGAAATGCAGCAAATACCTTAAAAACTATCGTCGATGATTACACACACAAATAGGTTTTTGCCGAATTTTAAAAAGCGTTGTGAAAACAGCGCTTTTTTTATTAGCACGAAAACAATGACATATTCATCAATGTAAATAAATGATTGAAAATCCCGATTACGGGCCATTATTTTGCATAGATTAATCACTTTTGGTTAATGTAGAGATGGATGGTTCCTAAAGGCGGGTTTTTACAAATATTCCTTGACACCAGACGAACCGGTATGATAAAATCATACTGCAATTCAAGATGATAACATAATGCAGGTGTAGTATAACGGTTATTATGTCAGCTTGCCATGCTGAAGATGGGGGTTCGATTCCCCTCGCTTGCTCCAAAGGTAATTAGGCCACCAAATTGGTGGCTTTTTTATATGATGAGTAATATCCGTTATTATTGGCAATTAATTAAGCATCTTAAGATGGAATTTTATTTACAAATTCATTTCTTTAAGGTACAATACAAGAAAAGTCGTATAAGTTTGATGATATGGTTCAGATGTTTCTACGTTCGCCCCGTAAATGCGGACACTACGGCATAATCGCATAACTACCAAAATAATTGGAGTTTTTTGCGAAAACATTATGCCTTTCTCAAAAAGGCATTTTTTATTTATTAGGAGGATTTTTATGGAAATAAAACAAGATTTGCGGACAGCACTTACTTTTGATGATGTATTGCTAGTACCACATAAATCCACTGTTTTGCCTTCGGCCGTACTACTTAAAACATATTTGACTAAAAGGATTGCTCTAAATATTCCCATTGTATCCGCTGCCATGGATACCGTTACCGAATATCAAATGGCAATCGGTATGGCTAGAGAGGGTGGAATTGGCTTTATTCATAAGAATATGACGATTGCTGAACAAGCTCATCAAGTTGATTTGGTGAAACGCAGCGAGTCCGGAATGATCATTGACCCTATCACATTGTCAATTAAGAGTACGATCAAAGAGGCTCAAGCAATTTTAAAGCAATACAAGATAAGTGGTTTGCCAGTTGTGGATGATGAAAACACATTACTGGGAATTGTCACTAATCGAGATTTAAAGTATATGGAAATTAATGATACTCCAGTCTCAACCGTTATGACCAAAGACAAACTAATAACTGCTAAAGTGGGAACAAGTCTTGAGGAAGCAAAAATGATTCTTTGGAAACATCGAATCGAAAAATTGCCAATTGTAGATGAAAATTATAAACTAAAAGGCCTCATTACAAGTAAAGATATTGATAATATCATACAATATCCGTTTGCCTGTAAAGATACACAAGGACGACTTCGGGTAGGTGCTGCAGTTGGTATCACCACCGACACAATTGCACGAGTATCGGCCTTGGTAAAAGCTGGTGTAGATGTAATCTGCGTTGATTCGGCTCATGGACATTCGGCAAATGTCATAACAATGATTACAACCATTAAAAAAACATTTCCAATGCTAGACATTATTGCCGGCAATATTGTTACAAAAGAAGCGGCTATTGATTTGATCGCCGCAGGAGTCGATGCGGTAAAGGTTGGCATTGGGCCAGGAAGTATCTGCACAACAAGAGTGATCGCCGGTGTCGGAGTGCCGCAAATTACGGCAATTGCGGATGTGGCAGAATATGCTAAAACAAAAAATATACCAGTTATTGCCGATGGGGGAATTAAACTTTCTGGAGATATCGTTAAAGCTATCGCAGCTGGTGCCGACACAGTCATGCTGGGGGGGTTACTGGCCGGATGCAAAGAATCACCAGGGGAGGAAGTAATCTATCAGGGCCGCAAATTTAAAGCATATGTGGGGATGGGTTCGCTAGCAGCCATGCGTCGTGGATCATCAGATAGATATTTTCAAGAAAGTGCAAAGGAACTTAAAAAACTGGTTCCTGAAGGCATTGAGGGTCGAGTTGCTTATAAAGGTGATCTCCGCGATACGATTTACCAGTTATGTGGTGGAATTCGCTCCGGCATGGGTTATTGTGGAGCCATTACAATCAATGATCTTCAAAAGACAGCTGAATTTATACGGATTACTAATGCGGGATTATCAGAAAGTCATCCCCACGATATTGAAATTACGCAAGAAGCACCAAATTATACTAAATAAATGAGGTCGTCTATGGCTATTGATCAGATTCTTGTATTGGATTTTGGAAGTCAATATAATCAATTAATCATTCGTCGCTTTCGCGAAATGGGAGTTTATAGTGAATTAGCACCATATGATATCAGTGCAAAGACAATTCGCCAAAACCCCAAAATTAAGGGTCTCGTTTTATCTGGAGGACCGCATTCGGTTTATGAGGATGGAGCTTTTGCTGGTGATCCCCAAATATTGGAACTCGGAATCCCCATTTTGGGAATTTGCTATGGGATGCACTGGATTGCGATTCGATCAAATGGGGAAATTAAAGCGTCATTAACTCGTGAGTATGGGGCACAAAAAGTGATTATTAAGGAACAGACCGAGTTGCTTGATGATATTTCAGAATTAGCTAATGTATGGATGAGTCATGGCGATTTTTTAGCAAAGGTTCCTGATGAGTTTCGGTTGGTTGCATCATCGCAAAGTGGTATGCCAGCGATTATTTGTCACAAGCAACTACCAATCTATGGTGTCCAATTTCATCCCGAAGTTGGACACACGGATCATGGAAATGAAATACTAAAAAACTTTGCTCATAAAATATGCCACGCTAAATCAGAGTGGAATATGGATCACTATATTGAAACCCAGATTGAGCAAATTAGACAAACAGTCGGTTCCGAATCGGTATTGATGGCAGTTTCGGGTGGGGTTGACTCCAGCGTCGCTGCGGTTTTAATTCACAAAGCCATTGGCAATCAACTGACATGTATGTTTATTGACCATGGATTGATGCGTAAAAATGAGGCAGAAGATGTAGTCAATATGTTTAAAAAGGTATTGGATATAAAACTTAATTGGATAAATGCTAAGGATCGATTTTTAGAGAAATTAACTGGTGTTGTTGATCCGGAGCAAAAACGAAAGATTATAGGAAATGAATTTATTGCGGTTTTCACCGATGAAGCATTAAAAATAGGCGATTTTGCTTTTTTAGGACAGGGAACTATTTACGCTGATGTTATTGAATCGGGGACGAAAACCGCAGCGACAATCAAAAGCCATCATAATGTTGGTGGATTACCGAAAACAATGAAATTTAAACTTATTGAACCATTAAACAAACTATTTAAAGATGAAGTCAGAAAACTTGGTATCGCTTTGGGAATTCCAAAAGCACAAGTCAACCGAATTCCTTTTCCCGGTCCTGGACTGGCCATAAGGATTTTGGGTTCCGTCAATGAGGAAAGACTTATGATTGTTCGTGAAAGTGATGCCATTCTTCAAGAGGAAATCTTAAGAGCAGGGTTAAACAATCAAATATGGCAGTATTTCACTATTCTTCTCGGCGTAAAAAGCGTCGGTGTGATGGGTGATAAACGCACATATTGTGAAACCGTTGCTATTAGGGCTGTCACAAGTCAGGATGGAATGACAGCCGATTGGGCTAAAATTCCTTACGATGTTCTCGATATCATAAGTCGACGAATTGTCAATGAAATTCCCGGAGTCAATCGAGTTGTATACGATATCACTTCCAAACCGCCTTCAACAATCGAATGGGAGTAAGTGAAAATCTTATATTGTAGCCGTCACAATTGTGGCGGTTTTCATTTACGGAATGATGACAAAATGATATAATTTAACTATGTCAACCAGTCATGAGGGAAAATATGAAAATAACAAATATTAAGCAGATAACTACTGAAACGGGAGATAAGGGATATACTCGCAATTTGGCAAATGAAGTTATTTTAAAGGATGATCCATTATTTGCAATATTAGGCACAATGGATGAACTAAGTTCTGTTCTTGGAGTAGTATATCATCATAGCCATTTAGAATTCATCAAAACAATTCAGAAAACAATGCAAACGATTAATACTGGATTAGCTTTTAATCCAGATTCCCAAATAAAACTACCGACGTCGTGGGAAAGTTTCTCCGAAAAGGACGTCGTATTTATTGAAAAGGAAGAACAACGATTGTTAGACAAAAAACCCATTGAAGCGGTATTTTCGCTTCCGGGCAGCGAAGGAACAGAAGCGGGAGCATATTTTGATTGGGCAAGAACGGTTTGTCGTCGTGCGGAACGAGAGATGGTTCATTACGTGCAAGTGTCGGGACGTACTGATCTGCAAGTGGCACTTAAATACATCAACCGACTAAGTGATTTGCTTTTTATAATTGCTAAAAACGCATGAGTAAAATGTAAAATATTTTTCTTTCTGATACTAAATATTGCTTGTAAAGCCTTTATATTATTGTATAATATTCATTGTGGATGGAGTCATAGCTCAGTGGGAGAGCACTAGTTTGACGTACTAGGGGTCGTGGGTTCGAGCCCCTCTGACTCCACCATTTAATTATATCTACTCTTTCTTAATACTGACAGAGTACATTCTAAACGCGATTAGGTCGCGTTTTTTGTTGGATATAAACGATGTTTGTTTGCTATTGTAATAAAAGCATGAATTTCACAAATAAAGAGGTCCGTAATCGTTAATTTTTGATATAATTAAATGGATAATAAATATTATACAAATGGAAGGAACAAAAAAACGATGCTCAACAAAAAATTACTCCTATGTTTCACCATTTCATTACTTTTTTTTATGATATCAGGTTGTGTCTATATGAACCGTGTTTTTGCATTTGATAGTACGGAAATCGAGAAAATAACGATAAACGACTTTGAAATAACTGATGCGGAGACAATCGCTGAGATTGCGGCGATGTTTGCCAAAATTAGTGGAAATAAAATCGATGGCACTACCAACGAGAGAACTTATCAATATGATTTTCAATGTTATGATGCTGAAAATCATATTGTCCAGTACTTTCTTTGCGATGATAATGGAACTTTATTCAAACCGGGAAACTATAATGATCCCGATATTTTTGGACTCAACTATTACTACTCAGGGCATCTAAATTACGAAGATTTACAACGAATATTAGAAATAATTGGATAAATCAAAATCAGAAAAATACTATGATTAAACCACTCCTTTTTAAGGTGTGGTTTTTTAAATTTTGACGTTTTTATTTTATCTAATTACTTATTCATTCTTTTAGTAAATAATATCTTGATTTTGGGTTGACAAAGAAAACTATCGGGGGTAGAATAAATTTAAAATATACAATCAATGGTATTGCCTTTAGTTGGCGAACTTTCGCGCTCAAACCTTTTTCTTCAGTTGAATAATCATTCTTGAGTCATTGTTTTTTATCTTGACTAATTTAATAACTTTTTGGAGGGCAAAAGCATGTTTGAAAACATTAAGCTAATTGACTGTCATATCCATTATTCATTGCCCGTAGATCCTCAAGAAATAATCGATGTTATGCAAATAACCAATACTGACTGGGCTAATTTAGTAGTTGTACCCCACAGACAAAGAATTTCATCAATTCCAGATGCTTTAATGGTCAAAAACATGTTTCCTAAGAAAATTTCTGTTTTTGGCTGCCTTGATGTAACTCAATACTTTATTCATCCCAAAAATCTTGGTAAGCATTTTGTTAAATATACAAAACGGATGATTGCATGCGGTTGTGATGGAATAAAAATGATTGAAGGTAAACCGCAAATGCGAAACACAATTCCGATTCCTGATTTTGATAATCAGGTTTGGGATCCGTTTTGGGAATATGCTGAAACCAGTGGACTACCGATTCTTTGGCATGTAAATGATCCGGAGGAATTTTGGGATTTACAACGGATCCCATCATGGGCCAAGGAACGTGGCTGGTTTTACGATGAAACCGTCATAAATAATGAAGTTCAATATAAACAAATCGAAAACGTTTTGGCAAAATATCCGCATTTAAAAATTGTATTTGCCCATTTTTTCTTTATGTCAGCACAATTGCCACGACTGTCGAAACTGCTGGATCAATATCCATCGGTTTTAATTGATTTGACACCGGGTATTGAAATGTATATTAATTTATCAAAACACCAATCTGAATCAAAGGCCTTTTTTGAAAAATATCAGGATCGGATTATGTATGGAACCGATATCGGTGCTCGGAGTATTTTAAGTGATTCGGTATCGCATATTGATCAAAACGAAAGTATCCGCCGATCAGAGATTGTAAAAATGTTTATCTCTGACGAAAAAGAATTTTTAATTCATGCAGATGGAAACTTTCTGATTGGGACCGATGATTTCCTATTACGTGGTTTAGGATTGGAAGCAGAAATTCAAAAAAAGATTTTTGTTGATAATTTCCTTCGTTTCATTGATGGAAAGATCAATTCTGTGACCCCGAAAAAGGTTATTAAAGAATGTCATCGTATCAAGATGATGATAAGAATCATGTCAATGTTTGATAAGGAAATTATTGCGGATTTTTCTTGCCTTAAGCAAGTTGAAGGATATTTTAAAAACCAATAGCCACAAAGTAATAAAAATATAAATTATAAGGAGAAACATATGAAAAAATTGACTCGAAAACAACTCCCGTTGTATGCTTTAGCGGGTTTTGGTCCTAATCTTTTGAATCTCATCATTTCAATTTATCTAGTAGATGCGTTAATCATTGAAGGCTTCGGTGTCAATGCTGAGTATTGGACTTTCGCCAACAAGACGCTTGTCGTCACGGCGGTTTTCAGTGTTTTAGTATTGATTTCTAAAATTGTTGATGGCTTGGCCGATATTCCATTAGCTGGTCTTACGGATTCATTGAAAACCAAATGGGGAAAACGTCGTCCGGCAATGCTCATTGGCTACATTCCAATGATTATTTGCTTTTTACTATTCTGTTTTCCACCATCATATGAAGAAGGCAGCATGCTGAATACAATTTACTTTGGAGTATTACTATTATTTTTCTTCACAGCTTATACATTGACCATGGTAACATACTATGGTACTTATTCTGAAGTGACGGAAAATGCACGAGATCGGGTATATTTGTCAAGTTGGAAAGCTTTTTTTGATACAATCCAATATAGCATTGGCTATGCATTAATCCCTGTCTTCATCGGTTTTTCACTGAATATTCGTTATATTGCTTTAGCTTGTGCCCCTTTGATGTTAACAATGTTGATTGTATTTTTTATTCTCAAGGAAAAATCCACTTTACCAAAGGATGCCGCTGCAGAGACTGCTGCACGTGTTGAAAGTGGTGCTCCCAAAGAAGAAGATGTATCGTTCTTTGAAAGCATTAAACTGACAATTAAAAATAAAGGATTTATGATGTGGTTAGGTGTTATGGCGGCTTTCTTCTTTGGTTTACAAATGTTTTTAGCCGGTCAAAATGTTATGGCTTCTGGTTCCATGGGACTTAATGGTTGGCAGATTGCCATCATTAATACATCGGCTTTTGCTCCGGTTCCATTAATGCTTTTGATATATAATAAAGTTATGAAGAAAAAGGGATTTAGATTTGCTTTTCAAACCGCTTTGTTTTCATTTGCTTTGGCCATGATTATCTTTTCAATTGCTTATGTCGAATGGATTCCTAGCATTTATGCCCGTTTGATTATTGGCGCTATTGGTGGTACGATTGGCAGTTATGGAATTGGCGCATTTTTCTCCGCCCCTTATACAATTCCCGCTCAGATGGCAGCGGAAGAATTGGAAGCAACCGGAAAAAGTCATCCATCGATGTATTTTGCAATGCAGGGACTGTTTAACGCGGTAGTTGCAGCATTTAGTACAAGCGTCATTTGGCTGAATATTCGTGGCATTGTCGTTAATGGTGAACCGTTTTTTGGAACTCATCTAATGTTATATATCGTCGCGTTTGCTTGCGTCGTCTCAATCGTTTTGGCTTTTTTCCTTCCCAAATCGTTTAACGAATTGGGCAAAGGTGGGCGAGTTAGGATTAACGAATAGGGTTT
>JAQVVR010000012.1 GCA_028698875.1 Candidatus Izemoplasmatales bacterium
TTCTTTTTTTTATATTTTGTGTGGATTATCGATTTTTTGAACGACACAACCGAAATTGAAACCATATTCGTAAGCATTTTTTAAATCATCTGGTGTGGGTTTAAAACGAATTCGTAATCCCGTATCGACTTGCATATTCAACTGTCGCATCCGTTCTAAAATATGAAGGACACCTTCACCACTCCAGCCATAGCTGCCAAATGCCCCACCCGGCTTTTTCCCGTGCACTGTGGCAACCATTGAAGATGTTAAATCCCAAATCGGTTTCAAAGCTTCTCCCACCATGGTTGGTGTTCCCAATAAGATTCCATCACAGTATTCGCTTTCCTTAAGAACTATATCCAAAGCTGTTTCCCCAAGATCAAAAACCCTGACATCAAGATTACCACTAGCCAAAACCCCTTTGGCAATGGCTTCAGCTAAAGCTTTCGTGTATCCATATGCACTGACATAGGCAATCACAACGCTCGGTTTTGTAAAGGGATTTTGATCAAGACACCACTTTTGATACTGGTCAATGATGGAGGCAATATTGATGTCTAAGACTGGTCCATGACCGGTCAAAATTAACTTAATCGGCAGTTTTTCGATTCGTTTCAAGGCGTTGGTCACAAACGGATGCCGAAACGGATACATAATCATTTGGAAATAAAACTTAAGGGCAGTTTGATAGTCGGTCTGGTCCGTAATTTTGCTTAATAATATTTGATCGAAACAATAATGAGCACCAAAAGCATCACAGGTTACAAGCGTTTGGTCTTCTTCGATATAAGTAAACATAGTATCGGGCCAATGTAGATTCGGCAATGGGAAAAATCGTAATGTTTTGTTTCCAAGGGAGATTACATCATTATCCTTGATGGTCTTCGCTAAAAAACTGCGGTTAACAATCTGTTTGAGAAAGTTGATGCCTGATGCCGTTCCGACAATCTGAAGCTTGGGATTTAAATCGAGCAAATGTTCGATACATCCAGCGTGATCAGGTTCAGTATGATTAACAACTAAATAGTCGATATCTGCAATGTCCGTTAAAGACGATAAATTGACAAAAAATGCTTCCATAAATTGACTTTTGACGGTTTCAAATAAAACCGTCTTTTCACTGCCTTTTAGCAAATAAGCATTATACGTTGTCCCAAATTCGGTCTTCATGATAATATCAAATACGCGGAGATTAGGATCTAAGGCCCCAACCCAAAATAAATTTGCTTGTAATTGTAATGGTTTCATAATTGCCTCCTAGTTATTTTATCGCATCTTTGGTTATAATTTTTGCCAAGGAAAGCGGATAATTCTCTTTGGTAATGATGATATCGACAAGTTCACCAATTTGGTTGACAGTGCCAGGAAACTGCACATATATATAGTTTGCAGTATGGCCTTTCAACATTCCATCGTGATATGTTTCGGGAATCACCTGGAGCAAGATATTTATATTTGTTTTAATGTAAGCTTTTGCTAGTTCATCCGATAAGTGAAGCAATATTTGAACCCGTGCTTTTTTGATTTCCCCAGAAATCTGGTTATCCATCGTGGCGGCCACCGTTTTCGATCGCCGCGAATAAGGAAAAACGTGTAATTCCTGAAAATTGATATAGCGAATAAACGCTACCATTTCCGCAAAATCCGCTTCGGTTTCCCCCGGGAAGCCAACTATTACATCGGTGGTGATGGCCAGATTAGGAATTGCGCTACGTAGTTTGGTGATGGTATCTGCGTATTCTTGCTTATTGTATTTACGATTCATTGCCTGCAAAATAGCATCAGAACCACTTTGCAAGGGAATATGCAAATGATTGACTATTATATGTGATTGACTAATTACGGAAATAACTTCATCAGTGAGTTCACTGATTTCAATGGAGGAAATGCGAATCCGTTCTAAACCCTTAATTGCTTCCAAATCGCGCAAGAGATCGACAAACCGATAGTTGGGAAGATCTTGTCCGTATCCACCGGTATGAATACCAGTTAGGATAATTTCTTTAAAGTTATTTTCAACTAAAGTTTTTGCTTCGGAAAGCACTTGGTTGGGAAGCTTTGAACGAACCCGTCCGCGAGCATAAGGGATGATGCAGTATGAACAAAAATTATTGCATCCATCTTGAATTTTTAAAAACGCCCGTTGGTGATTGGCAAAAGCATTGATTGATAAGTCATCAAATGCAACATGCCGATCAAGACCTAAGACTTTATTTACAACCTTCTTTGTTTGGCGGTATTCATCGATATAGTCGGGTATTAAAGCGCGATTTTGGGTTCCAAGCACAATTTTCACTCCCGGTATCGCTAAAACTTCATCCGCTTTTAACTGCGAAAAGCATCCCATAACGATCACAATACCTTGAGAATTACGAGTTACAGCTTCACGAATCATTTTTCGGGATTTGCTATCACCATTATTCGTTACTGTACAAGTGTTAATTATGTATATATCGCTATCTTCTTTAAAATCAACCCGTTGATATCCGCGATCTTTCATCAGTTCCCAAACCGCTTCGGTCTCATAACTGTTGACTTTGCATCCCAGTGTCATCAAGGCAACCTTCATGCTAACGCCCCCAAAGATATGACAAAACCGAAAGTAAATATAAGGCTGCGGTTTCCGAACGCAAAATCCGAATTCCTAAATCAATGATTTCAGCATTCCTAGTTTTTAAAAAAGCGATTTCAGCGGCTTCAATTCCACCTTCAGGACCAATAATCAATAAAATGTTGTCATTGGGATTGGCATTGGCAATCGCATGATTTAAAGTATCTTCTGATTTCGCTGCTTCATATGCAACCCAGATGCGGTCAAAATCTGCAAAAGGAAGATCTTTAAGTTTGGTTGGTCCGTAAATTATCGGAACGTGATTCCGTTGACATTGCTCCGCAGCTTCTTTAGCGATAGTTTGATAACGTAACGTCTTTTTGGCCGCAGTATCCTCGTCTTCAATTTTGACGATTGAGCGAGTAAAGGCTGTCGGGATGATTGCCAACGCGCCAAACTCTGTCGCTTTCGCAATCATCAGTTCCATACCATCCCGCTTAATCAATGCTTGCGCGATGGTAACATTTAATCGTGGTTTTTGCGGAAGTTGTTCTAACCGTTTTAATCGTGCGGTATCTTGGGCAAATCCCTCAAGCACAGCTAAATACGCAATTCCGGAGCGGTCATTTAAAATCACACGATCTCCCGGAATCATCCGCATAACGTGTTTCATATGGTGAAAATCATTCCCTTTAATTAGAATGTGATCGTCAGTTAAATGGGCTTCTTTTATAAAATATCTTTGCATGCGAATATCACCGTTTCTATTTTAGCATAGTATCGCTTGGAATTATACGCAGATGCTATTAAAATGACCGCCGAATGCGGTCATTTATCATTATTCGAAAATAAATCCGCCTTTTTGTAAATCATCTAAGAAAGCCGTAATTCTGGTTTTACCCTCGTAATAATATTTGTTCATCTGGGTTGTGTCAAACTCATTATTAACAATTACCAACAAAGAAGGAACCAATAATTTCGCCAAATTGACATCTTCTAGATATTGTTGTACTTCTGGATTAGTATCTTTATATCCATAAACATTAAAAAAGAAAATCGTATGATATGGGTATGTTAAAGCAAAGTTTAGCACTGTCTCTTTAATACTTAAGCAATTGGAACAACTGCTGCTATATAAATACACAAGATAAGTGCCTTCTTCTTGAATGAAGATTTGATCAAATGACGTTATCGTATCAAAATCCGCGTAATCAAGACCGCTAGTTGTTACTGGCGGTGTCGTTGTATGCACACAAGCCCACAGTGCAAAGGCAGATAACGTGATGATTATCAATAGGAGGAGGGATTTGAATTTCATTACTGTCATCTGCCTTTCAAACTGCACTGTCTGTTACGCGAGAAATAACTGAGGGGAAAACTAATCTTTTTGGACAACTTCGTAAGCGCGAGCGGCTTTGCCGTCGCGAAGCGTTACGACTGTCGTATCGGTATATTTACTTAAGACTTCCATTTTTTGCGGTGGTGTTGCCAAAATAATTTGCACCGGCAATTGGTTAATAAATTCCATCATCGCTCGAATTCGGGAAGTATCCATTTTGTCAAAGACTTCATCAAACAAGATTAATCCAATTGTATCGCTTTGATTGCCCCGACCCGCTTGTTGGAACAAGCGAACAAATGAGGCGATGGTTGCGACATAAAACGGAACTTGGGTTTCCCCACCGGATTTTTCCTTAAAGACTTTGGAATACATGGTTACATCTTCTAAGCGATTGATAATCTTAATGTCATAATCCATATAGGTTCGGTAATCGGTGAACTTATTGATTGCCCCATTGGAATTGACTTCATCAGCGGCTAAATTAATAAATAGTTCTTCTAATTGCCGCTCATATTTCATTTCGAAATCATAATTAAAGATTTCGCCACCAGTTTTTAAGGAATCATCGGAAAGAACCATATCATAGTAGTCAGCATATTCCTTACTCTTTGGGAAGATAAATTCATAGGTATCTTCCCCAAAATGGATTGCTTTTAAAGTGGTGTTAATCTTGCCGATTTCATCTTGCGCGGCAACAATATAGCTGCGCAGCTTAGCGATGAAATCTTCTTTAAAGAGTTTTTCCGCCGCTTCGCGTGCTTCTCGGACTTTGCTTTCATATTTGACCAGTTCCGATTTTATCAGCTTGTTAAGTTCATCCAAATAGAAGTTCATGTGTTCATAGCCAAACGGATATCCAAGGTTGAAAGTATTGACATATTTAAATTGTTTTCCCCGTAACGCATCTTCAAGGTTTGTCAGATGCAAGAGTTCAGTCTCAATCCGTTTACGGTAATCATTTTCCACTTTAAGTGGATCTTTTGCAGTAGCGATTTCTTGGTTGTATAGATTATAAGCTTCTTGTTCAACAGTAAGTGAGCCGTTGGCAAGTTCTTTCATTTGCTCGATAATAACTTTTAATCGATCTTCAAACACTAAGATTTCCTCATTGGTTTTCACTTCGTCGGAACGAACCTTGCCGGTTTCTTCATACAGCCGTCGTTTATTGTTATTTAAGCTTCTGATTTCATCTTTAGTATGCTCATACTCAATCCGCAATTCAGTAATACTTTGCGTTGGTAAATTAGCTTTTTTGGTTTTAAAAGCATCCATTTGTTTGGCATATGAATAGAGAATAGCGTTGCAAGCACAAGTTTCAATTATTTGTTTTAAATTCATCTGACCAATTAAGTCGTTTTCCTCATTCAATTGGTTTATTTTATCACTTACCTTAGTATATTCATCTTTTGATGTAATCGCCATTTGACGCCATTTCTCAAGCTGATTCTCTTGAGCATGTTTGCCAATGAACGGCTTATCGGTATTTTTATTTAGAGTGCGGACGGTATAACTGCGGTAAACGACGCCTTCTTGGGTTATTGCTTGCGAATAATTCTCAAGTTCGGTGACATCGTTGACCATAATTAGATTACCACAAGTCATATTGATATAATGGCGCGCATCGACATTTTCAGCATCAATTATGGTGGCTAAACTGTTGGGTTGACTATTAGTAAACTGAGATATTTTCTTGGTGTTTACCAAGCCGATGCCATACACATTCACTTGATTTTTGAGGCGATTAAAGATTTGTAATGCTTCATCAAAGTATCTGGGTTCAACAATGAGATTAAACCGTTGGGGCCCAAGATAGTCTTCAACAGTATCTTGCCATTTTGGATCAGTTACTTCTAAGAGTTCAGCTAAGATGTGAACGGAAATCGTAACGCCATAGCGCTGAGAAACGCCTTCAATGATCTTAGCTTGCAAGTTCTTAATCATCGGATTGTATTTAAGTTTATGGTTTTCTAAATCTTTTAAAGTTAAGTAAATTTCGTTTATTTCCTGCAATAAAGCCTGTTTATCTTGTTCGGCTTTGCCTAGTTGTTTCATGTTAGCATCGATTTTTAAGCGAAGGGTCTTGTCAATTTCCACCAAGGTAAATTTAACTTTATCAACATTTTCAGAGGTAATGTTTGCGAAATCAATCTTTGCTAATTCATCATAGATTTTATCGGGATATTCTTGCTTTAAATCCGCAATCAGCGGTTTTAATTTCGTAACCCGTTGCATATAGTAGCGAACCAGTTCTTTTTGATCTTCGATTTTGGTGGTCATTGCGGAGATATCGCGGTCAAATAGTTCACTGGCCTTAAAAGTCTCATCGGTGGACATCATGGCATAAATTTCTTTGCCACGATCATCAGCCGCTTCGATTTGTTGATCGAGTTCGGCAATCTCTTTTTTGTAGCGATCGGAAGCAATTGCCATTTTTTCCAGTTGTTTTGACTTAGCAATAATCTGATGTTTCGTATTCTCAAGTTCAATGAGTTTTAACAGATATTCATAAAACCGCTTTTGATCTTGATTCTTCTGAATCTCTTCATATGTAAGTTTCATATCTTGCAGATCAGCAACTTTTTGTTTGATGACCTTTAGTGTTGCTTCTAAATCACGATAGGAATGAATGGACTCTTTGATCGATTCAACATCGAGAGTTTTCTCTTCGAGGAGGTAGTGATACATGAAGTCTTTAACATCGGTAATTGGTTTAAAAGCTAAGGCTTTTGGTAATAGCGAAAAATATGTTTCGTTAATCGAACCGAATTTGGAGCGAAAAGCTAATTTTGCTTCGCGACGTGTTAGATAAATATCATCGGCTACACGTGATTTTTTGAAATTTAACGTTGTCAAAATCCGGTTTTCATCATCAATAAACAAGTTTTCAGTGATCGCGGCATCGACGTGATAGAAGATGACTTTGGGTGGTAATACATCACCGAATACATCAATAACGGTACCGACAGTGAAATATTTTTTGGTCTTCTCATCATAGAATTCTAAAGCGACATGACCACTGACATCGCCAACGCGGAGATATTCTTGGTTATCAATTCCTAATTTACATTTGACATAACCCCGTAAATCGCGTTTGCTTTTTTCGTTAGCGGCAAGGTTAAAGATTTGATCCCCTGCGGTTATGACAAACGCAACGGCATCAACGATGGTTGATTTGCCGGTAGCGTTTTGTCCGGTAATTAATGTATTATTCTTGATATTAATGGTCTCATTGGCGAAGAAATGCCAATTGATAAGTCTGATTTTAGACAGCTTCTTCATTATCTTTACCTCCTTGTTGGCTCACAATCCGATTGAGACTATCGACGACATCATTGATGGTTTGCGTGTTGATAGCCATCAGGATGGTTGGGTAGACGACGATTCTGGTGTTACCTTGAGTAATATCCCCCAGCGGCTCGACAAGATTGTAACGACGGTAAAGACGAATGATGGCAACCAAATCGGTTTTGTTAATTTTCTTTTTAAGTTCTAACGAATCGTATTTTTGATGGATTTCATCAACGGTAATGATGACATTATCGTTGATCGATGTTTGGACAAGATGTTGGTGATACAAAATCCTGAGGATTAATAAAACCAATGATTCATCTTTTTTTAGTTTAAGCAAGTTTGTATTCTCAGCCGAAACCAGTTGAATCGCTCCGCGTTCGCGGTCGAGAAACAGTTCATATCCAATGATGCCGAAATATTCATCGAAATAGTTCTTAAAGCTAAGGACAAAATAGTATAACTCTTTATTATCTTTTTTGTCTTTTGCCAAAAAGGCGCAAGCTAATAACTTATTACACGTATCGGCAAACATGGCCTTTTGTGGATTGGAAAGCTGATCAAAATTTTCTAGTATCATGGTCTGTTCCCCCTTATAATCTGGAAGTCGTTCATGTCGAAGCGGTTATGTTTGATGGTTGTGGGCAAAGGCAAAATAAAGTAATTCATTTCTTCGCCGGAGTAAACGAGAATATATAGCAGTCTTAATACTGCTTCGTCGCTTAAATCAGTGGTCAGTAACTCTGAGGCTTTTATTAAATTTTGCTTTTCAAAAACATGATTTAAATATTTTTTGATAACATCCTCGGAAAAATCCGTTTCAAATTCCTTGTAGAAGGCTTCTTGCATGGCATCGCTAGGCGTAATATCGTTTTCTAAGAGGAATTGTGATTCCGCATGCCAATAGATGCCTCGTGGGGTAAAGAGTGAATTATTGTTTATAATCCGATGGGTCCGGATATTAAACAACGGACTGATAGTCTTTAATGCTTGATCGGTTTTGTATTTTTTGATACTATTGCCAGTAAATTTTAAGATTGATGTCAATTTGCCAATTACGTTTTCATCATCGTTCAATAAGAATTTAATCTTGGCGATTGTCGAATTAACATAAATTTTATTTTTATTGTCAATTTCATCAATAATTCGGGCCAGTGAATTATATATGTCGATGATATCATCGACTTTTTTATTAGCTCGGGCTTTGGCCAATTCATAATTATTATTGGACAGAAGCATATAATCTTTAGCTATCAAGTCCATGATAACATCGTTGCTTTGGTATTCTTCCATGCGTTTGATGATCTCAAGTTTGTATTTATTAACATTATCACTGGTTTTAAGTCGATAATAGGCTTGATCAACTAACTCAACCTTATAATTTACCAGTAAACTGATTAAATCACGGATTTCATTGTTATCAAGAATGGTTTTGATATAAAACTTAAGCCGTGAATCCAATTTACGAATTTCCCGAACAAAGGCAATGGTGTTTTTGTACACTTGGTCAAGAACCATCGCAAATTCGGGATTCTCTGTCGTTAAAAGTGTATATACGGTATAAATATAGCCACGGAATTCATGGGAATCATCACCGTATCCGTAGAAAGTATCTTGACTGATGTTATTTAAGGCTTGGATAATGGTAATGGCGTAATCTCGGAAATTCATAATCTCAACGTAATCGTTGCTTACATCAATGTCAATCCAACCACATTCTTCAAAACGGCGTAAAATAGCACTTGCTTTTCCACGGACATCGATAAGTTCTTCATCGCCTTCAATGATAGTATCGGCCGGCATTGTCTCAAGCACATCACAAACGACCTGATGAGCAATACTTTTCTCCATTCCCAAAATGGATCCTTGTTCATAGGTTTTAAATATCTCAGCTAGGCATCGGACATATATTTCTTGATTTTTACAGTTTAGAATGGCAAAGAAGTTTGTTGGTATCAATTTATATATTTCCATAGGTAATCTCCTTAAGTAGGTTTCTTGGTGATTGCATATTAATTATCGCGGTAATAATCGAAACCACCTCCAACCAAACTATTGAGATTGTTATCGATTAAAATCCAATCTTTCCGAAATTCTTTGAGAGCGGTTTTTCCCTCCGGAGTGATTTGATAATATTTTCGGGTCATGCCCTTCTTATTCTTTTCTGAATAGGAAATGATTTTGCCATCATCAACCAGTCGTTTCAATGCAAAATACATCGTGGCATCCGATAGCATAAAATTGCGATCCGAGACGGTCTCGATGATTTTTGAAATTTCATATCCATAACTGTCAAACTTAGTTAGAATGGAAAGAATGATATATTCGGTAAATCCGCGAATATACTCGCCTGAGTTAATCATCATATCACTCCCTTCTATATATAACGTGTTTATATATATTCAGTTTATACATAATCTGATTATATTATAATGGATTTGCGATTCATTGTAAACAAATATTTCCAGAAATTGTTTAGCTGTTACTTTAGCATTTAAAATAGCGCAAAGCAGGGGGATATATCAACCTAAATAAACATTATTCAAGAATTGGCGATGCAATTGAATAATGCTGGTTAATGATGTAAAATAAAGAATAAAGAAGCTGATGGGAGGGATGAATTTGGGCATGAAAATGCTTTGGGGAAAAATCTATGAATCCATAAAAGCAGTTTTCCCGATTTCAATCATAATTTTATTCATCAGCATCCTTATTGGCATTGATGGACATACCATTTTTAATTATCTAATTGGCGACTTCATGTTAATAATCGGTTTAGCGTTATTTGCCATCGGGTCATATTCATCCACGGTGACAATTGCTGAATCTATTGGCGAATACATAGTCAAACGCCGTAAATTATGGGTTTTTATCTTAGTAGCTTTCTTAGTAGGCTTTCTGATTACCATCGCTGAGCCGGCTTTATGGGTTTTAGCCGATCAATTCAAAAGCGTAATTTCTCAACCATTGTTAATCATCGTAGTTGCTTTGGGGGTCGGTCTCTTTATTGTCATCGGCCTGGTTCGGATTTTAACGCAACATAAATTGCCACTTATTTTTACGATTTCGTACCTTATCTTGTTTTTGATTGCCGGTTTGGTTGCCATCTGGTTTGATTCTGGTTTTATCCCGGTTGCCTTTGACGCCGGCGGTGTCACCACCGGCGCAATGGCGGTGCCATTTATCATTTCTTTAGGCTTTGGCATTTCAAAAGCCAGAGGTGATCGAAGCTCAGATGAAGACAGTTTCGGACTCGTGGGCATTGCCTCAATCGGTCCAATTATGGCTGTATTGATTTTAGGCATCTTTTCTCAATCGACAATACCTATATCTGACACTTCGACTACATTCATTGGATATTTTTTACAAAACCTGTATAAAATGGCAATCGCCATATTACCTTTTGTGTTGTTCTTCACTGTTTTTCAGTTATTTACGTTTCGTTTAAACCGCAAGCGGGTGATTAAAATCGGCATTGCCTTTGGATACACATATGTCGGTTTGGTACTGTTTTTAACGGGTGCGAGCGCTGGATTGGTTAAAATTGGCACGATGATTGGATCTTACTTTGGGGCTACTGATTTCCAATGGCTCCTCATCCCTTTAGGAATGCTATTTGGTTTTACGGTTGTGGCCGCTGAACCTTCGGTTGTTGCCCTCAACCGTCAAGTTGAAGATGTGAGCGCTGGTGCTATTTCGCGAAAACTAATGATGGTTGCTTTGTCAATTGGTGTCTCAATAGCCATTGGACTAGCATGCCTAAGAGTAATCACCGGTATTAGTATCTGGTGGATCTTAATTCCCGGATACACATTGACAATTATCTTATCATTTTTAACACCAAAGATTTTTTCGGCAATCGCTTTTGATGCCGGCGGCGCTGTCTCCGGAGCGATGACCTCAGCGTTTCTAATGCCATATGCTTTAGGTGCCTCCGCAGCGATTGGCACAAATATATTGACCGATGCGTTTGGTCTGGTGGCATTTGTAGCAATGGCACCCCTAATTACGATTCAGTTATTAGGTTTGATATATAAAGGGAAAATGAAAGATATTAATATTATGCAACCAGACGATGAAATCATGGAAATCAGTGAGGTGAAATCATGAAGCTACTAGTTACAATTGTCCCAAGAGCATATACTGACGAAATAGCAGCGATTATCGGGGGAAAAACGATTGATTATCAAACTTCAATATTAGGAAGTGGCACAGCCACATCAGAAATACTAGAGTATCTCTCTTTAGGAGAAACAGAACGTAGTGTCATCTTTAGTATGGTTGAAGATTATGATATCGCGCCCATCTTCGCTCAATTAAAAGCACAATTGGATTTTTTAAAACATGGTATGGGAGTAACTTTCGCTATTCCCATCAATGCGATTTCAAAGGCCGGATATGGTCTAATTACCGAAACACTGGGAGGAAACCATCATGGAAATCAATAAAGAAGTAATCTTTTTCATTTGTAATCATGGCTTTGCCTATGAGGCAATGGCAGAGGCAAGAAAAGCGGGAGCTCGCGGGGGCACCATTATTCACGGACGCAGTTCAGTATCGACCGAAAAAGCCAAATTTTTTGGCATTACAATTCATCCAGAAAAAGACATATTAATGATTGTTTGTTTGGAGGAACAACGGCTGGGATTGATGAAAGCGATGACGACTAAATATGGAGTCACCACCGAAGCCCGGGGTTTATGTTTCTCGATGAAAGTTGAAGAAACACTCGGTTTCAGTTTTGAGCCACTACCAATCCCAGAAATCCCAAACAACGAATAAAAAAGAGACGGTCGTGGAAACGATCGTCTCTTAATATATTAAGCACTTGGTTTTTTACTTTTAATGAAGTTGGCTTTGAATCGCTCCCATGCCGATTTGTTGGCAGTGGCATCTTCTACCTTAGCGAGTTCTTCAAATAATTTCTTTTGTTCATATGATAAGCGTTGTGGGGTGATTACGGAAATGATAACGTGTTGATCACCTTTGACTTTGCTACGAACATTAGTGGCACCTTTTTCCCGAATTCTGAATTTAGCATTGCTTTGCGTTCCAGCTGGTATTTTTAACAATACTTTACCATAAACCGTGGGCACTTCAATTTCAGCACCTAAAGCGGCTTGGGAAAAAGAGATTGGCATCGTAATGACGATATCATCACCTTCACGCGTAAATATATCCGATGGAGTAACGTCGAAAACAATATATAAATCCCCATTAGGTCCACCAAACATGCCTTTGTTTCCAAATCCTTCGATGCGGATTTGTTGTCCGGTTTCGATGCCTTCTGGAACCCGAATTTCAACATCCTTATTGACTTTAATGCGGCCATCGCCGCCACAGGTTGGACATTTATTAATGATTTCTTTGCCCGTCCCCCGACAATTTGGACAAGTTGTCCGCGTTTGGGTTCGGCCAAACAAAGTTTGCGATTCCACTGTCACTTCACCGGTACCGCGACATTTCGAACAAGTTTTAATGTCCGATGGTGATTTGGCTCCCGTACCATGGCAATTTGGGCATTCGTCATAAGCTGGCACTTTTAAGGTTTCGCGTTTGCCAAAAATCGATTCTTCAAAGGAAATTGTCATTCGGCGTTGAATATCAGCGCCTTTTCGTGGTCGTGCCCGGTTGGCTTGAGTTTGACCACGGGCACCGCCTCCGAAAAAGGCGGAAAAAATATCTCCGAAATCAAAACCTTCAAATCCCGCTCCTTGGAAACCCTGACCCCGAGTCTGATCAAAAGCAGCGTGCCCAAACTGATCGTATTGAGTCCGTTTTCCGGAGTCCGAAAGGACTTCGTAAGCTTCTTGGACTTCTTTAAATTTGGCTTCGGCGTTTTTTTCAGTCGAGACATCAGGATGATATTTTTTGGCTAATGATCGATAGGCTTTCTTGATATCGTCTTCGGTCGCTGACCGATTGATTCCGAGTACTTCGTAGTAATCGCGTTTGTCCATTTCATCACCTCAGTAAACAAGACAAAAAGCAGGATTCCTGCTTTTTGTGAAAATATTGTTAGTCTTATACTTCTTTATAATCAGCGTCGAAGACAGTATCATCATTGCCCCCGGCATCCGATGATCCATTTTGTGTGCCGCCATTGTTTTGGCCATCATCGCCAGGTTTTTGTTGATTGGCCTGTTCTTTATATACTCGTTCCGCTAAAGCTTGAGCGGTTTTTTCTAAGTCGGCTTTTGCCTTTTTAATTTTTTCTAAATCGGTTCCTTTTAATGCTTTTTCCAGTTCTTTAATCTTGGCTTCGGTTTCGGTTTTTTCTTTATCGGTGACTTTGTCGCCTAAATCTTTAATCGATTTATTAGCTAAGAAGATCATTTGATCGGCCTCGTTACGTAGATCAACTTCTTCACGTTGTTTCTTATCGGCATCGGCGTTTACTTCCGCTTCCTTGACCATCCGTTCGATTTCTGCTTCCGTTAATGCGGAACCACTTTGAATAGTGATCGAATTAGCTTTGCCGGTGGCGACGTTTTTAGCGGAAACATTGACGATGCCGTTGGCATCGATGTCAAATTTAACTTCGATTTGCGGAACACCACGAGGTGCAACCGGAATGTCACTTAATTGGAAATGACCCAAAGTCTTATTATCCTTAGCCATTGAACGTTCGCCTTGGAGAACATGGATATCAACTGTAGTTTGACTATCGGCTGCGGTGGAGAAAATTTGGGATTTAGCCGTTGGAATCGTAGTGTTACGGTCAATCAGTTTTGTGAAAACACCACCCAGTGTTTCGATTCCTAGGGATAGAGGGGTAACGTCAAGTAATAAAACATCTTTGACTTCACCGACTAACACACCTGCTTGAATCGCTGCCCCCATCGCGACGACTTCGTCGGGATTGATGGAACGATTTGGTTCTTTGCCAAGAATTTTTCGGACAACATCTTGAACAGCAGGAATCCGTGTTGAGCCGCCGACCAAAAGTACTTGATCGATATCTTTTGCGGTCATTTTGGCATCGGATAGCGCTTTGCGTACTGGTTCGATGGTCCGATTAACTAAATCTTCGGTTAATTCGTTGAATTTAGCCCGTGTGAGCGTTTTTTCGAGATGGACTGGTCCATTAGCCGTCATGGAGATAAACGGCAAGGAAATCTGTGTAGACGTGATTGAAGATAATTCTTTTTTAGCTTTTTCGGAAGCATCGCGAAGTCTTTGTAATGCCATTTTGTCGGCCGCAAGATCGACACCGGTTTCTTTTTTAAATTCAGCGGTCAACCATTCAACAATCCGCTGGTCAAGATCGTCGCCGCCTAAACGGTTGTCACCATTGGTGGCGATGACTTCAAAAGTACCATCGGCGAGATCAAGAATCGAAACATCGAAGGTGCCGCCGCCGAAGTCATAAACAAGAACGGTTTGTTCTTTATCTTTCTTATCAATGCCATAGGCTAAAGCCGAGGCTGTCGGTTCATTGATAATCCGTTTTACATCGAGTCCGGCGATTTTGCCGGCATCTTTAGTGGCTTGCCGCTGAGCATCGTTAAAATACGCCGGGACGGTGATGACCGCTTCCGTGACTTTTTCGCCCAGATATGCTTCCGCTGATTCTTTTAAGTTACGTAAAATCATCGCGGAGATTTCTTGAGGGGTATAATCTTTGCCATTGATGTTAATTTTGGCGTTGGTTCCCATTTTCCGTTTAATTGAATAAACAGTATTGGGGTTAGTGATAACTTGCCGTTTGGCGACTTCGCCGACTTGAATCTGATCGTCTTTGAAAGCGACAACGGATGGGGTTGTCCGGTTACCGTCTAAATTGTTTATAACTTTGGCTTCTTTGCCTTCCATGACGGCAACGCATGAATTGGTGGTTCCTAAATCGATTCCGATGACTTTGTTCATAATGGTATCCTCCTGTGGATTAAGCGATATTACTATCGAATTTGGTGTTGTCAGTAGCGGTTTCCGCTTCTGACTCGATTGGTTTCAAGTTGATGACGACCATCGCTGGTCGTAATAAACGATCCTTGTATTTGTAACCTTTTTTAACGATTTTGACAACAACATTATCGTTTTTGTCAGCATCTTGGGTTTTGTCGACAGCGTGGGAGATGGTAGGATCGAAACCATCGCCGATCTGGATGTCTATCTGACTGACACCTTCTTCGACTAAAACCGCATAAATCATATCTTTTATCATTTTAAAACCATAAAGAAAGTTCTTAAAATTGGAATCTTCTGTTTGAACATTTAGTGCCTGATCAAAGATTTCGAGTTGATCAATTAGTTTGTCACAAACCGGCATGGAAGCGTACCGTTTTTCCCGATGTAACTCGTCGCTGTTGCGTTTTTTGAAGTTTTCCATTTCGGCTAAGGCGCGTAGGTATTTATCTTTGATATCCGCAAGTTCTTGCGATAAAGTCTCGATTTGCTCGTCAAGAGTCGGGATTTTTGTGGCGGGTTCAGGTGTTTGTTGTTTTGCATCTGGCTTCATTTTTTCGTCTTTGTCTTTAGTCATTATACATGAGCTCCTTATTTATCTTCATATAGTTTGGAAATATGCTTTACGATATACCGGATTAATGGAATAATCTTCCGATATTGCATCCGTGTGGGGCCAACAACCGAGATGGTTCCTTTTTCACCTTCATCGGTATTGTAGGTTGCGGATACTACGGTACAGTCTTGCATTGATGTTACCAGGTTTTCGGTGCCAATCTTGACTGAGACACCATCGGAATTGGTTTCGACTAATTTGAATATATCGTTGTTTTCAATGGTGTTAAGAAATTCACGGAGTTTGCGAATATCGTTAAATTCCGGTTGATAAAGCATATTTGATTGCCCGGTAAGATAATATTTTGTTTGCGCAAATTTCTGAAAGGCTTCAATGAATGAATCAACGATTGTTTCGCGATATTTTAATAATTCTTTGATTTGTTGATGCTGAATTTCGTAATGCAGTTTTTCTGAGACTTGAGAAATCGGCGTGTCAACGAGGATTTCATTTAGTAAGTCAATAACTTTTACCAACTCGTTTATTTCCATATCCTCAGAAATTTTAATCTGTTTGGATTCAACATGACCAAGGTTAGTAATAACCACAACGAGTGCTGAAGTAACGGTTAAGGGAATTAACTGCACTTTTTTAACTCGCGAATTAAAGGCGTTTGGGCCCAAAGAGATTGCCGTACAATTGGTCACTTGACTTAATAAATCGATGGCTTCTTTAATCAATTGTTCACGTTCAATTTCCTGATTTTCAAACAACGAATCAAATTCGGTGTAGGCATTAGGATCATCAGAGGCATTCAAAAGGATTGTTTCAATATAATATCGATATCCTTTTTCTGAAGGGATACGTCCACTTGATGTGTGTGTCTTTTCTAAAAAACCTAAATCTTCAAGATCTGACATCTCATTGCGAATGGTGGCGGGGGAGACATCCATGAATTTGGATAATGATCGACTCCCGACGGGTTCAGCCGTCCGAACATATTCTTCGATGATTAATTTGAGGACTAGTTCTTGTCGTTCATTTAGCAAGATGATCACTCCCTTAGCACTCCGTCTTTTTGAATGCTAACAATATTATACACAACCCTTTTAGCAAAGTCAAGCATAGAGTGCTAATTTTGGATAATTATTTATAAAAGACTCAATTTGTCCCCATTTGACCCTATTTCCACCGTTACTCGTTGTTGTATTTTTAATGATTTGTAGTATAATATCATCGAGATTATTCATCTCCTTGGAAATGGCGACCTATGACACAGTTTATTAACTACTTTTGGAAAGATAAAGTCTTCATCATTGCCTTAATTTTGGCAATTGTTTCGTGCTTTATCATTTTGCCATCAAGCGCCTATTTTGGCTATATCAATTATAAGGTACTCATCATAATGTTTTCGTTAATGGTGGCGGTGGCGGGTATGGCAGAATGCAACCTGTTTAATTTTATCGCCATGAAGCTTGTAGCTAAATTTTATTCGATTAAATGGATTGCTTTGGTTATCATTTTAGCTTCGTTTTTCTTAGGAATGTGGGTAACCAATGATGCTGTACTTTTAACTCTCGTTCCTTTTACTTTAATAATCACCAACCAAACTAAGCAACAACGATATGCATTGATTATTGTTATTCTCCAAACCATCGCTGCTAATTTAGGCAGTGCTTTAACCCCGATGGGTGATCCACAAAATATTTATTTATATGCGTATTATGACATTCCTTTTGGACAGTTTGTACTGGCAATGGCGCCAATTACCATCACTGGGTTTCTACTGTTGATTGGCACGACGGTGGCATTGGTCCCTAACGTCACTTGTGAACCCATTATAATCGCTCCCAAAGTGGCGGGTAAAAAATTGATTATTTATGTGGTGATTTTCGTCAATGCCTTGCTATGTGTATTGAAAATTATACCAGAACTTTGGGCGTTAGGAATTACGGCAGTTATGGTAATTAGCTTTTGTCGGCATTTACTTAAAAAAGTTGATTATCCATTGCTTTTGACTTTTACTTGTTTTTTTATCTTTACCGGGAATCTAAGTCACATGACATCCGTAATCGCAGCGATTGCCAACGTCTTAAATTCTGATACTTCGGTATATTTCACAGGACTTTTTACCAGTCAGTTGATATCAAATGTCCCGGCTTCGATTTTGTTGTCAACTTTTACTGACTCAAGTTATTGGAAACCATTATTGCAAGGAGTAAATGTCGGTTCCATGGGAACACTTATTGCTTCTTTAGCCAGTTTAATCGCATTTAAATTCGTGCAAAAAGATTTTCCCAATCAAGGTAAAACCTATATTAAAACCTATTCATTAGTTTGTGGTATTTATATTGTTATCATCACCGCGGTTGTCTTTATCTGTTCATGAAAAAAAGGTCGGCAACTCCGTCAATGGAGATGCCGACCTTTTCAATAATAATTATTATAATTGTTTCCGCATTTCGGTAACGAACCGATTAGCAATATCAGGATCAAATTGCGTTCCTGAGCATCTCTCAATCTCATCAATTGCCTCGACGCTAGACATTGTTTTTCGATAAGCCCGCGGGCTGGTCATGGCATCAAAAGCATCGGCTATGGCAATGATTCTTGCTCGCCAGGGGATTTCTTCGCCTTGAATACCTTTGGGATAACCTTTGCCATCCCAGCGTTCGTGATGAGCAAGAATTACTCCTGAGATATCGACATATTCGCTCGCGGAAGCCAAAATTCGGTATCCGATTTCCGGATGACGTTTTATAATTTCCCACTCATCTTGGGTTAGCTTATCTGGTTTATTCAAAATTGCCTCATCAATGGCGATTTTACCAATGTCATGAAGATTAGCAATCATTCGTAACACATTTATTTCATCTTTGCTTAGCTGATAAATATTGCCAATCCAAACTGATAATTCACTAACCCGGCGAGAATGCAATTCTTCGCGCGGGTTTTTAACATATAAGGTATTTAAAATTGTTTTAATTGATTCGGCTCGTTGACTAGAAATTTCATATAACTTTTTATTGTACATCTCTGCTTCTGCCATTCTAATAATCGAAGCCATTTTTTCATTGCCGGTTTTGCACGCTGTTCCAAAAGCCACTGAGATTTCTAAACCAAAGATAGAAATTTGATCCATTTCCGTTTTGACTTGATTAACCAATGCGTTGGCTTCCTCAAGTTCAATATGTTCCATAATAATGACGAATTCATCGCCACCAATTCGACAAACGACACCTTTATCGCCAAAGCCATCGGTCATCAATTTCGATACTTGTAATAGCAACTGATCACCGGTCGCATGTCCGAAAGCATCGTTGGTGATTTTTAAACCATTAATATCCGCCATTGCCACAGAAACAGGGACAATGCTTTGTTTATCAATCTTGATGATCATCTCACCATAGTAGCGTCGATTCTTTAGTCCTGTCAAATAATCATGATAGGACAGATAAAGATTTTCTTTGGTTTTTTTGATATCTTCAGAGACGTCTTCGCAAAAAACGGTAGCTCCGATGATTTTACTTTTATCATCAAATATCGGCCCGAAAAGACAGCGAAGGTAAAACGTATTCCCTTGGGATTGATGCAAAGATATCAATGATGATGATTCACCATTAATGGCTTTTTGGATGCCAGTACCGAGGTCATCATAATCCATATTGGCAAAGAGATCTTTGGCATTATCGCCAACTTTAATGTCAAAATTATGTTGTTGTTTAATCATCTCACGAAAATAATTATTGATAACTAAAAAGCGGATGTTTTTATCCACGGCAAATATCGCAACCGAACAGGGACTATCAATTGAAGCTTGTAAGAGTCGTTGCATTTGTTTTATGTTTGTAAAGAAATCTAACCGGTCGGTCAAATTGATAAATGTTAATGCTAATACTCCGGTGACAATCGGATAAATTACTAAAAAGGGGAACCAGATTTTTTGGATTATTTCCAATCCGTTCCACAACGGGAAAATCAGGAATAATTGGCATAATAAAACACCAATGTGAACTACAACACCAAAAAGAAAAAACTCCCCAAAAATTTTGACTTGACGAGACCGCTGTGTCATTTGATTCAAACGTCTTTTGCGCACATAATACCAAGCAAGACCAATCGCAGTTGATACGACATACGTGCCTACGCCTGCATATATTCCCGTTCCCCCAATCGAAATTCGAAACCCAATTCCGATTACCATGGCGATGATAGAGGTCAACGGTGAGAAAAAAGCAGCAGTCAAACTAATTAACACACTCCGCGTATCAAAAATTAACCCCGGACCCATTTGCCATGGATTAAGCATAATCAAGATAGCAAACCCACCAATTATGATACCCAAAACAATTTTTTGCCAGTTTTTAGCCTGGATTGGCCGCAAATTGAGGGTTCCATAGGCTAAAACAATGGCAAACAGTAAAATCGCATTTCGAAACAAGTCAGCAATTATCTGATATGATGGCATATTTTCCCTCCCAATCTGTCGATACTATATATAAACTAAATATCATCCGAGTAGAAAAACCCAGTTAATCGTATGGATAAGTTCTTCTTTATTATACGTTACTTCGATTCATTTTTCAACGTCAATGCCAATATCCGGTTTAGTACAGAAATGCATAAAGGAAGAATTGTTTGCACGATTCTTCCTCCATTTAGTATATATGGCCAAAACTGGTCATTTTTTATTTATCGACATCTTCTATACACTGTTGACTGTGACAAAATCTAGCGATGCGATAAGAATAAGTAATGTCCGCGTTCTGCTCCAATAGAGGTCATCTCTTCATGACCTGGATAAACAATGGTTTCATTGGTAAGTCCGTGAAAAAGCCGAATCAAAGATTCTTTCATCATTTTCGGACTGCCACCCGCCAAATCGGTACGGCCGGCATCCCCACAAAACAAAGTGTCTCCGGAAAATAAGGTGCCATCGATTAAGTAACAAACACTGCCGCGGGTATGCCCGGGCGTATGTAATACCGTTATGTTTCCCGTTCCAAATGCGATGGTCTCATTGTCTTTGACTTGTAAAACTCGTTGGCTTTGTTTGATTTGAAACGATCCATTAAAACTAGTGGCGTAGTTTAAAGAGGTATCCACCAAATTGGGATAATCATCCGCATGAATGACTAATAAAAAATCATGTTTGGTTGCCAAGAGTCTGACATCGCGAAGATGGTCATAATGACCATGAGTAATTAATACCATTTCTAGTAGTAATTGCTTATTGGCAATCGTTGTTAAAATCGCTTCACCGTTGAATCCAGGATCAATCACGAGTGCCTTGTTTTTATATGTGATTAAATAACTGTTCTGATTAGCAATATTTTGATTAAAAGTAACTGGTTTCATTAGCGCACCTGATACGCTGCGCCATACATGCCAGCTTCGTTCCCAAGTTGAGCTAAAGCGAATTTTGCATGCGAGATAAATGGCGTAACATACTGATAGTATTGTGATTCGATTTTATCTATCAGAAACTGACCAGCATATGATACTCCACCACCGATAACAAATATGTCGGGATTAACCACTAAAGTTACTAATGAGCAGGCATACGCAAGATAATTGGTTGCTTCATCGACAACTCTTAAAGCAATACGATCACCCTTTTTGGCAAAATCAAATACCATTTTGGCGCTTAATCGATCATAGCGATTTAGTTTACTGGTTGGATCTTCAATGCGGTACAATTTGGCTAGGTTGATAATTCCGGTTGCGGAGGCAACCGTTTCCAGGCAGCCGCTTTTGCCACAATTGCATAGAAAGCGACGTTTTTGATCGACAAGCATGTGTCCAACTTCGCCACCCATGCCATCATGACCATCAACCAGTTTTCCCATAATTATGATACCCCCGCCAACTCCGGTACCAATGGTAAATAAACACACATTTTGATAGCCCTGTGCCGCACCGCAAAATGTTTCACCAGCAGCAGCGACATTGGCATCATTGGAGACTTTGACAATAATATCCTTATTGGTTAGTAGTTTGGAAAATTCGCCAACCACATCGATGGTATCCCAGCCAAGGTTTACTCCGTTTTTAATTACTCCTGCCGTTACCGGTCCGGGCACTCCAAAACCGATGCCCTTTACTTCTTCAAGGTTGATATTTTCATTCAGGAAATGAGAGATCTCTGGTAAAATGTGCTGTCCACAATCAGTTTTATTGGTCGGAAGGTCCCACTTGTTTATCATGACTCCTGCTAAATCAAATTGACCAATTTTGATGGCGGTTCCCCCAACATCAATTCCGATTAGGTATTTTTTCATCATCTCAACTCCTCATTTTTAATTATATCATAAATCGGCAATTACATCGATTGTCGATGAAATAAATCTTTACTTAAATAAGAAAAAAACTTCATATTATGAAGTTATTTCTTTTCTTTATGGATGGTTTCTTTTTGACACTGTGGGCAATATTTCTTGATGTCCTGACGGTCAGGGTGCAATTTTTTATTCTTTGTCATTGTGTAGTTTTCTGACTTACACTCTGAGCACTTTAGAATAACTTGGGTTCTCATACAAATCCTCCATTCAAATCTCTAGTATATTTTAATATTATTCGGTCAATAATGCAAGCATTTTATTCCCCAATAAAACTCCCGCCATAATGGCGGGAGTCTGGAAAAATAAATATTTGGGTTATTTTACTAATCGGACAGCGATGACACCTTCGATAGTTGCTAGTTTCTGTTGGATACTAAAACGAGCCGGGACATTTAAATCAACAATCATTGCCCCATAAGCACCTTTGGTTTTATTGACAAGGGCTTCGATTTTAGGAGAATTGTCAGAAACATAGACAGCGATAGCCTCATTGACGATTTTAACCATATCTTCGACATTCTTATACAGAATGACGAGTCGGCCTTGGGAAGTACTGATACCCGCATCGACAGATGGGAAGTTGACCGAATTGACGATATTGCCATTATCAATATAATCAACGATTTGTTTCACTGCCATGATGGCACAATTATCTTCGGATTCTTCCGTGGAAGCTCCCAAGTGGGGAATAGTGATGACTCCATCCATATTAGCGGTTTTGGCATTGGGGAAGTCAGTCACATAACGACGAATCTTGCCAATTTCTAAAGCAGCTTTTAAATCATTATCGTTGACTAAAATATCGCGAGCAAAGTTCAAAAGGACACTGCCATCTTTCATTTTCGCGAAAACGTCGACATTGAACATGCCTTTGGTCTCTGGGAGGGCAGGAACATGAATGGTGACGAAATCACATTCGGCATAAATCTGGTCGTTTGTGACTAGATTTACGGCTGGCAATAATTTTTGTTTGTTAGTTTCGGAGATAAAGGGATCGGCTCCATAAACCGTCATACCTAGGCCAACGGCAGCGTTGGCGACTAAAACACCAATCGCTCCAAGGCCGATGACACCAAGTTTTTTTCCCAAAATTTCCGTGCCGGCAAATTGAGCTTTCGCTTTTTCAATGGTCTTTTGAATGTCGGGATCGGTTTTGTTGGCCTCAACCCATTGAATACCATGATAAATATCGCGGGATGCTAATAGCATGCCGGCAATAACCAGTTCTTTAACACCATTAGCATTAGCTCCTGGGGTGTTAAAGACGACGATTCCTAAATCAGCGCACTTTTCCAAAGGAATGTTATTGACTCCAGCTCCAGCTCTGGCAATAGCTAGAATTGAAGGCGGGAGGGTCATATCAAGCATATTTTGACTGCGGACTAATATGGCATCGGCATCGACGACATTAGGAACGACTTGATAATGCGTTGGTAAAGTTGCCAGTCCAATTGGTGAGATATTGTTAAGGCAAGCTATTTTCATAATGGCCTCCTTACCGATTTTTCGTTTCGAATTCTTTCATGAATTCGACTAATGAACGAACGCCTTCGTATGGCATTGCATTATAGATGGAAGCCCGGAGACCGCCAACGGAACGGTGACCTTTGAGGTTATCGTATCCGGCAGCTTTGGCTTCGGAAACAAATTTGGCATCCATTTCTTCTGATCCGGCGGTAAAGGTCACGTTCATGATCGAACGATCGGCTTTTGCAACGATGCCATGGAATAATTTTGAATTATCGAGCATGCCATAAAGAAGTTCGGCTTTTTGATCGTTTACTTTCTTCATAGCTTCAAGTCCGCCATTTTTTAACAGCCATTTAAAGACTTTTCCACAGATATAAATTCCATAACAAGGTGGAGTATTGTACATTGAATCGTTTTCGGAGTGAATTTTGTAACGTAAGATAGTTGGTGTTCCGGGGAAGACATCATCGGTGATTAAATCTTCACGGATGATGACGATTGTTACTCCAGCTGGACCAACGTTCTTTTGAGCGCCGGCAAAGATGAGACCAAATTTGGTCACATCCATCGGATATGATAAGAAACACGATGAAGAGTCAGATACTAAAACTTTTCCTTGTGCGTTGGGCAACTTATGCATAAAGGTTCCATTAATAGTTTCGTTTTCGCACATGTAAAGATAATCAGCGTTTTCTGATAACTTCAGTTGTGAACAATCGGGCACATAAGCAAAGTTTTTGTCCGCTGATGAAGCTACTGATACGGGGGTACCGTACATTTTAGCTTCACTGTAAGCTTTCTTCGACCAGGTTCCCGTAATAATGTAATCAGCTGTTTTTGATTTCATTAAGTTCATCGGCACCATAGCAAATTGTTGGGTTCCGCCTCCTTGTAAAAAGAGGACCTTGTAATTATCGGGAATATGCAAGAGTGTCCGTAAATCCATCTCGGCTTCCTTGATAATGGCTTCATAAGTTTTGGAACGATGGCTCATTTCCATAACTGACATACCAGAATCATGATAGTTAAGCATCTCTTGTTGGGCTTCTAATAATACGGGTTCGGGTAACACTGCCGGACCAGCTGAGAAGTTGTATACACGTTTCATAGTAATTGAAATCTCCTTTCTATATTTTTGAAGCGACAATCAGTTTGCTTTCAAAGTAATATCGTTTTTCCACCGCTTCTCCCATTGAGAAGGATTTGCGGGGTAAGACGCCTTCTTTAAGAACGTAAGGAAATAAATCGGCTTTGGCAAGAGGAGGAAGCGTGATGCCTATGGCATCGCGATCCTTGTCACAAATTGCCTGTAGATTGTCCATACCATGGACATAGTCAACTTTTGTTCCGGGATGGGTTTTGATATAACTATCGATGTAATCTTGGATGAGTTTAATCGCTACCGGTGCCACTTTCGGTAAATGTAATGGTCTGGCACCATGGGTTTTAGTATAAACAGCCGCATGGTAACTGCCGCATTGAAGATTCCATAGCCCACTCCAAAAATCTTGGTCGGCAAAGAAGACGACCCGATGAATCGGTTCGAATTTCAAGCCTTCGTCATAAATGTTTTCCACTTCAACGAGGGCATACCGAGCCGGATGATCTTGTTTTTGTGCTTCCGTAAGCGATTGTTTGACATTATCCCAATGAGCTTTAGCCGAAGCAAGGGAATGATTGCCATCACCGACAAGGCCTAATAAACCGGCTTGGGGGTTGGCATACATTTTTTGCGAATACTTGGGACTAGTTAATTTTTCAAACTGATTTTGAATTGCTGTTAAATCAGTGACTTTATAGCCACGAAGATGACCACCATTCATATTGAGATCAAAATCGTAAACTAATTCCAATGTATCGCGATGAGCATATAAAGTTTCAATAATTTGTTCTTCTTTATCATTAATCAATAATAAAACATGAGGTATTTCAATCGGAGCTTTTTCACGGATCTTGACCCGGGGGGGAATTCGAGAGGCAACCGTTTGTTCAGTCGCACGGATTAACGGATGTGATCCGGGGGCATAGGAATACATTTCTAAATCAACCGTCAAAATGAGGCCCAAACGTTTGGCAACGTAGGGCGTTTGGCGTTCAACAAGAATCATGCAGTTTCCCGCATCCAAAAGCACAGATTTTTGTAAATATTCATCCATGTGACGGTTGATTTTCTGGATCTCAGCAACTTCATCTTTGCCTAAATATGCTTCGGGCAAGATGAGGCGGAGCGTCGATGGGGCTTCACCTATTTGCTGATTAAGCGCATCCCAGTATTCCGGTTGGCTCGTGAATTGATCACAAGCGATGACCGCCCACTTAGAAAGATCGGTACCCGGTCTTGGAAGCAGGATATGAGCGGGAAAGAAAGCTCTCATCATAAAATCCTATAAAGTGCCTTGTTCAAGCATTGCTTGGTATACTTTTAGGAATCCGGCGATATTTGCACCTGCAACGAGGTTATGAGTTCCGGTATATTTCATTGCGGCATCATCGGCCTTTTTGAAGATACCAGCCATGATTTCTTTTAATTTTGCATCGACTTCGGCAAAGGTCCAGCCAATATGCATAGCGTTTTGGGTCATTTCTAAACCGGAAACGGCAACGCCGCCGGCATTAGAAGCTTTTCCTGGAGCAAAGAGAATTCCATGGTCAATGAAGTATCTAGTAGCATCCAAGGTAGTTGGCATGTTAGCGCCTTCAACGACCATCCAGCAACCATTTTCTACTAATGCTTTAGCGCTTTCTAGATAAATTTCGTTTTGAGTAGCGCAAGGCATGGCGATATCGCATTTAATATTCCAAATTGATTTCGTATCCGGATTGAAGATGGCTTCGGGGTGAGTATTGCGATATTTGTCCATAACGACGGTATTGGTTTTTGATAATTCTAGTAACAAGTCAAGATCGATACCGTTTTCATCATGGATAACACCGGAGAAGTCAGACATTGCAATGACTTTAGCTCCCAGTTCAGTCGCTTTAGAAGCAGCCATCCAACCAACTTTACCAGCACCGGAGATAATGATGCGTTTGCCTTTGAAACCATCATTACGATAGGCTTTTAACATTTCTTGAGCGAAATAGCAAACACCATAGCCGGTAGCTTCTGGGCGTCCTAACGATCCGCCTGATGCTAAGCCTTTGGAAGTGAAAACACCATTCCATTGATTAACGATTTTTTTGTAGAAACCAAACATATAACCAATTTCCCGGGCACCGACGCCAAAATCGCCAGCAGGAACATCATAATTTGGTCCAACATGTTGATAAAGTTCGGACATGAATGATTGGCAGAAAGTCATAATTTCATTATCACTTTTGCCATTGGGATCAAAGTCGGCTCCGCCTTTGGCTCCGCCCATAGGAAGACCGGTCAAACTATTTTTGAAGGTTTGTTCAAATCCTAAGAATTTGCAAATTGATTCATTGACGTTTGGAGCGAAGCGAATACCGCCTTTGTATGGTCCAATGGCCGAGTTGAACTGAACGCGCATTGCTCGGTTGACTTGGATTTTTCCGGAATCATCGGTCCACGTAACACGGAACTTAATAGTCCGCTCTGGTTCGACAATCCGTTCCATGATAGCGAATTTTTCGATGTTGGGTTCTTTTTCAACTAAAGAATCCATGGAATCGAAAAATTCTTCGACGGCCTGCATAAATTCAGGCTGGTCTTTGTAACGTTGGGACACTGAAGCATAAACCTTTTGCAAATACTGACTTTTTAACAATTTTTTCGCCTCTTTTGTCTATTTTTTTCAATCTGTCTCCAGATTGATGGGTGCCGATAAGGATGTGAAAAAGCGTTTGTTTTTTTAAACGATGGCCTTCGCAGAATTCGTAATTCATTCACTTGACAGAAAAAAAAGCACGCCAAGGATACGAATCCAATGCGAAAACGATCAGTGCTTTACCACACTTTTCTATTATACTATGAAAGCGTTTTTAACTCAAGACTTTTTAAGCGTAAATCCAAGCGATTATCAAAAAAGGGCCACATCTTTGGATGGGAAATGTTGGTAACAGTTACTTAATTTTAAACGGATGTATATCACTAGTTGTTATCTTAATAGATAACTATTATTTTGAATAAAAAAAAGACAGATGTTAGGCCATAATTAAATGGTAATTATCTGTCTTTTGTAGGTGTAATACTATTAGTACATTTCCGGCATTGCGGGAGTGGCTTTTTCTTCTTTAATATTGGCAACTCCAACTTCAGTTGTTAAAAACATTGCGGAAATGGAAGCGGCGTTAATAATCGCGCTTCGCGTTACTTTTGTCGGATCAACGATTCCGGCTTTGTACATATCGACCCATTCACCAGTACGGGCGTTGAAGCCAAAGTTTTTGCGGGCAACTTTCTGGATTTCGACGATTTCCAATGGATCGTATCCGGCGTTGTCAGCTATTTGATATACGGGGGCTGTGAGTGATTCGATAACGACATTAATCCCTTTTTGAATGTCGACGACATCGGATTTTAATGTTGACTTGATGTCGTTATAGATTTCAACGAGGGCAGCGCCACCACCGACAACAATGCCTTCGGCAATCGCGGCTTTTGTGGCATTTAGTGCATCCTCAATTTTGAGTTTTTTCTCTTTTAATTCCGTTTCTGTCATCGCACCGACTTTTAAAACAGCAACGCCTGATGTCAGTTTTGCTAAGCGTTCGGAAAGGCGTTTTTTATCATACTCACTGGTAACATTTTCGATTTGCGACCGAATTTCAGCGATACGAGCATCTAAAACGTTTTTATCGCCATTGCCATCAATTAAAGTTGTAGAATCTTTGGCGATAACAGCTTTCTTGGCAACACCGAGCATTTCTACGGTGGTATCTTTAATTTCCATATTCAAATCTTTCGCTACAAAGGTAGCACCAGTCAAAGCGGCGATGTCAGAAAGCATTTCTTTTTGGTTGTCGCCAAAGCCAGGGGCTTTGGTGGCGACGACATTGAAAGTGCCACGCAGTTTGTTTACAATCAAAGTACTTAATACTTCGTTTTCGATATCTTCAGCGATAATTAATAGGGGCTTGCTCATTTGAACGATTTGTTCTAATAAGGGAAGGATATCTTTAATGGTGGTGATTTTTTGATCGGTAACCATTACTAAAGCGTTTTCTAGAATAATCTCCATTTTTTCTCGATCTGAAACCATATATGGAGAAATGTAGCCTTTATCATATTGGAGACCTTCTACAACTTCTAAAGTGGTATCAAAGCCTTTGGACTCATCGACGTTTATAACGCCATTTTCGCCAACTTTTGCCATTGCTTTGGCAATGATATCACCAATTTCAGCGGAGCCGGAAGAGACGGTGGCGACACTGGCGATATCTGTCGATGATTCGATTTTATGCGATTTTTCAAGTAACCGTTTTGATACTTCTTTGGCAGCGAGTTCGATGCCTTCTTTCATCAAAACGGGATTAGCGCCTTTGTCGATTGCTAAGATGCCTTTATGAATCATTGATTGTGTAAGAACGGTTGCGGTTGTGGTTCCATCGCCAGCAACATCGTTAGTTTTGTTGGCGGCTTCATATACGAGTTTAGCACCCATGTTTTCAAATGGATCGGTAAGTTCGACTTCTTTGGCGATGGTTACACCATCATTGGTGATTAGCGGTGATCCGTAGCCTTTGTCAAGAACAACATTGCGGCCTTTAGGACCAAGTGTTACTTTGACGGCGTCGGATAAAATATCGACACCTCTTAGCATTGCGATACGTGCTTCTTTGGAAAAACGAATATCTTTTGCCATAGTATTGCCTCCCTAGTCTAAGATAGCAAGAATATCTTTTTCGGCGATGATTAGATATTCTTCTTCTTCAAATTTGAATTCTGTTGCGGAATACTTTTTATAGACGACTTTGTCGCCGACCTGGACGGTCATTGGGACGAGTTCGCCTTCCACTCTGGCACCTTCACCAACAGCTACGACAGTAGCAAAACTTGGTTGTTCTTTGGCATCTCCTGAGAGGATGATTCCGCTCGCGGTTTTCTTTTCAATTTTGTCTTTTTTGAGAACCACGTTGTCATGTAATGGTTTCAACATATTAACTCTCCTTTTGTGTTTGTTATTTAGCACTCCGAATATTCAAGTGCTAATATTATTATACAACAGTTTTTAGCACTGTCAATAGTTGAGTGCTATGAAAATGAAAGTTTAT
>JAQVVR010000019.1 GCA_028698875.1 Candidatus Izemoplasmatales bacterium
ATGAAAATAGAACAGTGTTCGTGATATCATATTTATAGCAATATAAGTTGGTCGTAGTTGTTTGATAGTTGTAAGAACAATCCACCAGGGAGGCATAATTGTATCAAAATAGTAGTTTCACACAAATGTGAACTAATACCACTCGCATATACTTCTATTATGTCATACTACAACTTTTGGGTATCAGTTCAAATTACTAGTTCGAAAATTAAAGACGTCCAAGTGCAGTTTTTATAAAGTGCCTTCCTGTCACGAGATAAGTATGGTTCTTTTTTACTTAACGGCATCATAAAATATCTAGTAGATACTATATACTTTATATCACACGACTTCGTTTAAAGGTCAGAATTGGTATATGACTTTATTTATTTGTCAATTAGGACTATAATACAAAATATACCGTCACAAGGAATAGGAGATGCTATTATGCCGGATATTATCATCCGCCAACTAGTTGAAATGGATAAAACAGCTAGGGAAAAAGTTGATGCTTTCCAAAAGGAAAAAGATAATTTTGATGCTTTTTTGAAATTGAAAAAACAAGAATTAATGGAAATACATACCAAAGAAACCCAAGTTAAAATTGAAGAAACAATCACTAAGTTCCATTTGGAACTCAGCGAAAGAAAGGCCGTACTTATGGCCGAATATGAAGCAATTTTAAATGATATCAATTCAATCTACAAACAGAACCGACAAGATTGGGTGGACGAAATCTATAAAGCCTGCCTCGAATAAAAAACCAAATGAATAAAGGGGTGAGGGCATGATTGATTTTGTTGGTAACGCAATAGTTGCTAAAGCTAAATCCATCTATGGAAGGCGCCTAAAGGCTTCTGATTATGAGGAAATGATCAAGATGAAGTCGGTTCCTGAGGTGGCTGCTTTTTTACGCAATCATCCCAATTACGATGACATTCTTCATGATATCTCCGTTGATACGATTCATCGGGGCCAGTTAGAGGTTCTCATCAAAAAAAACGCTTTTAGTCAGACCTTGCGGCTAATTAAATTTGTCCAAGTTAAGGCTTCTGAATTTTTTCGATTGAACCTGCTTCAAAGGGAAATTGATATTATTCTCGAAATTATAAGATCATTAATATCTGAAAGCTTTGATACGGCGATTTCCGATGTGCCATATTATATGAAACAAAATGCTTCTTTTGATTTGTTTCAAACATCGTCATCAAAATCGCTTAATGAACTGGCAAACTCATTGATAAAGACACCATATTTTGCGATTTTGACACCGTTTCTCGGTGTTGCCAATCACGACATCGACTATGTCCAAATTGAGCATAACTTGGAAACCTATTATTATGATGAAGTTTTCCGACGAATTCACGATAACTATCGAGGAAAACTGCGGAAAGAACTGGAAACAATCTATCTTACTCGGATAGAACTAAAAAACATCATTAAGATATATCGATTAAAGAAGTTTTATCACGCTGATTTTGCCACTATCAAGAACACCTTGATACAGAAATACTCTCGGATTGAGGAAAGGAAATTGGATGAACTGATTTCTTTGCCTGATCCCAACAGTATTCTTGCTTACCTCGATAAATCCGAATATCAACATTTTTCTGATGAAAAAGAATATATCTATGTTGAGTATTATGTCGAAAAGATCAATTATAATCTCGCCAAAAGATATATGTATTTTACAAATTCGGTGCCTAAAGTTTTTTCCGCTTTTTTAATATTGAGTGAAATAGAAACCGAGAACTTAACGAATATCATTGAAGGAATCCGTTATCAGCTAACGGATATCGAAATCAAGAAGATGCTAATCTATTAAGGAGGGGATAGAAGATGTCCATTGTCAAAACCAAACTGATTACTATTAGTTCCAATCTCGACAAACTGGACGAGACATTGATGAAATTCATTGATCTTGAGGATTTTCATCCCGTCTTTTCGAGTAAAATCGTTGAAACAGTTCATGGATTAACTTCTTTCAGTCCCGACAACGTTTGCACAGGTATGTTGAGTGAACTGGCGCAATTGGAACGTGAATTCAAACTTGATTTATCCAATCAAGAAGTTAGAAGTACCGATTATGATTTCGAGAAATTTCATCAAACAATTACAAAATCACATAATCTACTTAAGGAATACCTCGAAAAAATCAAAGAAGATCAAGCGCTTATTATCAAGTATCAAGGCGCATTAACCCAAGTTAAGAACATTGAAAGCCTTGATATCTCCCTTGATGACATCTTTTCCTGTCGGTATGTATATGCACGGGTTGGTAGGCTTCCCAGCGATAGCATCGAAAAACTTAAATATTACCGGAATCGTCCTTTTGTATTTAAATCATTTTCCAATGATCAAAATTTTAGCTGGTGTATGTATTTCGTGACGGCCGAATATGAACGGGAAGTCGATAATATCTTTTCCTCTTTGTTCTTTGAAAGAATACATATTCCTAATTTTGTCCACGGAACGCCAGAAAAAGCGGAAACAGCTCTGCAGACAGAAATTGATGGTTTGAATAGTGATATTGCGACAAAAACACAAGAACTACGAGTGATGACCGAAGATTACGGTCATCGGCTCGGAGCTTTGAAAGGTCAACTATTGTTTTTGAATCGAATCTTTGAAGCCAAACGGTACGTTGTTGGTCTCGGAGATCGATTCACCATTTCCGGATTCACCGAGGTTGCTAATGTCGATAAGGTTAAGAGCCAGTTTGAAGGCATAGAAGATCTCGAAATTGATGTCCGACCTCCGGGGAGTGACAAGCGGATTACTCCGCCGACCAAACTGAAGAATGGATGGTTTAGTCGTCCCTTCTCGATCTTTGTGGAAATGTATGGGGTTCCCGCATATGGAGGAATTGATCCAACTCCTTTCTTTGCGATTACCTACTGCTTGTTATTTGGTGTAATGTTTGGCGATTTGGGACAAGGTTTACTTTTAGCTTTATTTGGCTTGTTGCTGGCCAAATGGAAAAAAAGCAAACTAGGAGAAATTGCTATTCGTATCGGGTTGTTCTCCGCTTTCTTTGGTCTTCTTTATGGATCTTTCTTTGGAAACGAAGAAATTTTGACACCGTTTTATACAGAGTTTTTGCATATGACATCAAAACCCATTGCGGTTTTGGATTCCAGTTCAACGATGACACTATTAATTGGGGCCATCGCCATTGGCGCTTTCTTGATTGTCCTTTCGATTGGTATGAGGATGTATGCCAATCTTAAGAAGAAAAAATACGTTGAGTTTTTTTTCTCCCATAATGGCGTTGCAGGGTTAATTTTCTATTGTTATATTTTAACTGCGCTAGCCATTAGCATGTTAGGAATTGGCAATATTTTAACATGGCCGTTTTTGATTCCTTTCATCGGGGTACCCTTGATTATGATCTTTATTAAGGAGCCGATTGCCAGAAAACACGAAGGCAAGAAAATGTTTCCCTCTGGTTTTGGCGGCTTCATTATGGAAGGTTTCTTTGAACTCTTTGATGTCATTCTTTCTTATGTTACCAATACCATGTCGTTTATGCGAATCGGCGGTTTCATCCTCTCGCATGCTGGGATGATGCTTGTGGTTACTAGTTTAATGACAATGGTTGGAAATGGCGGTTGGATTGTTGCTATTTTTGGAAATCTGTTTGTGATGCTACTTGAAGGTTTGCTTGTTGGTATTCAAGTGTTACGGTTGGAATATTATGAAATGTTTTCTCGGTATTATGATGGCGATGGAATCGCGTTCCAAACCATCAAACAATAAAACAACAAATTTATGGAGGCTTTATCTATGTTAGACATTTTCGAATTGCTTCTCCCACTTTTATTTATCGTTGCCATTTCGATTCCTCTTATTAATGTCTTTCGAGGAAAAATTCACGGACTTTCCGCTAAAAAGCGAGTCATAGTACACATTTCGCTATTCTTTGCCTTGGTGTTTGGTTATAGCTTAGCCATCATGATTTGGGGACCGCGAGTTTTTGCGGCCGGTGAGGTTGTATCAATTACGGGAACGCTTGCACAAGGACTTGGCTTTATGAGTGCCGCGCTTGTGACCGGGATTTCGGGCTTAGGAGCTGCCATTGCCATCGCTGCCGCCGCTCCAGCAGCTATCGGAGCATTTTCTGAAAATGAAAAGAATTTTGGTAAGGCTTTAATCATTGTTGCCCTTGGCGAAGGAATCGCAATCTATGGAGTTCTTATCTCGATTTTAATCATCAACAAATTATAAAGGAAGTGTCAAAATAATGCGGTTCTTTTTGTTAAGTGACAATATTGACACCCAAATTGGCATGCGCTTGGTCGGTATCGACGGTATAGTCGTGCATGAACGGGATGTTTTGTTAACGGAACTAGGGAAAGCCATGGCAAATCCTGAAATTGGCATTATTTTGATGACGACTAGACTAATTGATCTATGCCCCAGTATCATCTCTGAACTTAAACTCAGGCAATCAGATAAACTGATTGTGGAAATACCCGACCGACGTTTCAGTGGTAATTTCGGTAGTTCGATTGAAAAATACGTCAGTGAAGCTATCGGCGTTAAATTGTGAGGTGAAGCACAATGGAATATTCGAGCAAAGAAAGCTTAATTAAATACTTTGGTGATGAAATTGAAAAGCGTTCTTCTATCCAAATCGCCAGTCTCCAAAAGGAAATTGCGATTACCAAAAAGAATGAATTGGCGAAGATTGAAACTGAAGTTCAACAACAAGTTGCTTTATCTTTAGGTGTCAAGCTTCAGGATATTTTAGAAAAATATCGAAATGATATCAATGCTTTGATGAATGAAAATGCTCAAAAACTGTTTGAACGGCGAAATCAAATTGCCAAAGAAATCATGGCCGAAGTAATATCAAAATTAGAAAAAATGGTAAAGAGTGAGCAATATTCCGCTTATCTTGAAGCAAGATTGATTGCCACAGAAGCAATCTTTCATAACGAAAAGTTAACCTTTTTCATTGCTTCAAACGATGAAGTCGCTAAAAAAGCAATTCTTAAAATAATGGGTTCCAAATTAGAAATAAAGATTGATACGACAATCCAATTGGGTGGGTTTCGGGTTATTAGTACCGAATCAATGCAAGAAATAGATGAAACTATCGATTGCAAATTAGAAAATAAAAAAGCATGGTTTTATGCCAATTCGAAACTATTCATCAAAAAATAATTATCTGCCGTTTTTGGATAAGGAGTGAGACAATGAACAATAATTTAATCTATTCCATCAACGGACCCGTCGTAACGGTAAAAAACGCGAACGATTTTCATATGTTGGAAATGGTATATGTTGGTAATGCTCGACTCATGGGTGAAGTAATCGGTATCAGTGAAAAAGAAACGATTATTCAAGTCTATGAATCTACTACTGGACTGTACCCTGCGGAACCCGTCATACCGACTGGAGAACCGGTCTCTTTGTTATTGGGGCCCGGGATGATGAGCAATATATTTGATGGTATTGAACGACCATTGCAAACCATTGCCAATAAAAACGGAATTTTCGTCCCCATTGGTGGTAATGTACCCATTCTTGATGCCGATAAAATATGGGATATTCAAGTGAAGGTAAAAGTTGGTGATCAGGTTAAATTTGGTGATATTTTTGCCTTGACGCAGGAAACGTCTTTAATTCAACATCGGATGATGATTCCTAAAGACAAGGAAGGAACTATTGTATTTGTTGTAAATAATGGCAAATATCGAATTAATGACATCATTGTATCTGTGAAGGATATAAATGGTGTGGTTCATGATTTATCTATGGTACAAAAATGGCCAATTAAAACGCCTCGTCCTTCAAAAAAACGGTTGCCTTTATTTGAACCGCTTATTAGTGGACAGCGGATTATTGACACAATGTTTCCGATAGCTAAAGGCGGTACCGCTGCCGTTCCGGGCGGGTTTGGTACCGGAAAGACAATGATGCAACACCAGTTTGCCAAATGGTGCGACGCTGACATCATCGTTTATGTTGGTTGCGGGGAACGTGGCAACGAAATGACTCAGGTTTTGGAAGAATTCACAAGTCTTGTCGATCCCAAATCGCATCGACCGCTTACCGACCGAACGATTTTGATTGCTAATACTTCTAATATGCCTGTGGCGGCTCGAGAAGCCAGTATCTATACCGGCATCACGATGGCCGAATATTACCGCGATATGGGATACCATGTTGCAATCATGGCTGATTCTACCTCAAGATGGGCGGAAGCCTTGCGAGAAATCAGTGGTCGTCTCGAAGAAATGCCAGCTGAGGAAGGGTTTCCAGCTTATCTTCCCAGTCGAATTTCCCAGTTTTATGAGCGGGCCGGGTATGTTGAAAATATCAACGGAACCAAAGGATCAATTTCAATTATTGGTGCCGTTTCTCCTCAAGGAGCGGACTTTTCAGAACCGGTTACACAAAACACCAAACGGTTTGTCCGGTGTTTTTGGGCACTTGATAAACAGTTAGCTTATGTTCGTCATTACGCCGCTATCAATTGGAATATCAGTTATTCTGAATATGTGCCGGAATTAACAAATTGGTTCAATAAAAAGATAGATGTTCGTTTTTTGCAGTTTCGACAAAAAATAATGACTCTGCTTGCTGAAGAGAACAAACTGCTGGAAATTGTTAAGTTAATCGGTAGTGATGTATTACCAGATGATCAAAAGTTGATCATTGAAATTGGAAAAGTGATTCGTGTTGGGTTTTTACAGCAGAGTGTATTTGAAAAAAATGACACTTATGTACCTTTGATGAAGCAATTTCGAATGATGGAAGTAATCGTATATCTTCACCGAGAGGCCAAAGACTATATTCAAACGGGAAAAGCCCTTAGTTTGCTCATTAACACCGGTTTGTTTGACAAGGTTAGTCGGATGAAATACGACGTTAATAATGTCGAATTGAATAAATTCGATGATTATTTTTCCATAATTGATAAAACGATTAGTAGCATTTTATGAGGGGAGGGAAAATATGAATCTCCAATATATTGGATTACATGAAATTAATGGATCTTTAGTTTTTTTGGAAGGTGTCAAAGGGGTATCGTTTGAGGAAATGGTAGAAATTCGGGTTGATGATGGGACAATTCGTCGGGGCCGGGTCGTCCAAATCAATGGAGATAAAGTTGTCATTCAGGTTTTTGAAGGCACAAACAATATTTCCCTGTCCAATACCAAATCGCACTTTTTGGGTCACACGATGAAAATGCCGTTATCAAAAGAAGTCTTGGGTCGAGTTTTTGACGGCACTGGTAAACCCATTGACGGTTTGGGTCCGGTTTTCGTTGACGAGTACCGTGACATAAACGGACTTCCCTTGAATCCGGTTAGTCGGGTTTATCCGCGTAATTATATAAATACCGGCATCAGCAGTATCGATGGATTGGTTACTTTGATTCGGGGACAGAAATTGCCGATTTTCACCGGTTCGGGATTACCACATAATGAACTAGCCGTCCAAATTGTTCGTCAAGCAAAAATAGCCGATGCTGAGAATCGTGACTTTTGCATTATTTTTGCTGCAATGGGAATTAAGAACGAAGTGGCTGATTACTTCATCCGTTCGTTCGAAGAAGCTGATGTTCGAGAAAAAGTGGTCATGTATATTAATATCTCCAATGATCCAAT
>JAQVVR010000020.1 GCA_028698875.1 Candidatus Izemoplasmatales bacterium
TAGGGTGGAATATACGTGTCATAGAAAATCATAGCAGTGCAAGAATTGGCATCTCTAGCGGGAGAATATTTTAAGGATCATTATCGAGACCAATAGAGATCCTTTTTATCAAAAGATAAATTCAAAAAAGATTTTTGGTCTACCGCAAAAAGCGCAAATGTTGAAAAGCGTAGTTTAGCTTCTTTTTATAATCACAATCTTCAATGGATTCATATGTTGATAGTTTTGTAACTCTTGTCAATTTGCCGATAATTTAGAATACTTTATGTATAAAAGATATGGAACTAGAAAAGTTGCTAGCAGATAACTACGTCTTCATCATGATATTGAGTCTGAAAGTCTCGCTGCGGTTTACCTGTATTATAAAGGCAGAAAGTGTTATTTGGGAAACTTAGATTATTTCCCAAGTAGCAATTTTCAATTTCGTCATAAATAAATACCATGCATTATTGAAATCATATCAAAGGGCATTTGCATGCTTTTTTCTTTATGATATAATTACTTCGTATTTAATAATTTAAACAAATTGAGGAGTAATTTATATGGGACTTGGAGTTGTATTTGTTTTAATGGGTTTATTTGTTATTTTAATAAGTCAAAAAATGGCGAAATTAATAGCTTTAGATAAACAATCAAAAACATTAGAAACTGGACTAAGAATATTCGTACCCTTTTTTGGACTTTTATTTGTGGTTTTTGGTTCTTTAATTGCATTTGATTTGTTACAATCTTCTATTAGCACGCAAATTAATTATTTTAGAGCATATGGATTAACTTGTATTGGAACATTAAGTTTAATAGGTTCACCATTTTTGACTATGATAATGCTAAAGAAATTTCCGGAAAATAAACATATACTTCTGGTAGGCAAAAAAGGATTTTATGTATTTTTTATAGGATTAGGAATAGTAGCACTGACCGCAGGCATTCTAGAGTTAACAGGATTATTTTAATTATCTTTCAAACACAAGAAATGGCTGAAAATCAAATCTTCAAAGGAGAGCCAAAATTAAAATCGAAATTAGAACTACAAATAACATCAATTTGAATTGGGATAGTATCCTCGCTGTATTCATTTATATATGTTTCTTTCTTGAGGATTGATTACTTCGGTCAAACGAGTATACATGAATCACCATACACATTTTATCCTTTTATTATTTTTGGGCATATTTCTCTTCTATTGTCATATCTAATTGTTAGGATTGTCAAGAATAAAAATTTTGCTTTAGAAGACGAGAAAAAAGCACTTTTTCAACAGAAAAAGGCTTTTTTTATTGAAAATATCGGCAATATTGTGTTGTTTATTGTATCGAAAGAACAGGTGGAAGAATACAATATCATGCTAACCAACGAGTTGATACGCATGGAAAAAAAGCAAACTGGCAAAATTTTGAGTATCAATGAATGTTAGATAGAGTGACTTGCCATTTTATGTGAAAAACCGTGATGGACATACGAATGACAACACATTTTGTGATATCATATTTGGTTTTATCATGCTTGAATTAAATAAGTCATTGAAACTTTTGACTTTTCTTACTCGAAATAAAACATTTCCCAAGCTTCTTTGAGAACGAATCCTAATTTTAACGCTAGTTGCGCTGAGATGTCATTGGCACTGTCCCAAATTGGTACATAGCCTCTTTTGAAACATTCGAGCAGGAAATAAATGGATAATTGTAGACCAAATCCCTTATGGCGGTGAATCGGCTGGCTGTTATAATCAACACGTACATACACCTCAGCTTCATCAGATACAACCGGATAATTGGTTGCAATAAAGCCAATCATGTCGTTATTATAATATAATCCAAAGCCAAATCCACTATGTACAAAATCTGATTTATCAAAGAAACGATTAAGAAGATCTTCTTGAATCATCTGATCATTGGGAATGGTGACAGTATTGATTTGTCTAATTTCATACCCTTCAGGTAATTTGGTCATCATTTGTACGAGATGGTCCTTTGATAATGTTGAAGCATCAAACAAGTTTCTTGGATAAATATTAATGTTTGGTAAGTGGCTTTTCAAAATGGGATTCCATGATGGGTGTTGACCGACAATATAAGTGTGTTCGGGAATTTTGGCAATAAATTCTGAAACATCAGCATCGGTAATGTCTCCATATAGAATGCAGGCGGGGTTATCATAAATCATCATCACCGTTGGGGTTTGGGTATTATCTGCATATAAAATAATATCGTGATGATTTAAGGCAAATATAACGAATTGAGTAAAGTACTTTGTGTTTTCAATGATTTGATTGAAAAAATCCGACTTGTTCTGAATTGCGATGGGCGATAATTTTTTCACTATTTAATAACCTTCTTTCATAAATACAATTATACTTGAGACATTTATATAAATCAATATCAAATTAATATATTGACAATTATTTTGCAAAACTATAATAAAATACATTTATATATTGATTATATTGATATAAAGATAAAAAATGCTTAATTTGATTTCTATGATTGTGCTGCGTTTTATATAGATAAGAATTCTTTGAAATAACTTGACAGTGCTTAGTTAGGTGAGTATACTAAAAATATGTTTACAAAAGTAGACATAGCGAGGCATAAGATGGATAATCAGTATTCAATAACAAATTCTGAATGGGTTATTATGCGAATTCTTCTTAATAAGTCACCACTTGGCTCAAAAGAAATCATCAATCAAGTCCAAGACCAAAATAATTGGAGTGTCGCAACCATAAAAACGTTTCTATCCCGACTGGTATCTAAAAATGTAATCGGATATCGAAAAATCAAAAATGCTTTTATCTATTTTCCGACCGTAACTGAGATGGTATATATAAGGAACGAAATGAGGGCCTTTTATTCGCGTTTATATGGAGACGTCATTCACTATGAAACTGCTCATTTTCAGTTTTCGGGACAAAACGATTTAGAATATGCACATCATCTTGGGGATATGCTTGAAAAGTACTATCTTCGGGTTTCTCGGGATCTGGAAATTGAGTTGACAAGAAAGCAAATCATCTACATTTACCCCACGATAAAAGGGTTACACTCAGCTTTAGGTTATGAAGAAGGGCCAAGTTGGTTAACTGCAGGCTGGTTTTGGGAGATTGTGCACATCGCTCCTAAAGACAGCTTTACAAATATAAAACCAGAACTTATTGCTTCTCATGTTTTTACTCAACTTTTAATCCACTACATTAATCCGCGAGCGCCGTTTTGGCTATGGCAAGGGGTTTCAGTATATGAAAGCGGATGGCTGACATTTGACAAAATCAAAGCCGCAATATCAATACTAAGAAAACAAATACATCCTCATTTGATATTTCGAATTTCTACGGATGATGATCTTTTCAAAAATCAGTATGGCTATGAACTCACATATACGGTCATTGAGTTTATCGTTAATCGGTTTGGAAACAGCTCACTCTTACAATTTATTAAAGCCCCAGAGCAAATGAGATTCATATTTAATATGTCAGAAGATGAGTTTTGGAAAGTTTGGATAGAATTCATTCAAACTAGGTATATTAATGAAGAGTAGTTCGATTTACATTAAAAGAATAATGATACTGACTTTAGCGACGCTTCTGGTGGGTTTTGTTATCAGCTGCGATCAAACAAGCACAAGCATCCCAACTGACAGTCCATCATCATTTTTGGATACCTTTTCATCCGGCACTGCCATTGTTGGCACGGACACAACCACTATTTGGGAAGAAACAACAACCACAGTGCTAACAACATTCACAACCATAACAACGCCACCGATCATTGATATCGAATTTGATTATTTAGGCAATATTCTACCGACAAATCAAATAATTCGTTTTGAAATGACTAATGCCAACCAAACATGGTTTTGGAACGGTCCTCCAGTTTTTTCTCCTAATGGAACGGAAGTTTATTGGGCAAGAATTGTGTCTTCATGGGAGGAAACGGAAATATGGTATTCCCAAAAAATTAATGGCTTATGGACAAATGGCAGAAAACTTGTTATTAATGGCATAAATGGTTATTCTTGTTGCCCGGTTTTCACTAGCAATGCTGATGAAATGTATTTTATGAATGTATCTTTAAGCGGAACACGACGTATCTATAAAGTAACAAAAATAGCGGGAATTTGGTCTAATCCCCAATCGCTAGATATTAGCATCCCAACAGGCAATGATATGGAGTGGCGTTTTTCTGTTGCGGACAGCAAAAACATTTATATTTCTTTAATTTCAACTTCGGGATTGGAACAACCAAAACTATATTTCATAAAATATGATAATGGCGAGTACAATACCCCCGAATATATCAACGCTCTCAACCAAATCGGGTATTCAAGCTCATCTCCGTATATCGCCGTGGATGAAAGCTATATTATATTTCAGTCAAATCGATCCAGTACTTGGGGCTATCTGGATATATTCGTCAGTTTTAAAAATGGAGATGGCGACTTTATGACGCCAATCAATTTGGGAAGACAAGTGAACTCAACTGAAGAAGAAACAAGCGCCATAGTATCAGCAGATGGCAAATATCTCTTTTTCACAACCGTAAAAACAAATGATTCTTTTTACGCTCCTTATTGGATTGAACTTGACGAATTACCGGCTTTTATGTATCGATAAGAAAATCCCTTATTGCTTAACATAACAAACGATAGTAATAGCGTTTGTTTACATTCGGAAAAGTAAAAAAATCTTTTGGACAATCGGAGTTAAATCCGATTGTCCTTTTGCAATTGTGGAATGTTTGTAAATTATAGATTAAAACTTGATTTCAAGAAATAGAAGGGCTATAATGGCGGTAATTTGGTTGTTTCAAGCAACATAATATTACTTCAGGAGCCGACTTTATGTCTTTTTTCGCACCCATTAATCAATATCCACCTTGTGGAATGTATACCACGGGACACTTTATTTTATTTGCTATTTGCTTAATTGGGATAATCGTGGCTATTTATTTTTCTCGAAATCTGAAACGGAAGAAAATTAAGTTAATAACCAAAGCTATCGCTATTTTGGTGACGATTCTTGAGATTGAGAAAATTGGGTTTAATTTTCATTACGGATACACTAGTTTCGATAACTGGTTGCCGTTGGCATTTTGTTCTTTATTTATCTATAGTTGCTGGATGGCCGGTTTTGGAACAGGTATACTTGAACAATGTGGATCAGCTTTTTTGGGGGGCGCGGGTATCATTTGCGGACTGGCTTTTTTATTGTCACCATCAACCTCTTTGACGATGTATCCGATGTTGCACTATCTTTGTTGCTATAGCATGTTGTTTCATAGTTTAATGTTATATTTGGGCTTATTATATGTAATGAAGCGAATATTTATTCCCTCAGTATTAAACTATCGATATTATTTGAGTTTCTGTTTGGGATTCTGTCTTTTAGCTATCATTATTAATAGTATATCGGGATGTAACATGATGTTTTTGCGGGAGCCATTTAACATTCCCCTTTCCTTTCTTGGAGAGTTACAAAATTCATCACAAACTCTTTATACTATGCTAATTCTATGTGTCTATCTTACTGTCCCATTTTTTTTGGTAATGTTTGGGTATCAACTGATGCAAGCAATAAAAACAAGGAGAGAGAATAAACATGCAAGCGTATAACTTCTTTGATTACAAAGCATTTATTGATTATCATGGTGAGGATTTTTTTGGCACTTGGCATAAAATCTATATCATTTTTGCCATCGTGGCGATTGTGCTTCTTTGTGTTTTCTTGCGAAAAGCATCACGACACTCAGTTGAAATATTTTTAAAAATAATTTCGATAATTGTGCCAATATTGGAAGCATGTAAGATTGTTTGGGAATCCAGTTATGATATTGCTTTATACGGTGAGTTTAACTGGTCGGGATTGTTACCATTATATACATGCAGTATGTTTATCTACATCCTGCCGATTGCTGCGTGGACTAAAGGCAAAGTGCGTGAATGTGCGCTAGCTTTTCTGACAACAATTGGCGTTTTTGCGGGATTGACTAATTTTTTTGTTCCCCCAATTCTTAATACGTATCCATTCTTTACATATGCCACCTTCACATCACTGTATTTTCATACTTTAATGGTCTTTACTGGCGTTTTTTTAGTGACAACGAAATACTATGTTCCCAACACCAAATCGATTTTGAAAGCGTTTATTCCCTTGGTATGTTTTTCTGCCATCGTTATTCCCGTCAATTTTTATTTAAATAAGATTGGATACTATCCTGACTATATGCTGTATATGTATGGTAACGGGGCACCGTTACTACCAACACTAGCTGCGTTCTTTGGCGGAATGAATCTCCGGTTGGTTTATTCGCTAATAGTTATGCTTGGTTATTATTTGATAATAGCATTATTTGTGGGAATATATCATGTGATTAATCTTTTTTCGCTTATGGGAAGAAAACCCCAGTCAGATGATGTATTAATTAATTCATAAAGGAAAAAGGGCAAGGTTTAGTCTTGCTTTTTTTATTGCCTTAATACCAAAATCAGAGTATGATAATACTATGAATATTTATTGGAGACAAGCATATGAAAAAACTAAAATTAGTATTTCCTTGTGAAGGATACGCTGATGAGTGGGATGCAATCATCAAGGAAATGGAAATCGAAACTATCGATATTACTCCTTACTCATTGAAACACCGAACTAGTGATTATAATGAGTATTTACGGATCGTTCGCTCTTTTGCCAGTGGCATTGATATTCCGGCCGGCAAGGTAAAAGCAGCAACTTACTTTTTGGTTGAAGATACAAAAAAACGGATTTTGGGGGCAATTGATATCCGATTTGATCTAAATGAGTATTTATATAATTACGGCGGAAACATTGGCTATGGCATCCGTCCATCAGAGAGACGGAAAGGGTATGCTACCAAAATGCTGGCACTGGCACTTGATGTTTGTCGTCAAAGCGGTTTAAAAAAGGTATTAGTAACTTGTGATGAGGATAATATCGGGTCACGGCGAACCATCGAAAAGAACGGTGGTGTTTTAGAAAATATCGTTGTATGTGAGGGCGAAAACGTGATGCGATTTTGGATTAATCTAGTGTAATCAAAATAAAACATGCTAATTGGGATAATGACCAAAAAGCAACATTGAGATCAAAAGTAAAAAAGCAAACAGTTATTGATATTCAAACGAAAATCGTTGCATTTTTCGGTGATATTTGATAATATATATATCGGCCTTTAAAATGGGTAAGTATGTAACGTATGAAAGATAATCTCCTTCATTTCCCATTATCATCGCCAACGACGCGCGCTCATAGCTCAATTGGATAGAGCGTTTGACTACGGATCAAAAGGCTTCGGGTTCGACTCCTGATGGGCGCGCCATCTTTTTAAAATTACGGGAAGTAGCTTAGCTTGGTAGAGCGCTTGGTTTGGGACCAAGAGGTCGCAGGTTCAAATCCTGTTTTCCCGACCATCGGTCATCCTGAGAGTAAGTGAAAACCTTACTCTTTATTATACGAAATATTTTCCCGGACCCATAGCCAAGAGGAAAGGCAAGGGACTGCAACTCCCTGACCGTTGGTTCGAATCCGACTGGGTCCTCCAAA
>JAQVVR010000013.1 GCA_028698875.1 Candidatus Izemoplasmatales bacterium
ACTGACAAAAGGTTTTTACATGTCCCAGTTGACTTCAAGTACAGAATATAGTATACTATAACCGACTACAAGTGTAGTCGCGCTATAATGAAGCAAAGGGGCAAAAATTGTGAAAAAATTATTAATAGTAATTCTCATGTTGTTTCTATTTGGTTGTAGTAATATGACATCAAATATAGATACAACGTATAATACTACGTCGTCTTCGATTACTACTGTAACAACAGTAACAACGGCAAATGCAGTAACGACAGCATCCACAACGACTGATATGAATTCCAATTATCTTATTAAGACCCTAGATGGCTCTGGTGGGGGAATTCTATTGTTTGAAAACGAAGCTAAAGGAGACTTTAATTTTGAAATTTATGTCATGAATGCGGATGGAACAAGTTTGCTAAAACTTACCGATAATTCGTTTTACGATGGTGGCCCTTCATTTTCTCCAGATTTATCTAAATTTGTTTTCTGTTCAAATCGAAGTGGACATATGCAACTATATCTATACGATTTTGATGCTTTTTTAAGAGGAAATGAACCTTCTATAATCCAGATCACTGAAACGGGTAATAACTATTATCCGGCATGGGCACCGGATAACTCATCAATTGCGTTTGTTAGTGATCGAGATGGAGATTTCAGAATATATATAATGAATACTGATGGTTCAAATGAAGAATTATATATCGATTTAGATAGTGCATGCTTTCCATCATGGTCATCGGATAGTTCAAAGCTTCTTTTTAGCGCGAAAGTAAATGGAAATAATGAAATATACTCCATGGAACGAAGCGGCGAAAGCATGACCAGACTTACATTTAATGATACAGACGATCAATTCGCAAAGTGGTCTCCTGATGGGGAATATATTGTTTTTAGTAGAAGTAATTTAAGATCAAGCTTTGATATATATGTTATGGATAAAAATGGCAACAACGAAATTCGACTTACAACTCATTATGGACTAGATGAATTTCCTATATGGTCTCCAGATGGAACGAAAATCATATTCCGTTCTCGCATTTCGGGTTCTGATCAAATAACAATGATGAATACAGATGGAAGCAACTGTGTTTCACTAACAAATTTGCCCGGAATGTCAATACCATATGATTGGAAAACGAGATAATTAAGTATTATTTGATTCATAAATATGAAATAGCATCACAAGGACGGACACGAATATATTGAAATGTGGTGGGTGTTTTCAACTGTCAGTTTCGATCCATTACTTATTTAAAATCAAAGCCATCATCATTTGATGGTCTTTTTTATGGTTTTTGTGGACGCACCCGCAAATCAAATTCAGAAAGTATTTCATATTTTATCGAAGCATGAGGACGTTTTTCGTTAAAAACGATGACGTACTTGTCAATATAAACAAACATTATAGGGGGCATATTTTGTATCTAAATAGGTTACCCACTCTGTTGAAAAAGGATTATTTTAAAAAGAACCAGTTTGAACTTCTTCAAAGGATGAACTAATCCGAAACTTTTTTGAATATGAACGAGAGTATTATTTGGTGGGTAAAATAAAAGCAAATTGTTGATTAGTGTTAAAACCGAGTAAAGAGTCAAGAAGTGACATGCGTATGAATTGCTTCTAGAAACCGAAAAAAAACATTATTTTACTTCAAAAGATATAAGAATAATATAAGTTCAATTTAAAAAATACAGGCAACTAAGAGAGCACATATGCCTTGGCATAATAACATATCACAACAATAGCGGTGTGAGCCACGAATTTCAGTATCTTTAATTTAATTCGGGCAGATTTTATTTAATAAAACGGTTATTATGGTACAATAATTGTGTGAGTTGCAATGATTGACTGGAAATGAAGGGAGTAATGCTATGAAGTTTATGACCTTTAACCGCTCGTGTGCATATGCTGGTGTTGCAAATTTGCTAGAGAAATTTGCCATTGATAAACAAGACCGAGATATTGCCATTGAAATGAAACTGCCGTATTTTTTTTATTATGATCAGAATGAAAAAGAATATCAAGCTGGTCCTCAGCTTCAAAATAAAGTTTGGTTTGATTTGTACTTGCGCCCTCTAGGGCTCGAGTTTATTGAAAAGAAACTTACTAAAGCCGCCTTGCCGGCATTTTTACGCAACGCCGTCCATAATCTCATGTTAGGTATCAATATCGGCAATGGGCGGCATACAGTGGTGTTTCAGCGGTATGTAGAACCAAAGTATATATTTCTCAATATGATGCATGCTTATGGAAACGAAAATCCAGAAATAAGTTTTACTGAAGCCGGATTAAAAGCCGCAGTTGATGAACAAGTTCAATTTGGCTATCTTCAAAAAGAAGAAAAGATAATTCCGTTACTTGATGATATTTTTTGTGCTTCCATCGAATACTGGAAACAGTATCTTCATGAAGTGACTGAATACATGTTAATCGAGCAGAGTTCAAATTCATTAGCAGAACACCAAGAAAAGTTTTTTGCACCGCTTTTTCTCGATACATTTTCAATGATGGAATTGCTTCAAGAAGCGGAACTTGTGAAAAAAATAGCGGAACTAAGAACATCATATTTACAAGCGATGAAAACTCAAGGAGCGAAACAATTAAGTAAATGGGTTGATCTTAATGCGTTCACAGCCGTGATTGAAAATATCATTGATTTAATTCGCGGAGAATATTCCCGTCAACCGATGCCAATAAAAATCATTCCAAGAAAAATATAATTAAATGGAGATTTTAATGATTAAAGAAATTAGTACTGACCAAGAAAAAACGGAAATCTGCGAACGGATTTTAAAGGCTTTGCCAACTTGGTTTGGCTTGCCAGAATCGACCAGAGAATATATTGAAAACAGCAAACAATATTTGATGTTTGCGGCCCTTGATGCAAACGAGGTTGTCGGTTTTATATCTTTGCGACCAACTACACAACAAGCTATGGAAGTCTATGTGATGGGAATTATGCCAAAATATCATCGACAAGGGATTGGTAAGCAGTTAATTGAGAAGGCAGAAGAATATATTCGAACGCGAAAGTATCGTTTTCTTCATGTCAAGACGGTATCACCGGAAGCAAAATATGAGAGTTATTTGAAAACTTATGCGTTTTACAAAGCAATGGGTTTCAATGATTTGGAAGTTTTGCCTTTATGGGACGAGGGAAACCCTTGTTTGTTAATGGTGAAAGCCATTAACGAATAAATAAAAGAAGACTTACATGCCTTATGCAATACTGGGAAAGACCTAATTATCAGCATTACAAGCATTTATGTGTGTGTTTAATACTTAGGCATATTATATGAAAAACGGAGGTTATAGAGTTAATAATTCTGAATAATTACGTATTTCTTTTTAGAAAGAATTATGAAGAAGTTTTGATGAAAATGGGGATACGACATGTTTTGCTTGACTTTATATTTTCACAATAGTAAAATTGTAATGCAAGACAAAAAATGTCGGCGACGGCTGGTTGGAGAAACGGTTAACTCACAAGCCTTTCACGCTTGCATTCACGGGTTCGAATCCCGTACCAGTCACCATTATGGGAAATTAGCCAAACAAAAACAAGCAACAAACTCAAATCGAGTGATTGCGATTTGTTTCCCCTCGTTTCCGTCATCAGAAGCCATGCCGAAATAGCTCAACTGGTAGAGCAACTGACTTGTAATCAGTAGGTTGCGGGTTCAAGTCCTGCTTTCGGCACCATTCATGGGTTTTTCTTTGAAGAAACACGCACATTCTGCAGTGCGTTTTTCTTTTATATGGTTAAGGAGAAATTTAATTGGACAAGACACGAGAGCTTAAAACGGAAATCATTTTACATGAAAACCCACTTTGGAAAGGCATGATTAAGTTAAGCGTTCCGGTTTTTTTAGTCAACGTTTTAAAAACAGTTCACGATTTAGTCGATGGTTTCTTTTTGGGACAGATTCCGCCAGTTGATGGCGTCTATGTGTCAACGATGATGCAAACAGCAGTAGGCATGACATGGGCTGTCTTTTTCATCTTTATATCGTTTGGAACGGGATTGTCGGTTGCAGGAAATGCGTTAATAGGTCAGTGTGTAGGCAAAGGTGACGAAAAAGGGGCGCAAAGATATGCATCAAACACGATTTTATTAGCCCTAGGTTTGGGAGTCATTTTTACAGCAATTTTATACATATTTACACCGGCGATTATGACGGCGATTGGAACAAGGGGACAAGAGTTAGAATACTCAATTACATATCTACGGATTAGAGCTTTTGAGTTGCCATTTCTGTTTTTATCTTTTGCGTTCCAAGCAATCCGGCAAGCTACCGGCGACACAATGACCCCAGTAATCGTGTCGGTTATATCAATTGTAATAAACATTATTTTAACTCCTATTCTGATTTTAGTTTTGAACTGGGGGATTGTCGGAGCCGGAGTTTCAACTTTGATTGCCAACGTATTAATGGCACCAATTATGCTTTATGTGTTTATGAAACCACGAAACGGAGTCGAAATCATTTTCAAACGAAATATGTTTGATAAAAACCTGCTATGGCATTTAGTCAAAGTTTCGATTCCAGCATCAGTTGGACAGGCTTTGCAAGCTTTAGGGTTTGTGATACTTAACTCAGTTATTTATACATATGGGTTACAATTGATTGAATCATCGGGTGGGATAGTTGGCGAAGCGGCCAATTCATTATCGGCAGCATATTATATCGGCAACCGGATTAATTCTTTGGTTATGTTCCCAGCAATGGCTATCAGTTCAGTGTTAGCTATTTATGTTGCCCAAAATATCGGAGCCGGAAATATTCCGCGCGCCAAAAAATCGTTTCGAACGGGCATGTTAATCTGCGTTGGGATGATGACAATAGGAATGCTTGTGATTATTCCATTTAGAGAAATACTGGTTCGGTTATTCAATAGTGATCCAACCACAATTGCTTTTGCTTCGGAGTATATGTTATTTTTACATTTGGGATTGCCCTTGATGGGAATATTCCAAACTTATTTATCAACATTCCAAGGCAGCGGTGACACCAAATACACGTTGATAATGGCTTCGGTCCGGCTTTGGGTGGTCCGCTTACCTTTAGTGTTTGGATTATTGTATTTGACCAATCTTGGTCCGAGAGCAATTTGGTACGGAATGCTAATTAGCAACATTGCGATGATACCACTGGGAATGTATTTATATTCGCGCGTCAATTTCTTGCCCAAGGTGCGGAATGGAGTTTCTAGGCAGGAAGCGTTGGAAAACTAGTTGGTTTCAAGGAGGGTTTCTTTGAAAAAATATGTTGTTCCAGATTATAAGAACTCAGTTCTTAATGTTACCGGATCGATATTGAAGCATTATGGCGTGAAAACAGAAGTAAGTTCACTTCCGCTTTTAGACGCGGAGCTTGCTAAAGGTTATCGAAATGTGGTGTTGTTTTTAGTCGATGCCATGGGTGAGTTTGCCATCAAAAAGTTTTTATCGAAAAAAGCGGTGTTGAATCGAGACAAACGCGCGAGTATAACTTCTGTTTTTCCTTCGACTACGGTTTCCGCAACTACCGCAGTAATCTCGGGAAAAAGTCCGATTGAAAGCGGATGGATTGGCTGGAGTCAGTATTTCCACGAGGAAGCGAAAACCATTATTTTGTTTCGCAACACGGATTATTATAATGATTCAACAATCATTAACCATCCCGTTGCTGAGACGGAGTTAAAATATCAAACCATCTATTCGCAAATTGAAGCAATGAATCCCGATGTTAAAACGCATGAATTGTTTCCCGCGTTTCGCACACCGGAACATGATACGGTTCAAAAACTGTGTGCCACAATCATTAAAACCACACAAAGCCCAGGAAAAAACTTTATTTATGCTTATTGGGATAAACTAGATACGTTAATGCATGAATATGGGCCAGCTTCACAAGCGGTCAAGTTAATGGTAAGAGAAATAAACAATGCTTATCAACATATGATTGAAGTTCTTACGGACGATACAATTGTAATCGTGATTGCCGATCACGGACAGGTGGCTGTCAAACCGTTACCACTATGGAATTATCCGGATCTTGAAGCTACTTTTTTACATAAACCATCGGTAGAATCACGAATGACAGCGTTTTTCATCAAACCAGAACAAAGGGAAAATTTTGTTTCTCAATTTAAAAAACACTTTGATAAGAAATATCTTTTGTATCCATCCGATGAAGTTGTAAAAATGGGATGGTTTGGCATCGGAACACCACACCCGCGGTTTCGTGAATTTATTGGCGATTATTTGGCGATTGCAATAAGTCATTATTATTTCCAGTTGTTTGAATATCCAACAGTGATGAAAGGGCAACATGCAGGTATCCTTCCCGATGAGATGACTGTACCGTTGATCATTCATTCATCAAAGTAACAAAAAAGCCACAGACAGCTTTTTTGTTACACCAAAAAGGGGACTTGATTTTATAACTAAGGGGAAGAAATTATGGAGTTCATTTCTACGAAAAATCCCGTTTTTCAACTTGCATTTTAAAAATGGTTTTGATATAATGTAATAGCCGATAAAAAGCGGCAAAAAATTGGAAGGGTAGCGAAGAGGCTAAACGCGGCAGACTGTAAATCTGCTCCCTATGGGTTCGGCGGTTCGAAACCGTCCCCTTCCACCAGCTAAATGATATTGCGGGCAAACAGCGTTTGCCCGCTTTTATATTATTCAATTTCCGTTATTGCTTTGAATTATTGCCAATATATCTATAAACAACAGGTTATAGGGTGGACAAACAGAACAATTTCGCATAAAATCAAATCAGGAGGAGATATCATGGAAAAACGTAATAAATGGCTGATGAGTGTTTCGATACTGTTAACGGTTTATTTTGCCGGTTCGATTCCCTATTATATTTCGGAAGGGGACTCGTTGGTTAACAACCCCATCTTTGGTGCTTTATATTTTTATTTTATAATTGCGCATGAAATAATAATCTTTGTGGCACTATTGCTTCAATGGTTGGGTTATGTGAGCAAAAAACGCTTACCGATTGTTTTTGCGACAATCCTTATGATTATTGCCGGTTTGGAACTTGGATTGTTAGTATTACCTTTAGGATATCTTTTACCACTAATTATCGTTAACCTGGTGGCGGGATGTAAGAAAAAACAAGTTGAATAAAAAAATAAGAGTTCGCGGAAGCGGACTCTTTTAAAACATCAGAACGACGTTGGGTTGATATAATTTAACGGTTTCGGAAAATTCGGCAATTTGCTTTTCCGAATAAGGGGGAACGTCAATTCGATCTTGATCGCATGGCTGATATTTTTTGGGGATGCGGTAAGGGTTTAAAACATAGCGAGGAACAAGTGGCATTTCTTTAGCCATTTGGACTAAATCCTCCAAAGACAATTGGGGAACAACAGTAGTACGAATTTCAAAGTCCTGATGGAACTGAATTAATAAATCAATGGTTGCTAAAACCTTGTTGGCATCGGCATCTTCACCACAAATTTCTTGGTAACGATCTTTAGGCGCTTTGTAATCGACGGCATAATAATCGACGACATTGGCTGCAATCAAGCGACGGATAACACCGGGATTAGAGCCGTTGGTATCTAGTTTAGTTAAATACCCTAAATCCCGAATTTTTGAGAAGAAGGGGATAATATCATTATACAGCGTTGGTTCGCCACCAGATATAACAACGGCGTCAATTAAGCCTTGACGCCGGATAAGGTAATCGTCGATTTCATCTTGGTCGAGTAATTCAGTGAAGTCTTCGATTAAAGACCGGTTATGGCAATAGAAACAATTGTAATTACAACCAGGAGCGAATAGAACAGTGGCGATTTTTCCCGGGTAGTCAATTAATGAAGTCTTGACAATCCCCGCAAAAATCATGCTTTCACGGCCTCGGCAGTGGGAACATCTTCTTTGATCACATATTGGATGCGGTCATGATATTCCTCTTGCTTGCCTTTGTTAAAGTTTTGAACCGGTCTTAAATAGCCCACGACCCGAGTATATACTTCTGCAGGTTTACCACAAGTTGGGCAAGTGAAGTGTTCGCCGGAAATATAGCCATGTTCATTACAAATCGAGAAAGTGGGGGTAATTGAGATATATGGTAATTTATAACGAGTAAAGATCTTTTTTATTAATGTTTTTGTTGTTTGCGTATCTTTTACGCGTTCGCCAAGATATAAGTGTAAAACGGTCCCGCCAGTGTATAAGGACTGCAGTTCATCTTGGAGATCAAGGGTTTCAAAGATATCATCGGAGAAGCCAACGGGGAGTTGTGATGAGTTGGTGTAATAAGGTTCTTTGTGTCCTGCAGTAATGATATCTGGGAACCGTTCTTTGTCTTGTTTTGCAAGCCGGTAACTGGTTCCTTCGGCGGGGGTTGCTTCCAAATTGTAGTAATGACCAGTTTCTTCTTGAATGTCTTTGATGACATTGCGCATGTAATTAAGGGTTTTTATAGCGAAGGCTTGACCGGTAGCGGTTGTAAGGGTTACTTCAATTCCTAATAAGTTTTGGATGGCTTCATTCATGCCAATCAAACCGATGGTATTGAAGTGATTAAACCAATAAGCGCCGTTTCGTGCTTTGATATCTTTTAGGTAACTAGCGCTATAGGGATATAAACCTTTATCTGTTTGTTCTTCGATAACTTTACGTTTAATTTCTAAACTCTTCTTGGCAATATTGATTGTTTCCCAAAGACGAGTAAAGAATTCTGATTCCGAACGAGATAAATAGGCTAGTCGCGGCAAATCAATGGTGACAACGCCAATAGAGCCGGTAAGGGGATTTGATCCAAACAAACCACCGCCCCGTTTCCGGAGAGCAGAAGTATCTAATCGTAGACGACAGCACATTGATAATGCATCTTCTGGTGATAAATCCGAATTAATGTAATTAGAGAAATAGGGAATTCCGTATTTAGCAGTGATTTCCATAAACTTTTCGACAACAGGGCTATCCCATTGAAATTCTTTAGTTACATTGATGGTGGGAATTGGGAAGGTAAAAACCCTGCCCTTAGCATCGCCAGCCATCATCACTTCGCAATATGCTAAATTTAACATGTCCATTTCCGCTTGGAAATCACCATATGTTTCGGGCATTAGTTTGCCACCAATAATTACATTTTGATCTCTAAGAGTGCTAGGACAAATAATATCGAATGTTAAATTAGAAAACGGACATTGAAAGCCAACACGAGTGGGCACATTCAAATTGAAGATAAATTCTTGTAAGGCTTGTTTAACGCTGCGGAAATCTAATTTATCATATCGAATAAAAGGAGCTCCATACGTATCAAAAGACGACCAGGCTTGGGCTCCGGCGGTTTCTCCTTGAGTTGTGAAGGTGGAATTGACGATTTGACCAAGGAAGGAGCGAAAATGTTTTGGCGGGTTGGATTCAACTTTTCCTGGTACGCCACCAAAGCCATTCATAAGGATAAGTCGCAAATCCCAACCAACGCAATAGGCACCAAAAAACCCCAAATCATGAATGTGAATGTCCCCTTGAAGATGAGCATTTCGAACATCATCGGGATATATTTCGTGAAGCCAATAATTTTTGGTAAATTGTTCGCGAACATAGTTATTCAAACCATTAATCGATTTTTGCGTATTGGCATTTTCATTGATTTGCCAATCACGATCATTCAAATATTCGGTAAACATGTCAATCGTAGCCCCGATTAATGCATTAGATTCGCGGGATGAACGCCGTTTTTCACGATACAAAATATAGGCTTTTGCCGTTTTGGCATGCCCATTTTCAATTAAAACTTTTTCGACGATATCCTGAATACCTTCAACTTCAACGATTCCATTGGTATATTTAAAGTCGGCGATACGAACCACTTCATCGGCAAGTTTTTCCGATAAAGCAAAGTCGGTGCCACCGACTGAACTGGCAGCTTTAAAAATCGCTAACACTATTTTTTCTTTTCGAAACGGCACGACAGTATGGTCGCGTTTGATAATTTGTTTTGGCATGAAGAACCCTCCAGTAGAATGGGATTTGAGTAAGTTCCATAATAAGGGAACGGAAAAGGATTGTCAAGCCTCTTCTTTAAAAAAATAATGCGATGATTTTTGTGTAAAGAATGGGTTAGTGCGCGGTTTGGACATTCCACTTATTATGAAGCAAAATATAGTTTTTTTATTCATTATTTAGTGAAAAAGTTGTCATTATCGTTTTGTTTTTAAAAAAGAATGAAAGTGTCGAGAAATTTACATATTTTCTGTTTGTTTTCTGTCAACAAATCGATTTTTAACCAAAAAAACACATAAAAACAAAGAAAAAAAACCATTTATATCGCTATGTCATTTTGCCAGAAGAAAGCGGATGTAAATAAACATAGAAAAACATGCATCAAGAAAACCCCCAATCTCGGCCACATTCCATTGGTGGTTTTTAAAATAAAACTGACCATTTTTATAACTCAAGGAATAAAACGTAGATTTTATACTATAATAATTTCATTCAGAAAAAGGGTGACTTTAAAATAATCATGCTTTGAACCGCTTGGAAAATAGCAAACCAAAAATAGTTTTTGACACTTAAAAAAGGAGAATATACCAATTAACTTGTAAGCATTTTATTTTAATTTTACAGCCATTGTTTTAACCCTTTCTTTAAACTTAAAAGCACTTTAAACAGATTGGTTTATGTTTTATGAATATGATAATACATCGGTACTGTGCTTATCTACTATAAAGCAAAATATAGCACAGAATAATCTTTATGATTATTGCTTTCGGTGAAAAAAGATTGCATTTAATAGTTATTAAATGTATAATAATTCCGCGTTTGAAAGGAAAAGGGCAATATGAAATCAGAGATTCTCAAATATAAACTCTTTTATTTCATCCGTTACTTTGGAGACGCTTTATTCTATCCCTTCATGTCGATCTATTTTATCGCCAAGGGTATCTCCGAACAACAACTCGGGATTATTTTGGCGATTACCCCAATCGCTACGGTAATTGTCAATCCGTTTTGGAATTATGTGATTAAAGATACACGAATCAGTCAAATTGTCATGCGAATCATGACTTTGATTGAAGGAATCTTAATTATCGCCCTCACTCAGGTGTCCGGATTTGAACTATACGCTTTGATTGTTTGCTTAATCGCGATGCTTTGTAGTCCATTTATCGCGATTCAAGATGGATTCTGTGCCACCTTTGCCAATGAAAATCAGCTTGAGTTTTCCAGTTTAAGAATCTACGCATCCATTGCGTATGTTATTGCCACAGCGATGGCGGGGTTTTTAATTCTTTATTTAGGATATGAGTTTTTATTTATTGTGTCCGGAGCGTTTTTTCTTTTGACGGTTTTTATCTCGTGGTGGATAAAACCACTTGAAAAAACCAAAAATCAAGAAGATCGTCCAAAACGGGATTTCAAGGCATTAATGCATAACAAGGAATTTTACAAATACCTCTTGTTTTATACCCTTATAGCTGGGACGATTCGAATTGGCGATTCATTCTTCGGAGTGTATGCCACCGGAGAGATGGGATTAAATACCGATTGGTGGGGCATGATATATGCGGCATTTGTCTTGCTGGAAGTGGTCACCTTACGATTTTTAACTTTAAAGGGGTATCAATATAGCGAGAAAAAATTATTTTTGATTGCCAATGTCCTGATTTTGTTTCGCTATATATCGTATTCGTTAAATTTGCCACTGCCTATAATTCTTGCCACAACCATGTTAAGGGGAATTTCATGGGGAATATATCTATATGCCCATATCAAATATGTTATAAAAATCGTTAAGATGGAAAATATTACCATGGCCATTTTGATTGTAACTTTACTTTCATCGATATATGCCGGCATTGGAAGTGTTGGCGCGGGATTGTTAATCGGTGGGGTTGGCTATCAAACGTTCTATCTGGTTTTAACCGGACTGATTGCGATTGGTTTGATATGCTTTTTGGGACTGACACCAAAGATTGATCAAACCCAAACCCAAAATTAATATCGGGAGGATAATATGTTAAAAGTAATCAATGTTGAGTTAACTTTTGGTGGTAGAAAGTTGTTTTCCGAAGTTAATATGGAATTTACTCAAGGGAATTGTTATGGGGTAATCGGTGCTAATGGCGCTGGAAAAACCACATTTTTGAAAATATTAACTAACGAAATTGAAGCGACCAAAGGCGAAGTAATCCTTAATCCCAATTGTCGGTTATCAATTTTAAATCAAAATCAAAATGCTTTTGATCAATACACAGTCCGTGATACAGTTTTGCGTGGACATAAAAAACTAATTGCCATCATTGAAGAAAAAGATGAATTGTATGCTTCTGAGGACTTTACAGAAGCGATTGGAATGCGACTTGCTATTCTAGAAGCTGAGTTCGCTGAACTTGATGGTTGGAATGCAGAAGCTAGTGCAGAATCGCTACTAACCGGACTGGGAATTGATAGTTCAAAATTTAGTTGCCAAATGGCATCAATTGATGCTAGGGAAAAAGTAAAAGTCTTATTAGCACAAGCTTTATTTGGCAATCCGGAAGTTTTGTTGTTGGATGAGCCAACCAACAATTTGGATCCGTTATCGGTTCGCTGGTTAGAAAACTTTTTAATTAATTATGAGAACACAGTATTAGTCGTTAGCCATGATCGCCATTTTTTAAATGATGTGTGTACGCACATTTGCGATGTCGAATATGGCAAAATCAGTTTGTATCCGGGTAACTATGATTTTTGGTATGAATCAAGTCAGTTGGCGTTACGCCAAGCTAAAGACCAAAATAAAAAATCCGAACAAAAAATTAAAGAACTAGAAGATTTTATCCGCCGGTTCAGTGCAAATAAATCGAAAGCAAAACAAGCAACATCAAGAAAAAAAGCTTTAGATAAAATTGTCATCAATGATATTCAACCATCTTTGCGTCGGTATCCGTTTATTGATTTTCAACCGAATCGAGAAGTTGGTAATGAGATTTTGTTTGTCGATAAATTGACAAAACCAGGATTGTTTGAAAATGTCTCTTTTTCCATCCGCAAAGATGAAAAAATAGCTTTTCTATCTACCAATACCCAAGTCATTGTGGCTTTATTTCGTATCTTATCGGGTGAAGATCAAGATTATCTTGGAACTTTCAAGTGGGGAATTACGACCTCTTCAGCGTATTTTCCGCAAGACAATCAAAAATACTTTAATCAAGATATCACCGTTATCGATTGGGTTAGACAATATACCGGAACCGAACAGGCCGAGACAATTATCCGCGGGTGGCTGGGACGGATGCTGTTTTCCGGAGATGAGAGTTTGAAGCCTAGTCGGGTTTTATCGGGCGGGGAAAAAGTCCGGTGTATGCTAATCAAAATGATGCTTTCTGGCGCTAATATCTTATTATTTGATGATCCAACTAATCATCTTGATTTGGAGTCGATTACTTCCCTTAATCAAGGTATGGCAAGGTTTAAGGGTAATATTTTGTTTACTAGCCACGATCAAGAGTTGTTGGATACTGTTGCCAATCGGATTATTGTGATTGAACAAACGATCACATTCGATAAAATGTGCAATTATGAGGATTACCTTGACAATATTGAAAAGCGATAATAGTTGTTATATAATATAAAACAAGACAATTCACACAAAAAAATTGTTAATCGCGATAAACAAGTAAGTTGAGCGGAGGGAAATAGATGAATCACGGTGTTTTACTAATTGGCGCAACGATAGCTTTGGCTTTAGTTACCTTAATGTTTTCAATTTATCTTTTTAGGAAACACCGAAAATCGCGCGGTCTTTTTTTGATTGCCGTCATCTTCTTTCTGGAATTTGTGTATGCCATGGCATATGCTCTTGAATTGGCCGCAACGGATTTAACCACGAAACTAATATTTAATCACCTTCAGTATTTTGCCATTCCTTTTTTTGCGGTAATGTGGCTATATGTTGTTAAAGTATTTAAAGATCCAAATTTTGTGCCAAAGCCAAAATGGTTGATCGTATTTTTTGCCATACCGGTTTTAGCAACCATTTGTGTCCAGATATTCCCATATCTGAACCGAACCATTTACTATACGGATGCTTTTATTGACTATGCACACACCGCCGACAATTTGGGACTGGCGGTTATGGTTTTGAAAAAAGGACCACTGTATTATATTACCGGGATTTATACAAGTTTGATTTTGATGATGGTTTCTGTCATCTGTTTTCGGCTTTATCGAGCCAAAAAAGGAATTCAAAGCACCGAAGCCTTATGGATTGGAATTCTCACCATTTTATGTATTCTTGCAATCATCCCAGCACAATTTACTGACTATACTTCGGGAATCGATATGGCTTTGTACATTTTTGAAATTATCGGCTTTGTCATGTTTTATATGATGATGAGATATGAAACAATTGATTTAAAACCGGCGGCGCATCGATCGTTGTTTGAAGCATCTAGTGATCCAATCCTTATTCTTGATGATGCCTATGACATCATATCTTGGAATGAGGCATTCGACCACTTCAAAGATAAAGAGGTTAAATATCGGATCAACATTGATGATTACTTTGATAATCTTGACTTTTGTGAAGCAATTAAAAGCGAACACGCATACGGTTTTACTCGTGCTGGTCGGCATTTCATATTAGAGACTGTGCCTTTAATCGTTGCATCGAGGCGGCGTACAGGTTATATTGTTAAATTTAATGATATGACCAGTTATATCGACCGAATTCATGTTTTAGATTTTCAAGCGACACATGATGTGTTAACTACTATTTTTAATCGCCGCGCTTTCATGGAATGTTGCGAAAATTATTTAAACAAAGTTGTCCAGCCAAAAGAACCGTTTGCATTTATCATGATGGATATTGATAATTTTAAAGTAGTCAATGATACGCACGGTCATATTGTCGGTGATGGGGTTTTAGAATATTTGAGTTTATTGATTAAACAAAATATTGATGAAAATATCATGTTTGCCCGTTATGGTGGCGAAGAGTTTATGATTTTACTGGAAAACACTGACGAAAACGATGCCATTCAGTTAGCGGAACGAATCCGGATAATAGTTGATGAACAGCACTTTATTATTGATGAATTGCATCTTCACATCCAAATTAGCATTGGTATCGCAAACGGAATTGGTGGTAGCGGGTTGAATCTTCATCAATATATTGATAAAGCTGACGAAGCATTATACCAATCTAAAAAAGCAGGCAAAAATCAAGTTACTTCAATCAATTAGTAACAAGTCATATTCGGTCATTTCGTAAGAAAGACCGCCCCCAGAAAAGGATGTCACTTATGAAAGACACCGATCAAATTCGTTACGACATGTTATTGAAACCCAAAAAACAAGCATGGTATTTAAAGCCTTTAACTTGGTTGTTAGCTTATCCGGTTGTTTGGGCACACAAACTTAAGGTTAATCGCATCAATATGAAGGGGGTAAAACCACCTTACATCTTATTGTGTACGCATCACGCATTCATTGATTTTTCGGTAACGACTGCCGCAATTTTTCCGCACGGAGCAAATTATGTTGTTGCCATTGATGGATTCATAAATCGGGAAAAATTACTTCGGGATGTTGGCTGTATCTGTAAACGAAAATTTACCAACGACATTGTTTTGGTCCGTCAGATAGAACATTCACTTAAAGTAAATAAAACCGTATGTGCAATTTATCCGGAAGCCAGATACTCGCTTGATGGCACAACGGCAATTCTTCCTGAATCATTAGGAAAACTATGTAAAGTAATGAAGGTGCCGATTGTTACCTTAATTATGCATGGGAACCATTTATCACAACCGGTGTGGAACCTGACAAAGCGGAAAGTAAATTTAATGGCTGATATGACACAAATTGTTACTGCTACGGAAATCCAAACAATTTCCGTTGCGGAAATTAACAAACGCATCCAGCAAGCCTTCGAATATGATGAATATAAATATTTGCAGGAATCTGGTCAAAAGATTACCTATGTCAACCGGGCTAAAGGCTTACATCGAATTTTATATCAATGTCCTCATTGTCTTACTGAATCGGAGATGGAATCCGATGGCAATCGGATTTGGTGTAATCACTGTCATAAAATATATGAGATGGACGAAGTCGGTAATTTGAAGGCATTAGTTGGTCCCACTGAATTCACTCGTATTAAGGATTGGTATGAATTTGAACGAACCAATGTTAAAAACCAAATTTTAGCGGGCACATATCACTTTGAAGATGATGTCTATGTTGATTCGTTGCCAAACGCGAAGGGTTACATCCGGTTGGGAACGGGGAAATTGATTCATGATCGCAGTGGATTCCAGCTGTCGGGTAATTTTGATGGCGAGGAATTCTTGTTAGAGAAAGAACCGTTGTCAATGTATTCAGCCCACGTTGAATACGATTATTTAGGCAAAGGTGCCGATTGTATCGATTTATCCACACTAAATGATACGTATTATCTATACCCCATTAATCAGAAAAACGTTGTAACGAAATTACATTTTGGCACGGAAGAACTATATAAAATCGTTAATGAAGAGCGCAAAAAATAATTGAAAGAAGCAATATAACCATGACGGGTAAAATCTTAGAAATTGTGATGTTAGTCTGTTTTGGTATCTCATGGCCGATTGCAGCGGTGAAAACGTGGCGAATCCGAACTGCTAAAAATTTAAGTGTTTTGTTTTATTTTTTGATACTTATGGGCTATCTTGCGGGAATCGCGGCCAAATTTGCCAGTAATGATGTGACATTTGTTTTAGCTGCTTATATTATTAATGCGGTGATGGTTTTTTTGAATATTCTGATTTATTATCGTAACCGAGCTATTGATCGGCAGCAGTTAATTAATAACCCACAAGCCTAACTATGAGTTACAAAGCGAAAGCGCGCTAAAGGGTGCCGTTTTGACAAATATAAGAAATAATGATACAATCAGCTTAGCATCATTTGTGAGACGCAAAGGGGAGAAGAACAATGAAAAAAGCTATTATTGAAGGTATGTGCTGTGAAGGCTGTGCCAAGGACGTAAAAGCGATTTTAACAAAAATATATGGAATCACTAATGTCGTTGTTGATCTCGCTAAAGGCTACGCACTATATGATGGCTATGTTGCCACGCAAGTCATTGCCACGGCATTGGCAGAAGAAGGCTATCGATTAGTCGATATTCAGAAGGCTTAAAGACGGGCTCACGGAGCCCGTTTTTTCTCGATTAATTAGGGTTTTTCTTGACTATTAACCGCAATTGTATAATAATAGAAATAGACCTTTTAGGGATGTGGTGTTAACGGTAGCACAGCAGTCTCCAAAACTGTTTGTACGGGTTCGAATCCTGTCATCCCTGCCAGTTTACGATTTAACTAGAAATCCAAAATTTCTAGTTTTTTTTATGCGCAGGGGATAAGAAAACAGATACTTCATATCATTATAAACGCAACTTATACTTGCGTGACTTAGGTTGAAATCACTGATAGAATAGAATTATCGGAGGTGATAAGCGATGCGCAATTCAAATACTATGGATAATTTAATTGGGAAAACAATAGATGTTTATCAACAAATGTTTATGGGCCGAGAATTAGGACAAACTCAATCATCTAACAAAAGCCCACTGGGGGGTCATGAGTTATTGAATCATTTTGTTTCCCATGAGGTTATGGCTGTTTTTTTGGAAACAGATCGTCAGTCTTGGGCGAGTGCGAATTGTTTTTAATGTGACAATGACACAAATAATTTATTTTTATCATATGCATTACGTAAAATTGATTTATGCGATAGAATATTGATATAAAAAACGCAACCATACCTTGCGTGACTCTCATTGATACCAATGGTAGACTATTGGTGTTGGAGGCGAGAAAACAATGCTCGATTTTTACACAATTGGAAATAAGATTCGCGATTTACGAGTTGCTAATCAATACAATCAGGATCAGATTGCCGAAAAACTATTTGTCAGTCGGCAAGCGGTATCCCGTTGGGAACTGGGACAGACACTGCCATCAGTGGACAATTTGATTGAACTCAGTAGAATATTTCGCATTTCGTTTGAGGAAATTCTGTGCATGAATGAACCGGTGGTGTTTGAAGAAACAAACATTTTTGCCGGCCATGATCGCAATTTCATCGTTAAAAAAATTATCGAAGGCGATATCCAAGTGGATTTGGCTGCTGTGTTTTACCAATTTTCCAATGCAGAGCGACTTGTTGTGCTTAAGGCCATCAAGAGCGGCAAAATGAAATCATCATGGACGCATCTGTGGGTTAAACTAACTCCCGAAGAACAAAAATATCTAAAAAACGAGGTAATCGGATAATGAAAATTAATTTAACAAGAATGATACCGTTTCTTGACAAAGAAGAATTAAGCTTATTAGTCGAAAAAATCAAAGCATCAGAAACACATGAATATGAAGGCATAAAACTTCACTCTATTGTACCATTTCTGGAAGAGGAAGAGGTAAACAAGCTTTTTTTGGAAGAATTTGACAAAGGCGGAAGTTATGTTTCCTTAGCGCCGTTTGTGGGTGATGAGTTGTGGCCGGAAATAGCCAAAAAGTTCACCGCAGGCGAAACAACCAATAATATTGTCCCACTGTTTCCGTTTATGGATGAGGTAACATTAAAAGACTTATATATCAAAGCTGAGGCGGGACAGATTGAGGGATTAGACGTAATTAAGTTTCTTCCTTTTATCAGTGACGAAGAAGTCGATCGGGTTTTTTTAGAGCGAGTCAAAACGCAAAAGGAATACAAAGCCTTTCTTCCCTTTGTTTCCGCAGACTGTTTACATCAATTTGCCGAAGCTTTTTGTCAGGGTGACGCCGAAATTGATATTGACGTTATCTATCCGTTTATGACACCGGAAGATATTAAGAAGATTTTTAAACACGTTATTGAGAATCAGAAAGACTAATTAATAATCAAAAGAAAGATTATTAAATAAACTACGCCGAAAAAGACGTAGTTTTTTATTTGGATAATGACATTAAAAAATTACATGGTATAATTTTTGATAGTGGAAAGGCTGTGATTTTGATGCAAAAACACAAGTATCCGATTTTGGAATTCGATGAAACCAAAGATGCCTACATCAATCCATCGATTCTAAGCGACTATGCTGAAGGGAAAAGCAAATGTGACAAACTCGTCATCTGTTTTTTTCGGGAAGCAATTGATGAACTTATCGCTAAAGGCAATGTGGAAACATACGCTTTTGTTAAAGGAGAAAACAGTTATACTTTCTATAAATTCGTTGATTCCAACACTTTGCTTGTCCATGGCGTGATAGGAGGCCCTTTTTGTGGTGGGGTTTTGGAAGAGGCTATTGCGTTTGGAGTAAGCAAAATAATGTTTTGCGGCGGAGCTGGGTCTTTGGTCCGGGAAATAACAAAAGGAAAGCTGGTTATCATTACCAGTGCGATTCGCGATGAAGGAATGAGCTATCATTATGCACCACCCGCAAGAGAAATCACGACAAATCCAAAGGTTGTGAATATAATAGCTGATTACTTAGCAAAAATCGGGATCGAATTTACTACCGGAAAGACTTGGACAACGGATGCTTTTTATCGGGAAACGAAAGCATTGGTTCAAGCCAGAAGAGATGAAGGGGCCATAGTAGTGGAAATGGAACAAGCCGGGTTGATTGCGGTCGCCGCTTTTCGGGGCGTTGACTATGGCGCAATTGTGTATGGTGGCGACGATCTTTCCCAAGAAATCTGGGATGGTAGGAAATGGAAATCGGAAAAAGCGATTCGGGCAAGATTGACGATGATATGCAAAGAAATAGTTCAAAACCTCTAAAACACTAGTTATTTTCCGCTTTTTCTGCTTATTGTGATACTATTTATATAACAATATTGGAAACATATTTTGCTAATCAGGGAGAAAACCGTGGATAAAACAATTAAAAAAATTATATACCAAATTAATATGCGCTTAGCTAAGCTTGATTTTGAGTCGCTGTGGACGGAATTTCATTATTTTCAATATGCATTGTATGATAAAACAACCGTTTATTTAGACAACGGTGATATCACCGTCTGGGATCAACGTTTCATTGGTAACACGGCAATTGAATTTCAAGGTCGGCTTTTAGCAATTTGGAACATCGGTGAAGCCAAGATAAAGGATTTTGATGTTTTCACGGCGAAACTGGTTCATGAAATGTTTCATGCTTTTCAAAAAGAAAAACACGAGACCCGATGGGCTAATGAAATTCACGGGTTGGCCTATGACTATAATCTAACGAATATGACTTTAAAACACCAAGAAAATGAAATGCTTTGTCAGTGTTTTGAAGCATATGATCAACGAGACTGGAACGATTTTGTCAGTCTGCGGTTGTATCGAGACAGTATGTATGCTGCTAACGTTCGTTATGAAGCCGGCATTGAAGTAATTGAAGGTATGGCGCAGTATATTGAAATTAAAGCTTTGAGACGATTGAATTTAGTCAAAGGCAATAAAGCTTTGCAAGACATCATCAAAACACTTAAAAACGCAGCTAATTTATTTCCCATTCGGAAAAGTTGTTACCATTCAGGAACGCTTCTTTGTTTAGTGGCGGAAAATGCCGGGCTGACCATTCGGCATTTGATCGGCCATGAAACCAAAACGATTTTTGAGTTAATTTCTGAAGCGGGTGAATACAAAGTGTTTGAAGCTGAAGATGAAAATGTGGAGACCAACTTAGAAAAATACGAACTCTATCGTCAACTAACACTTAAAAGAACGGTTGCCAAAGCGACCACAATTATTGAAGGCGATTTTATGTTAATCGGAATGGATCCGCTTAATACCTTTTCTTACCAAGGAAGAATTCATTGTCGGGATTTTGTCATGTATCAAGATCAGGAAACAAGCAAACTGATTCAACAAGCTTGTGTCCTTGAGTTAGATGCACAAAATCACATTCGCAAGATATACTACTAAAACTGGACATCTGGTCATTAATTGTTGTTTTGGTCCATTTGATTTGTATTGTAAATGACAGTGATATGCGAATATCAAGAAAACTTTTATTTTTTTTGTGGGAAATCTTTCCCAGAACCAAAAAAAAGGATATAATAAGAATACAAAGTACAGACATCTATTCCTTAGGTCGAGCCCGTCGTGAAAAAAGCACATGTGGAATAATAGGCAGATTGCACATTCATCGAAGGGAGAACTACTATGAAAACGAGTCATCGCATCAAGGATTTACGTGGCGTTGACGTACTACAAGACAAGGTTGTAGAAGAGGTATTGGAAGCATATTACTTTTTACGAAGACAGGACGAGGTAGCAACCATTAACGCGACCCTCGCGATTATCGGCGAGTACAAGGACTTAACCAGCGTCTTTTGCGCTAACTGTGCTCAACATCATTTTTGTGACGATTGCTTCCCAATGAAAAAACGGGAAATATTCGTTAAAATCGAAGATCTTCTCAAAGATCAACTTGCCAACCTTCCGGAAATGTATACCGAAGCCAAGTAACGTAGTTCCGTTAAAAAAGAAGTCGGATTATCCGATTTCTTTTTTTATTTGCTTGGTGGTGTCCGATGTAAAAACAATCCGAAAATGGTATAATATGGATGCGAAAAAATATTATGGGGGCGTGACAATGAAAAAAGTTGAACTGATGGCTCCGGCGGGAAACAAAGAGGCGCTGATTGGCGCAATCAACGCCGGTGCGGAAGCGATATATATTGGTGGGAAGCATTTCAGCGCCCGAGCCTATGCCACTAATTTCGAAGATGAAGAGTTGCCGGAAGTTATCCGATATGCTCACTTAAGAAACGTCAAAGTCTATATTGCGATTAACACGTTGATCTTTGATGATGAGGTCAACACTTTTATCAGTGATGTTGACAGATATGTGGGTATGGGGGTTGATGCTTTAATTCTTCAGGATTTGGGAATGATTAAACTAGTTCACGAAAGATACCCAGAAGTAATTATCCACGCTTCAACTCAAATTAATTGTCACCATATCAATCAAGTTCGGTTCTTAAAACAACTCGGGGTTAGTCGGGTAATTATGGCTCGGGAAACTGCGATTGATACAATTAAAACAATTAAGAAGCAAATTGATATCGAATTGGAAGTTTTTGTTCACGGGGCGCTTTGCGTCAGTTATTCTGGAAACTGTCTCTTTAGTTCCATGGTCGGCCACCGATCGGGCAACCGTGGTGAATGTGGACAACTTTGCCGACTGCCATATACGCTGTTAAAAGATGGAATTGCTGTATCAGAAGAAGCATATCTAATGTCGACTAAAGACTTGATGACTTTACCAAGATTAGCAGAATTAATAGCTGCTGGCATTGATGCTTTTAAAATTGAAGGGCGGATGCGGAAAGCTGACTATGTCATACAAACGGTACTATCGTATCGACAAGCAATGGATGATGTCTACAAACAACGAAAAACGATTTTGGAAGCCCAAATTGATAAGTTGAAAAGGGTATTCAATCGCGAATATACCGAAGGTTATCTTTTAGGAGCGAAACCGTTTACGATCAATAACAGTTTTCGACCTAACCATATGGGTATTGAGGTGGGAAAAGTAATTGCTTTTAACCGCGGGAAGGTAACCGTCAAATTAACTAATGATCTTGCGGTTAGTGATGGAATTAGGATTATCGGGACAGAAGATTACGGCGATACGGTTTCTAGAATCATCAAGGACGGGGAACCCGTTTTCAAAGGAAATGCTGGGGAACTTGTCGTTATCGATAGTGGGGAGACGATTGAAGTCGGGGCAACGGTATTGAAAACACTTGATCATGAATTAGTACGTAGTTTGGATGTCTATCTCGATACGGATTATAAACTAATTCCTTTGCGCGGAGCGGTTGAGGTTTTGGTCAATCAACCCATCCGTATGGAAATTCAAGATGATGCCAATCATAAAGTTGTGATCACAAGTGATTTCGTTGTTTTACCAGCTCAAAAAGCTCCGGCATCGAAAGCATCAATCGAGGCGCAAATCGATAAACTTGGCAATACGCCGTTTTATTGGAAAACCCTCACAATAGATACGGACGCATCGGGATTCGTTCCTAACAAGGTATTAAATGAGCTTAGAAGAGTGGCTATTGATCAGATATCAGAACAAAGAATGTTTAGAAAGACATATAATACAACGGAAGCCAAGGATCATGAAGAACGAGAAACAATCAGTGAGCCTTTCGAATTGATTGCCAAAATCAAAACAGAAACCCAGCTTAAGGCTTGTGTTGATGCCGGGATTTGTACGATTTACTATGAAGAGGCGTTCGCACTGAATGAAGCAATTTTACCAGCAATATCACTATGGCAAATCAAACGCAGGATATGGCCAGAAGTGGACAATTTCATTGCTCGTGATCACCTGGTGGTCAATGAGGTTGGATCAATTAATGCTAATCAAGGAAAGACAATGGTGGGCGATGTTTTTCTGAATGTGACAAATATCGAAACTATTGAATTACTAACAAGACATGGGTTACATAGCGTCACGTTGTCATTAGAAATGAATCAAGACCGAATTCGAGAAGTAGTCAAACGATATGAAACTAAATATCAAAGAAAACCAAATTTGGAAATGGTCGTTTATGGCAAAACGGAATTGATGTTATCGAAGTATTGTCCGATTGCGAAAACGCTGGGAGTTAATAAAACTGATTGCCATTTATGTGAGCATAATCAATATGCATTAAAGGACCGAATGGATTATGAATTTTTGTTGATGAATGATGGAATGTGTAATATCCGTGTTTTAAACCCTAAACCGTTGTGTCTGGTTGATTTCATTGGTTTCGTGCAAACGGCGAAAATCACGAAGATTCGAATGGATTTCACTGACGAAAGTTACGAACAAACCCAAGAAATCATTGAAGCATTCCAAAAAGCTATGGAAAAAGCACCGTATTTAATCAATCGGCATACAATGACTTATGGTCGATTTTTAAAATGAAGTTTAAGATTACATGTCATAATTTTATAATGCTGTTTTTCACAATTGAAAATCAGGGTCAAAAATGCGGTTTATCGGTGGTTTTGATGGAGTGAAAAATCTTTTTTATAATCTTTATTTTTCTATCAGTTATGATATAATTAGGGAGACTGAAAGCGTTTCAGACGAGAGGAGTATTTGTTAATATGAAGGAATATGAGGCAAAATCAATTAAAAACGTCATCATTTTAGGACATCTCGGGAGCGGGAAAACTTCGCTAACAGAGTCCTTGATTTTTACTTCTGGCGGGATTGAAAAGAAAGGTGAAGTCGAAAAGAAAAATACGGTTTCTGACTTTACAATTGAAGAACAGACGCGGATGGCTTCACTTTCGACAGCCATCGTTCCGGTCGAATTCAAAACCGACAAAATCAATTTTCTTGATGCCCCAGGGGCAGATGAATTTATCGGCGACATCAGTTACGCGATGAAAGCGGCAAGCGGCGCTATCTTAGTCCTTGATGCCACAAAAGGTGTCGAGGTTGGGGCGGAAAAGATGTGGAAAGAGATTCGCAAGAATCATCTGCCGGCAATCGTTTTCATCAATAAAATGGATAAAGAAAACGTCAAGTTCGATGAAATATTAGATTTAGTCAGGACAAAACTTGGGAAACAAGCCGTGCCTTTCTGTCTTCCGATTGGTAAGCAAACCGAATTCAAAGGGTTTGCGGACATCATTGATTTGAAAGCTCGGATTTATGATGGACAACAATGTGTTGATGGCGAAATCTATCCCGATAAGTTAGAACGGGTTCAAACTTTACGACAAGAACTCGTCGAAACGGTTGCGGGTGCGGATGAAGATTTATTGGAAAAATACTTTAACGGCGAAGAACTTACCATCGAAGAAATCAAAAAAGGGATGCGCTTATCGGTTATTTCGGGAGAAGCGGTTCCAATTATGGTGGGCGCGGCGACTAAGAATATTGGTGTTTTGACTTTATTACATATGATCCACGAATATTTCCCAACGATGGCTGAAGGCGGTACTGCCGTTGGTATAAAACCTGATACCGAGGAAAAGATCGAACGTAAATGTAGCGATGATGAACCGTTCTCGGCATTTATTTTCAAGACATTAATCGATCCATTTGTCGGCACTATTAATATTATGCATATTAAATCTGGAACATTAAAAAAGGACCAGGAAATCTTTTCGTCCACCAGTGGCGATTCAGAAAAGGTTGGGCAATTGTTCTTATTATCAGGTAAAACGCAATTACCAGTTGAAGTCGTTCATGCCGGTGACATCTGTGCGGTAGCTAAGATGACGAAAATCTTATCGGGATCAACGCTTTCGGATAAAAAGAACTTAATTGTTTATGATAAACCGATTACACCAAGTCCAACGATGTATGTTGCCATTAAACCTAAAAATAAAGCTGATGAAGATAAACTTTCCAACGCCTTAGCTAAATTACAACTAGAGGATGGAACGTTTGAGATTCGACGTAATAAAGAAACTAATCAATTATTAATCGGCGGACAAGGTATCATTCATATCGGTTATATTATCGACAAAATGAAAAACATGTTTAAGGTTGATGTGGAAATGCAAGATCAAGACATTGTTTACCGCGAGACAATTAAAGGCACCGCAACCGCAGAAGGACGGTATGTTAAACAATCCGGCGGGTCTGGATACTATGGCGTTGTAGTCATGCGATTTGAACCATTAGCGGATAAGGACTATGAATTTGATGAAGAAGTCTTTGGCGGCTCAGTTCCCAGAAACTATTTCCCGGCGGTTGATAAGGGACTACAAGACACTTTGGAGCACGGATTGTTAGCAGGATTCCCAGTTATCGGGGTTAAAGGGATTCTGACGGATGGTAAATATCATCCGGTTGATTCCAACGAAATGGCTTTTAAGATGGCTGCCTCACTAGCATGGAAAGAAGCTTGTCCTAAGGCTAAACCAATTATTTTGGAACCAATATATAAGATTGAAGTGGTCATTAAAGACGCTTACTTAGGCGATGTCCTTGGCGATGTTAATAAACGTCGTGGGCGGGTCTTGGGTATGGAACCGGCTGATGAAGGTTATCAAAAGGTTGTGGCGGAAGTTCCAGAGGCAGAGATTACCAAGTATACAATCGATCTAAAAGCAATGACACAAGGTTCAGGGACTTTCTCACGGACATTCTTAAGGTACGAAGAGGTGCCCGGAAACCTAACGGCGAAGATTATTGAGGAACATAAAAAACCAACAAATAATTAACACAAGTTGACCAGCGAAAGCTGGTTTTCTTTTTGTTTTATAATTTCTACACAAAAACTCCACAAAAAGTGTATTGACAGACATAGTACTTTTTGGTAAAGTATTATGTGTGACATAGTAGTATATATGGCAGGGAGATAGCGATATTCATGCTTGATACTTATCTTGACTAAAAGGGGAAATTTTTATGGAAAAAATAGGATTATTGATTGATAGCACAACCTTGACAAGAACTGATATTAATACGAAACCATACATTAAAGTTGTTGATCTGCATGTGATGATTGATGGCAAGGATTATTTTGAAGGCGAACTTTCAACAGAGATGATTGTTAAAAAAATTCATGAAACCAAAAAACTGTCAACGAGTCAACCGGCCCCGGGTGTGTTTTTGGAAAAACTCGAAGAATTCCATCAAGAAGGGTATACTCATGTTTTGATTATCACGCTTTCTGCAGCTATTAGTGGTACGTATCAATCGGCGTTGATTGCGAAGTCGTTGGTGGATTATCCCATGGAGATTGTGGTTAGAAGCCCGAAAGTAGCTTCTTTTGGGGTTTGTTTGGGGATTCCGTTGCTTGGGGAAATGATTGAGAAGAAGAAACCTTTTGTCGACATTGTCAATCGCTATGAAGCTTTGTATCAGGATGCGGCGGTTATGTTTACGCTTGCGGATTTGATGCATTTGTTTCGTGGGGGAAGACTCGGTATCGTCTCGGCTTTGTTAGGATCAATTCTGCGAATTAAACCAATTGTGGAAATGATTAATGGCAAATTGGTTTTGGTTAAGAAAGAAAGAACAAATTTAGCTTGTTTGAATTTCTTTATGGATAAACTGAAGCGATATGAAGAAACATATAAGCATGTTTACGTGGATGTCATCCATTTAAACAAACCAGAATGGGCAGAAAAATTGATTGAGGAGATTAAGACTAAGTATCCGAAAACGGAGATTCATCTGACCGATTATGTCAGTCCCGTTTTCTTTGTTCACCTTGGCGACCAAGGTTTTGGGATTGCGATTATGGGTGAGTAACAATAAACACAAAAGATTATTAATAAAATGTCGGCGTTGCCTTGGCAATCCGACATTTTTATTATCTTCTTTGGATGGTAAGATATGATAAAAAACGCTTGACATTCATGGGGGTATTTAGTACACTAATAGGTGCGAAAAAGAACATGGCGGTTGTGGCGAAGCTGGTTAACGCACCGGATTGTGGATCCGGCATTCGTGGGTTCGAGCCCCATCAATCGCCCCATTACTTTTTTTATTGGGCTATAGCCAAGAGGTTAAGGCAATGGACTTTGACTCCATCACCGGTAGTTCAAATCTACCTAGCCCAGCCATTTTTTTAAATGACCCGCTAGCTCAGCTGGTAGAGCATTTGACTTTTAATCAAAGGGTCAGGCGTTCAAGTCGCCTGCGGGTCACCATTATTATTTATATAACACCTGTGCGGATATGGCGGAATTGGCAGACGCGATAGACTTAGGATCTATTCCGGAAGGGTGCAGGTTCAAGTCCTGTTATCCGCACCA
>JAQVVR010000021.1 GCA_028698875.1 Candidatus Izemoplasmatales bacterium
TGATGCAACAGTAGTGGCAATAAAACTTGGTGCTTTAGTAACTGATGAAGTCAGTTGGTGTACTGAGGGGATGGACTATACCAAAACAACAGGGGCGTTAACTTTCACAAATGCTTTTTTAAAAACACTTTTGGTAGGGGATTATACATACACTGTTTTCACCTCAAATGGATTCATTACGGTAATCTTGACAGTAAATGATAACGTAGATCCGTATTTAATTAACAAGTCAACGCAACACTATACACCGGGTGAAGATCTTGTTTTATGGTTTGAAACCTTTGGTGGAACGGTGGTTTCCTTGAATGGAAATGAAATTACTGTAAATGATTACGCAATTAATAATGGCCAAGTTACAATTGACATCGATTATATTGCCAATAAATTTGCCACCGAACCACAAAGAACAGCATTGATTTTAGGATATACTATTTTGCTTGGCTCTGACAATTTTGTTGGCTACATAATAATTGGAAAGCCTGTGTCATAATTGTCTTCATAATAAGCAAATTGCATCATAAATGCTATTAGTGAAAACGGTCTATAGTTTGAAAAGACCGTTTTTTTATTTTCTTCGCTTTATATATTACCTATTGAAAAAGCATCTACCGCCGGAATTACTAATCGTTTGCTGATAAAATAAAAAAAGCCCAACTCCAATATGGCATCGGAATTGAGCTTATATAGTAAAAAAGCGGTTGTCCTATTTCAAAAATTCTTTAACTTCATTTTGAATGGCTTTAGCAGCGATGTTATCGAGTGCAGTACCAACAACAAGGATATTAATTCCGACTTCTTTAAATGCTTTATAGTTGCCTTTGTTAATGCCACCCTCGGCAATAGTTGGAACACTAACGGCTTTGACTAAAGCTTCTAATCTGGCTTTCATAAACGGATGAATCTCTCCGCCTTTGACACCTTCATAGCTCATACCAGTCATCATACCGATGAAGTCAACGCCAATAGCTTCCATTTCTTTAGCAACCTTAGCGACTTCTTCAGGAGTTTCGGCAGGAACACCAAAGATATGTTTATCGGTGGGTTGACCAATATAGGCATCAACCAATAGACCGTAACTATGAGCTTTTTCAACCCAAATTTTTAAGTCTTCAATACTTGATTTATGAGTGTGTAAACCATCAATACCAGCACGAGCGATTTTAATAAAATCGTCATCGGTTAGTATTACTGGCATTACTTCGGTAAAACCACCAGGTACACCAGCGGTAATATAGATATCTTCACCAACAACTTGTCTTACTCCATGAGCGGCTTCCAGCATTTGTTCTAATCTGATTTCATGTCTAACTTGCTCGGCGTCGTCCATATTATTAACACCTTTATAGCCTCTTGCTAGCACTAAAGCGGGATGGTTTGGTTCTAGTAATCTAGCCCCGGCATCAACGGCAGCTTTTGCCATTCTGGCATCATCGCCAGTGATTCCGGTACTTAACAGGGTCGTTCCACCATGTTCTTTAATTGCATCTAATACTTTTTTTCTGCCTTTTTCTAGTTTTAATCTCATGTCGTTAAATATCATTTCGCGTCCACCTTTGGCTTTCCGATTCTATTTATAATGATTGTTAATGCAAAAGCAATACCCATAGCAATTAACATACTGATAGCAAATCCTAATGGATTATTGGATAATGCTGGAGCAACTACTGATGGTACATAGGCTGTGCCTTTAACACCGAATATACCGACGAATAATCCTCCAATTCCCGAAGCGAGAATTGCGGTTCCCATAATTAATTTATTAGAAAACATAAACGGGTAAGCCGCTTCAACAAAAGTACCAAAGCCAACATTAATCGCAAAACCAGGAGCAGCGATTGAACGATCGTCTTTTCTTCTTGGCCAAACGATATTGGCTAACGTGATACCAGCAGAAACCATAACAAGTCCGACCATGTCGACTGCACCTAAGAAACTCATGCCTTCAGCTTCCATTTCAATTAAAACGATTGGCAATATGGCTGCGTGATAAACGCCACCCATAATTGCTGGCCAAATTAATAATCCAGCAACAAGTCCGGCTAAAGCTGGGCTTAATACTAATGCGGAATCAATTAACCATCTGATGCCGTCGCCAGCCCAAAGAGCAACTGGGGCGATTAAGTAATACACTAATAATCCAGCGATTAAACCAGCAACACCACCAGCGATAATATTAGCTGTGGTTCCCGGAATTTTCCATTTTGTTGCTTGTTCGATAAATAAAGCAGCGAGGATACCGGCAATGATACCACCGATAATTCCACCAATGATACCACCATTAACCGATAACACACCGGCAACCACACCAGCAACGATTCCGACTTCATCTAGTCCGGAAACCTGCTTAGCCGCAATGACAGCGACTAATACTGGTAGTGCTACAATTAGAATATCAAATATCGAATAGAGTTCCGCTAAAGCGGGAATTTGGCTTAAAGCTAATACTAAGGCCATAGCGATAAATCCTGGGATTGATGCGAGCATAATTCCGCGGATACTAATACGACTTAGTATTGATGAGTTATCTACTGAACCTGAGGAACTAGATGATTTAATTACGGCATGATACTTAATCCCGAAAAATTTGGATAAGCTAGTTAATGCCGCAATCGCTCTGGTTCTGTTTGTCGTTCCCGTGGTCCCCGAAATGGAAATGACATTTGCACCTAACGTTTGAATATAGGCCATTGACGTGCCACCGGTACCCGTAATGGGGATTTTTTTCTCGGCAGCGGCTGCTAAGCTTTTTGCATTAATGCCTTTGGCATCAGCGCTCATAACAACAATTCCGTCAACTTCACCATTCAAAATGTCTGCGCTAAGTTTCTGATCAGCTTTTTTAGCTAATTCGTTAGCTTCGGTTAATCCAACTAGTTCGGTATTAACCAATTCTCCATCTTGAATTTCATACAAACTTGCTTTTGTTGTGGCTTTGATACTATCCATTGATGTTGTCGCACCAACGAATACAATGTTACTTACGGTGATCCCAGCAGAATCTGCTTGTGTCAAAATTTCTCCAAGTAATTTTGTAGGGTTTTTTCCGCCTAAGCTAAATAAATTTCCACCTGAACTACCAACAATAGCAATCTTCTTCATGTTGACCTCCTATTTTTTTGTATGTCTATACATACGCTGATATTATAACATTATGTCCGTACATGTCAATAGGTTTTTGTAAGGCTTTTCATAATTTTATTATAAATATCACTTTTTGTTCGTACATATTGTTTTTTTACCAACTCAATGGTAAACTATAAGGTAAGGAGTTGGTGCTATGTACAGTGAATCACACTATTTACATGAACAAATCTATGAAGACTTGAAAAGTAAAATCCTCAATAAAGAATATCCATATGGATCAATGCTTCCAAGGGAGATTGATTTAATAACTATATACGATGTTAGTCGACATACGATCAGAAAGGCTATGGATCGCCTTTATAATGAAGGATATGTTTATAAAGTAAAAGGTACCGGAACTTTTGTAAAGTCCGCAAAGGCATATTACAAGTTATCAAACATGTCGAGTTTTAGTGAAATTATAAATAATCAAGAAGGAAAACCCAATAGTGTGGTAATCGAAGCTAAAATGATACCCGCTACGGAAGAAATAAAAGATAAACTGGATTTGGAAAATACCAAAAATTGTTACTATATGGAAAGAATTAGAAGAAACGGGAATACTAACCTTTGTTTTGAAAAAACCTTTGTCAATCCCGAATTGTGTCCCAATATCATTGATTTTGTGACACCGAATGCTTCATTATTTCAGTTATATGAAAAAAAATACAATCTGTCTCTGCACGAAGGTGTCTATAATTTAGAGGCGATTACCGCTTCCAAACATATCGCTAAAATATTAGATATCCCCGAAGGTTCTGCTATATTATATATGGAAGCTAGTATTTATATCAATAGCGGAAAAGCTTTATATTATGTCGAAGCCTATTATATTGGATCAAGATATACGTTTACGACAACGCTTAAAAGATAGATTCATTTTGATTGTTTATGTATTATGAAGCCAACTTTGATGTTGGCTTCTCGTATATAATCAGAGTGTTTACCGGATAATTGGGTTCGACATTGCATTTCAATTGTCCTTTTGGTATACTTATTACCATGATAAATCAAAGAAGAAATATAGTAGACAAATCACGTTTTCTGTATGGAATGCCATATCAAATGATTCTTGGCATCATGACTTTAGGATTTTGGTTTATGGAATGGGAACGAGTCGGCATACCGATCTTTTTAGCATTTTTTTTGGTTCTCTTGATATTAAAAAAAGATACGACCCCTTCGATTCCGTTGCTTTTTAGCGGTTTATTCATGATTAGTCAAACCGAATGGACATATGAGTTAATTCCTTTTTATTTGTATTTGGTACCGGTTGTTCTCTTTTTGGGAATGCTTGTTCATGTAATTCGGTTTAAAACAAAATTATTGCGTGGGAAAATGGCTTTAAGTATTGCACTGCTATTTGTGGCAATGATTCTTTCTACCTTTAATGCGGCAGCAATCACAACTATGTATGCTTTCTATGGAGTAGTTGGCTTGGTATATATTTTGTTATACTTTTTCTATACGAATACGATTGAAGGGAATCAAACAAAGTATCTTTTACAATTAATGGTTATCTTAGGAACGCTCATCAGTTTGGAAGTGTTGATCTTTTATCTTCGGGTTGATGATATATTGGCGGCGATTTCATCTAAAGCTCTTAATTTAGGTTGGGGACTATCTAATTTTATCGCCACTTATCTGATTATATTTATTCCTGCGGCTTTTTATTTTGCCAAAGAAACGAAAAAGCCAATATTGTTTTTGTTATTGATTGGCTTTCAATCATCGATGTTATTGATGACATTATCGCGGGGTGGCATCTTAGCTTTTGGAGTGATGGCTATATTATTACTAGTCTACCTTTTTAAGTCAAAAGCTTGGAAGACGTTTTTAATCCAAGGAATAGTAATCCTGCTTGGATTGGGATTCTTAGCATACTTCAATTGGGATATATGTACTGCTATTTGGGGACGATTCGTTAGTAGTGGTCTTGATGACAGTGGACGTTTGCAAATCTATGCGGATGCTATCGGCAAATTTTTAAAACATCCACTGTTTGGCAACGGAATCTTAGTTCGCTATGAAGATTTAGGTGAGTTCCGCATGTATCACAATACGATTTTACATACACTTGCTTCGTTTGGGTTGGTGGGGTTAACTGGTCTCATTGTTCAATTGGTTACGACTTTTAAAATCATCCTTACGAAAAAAACTTCAGAACGATGGGTGTTGGCAATTGCTATCTGCGGAGCCCATCTTCATGGCATGGTTGATAACGTCTATTATATGCCGCAATTTATGATTTTAATCTTCATTATGATTGCCATCATTGAAAATGCTAACAAGGCCGTTATGACCTCACCACTAGTAACTGTCAATTGAGAATAAAACGATGTGCTTTTATATAAAAACCGGAAATCTCCAAGCGGGATTTCCGGTTTTGTATACAATAAAAAAACATTGAAATATTACGATAATGGTGCTTTAGGAATGTGGTTTTTGTCCGTCATTCGTCGCGATATGGCCGCGAAGATATCCAAAAAATAGTAGGTTATGATGAGTCCAATTGAAAAGAAGACGGCAAGAACAAGAACATGATATCCGGCGGGAATGATGTTAATGATGGGAATTGGGCCACCGAAAAACGGATTTGTCATTAAGTACATGTTGTTTGCATTCATGTCGACAAATAAATTACCATACATGGCCCAAGCTGCCATTCCCAAAACACCGATGGCTGTCCGTTTCCAGTTTTTTCTTTCGATTTTCGTATCGCCGGTGGCGATGAGAAAACACGGAACAAAGACCAGTAATAAATGGACAATCATGCTTCTAAGCATTGGTAAGGTGATGACGAAGGGGTCACCGGATAAAACGCCTAAAGGATAAATCATAACAGCTATTCCTCCTAAAATGGAAGAAAGAAAAATGTAGTCTTTGAGTGGTTTGATCTTAAACCAGATGACCAGCGGCAGTAAAATATTGTTTACACCACACATTTGAAATGAGAAAAACGTTCGCCAATCCCAGAAGGGGTGGGAATAAGTTGAGACAGCTCCAAATAGATACCATTCGGATACAAAGATGGCTTCTCCAGCATATTTCATAACAATCATCAATACCAAGCAGATGTTAATGAAGATCTTTTGCGTGGCTGGTTTTTTATGGAGAAAAATCTTCATTAAGACAATGAAGATGACAATACAGATGAGGAAATAGATGAGATGAATTGGAGTAAAAAGATATTGAACCGGCTGGTCATCCATTCCGGAACTGGAAAAGAAAGACAAAAATCGCATAAAGAAACCTCATTATTTTTTAGTTATTTCTAAGTATACCATAC
>JAQVVR010000007.1 GCA_028698875.1 Candidatus Izemoplasmatales bacterium
CAAATCCCGTCGGGACCGCCATTTTGATGGTCCGGTAGCTCAGTTGGTAGAGCAATGGACTGAAAATCCATGTGTCGCCAGTTCAATTCTGGCCTGGACCACCATCTGGAGCGCATACAAGCCCTTTTTATAGGGCTTTTTTGTTGGAATTTATAGGCAATCAGATTAACAACAGGAAGAAAGTAATTTCATTCCTGTTGTTTCCATATTATGTTTCTTGTGTTATGATTTGCCATGAACCATTATGTTTAAATATTAGTCATAAATAGATTACATTCGCAAGGACGGTCAAGAACTTTATTCTTCAAAGGCATATAATCAGATTACGAGGGAAAAAATGGAACAGTTTGATAACGTTGAAGCGGTTTATCGTATGCAAGAATTCATTAAAACACATCTAAAAGAACCAATCACTTTACATGATTTATCAGAAGCAGCGAACTACTCGCCGTGGCATGCCGCACGGATGTTTAAGGAATTTACCGGAAAAGCACCGTTTGAGTATATCCGTGCTTATCGATTGAGTCATGCGGCGGTGGTTATCCGTGATGAAAAGAAAAAAATCGTTGATGTTGCTTTTGATTTCATGTTTGGGTCCCATGAGGGATTCACAAAAGCATTTTCAAAAACCTTTGGAATGGCGCCTTCTTGTTATTCAGAGACCACTCCGGCAATCAAACTGTTTCTTCCGTGGGATGTTAGAGCATATCACGAATTCCTCAAAAAAGGAGAAAAAAACATGGCAAAAGCCAAAGAAAAAAGTATCGTTTTTGTACAAATTGTTGATCGTCCGGAACGGAAGCTAATGCTTAAACGCGGTATCAAAGCCAATGAATACTTCGCATATTGCGGTGAAGTCGGTTGTGATATTTGGGGGGTTTTGACCAGCGTCAAAGAAGCACTATATGAACCGGTGGGAATGTGGCTTCCCAAGAAACTGATCAAAGCAGGAACTTCAGAGTATATTCAAGGAGTCGAACTTCCGCTAGATTATGATAAAGCAATTCCTGATGGATATGATTTAATCACCTTAGAACCGTGTAAGATGATGATATTTCAGGGCCAACCGTATGATGACAAAGATTTTGAAGTCGAAGTGCTTTCACTAATGAAAACGATCGATGATTATGATCCTTCCGTGTTTGGATACGAATGGGCAGATGAAGACGCACCAAGATTTCAACTATCACCAGCAGGTTACCGCGGATACATTGAAGCTCGTCCAGTTAGATTAATAACCAAATAAATAATATCATCACTCCGCTCAAATTCAGAGCGGAGTTTTTTATCTTGGTATCGAAGAAAGCAAAGGGAAAGCCACAGATTGACGAATATCAATTATTTTGTTGGATAATCCCAAAAGAAACGCTTTCACTATAACAGATTGGTTCAACTCAATACTGGACTAACAAAGCCATTTTTACACCCTAAGTATTGTATAAATAAGACGGCTTTGAGAAGCAAGCAAATAAAGACTTGAAAACAAACAACGGTAATGGTAAAATTTATTTATATCAATTGCTTCACTTGAATATATCCTCAAAGGAGAAACACGATGTTTTGTCAAAAATGCGGTAAAAAATTAGATGAGAACTCCAGTTTTTGCCCTGAATGTGGAGCGAGAATCGAGAAAAGCGAAACGGTTACATATGACGATTTTGATCATCCTGAACGACATGAAAGTTTTTCATCACATAAAACTAATTGGGTCGAACCTAAATATTTAACAACATGCATGATTCTTGGTGTATTATCGATTATCTTTAGTGTTTTAAATTATTTTGGGGTCTACTTAACCCATATGATAGGGATTGTTATGGGAATAATTGCTATATCGTTGGCCAATAAAGACAAAAGTGAAACAAAAACCTTTTCTAAAGCAGGCTTAACAATGGGAATTATTGGGTTATCTTTAGGGGCATTTGCATTTATTGTAGGGTTTATTAATGCCATATAGATTTTTGTCCGGTGTAATTTAACCTAGCCCTTTTGGGCTTTTCTTTTTTTAAGCCACCTGATATTTGAAAACCACTATCTTTATATCCTTACTATATATATAATATATAAGCTGCATAGAGTTAAAAATCGCAGTATTTGTCATTTTTTGACAAACGGATAAGGAGAGATATTTTCATGAAAATTGCCCTATTTCCCATCGTGTCATCATTGCATAACGAATCAGTTATTGATAATCAAACACTTGCCTTAATCGATGAAATCAAACAACACGGAGAATTTGAGTTTTACATTTCATCGCTTGATGGGTTATATGATTCCGATATGTCGTTGATTCTTGTTCAAAGCGGGGGATCAGAGGCTGCTTTTCTAGCTATCAAGAAGCACTTGCATGCGCCATATTATTTACTAACATATGGGACAAATAATTCTTTGGCAGCCAGTATGGAGATTCTTTCTTATTTAAAAAACAACAACGAAGCCGCAGAAATTCTTCATGGTTCACCTAAGTATATTGCCAAACGACTTCACGAATTAAAAAACCATCAAGAGAAAGCCATTGTTAATCTGGGCATCGTTGGCAAACCGAGCGACTGGTTGATTGCAAGTCATGTTGATAAGGAACAATGTCTTAAACGCTTTAACATCAATCTTATTGATATCCCGATTTCGGAATTGACGGATTTATTTGAACAAGCAGATGCTGCCGATTTTATATATACGGAGTTACTAGTATTTGATCAATACGAACTTAATCAAGCAAAAAAGGTATCGGTATCGTTGCGGCAATTAATCGATAAATATCAGTTGGAAGGGTTGACAGTTCGCTGCTTTGATTTGCTCAGTAGTATCCATACAACCGGATGTTTGGGGCTTTCTTTCTTAAATAAAGAGGGTATTGTCGGAACATGTGAAGGTGATGTGCCGGCTATGCTATCGATGTATTTTTTAAAAAAAATAACTGGTCAATGCGGATTTCAGGCAAATCCGTCCCAAATTAACATGGAAGCCAAAACCGTTGTATTGGCCCACTGTACCTTGCCTTTGAATATGGCAACTGATTTTATTGTCACGACACATTTTGAATCAGGAATCGGGGTTGCCCTTAAAGGCACTATGCAATTAACGCCGATTACGGTATTTAAATTAAGCAATGATTTAAAACATTACTATGTTGAAGAGGGAAGTATCATTGCGAATCTAGATAATCCCAATTTGTGTCGAACGCAAATTCTTATACAACTGCCGGATGTAAAATACTTTTTGTCAGCGCCGTTTGGCAATCATCATATTGTTGTATATGGGTCTTATAAAAAAGCAATTGAAGAGGCTATGCAAAAATATTGGTAAATATTAAAACGAGGTGATTTTATGTTTGTCGAAGCTATCAAGGAGTGTGCAAAATTCACCAAACAATTTCGGACGATTACCCGCAATTTTGGAAGTGACAAGGTTAATAAAGGCGCAGCATCATTAATCGTTATCAATAATGATGGATGGATTTTAACATGTAAACATGTTGCGAATAATATTTATTTTGCAGACCAGTTTGGGAAAAGTTATCGAAATTATAAAGCCGAATTGAGTCAAGGATTGATGAACGAAGCGACTTTGAGACAAAAATACAATTATCAGCTCGATAAGATCTGTCAACTAAAAAACCAGTTTTTTGATGTGTTTTCGGGTAACTTTGTCGGAGTGAAGGTGATTCCCCATAAAAAGATGGATATTGCTCTTATCAAAATTGAAGGTGATATAAAAATGGCCTGTGATCATTTCCCGGTTTTTTCGCAAAAAATGGCCGAAAGCGGCATGAGTTTGTGTAAACTGGGATTTCCGTTTGCGGAATATACCTGTGTTGAATATAATGTTGAAAACGATGATATTTTCTTTACTAACACAGGGAAAATTATGACACCTTTTTTTCCTCTTGATGGGATGGTCACACGGACGATGATTAATGCGGACAATCAAATCTTTGGCTTTGAAATGAGTACGCCAGGGATAAAAGGACAATCAGGGGGACCAGTTTTTGATAAGGAAGGATTAGTTTATGGCATGCAGTATCAAACGCACCATTTGGATTTGGATTTTAAGCTTGTCAAACAAATTAACAAACCTACTGGAATTGAAGAAGAGGTAAACTATGCCTTTATGAATGTCGGTAATGCCATATCTTCGACAATCCTGATTGAATTTATGAAAGAAAACCATGTTGTTTTCCAATCTCGATAAGAGAAATTCGTAAAAAAAAGACACTTGTTTGGTCTTTTTTTTGTATAAAAGAATAACTATTTCTTTTGCGTATTATTTATGTACACAAAGGAGAGAAGACACATGAAAAAAGGAACTTTGTTATTTTTTTTAGTTGTGGGGTTATTATCAACAATTAACTACCCGCAAGTCAAGGCGTATTCACCACATTATCTTCCGAACGGAAAAAACTATCTTTCGGAGGATAACTTCACTTTAGAAGATGATCATCTGGTAACTGATGCGCCTTTTTTGGTAAAGCCATATACCAACTATTGTTTAACCGTGACAAGAGAATATATGGAAAGTGGTGCTGAAAATATCATCATCAACTTTTATAACAATGATGAAGAAATAGATTCATTAACTGTCACAATCGCCACCGACTTAATTATTCTGTCAGGATGTTATTATCTGTATATGACATTTGAAACATCAGCTCAAACCAACTATATTGATTTAGTTTTTGATGACTCCAGAGATTTCTTTTCCACAAATACTATTGCACAGTTTATGTTGGAAGAGGGGACAATTTCGACGGCCGCAGAAGGCATCGAAACGTATATTGAAGGCAATGTGATTGATACGAACGGTCCAATTTTATCGGGTGCGGCCGTCATAATCTCTGATGTCGATAATCCCATCGAAATTGATGACATTAAAGCGGGAATGTATGCATACGATGCCATCGATGAAGATGTGACAAATAACATCACTGTTATGACAGATGATTATACAGAAAATGCCACAACACTTGGGAATTATGAAATTATATTCCAAGTTGCGGATTCGAGTGAAAATACGACTGATTTTACCTGTATCGTTAAAGTCATTGATATTACTAAGCCCGTCTTTTCAGGTCCTTCAGAAATAACGGTGTCCTACCCCAACGCCTTTACGATTAATGATCTTAAAGCGATGATTCATGCCAGTGACAACTACGACGGTGATATCACCGCAAACATATCAATTTATCAGGAAAACTATACCGAATCTACGAATATCGTTGGTGAATATCAAGTGTCATTTGCGGTGGCTGATAGTTCGGATAATAGCAATATTTTTACCATGACCATTTACGTGATTGACGCTGATTATCCCTTGTTCTATGGGGTATCGGAAGTTACAATTGGATACGATCAGACCTTAACAGTGTTGGAGATCCAAAATTCATTGCAAGCAATCGATAATTACGATGGCGACCTCTCTGCACAAATTCATTTGAAAACCGACGGATACAGCGCCTATCAACACTGTATTGGCGATTATGTGATTGTATTCGAGGTCGAAGACTTGGCGGGAAATTATAATCAAAAAACAGTTATTGTCCGAATAATTGATGAAATTGGGCCAATCATATATTTTGACACATCCATTATCAAAGTCTATAATTCAACGATTTTGTCGATGAGTGACTTGACAACATTATTAAAAAAATCTGGGGAATTGGCAGCGGATGAAAATTATCAACTCTATATTCGCTACGACTCATATTCAGATCACGCATCAATTCCGGGAGTATATCACCTAACCTTGGAATATGAAAATAAAGATGGTGAAATCTTAGCCAAATCGCTACAAATCGTAGTTAAAAACGTATCTACTCAATACGTGGAAGCCCAAACAGCGCTCCCTGATGAGGATTCGGTTTTCAAGCAATACCAAATAGGATTTGTCGGTGGAGCATTGATTTTAATTACGATTATAACCAATCTGGCTTGGGCTCATCAGCGGAAAAAGGGTTGGTGACCCATATTTGGCCCCGGCTCGCACATAAAGTGCGGGCTTTTTTAATTGTTGAAAACGCGATATTTATTTTAGAAACCGTTTTCACGCAATTGGAATACTTTCTGTTTTACAAATAGATACCCGAGTGTTATAATAGGCTTGCTGAAAAAATGGGGAAAGGAGAATTGCAAACTTATGAGCTTAAAAATTAACATTACCGAAGAGAAAATTGCGAGATTGTTCGAAGTCATGGAAAAAAACAAAAGGAAACCAGGCCCGTTAATGCCAACCTTGCATGAAGCGCAAAAAATATTCGGTTGTATTCCAATCGAAGTTCAAAAAATCATTGCCAAGGAACTGAATGAAAGTGTTGCCAAAATTAACGGCGTAGTTACTTTCTATGGCAATTTTTCTATTGAACCTAAAGGCGAAACGATTATCAATGTTTGCTTGGGAACGGCATGTTATGTCCGCGGATCCCAAAGCGTACTTGATGCTTTTGCGGATGAATTGCACCTAAAACCGGGCGAAACGTCCGAAGACGGGAAATTTACCTTGCAATCGACTCGTTGTATTGGTGCTTGCGGATTAGCACCGATATTCACTGTCAATGAGGCAGTATACGGAAACAGTTCGGTTTCGAAAGTCAAAGAAATACTAGCTAAGATTCTGTAACTAAACCACACATTTACGGTAATTATATTATATTATTCGGGGAGGAACACAATGAAATCACTTGATGATTTGCAAAAACTTCGCGATAAAGCAAAACGAACCATGGATATGACAGATCTTGTTGACGGAGTCAGAATTCAGGTTGGAATGGGGACCTGCGGCATTGCCGCTGGGGCTCGTCCGGTTTTGCAAAAGTTTATCGATGAGGTTGCAGCACACAACTTACATAATATTATCATCACTCAGGTCGGTTGCATGGGCGAATGTGCCTTTGAACCAATCGTTGAGATTGTTGAAAAAGATGGCACAAAGACTACCTATTGTAAAGTCGGAAAACGGCTGGCTGAAGAAATAGTCGAAGAACATTTGATCAATGGCAATCGGCTCGACGCCTATATGCTATCGACCATCAAAAGGTAGGGGTTTGCGATGCTAAGTAGGATGCACATATTAATCTGTGGAGGAAAGGATTGTCTTTCTTCACATTCAAAAGAGCTTCGGGATGAGTTTCATCTCGTTTTAAGTGAACTCAATCTTCTTGATGAAGTTCGTTTAGTCATGGCCGGATGCTTTGGTCTGTGTAGTCAAGGACCAATCGTCGTCATGACACCGGGAGAAACATTTTACTCACATGTAACGGTTGCGGATATTCGCGAAATTTGTGAAGAACACGTTGTTAAAGGCAATATTGTTGAAAGATTACTGATCAAAGAACCAATCGACAAAGCGAAAATAAAAAACTATAGTCAGTTAAAATTTTATGATCGTCAACGTCGGATTGCCCTGCGCAATTGCGGTCAAATCAATCCAACGGATATCAATGAATATATTGCCAGAGATGGCTATTTGGCTTTGGGAAAAGTACTTAGTACAATGTCACCGGCTGAAGTAGTGGCTGAAATGAAAAAATCGGGATTACGGGGTCGCGGTGGGGCCGGCTTTTCCACGGGACAAAAGTGGGAATTCGCTGCCAAATCCGTTGATGATGTTAAATATGTAATCTGTAACGCTGATGAAGGCGATCCGGGTGCTTTTATGGATCGTTCCGTCTTAGAGGGTGACCCACACTCAGTGCTAGAAGCTATGGCAATCTGCGGATATGGAATTGGTAGTCATCAAGGATATATTTATGTTCGTGCTGAATATCCAATCGCTGTTGAACGCTTAAATAATGCCATTAAACAAGCGCGTGAATTACGTCTGCTGGGTAAGAATATTTTTAGCAGCGGTTTTGCTTTTGATATTGAATTACGGTTAGGTGCGGGTGCGTTTGTCTGTGGCGAAGAAACCGCATTAATGGCTTCCATAGAGGGCAATCGCGGGATGCCAAGACTAAAACCGCCGTTTCCGGCCGTTAAAGGTCTTTGGGGTCATCCGACAAATGTCAATAATGTCGAAACATTCGCCAACGTTCCGGCTATCTTCTTAAAAGGGGCTGACTGGTTTAAGGCCATCGGAACCGAAAAATCTAGTGGAACAAAAGTTTTTGCCTTGGGTGGCAAAATTGCCAATACAGGATTAGTAGAAATCCCAATGGGGACAACACTCCGTGAGGTTATTTTTGACATTGGCGGCGGGATTCCGAACCACCGAAAATTCAAAGCAGTTCAAACCGGAGGACCTTCCGGTGGTTGCATCACCGAAGCAGCGTTAGACACTCCAATTGATTTTGATTCCTTGGTAGCTATGGGATCAATGATGGGTTCGGGCGGAATGATTGTTATGGATGAAGATAATTGCATGGTTGATGTCGCTCGTTTCTATCTTGACTTCACTGTCGATGAATCATGCGGTAAATGTACCCCCTGTCGCGAAGGAACAAGAAGAATGCTTGATATTCTCAATAAAATCTGTGCTGGCAATGGGACTTTAGAAGATCTCGATCTTTTAGAGTCGATTGCAAACATGGTCAAAGACTCATCACTTTGTGCCTTAGGACAGTCTGCACCTAATCCGGTGCTTTCAACATTGACACATTTTCGCGATGAATACATTGCTCATGTCGTCGACAAAGTATGCCCAGCGGGAGTATGCTCTAATTTAACAAATTACACAATCACCGATAAGTGTATCGGCTGTACAAAGTGTGCTAAGAATTGTCCAGTCAGTGCCATCAGTGGGACCGTTAAACAACAACACGTCATCGATTTGTCTAAGTGTATCCGGTGCGGCGCATGTAAGAAAGCCTGCCCAGTCAACGCTATTTCTAGCAAACCGTTGCCGAAGGAGGAAAACAAGTAAATGGACAACTACGTGAGTGTTTTCATCGACGGTAAGCCGATTGCCGTCCCCGCCGGAACAAGTGTCTTAAAAGCAGCTGATATGGCCGGCGTTCGCATTCCTAGATTGTGTTTCTTAAAAGGTATTCACGAAGAAGGAAACTGTCGGGTTTGCGTTGTAAAAATTGAAGGACAAAGAGGATTGAAACCATCGTGCCGAACCATTGTAACCGATGGCATGTCAATCATTACCGATAACAAAGAAATTTATGATTCAGTTTCCACTAATTTAGAAATGTTAGCGGGAAATCATAAATTTGAGTGCTGGAAGTGTTCTCGGGAAACAAGTTGCGAGTTTTTAGATTTACTGAGACGATTCTCAGTTGATAATCGTTTCAGCGAAGATGGATATAAACATAAAGAAATTCGCATTAACGACACTTCCAAAGCCATTGTTATTGATAGCTCAAAATGTGTCATGTGTGGTCGATGTGTTTCTGCATGCGAAAAATATACGGGGTTAGGCATTCTGAACTTTAACCAAAGAGGAAGCAAAACTTTTGTTGGACCAGCGCAATTCCATAGTTTAGAAGATGCAGGCTGTATCTACTGTGGAAAGTGCATTCAATCATGCCCAACTGGTGCTATCCATGAAAAAGATGAGATAAAATCGTTAGAACGCGTATTTCGCGATAAATCAAAAACCGTTGTTGTTCAAGTTGCTCCAGCGGTCCGGGCAGCTTTAGGTGAAGAATTTGGATATAAAATTGGCAGTAATGTTGAAGGCCAGATGTTTGCAGCATTAAAAGCATTGGGAATTCATGAAATTATTGACACCAATTTTGCAGCCGATCTGACAATTATGGAGGAAGGCACCGAATTTATTAATCGGCTGAAAAATGGTGGAGTGTTGCCGATGTTTACATCCTGCTCACCGGGCTGGATTAACTATATCGAAACATACTATCCAGAATATCTAGATAATTTATCTACCTGTAAATCACCGCAACAAATGGCTGGGGCTTTAATTAAAACCTATTATTCCGACAAACTTGGTGTAAAACCACAAGACATCGTTTCGGTTTCGATTATGCCTTGTATTGCAAAAAAAGCTGAAGCTAGACGCCCAGAAATGGGACGAGAAAATTATCGTGATGTCGATATCGTTCTGACCACCAGAGAATTGGCACGTTTGATTCGTCATCGTGGAATTGCTTTTGCCGAACTAGAACCGATAAAACCTTTTGGTAAATTAGCTGAATATACCGGAGCCGCTCCGATTTTTGGGGCAACAGGCGGAGTTATGGAAGCAGCATTACGAACAGTAACAGAAATATTAGAAGGCCATTCCACACCAGTGGAATTCACAGAGGTTCGCGGATTGGATGACATCAAAGAAGCCACATACAAAGTAGCTGGTATTGATGTTAATGTTGCCGTTGTTCACGGTGGAAGAGCAATAAAAACCTTTTTAGAAATGATGAAAAAAGGCGAAAAACAATATCATTTCGTCGAATTTATGGGATGTACCGGCGGCTGTGTCAACGGCGGTGGACAACCAATCATTAACGCTTACACCCAAGAAAAGGTTGATGTCCGGGCGCTTCGTGCTAAAGTATTATATAATATTGATGCTAACACTCCGTTTCGCAAATCACACGAAAGTGAAGCAATCAAAGCTATTTACACTGATTTCCTTGGTGAACCGAATTCGCATAAAGCTCATGAATTATTGCATACCTCATATGAAAAACGGGGTTTTTATTCCAAATAAACGAAAAAAGGTTTTCCCAAACCAGGGAAAACCTTTTATTTTATCAAAGTAATAACACGATTATTAACAAGTATCAACCGTGCTTTTTGCATTTTTGATAATTCCCGCGATAGAGAAGGACGACGGACATTGAGCATTGTTGCTAAAGTTTCACGAGTCATGGGTAGAACAATGGATTTTTTGTTTTGACTTCGAGATTCATATTCTAAATAGAAGAGCAATTTGTCACGAAGTGTTGGCAGCCCAAGTAACTTTATATTTTGTTTAAGATGAAAGGTTTTATCAGCCAACATAGATAAGTAGTTTACTAGAAATTCTGCGTTTGACTGAAGTAATCGAATAAATGATTCCATATCAAAATAAATAACCGTTGAAGCTTTCATAGCCACAACATTACCTAGATAGGTTTTGGCTTTGGCAAATAACATGACATCGCCAAAAAACTGGCCAGGCAGGATGTCTTGAATTATAAACTCACTGCCATCTGGGGTAATGGAACGGATGATAATTTCGCCACTAACAACATAAGCTATTTGTTGACAAATATCACCTTCTAAAAATATTATTTCATTTGCTTGATATTTTATTTTGTTGGCCGAAAAACTGATAATTTTATCCTCAAAATCAAATGCGCTCATATATTTACCCCTTTGTAACATAGGTTACATATTATCATTATAAACTATTGTATAATTAAAAGCAAAGGATGGGTGATAATATGAAAAAAACCCTTGTTTTGATTTTAATGATTGTAAGTATTTTGATACTTGGGGGATGTCAAAACGAGTCAACAATCCTCACAATCATGACACCGGCCGGATCACCAGCATTATCACAACTATATGTGCAAGAAGATACTGAACGTTACCACGTTGATGTTATCAATGGGTCGGATCCATTACTTGCGGCATTTGCATCAGGAAGTCATGATATCATTTTTGCTCCAACAAACCTGGGGGCTAAATTATATAACAGCGGGACTGAGTATCAATTCGCCGGAACCGTAACTTGGGGTAATTATTATCTTGTGGCAAAGGGGCAAACAGATTTTGATTTGCAATCATTGACCGGGAAAACAATTTTGGCTTTTGGTAAAAATCAAACATCAGACATTATCCTTCAATATATATTGGCAGAAAATGATATTGAAGTAATTTTCACTGAACCTTACGCTGATTCAACCGCCGACACTTTGTCTCGCTTTGTGGCTGACAATTCGTTAATTATTTTAATTGCGGAACCATCGTTATCGGTTTTAGCATCTCGAGTTGATAATCTGCAAATTATTGATTTACAAGCAGAATATGAAAAACTTACCGGTACGGATTCCTATCCGCAAGCTGGTGTGTTTGTAAAATCATCACTGGATAAAACTTTAGTAGGGACATTTTTATCGGATCTTTCCCTTTCAGTGGCGACTGTCAACGCTAATATAAGCGACGCTGCTGATCTGGCTGTTGCTTTAGGCTATAGTTTTACCAAAGAGGTTTTGATATCCGCAATCCCTAATAGTCATTTAGATTTTGTTTCCGCGTTGGATTCGAAGGTGGCGTTGGAAGCGTATTTTTCCCTGATTTTACAATATAATGGCAACCTTATTGGTAATCAGTTACCCGATAATGGTTTCTATTATATTCCATAAGCGAAGATTAATATGAAAAAAACATTTTTAGCTGCATCTTCATTGTTTTTGGTGTTCTTGGTTTGGATAATTGCTTCAATGTCAGTAGATAATCCCCTGTTATTACCGGGACCTTTAGCAGTTTTTATGGCGATGGGAAATATTGTTACAAAGACAGACAGCTTATCCGCAATAGGGGCAACATTATTGCGATTGACCTTAGCAATGACGATTGCTTTGATACTTGGTTTGCTTCTTGGTGTCATTGCGGGAATTAAACCAAATTTTGGGCGTTTTATGCAACCAATCGTTTCAATATTGCGAACAGTACCGGTTATATCAATCGTCGTAATCTTGTTAATTATTTTTGGGTTTAGTAAGACGCCGTACATTATCACTTTTCTGATGATTTTTCCACTTATATATCAAGCCATTTCTGACGGCATCAAAAACATTGATCAGGAATTAATTGATGTGTATCGATTAGAAGATAATCATTTTTTTAGCGGTATATGGTATTGCTACTTACCACTTATTAAAGAAAGTATTAAAACAGCTTTCTTACAATCTGCCGGTTTGGGAATCAAAGTATTAATAATGGCTGAATATCTTTCTCAAACGCAAATCTCAATTGGAAACCAGTTGTATCTAGAAAAAATCAACTTGAATTATGACTATGTTTTCGGATGGACAGCAATTCTAATTATGATTGCCGTAATCTTAGAAACTATCATCGAAAGATATGCAAAAAAGCGCGAAACCGGTAAAGCAAATATTGTTAATAAAGGTTTGAAATTCGATTGACAATTATCGCGGAATTTTGTATCATATTCATGACATAAGGGAGTAGCTGACGCCCCGCGTAATTAAATCAACAGCATGACCGCCAATCGGTCTGGTTTAATTTTAAACAGCAAGACTTATGCACAAAGACAGTGCATGAGTCTTTTTTAATTCATGCAGAAGGAGTGATAATATGGAAATATATCAAATTGATGCAAACAGCCTGCTAGAACAATTAAATTCCAATGTGAAAACAGGATTGACAACTGAGGAAGTACTCAAACGTCAATTAGCCGATGGCAAAAACGAATTAGCCGAAAAAAAGAAAAAAACATTATTTAAAATGTTTTTAGAGCAATTCAAAGATTTTCTGGTTATCATTTTGCTTATTGCTGCTGGGGTTTCTATCGTAACCGGAATTCTTACCAACGAAGGATTAATTGATGGCATTATTATTTTAGCCATCGTTATTTTGAATGCTATACTGGGGGTCACTCAAGAGCAAAAAGCCAGCAATGCACTAGCAGCTCTTAAGAAATTAAGCTCACCACATGCAAAAGTGTTGCGGAATGGCAAAACCGTTGAAATTGCTTCCCCAGAATTAGTTCGTGGTGATATCGTCTTTTTGGAAGTGGGCGATTTTATACCAGCTGACATAAGGTTAATTGAGAGTACTAATTTGCAAATTGATGAAGCCGCTTTAACCGGCGAATCCCAACCGGTTGAAAAATATGCGCGTATGACTTATGAAGAAACTAAGCCATTGGCAGAACGTCAAAATATGACATATATGTCCACGTTGGTTTCTTCAGGGAAAGCAATGGGTATTGTTTCCGATATCGGCATGCAAACGGAAATTGGCAAAATTGCAACGATGCTTGACACGGTTGAGGAAGGCAAAACACCGCTTCAAAAAACCATCGATCAATTTGCCAAGATTCTTGGCATAATTTGTATCGCTGTATCCGTAGTTGTTTTCATCCTTGGCGTCATGGATTTGGAACATAACGACATTTTTGAGATTTTCTTAACAGCGATTGCATTAGCGGTCGCAGCCATTCCGGAAGGGTTAACCGCTGTTATAACGGTTGTTTTGGCTTTGGGAATGCAACGCATGGTCAAACGGCACGCCATCATCAAGAACCTTTCTACGGTTGAGACACTGGGCCAAGCGACGGTTATCTGTTCTGATAAAACGGGCACGCTAACGCAAAACAAAATGACGGTTCAAAGGGTTTTTGATCTTACAAGAGAATATGTGGTTACCGGACTTGGGTACGAAACAGCGGGAAATATTCTTTATGAAGACAAACAAGTATCAATCACAAACAATTTAGACATTATCATGAAGATATGTCTTTTATGCAACGATTCCAAACTGGAAGGGATCGATAAGGTAATCGGCGATCCGACTGAAGGGGCATTGTTAGTATTAACCGCCAAAGCGGGTTTTGATTATGAAACTTCTCAGGAAAGATATCCTCAACTTAATGAATACTCATTTGACTCTGATCGAAAGTTGATGACCTCAATCAATATCATTGATAATAAAAACTATGTTTTAACTAAAGGCGCATGTGATCAGTTGATCAAAAAGTGTGGTTACATTAGTTTGGATGGTGTTGTTCGGGAAATTTCCGAAGCCGACAAAAAAATGATTTTGACACAAAATGAACTGTTCTCGCAACAAGCCTTTCGAGTATTGGGATATGCGTATCAGACTACTGATGATCCAATGAGTAAAGACTTGGAAAACAACCTGATTTTCGTTGGATTAACGGCGATGATTGATCCCCCCAGAGAAGAAGCTGCCGAAGCCATCAAACTGTGTCACCAAGCCGGTATTCGCGTTATGATGATAACGGGAGATCACTTGACCACAGCTAAAGCCATTGCGACTGAACTTGGCATCTTAAAGCCAGGACATCTAGCACTGTCTGGTGAAGACACCGAAAAAATGACCGATAAAGAATATGAAGACGCAATCATGAATTGCGATGTTTTTGCCAGAAGCACACCGAAAGATAAGATAAAAATTGTTAATATTTTGCAAAAACATGGTGAAATCGTCGCCATGACCGGTGATGGTGTCAATGACTCTCCCGCCTTAAAACAAGCAGATATCGGCGTTGCAATGGGTATCACCGGAACAGAAGTATCCAAAGAGGCTAGCAACATGATCTTAACCGACGACAACTTCGCTTCCATCGTTTCTGCAGTGGAAGAAGGTCGAGTCATTTACAGCAATATTCGCAAATTCACAATCTATTTGGTTTCCTGCAATATCGGAGAAATATTGATTATTCTAATTGCAATGGTGTTTTCATCATCGTTTCATTATGTTATCCCCTTATTAGCAATTCATTTGTTATGGATTAACCTAATGACAGATTCATTCCCAGCTTTTGCTTTGGGAATGGAAAAACAAGAAAAAGGCATCATGGATCAAAACCCGCGAGGGTCGAAAGAACAGTTATTAAACAAACAAACCCTTATTAAAATTCTTTTCCAAGGTTTAGGTCTTGCCGTAGCGGCATTAACTAGTTTCTTGATTGGCATTTCAATTAGCGGCGCTTCGATTACTCAAGCCAGAACAATGATCTTTTTGACAGTTGTTTTTGGGGAACTGATTCGCACATATTCGGCCCGTTCAGAAACTAAATTTTTGTTTCAAATGAAACCATTTGGAAACAAATATATCAATTATGCCGTCGCATTTTCTCTTTTATTAGTCTTGTTGCTAGTATATATTCCACCATTTGCAAACATTTTCGGTCTCGAAGCACTGACTATTGGGGAATTGGCAATTGCGGCCGGTTTGGGGTTTGTACCATTCTTGTTTGCGGAGTCCACAAAACTATTCCGTTCAGTCGACAAAAACAAGTAAAAACTAGATATTCACGAGATTTACCGGTTATTTATGCACGGATTGTTGAAAATGCCAAAAAAATAAGGTAAAATAGCAGTACAGTTAATAGTGTGACGAGGGGATGATCCCGTGAAAAACAAAATTACCCGCAATATTACTCTGAACCGAGGCGAAGTGATTCAAAAGGAATTTAAAAACCTCAAAGTAAAAAACAAAATTTGTTCGATGTTAGTTACGGATAAACGGTTAATCATCTATACATTTGGTCGAGAGCTCGTTAAAGGGCGAAAGGTAAGACGCCAGATGATGAATGAAATCGATTTGAATTCGATTCATCGTTTTGAGTACTTCTATGAATTTCATAATCGTCCGTTGTTGCTGAGAATCTTCGGTTTTTTACTGTTTGCTGCAGGCGCTTTCTTAGCATATGCCAATTATTCCGGAACGGCCGCATCACTATACCCAATTATTGCTTCTTATACCTATTATGTATATGGAGGGGCTGCTTTAATTGTAATTATAGGACTTGTGACCCTGTTCTCAACGGATAAAGTGTTAATAATGCATATTCGATCGGGGATGGAAGAAAAAACCGATTTGATTTTCTCTGCGGATAAATTTAACGAATTAGCCCTGCGATACATCGCTGGGCGCATTCATCACAAATAAACGCCTTCGGGCGTTTTCTTTTTCAAACTTTCAATAGCGATTTATTTTGCTTGTGCTATAATATGATTGTCGCATCAGAGATGATGCTAGTTTTTCTATTCTAAAGAAAAATAAGGAGATCAAGGTATGAAATTAGACTACAAAAAAACGTTTTTCGTTGGCTTGGCTTTTTTTGCCATTTGCATGTTCTGGCAAACCTATGACTCAGTCATTACCAAGATTCTGATTGACAAATTTGGACTCAACCAGACTTGGTCAGGTGTTGTTATGGCCCTTGACAATGTTTTGGCACTGTTCATGTTACCATTGTTTGGTGGTTTGTCAGACAAAACCAATTCCAAATACGGACGCCGGACCCCATATATAGTCGTCGGTACGGTATTGGCGGCGTTTGCATTTATCGCATTATCATTTGCCGATAACTATCAAACCGTCAAAATTAATGAAACGCAAATTGTTGAAGATTATGCCGACTATGCTCACGAAAAAGAGGTCATGCAGGGTTCGATTTTCAACTCTGATGGTGATACTGCCATGTATGTTAAATATGACAAAGAAGAAGTTACTTTCCTTGAATATACCACCTGGCAATTGGAATGGGCTGGATATATGGTCAAATGGGGAGTGCAGAACCAAACTCTCAAAAATGAAAAAGATGATCTTTTAGCTGCCGGCCAACTTTCACAAGGGGCTTATGATCGTTGGATTGCCAATACATATGATGTAATGACCGAAGCGGTTACCGATGGAGTAACCGATGGGGGATTAACACAAGAAAGTTATTCATATTGGTCCGATGAAATTTACGATGGCATCTATGATGTCAATCTTAGCGAACAGGCTTGGGCTATGACGGTTCAAAACCCCACAACCTTTATCATTTTTGTTATCGTTTTGCTGATTGCTTTAGTATCAATGGCAACATTTAGAAGTCCGGCAGTTGCTTTGATGCCAGATGTTACTATTAAGCCATTGCGGTCAAAAGCCAATGCTGTTATTAATTTAATGGGAACTTTTGGTGGTATTTTAGCTATCGGAATTCTGGCTGTTTTCTCTTTGGATAAACTTTCATACATCAGTTACTCAGCGGCATTCATTACTGTTGGCATTTTGATGATAGTCTTCTTAGTCATTTTCCTATGGCAAGTCAAAGAACCAAAACTAGTTCTGGAAAAAATTGCGGAAGACGAAAAATATGGTTTAACTGAAGTTGAAGAAAAAAAGCCAAGTGAACCAGTTCAGGAATTATCAAAGGCCAAACGAACATCACTTATGTTGATTCTATTTTCGGTTTTTCTTTGGTTTATCGGATATAATGCAGTTACTACCAAGTTCTCCGATTATGCCCCCAAGGTATTGGGTATGGGATATTCATTGCCATTGTTAATCGCCCAAGGGGCGGCATTAATCGCCTTTATACCGATTGGCATCATCGCAACAAAAATCGGCCGTCGCAAAACTATTTTGATGGGTATTGTTGTTTTATCTTTGTGTTTCTTCTTAGCGTCATTTATTCGCGACACCGGAAGTGGCACGACGACAATCTTCATGTATGCAATCTTCGCTTTTACTGGCGTCGGTTGGGCGACAATCAATGTCAATTCATATCCAATGGTTGTTGAACTTTCTAAAGGATCAAGCGTAGGTAAATACACAGGATTTTATTATACATTCTCGATGGCAGCACAAATAATTACCCCAATATTATCGGGTGTTTTAATGGATTTATTCGGAAGAAAGATTTTATTCCCTTATGCTACACTATTTGTTGCGGTGGCATTTATTACCATGTTCTTTGTTAAACATGGTGATGCCCAAATTGAAAAAAAAGGATCGACACTTGAACATTTTGATGTCGACATGGATTAATTATAAAAGTAATGAAAAGGTCTCCGTTTGGAGACCTTTTTTAATGTTTCGGTTCAAAAAATTCAAACACTGAATTTGAGTAATGTTGTTTGCACATATCAAATTGCGCTTGATTATGGGCGGCATAAGCGATAATGACAATGCCATGCCTTTGGGCGCGGTCCACATATTTGTTTGGCAAATTATGAATGCCATAATTAACAAAATCGGGATGAGTTACAATGTTGAAAAGTAAGTGCTTCATACAGAATCGAAGAAGCTTGTTCATCTTATTGTCTTGCAAGAAATATTCAGAAATTTGGCCACGAATCACTTCGGGACGATTTATACGAAACCAATTAACGCTTCCAGGATGAAATGAGTGCATTGCCCATTCGCCTTGATAACGATCCATTACTTTCATGAAGGCCTCACACAAAACTTTATATGAACCGTTTGGCTTTAATTCAATCAATAAAGGGACTCGACTGTCGACTAAATCCAAAAACTCTTGGAGCGTTGGAATACGCTCATTGGAATCCAGCAAATGAACTTGTTTAATTTCTTCGATGGTCAGATCCTGAAGACAACGATTATCACCGCACATCCGTTTCAAATCCTTATCATGAAACACGACTACTGTACCATCTTTGAGAACATTGACATCACATTCAATGCCATAATTCTTATCGATTGCTAAACGAAAAGCTTTCATGGAATTTTCAGGGGTTATACTATTACCGGTGTGCAATCCGCGATGAGCAATTAGTTTGGTTTTAATCCATTCGAGGTTTTTCATTGTTGCCTCCACATAAATCCATGTTTGATATTATTATATCATTCAATAACGCGAAGATAAAGAAAATAATCCGGTAAATTTGTCCCATGATTTTTGGGATGTATTATCGGACGTTTGTATGAAGCGATGAATGTTTTTGTGATATAATTATTCTTGGTAAGGAGGGGTATGCATGCGCAATTTTACTTTTTATAGTCCAACTGAATTTGTCTTTGGTCGAAAAACCGAAGAGCAGGTAGGAATACTCTTAAAGAAATATGGAGCTTCGAAGGTCTTGATTCATTTTGGTGGAGGATCAATTATTAAATCGGGTTTGCTCCCAAGAATCGAGACGTTATTAAAAGCAGAAAATATCAAATACATTCTATTTGGCGGGGCACAACCCAATCCAAGAAGCGGGCTTGTTTACCAGGGTATCAAACTATGTAAACGAGAAAATATCGATTTTATTCTCGCTGTTGGTGGCGGCTCGGCCATAGACTCGGCCAAAGCCATAGCTGCGGGAGCGAAATATGATGGTGATTTTTGGGATTTCTTTGATGGAACAGCAATAATAAAGGCAGCCATTAAAATTGGTGTGATTTTAACTTTACCGGCATCGGGGTCAGAAGGGTCCCATCGATCGGTTATTACCAAAGAAGAGGGTATGCTAAAAAGAGGAGCGGGAAATGAATTTATCCGGCCAGTGTTTTCAATCATTAACCCTGAGTTGACATTTACATTACCCGCATATCAAACTGCCGCTGGGATTGTTGATATGATGTCGCATATTTTTGAACGATATTTAACAAAGACTCCCAACGTTGACCTTACAGATCGCCTTTGCGAAGCAACCTTGGTTTCCATCATTGAAGCCGGGCGAAAAGTAATGGATGATCCATATGATTATGAGGCAAGAGCGACGCTCTGTTGGTCGGGAACAATTGCACATAATGGCATATTAGGTGTTGGCAGAGTTGAAGATTGGGCAACGCATCAGTTAGAACACGAATTGTCTGCACGATATGATGTTACGCATGGAGCGGGATTAGCTGTGATGTTTCCCGCTTATATGAAATATGCTTTGGATACGGATATCAATCGTTTCCAAAGGCTGGCTATCAATGTTTGGGGTGTCGAATCCGGTTCACAAACCCCCACAGAAATTGCTCTTAACGGCATAAGCGCAATGAAAACTTTCTTTAAAAAAATTGGGATGCCGACTTCTTTTTCAGAAATCGGCGCCCTAGAAAAAGACATTGATTTTCTGGTTAGCAAATTATTTCAAGGCAAGAGTAATAATTTTGGTGCATTCAAGTCCCTTACTCCCGAAGGGGCAAGGATGGTATATCGCATTGCGTGTGAATAAAAAAATTAGACGTTGGGTTTTCCAACGTCTTTTTTTTTAAGGCTGCATCGCACCAAACAGTACCAACCAAGCCAAAAGCGTTTTGGCCACGAGACTCAAGATAATATAGACTCGCTCACCATATAAATAATTTTTCCATTTTCCCACCTTTAAATATTGAAGAATCATATTTATGGGAAAAGTATTGAATGCAACAAAATATGTGACTACAATTGCCCAAACGAACCAAGGAATCTGATCATAATTTCCCGTTCCGGTCATATATAGCAGAATTACAATCCATGGCGTTACACCAGCAATTGAACCCCAAACAAAGGGGGTCCAATTCACTTTGCCTTGTTTACCAGAATTTAATTGTTCCATAACGAGACCGAAAATATTCATCAACGCATTGAGCACAAAAATCAGAATTAACGATCCAATATCGTAAACCCCAAATAGTGTGGCAATTAAAACAATCATAATTGATGAACTAAGAGCATATTCGAACCAACGAAACTTGTTAATTCCTTTTTCTAAATCAGCATTATACAGTTCATTTAGTTTTTTAGGAATTGAGATTAAAGCATGCGCCACGGCTGAAATTAGTAAAAAGGACGCGACCATGATTCCAAACGGAAGCGTGAATAAATCACGAGACATCGGTTCTAAGGATTGAGTCAATGGATTGTATGTTAAATATATCTGGGTAATGACTGGTTGGAATTCAGCAATCTTCTGAATTATCGATGTCGCTAGAAAAATCATTAAAATGCCTTGAATCAAATGGAGTCCACCCATCATCATGTTAAAACGTCTTAACTTTGGAAATGTGAGAACGTCTTTCATTTTTTTCCTCCGAAAAATAACGATTTGATATCTTCATTCTATCATATAATTTTAACAATCGCAAACGACGATACTTTTTCATCAAAAAAGCCGCGAATTATAACAGATATAATAAACTCCAAGAAATGATATATTCTTATTAGTAAACGTCTGTTTACTTTTAGTGTGTTATGAGTTATAATAAGTATGTAAAAGGATATGGAGAGTGATATTATGAAATGCATCGTTACTGGAGCGACGGGACATATTGGCAACGTTCTCGTCAAACAACTATATAAACGCGGTTATGAAATACAAGCAATTGTATTGCCAAAAGATGATTATAAAATGATTGAACCATATGCAGAGATTGTCTTTGGAAACATTCTTGATGTCGCATTTTTAGAAGCAACACTGCAAAATGTTGATTTTGTTTTTCATTTGGCGGGTATTGTTGAAATTGGATCAGGAAAAAAGCAATCAATTATGAAAGTCAATGTTGAAGGCACGAAAAATGTTGTCAATGCTTGCTTAAAAAATCATATCAAACGTCTCATTTATACTTCAAGCGTTCACGCAATTCCAGAATTACCAAAACCGGAATTAATGACGGAAATAAATCATTTTGATCCAGCGTTGGTAAAGGGCAATTATGGAAAATCAAAAGCCATAGCAACCCAAATTGTTATGGATCAAAAGGATTCTGATTTAGATGTTGTAATCGTTCATCCCACCGGAGTCATCGGGCCGGCTGACTATAAGTTATCAAATGTTAGCCAAATGTTCGTCGATTTCCTCTGTGGACGGCTTACAGCATACCTCAAAGGCGGATATAATTTCGTTGATGTCCGTGATGTCGCTAATGGCATCATACTCGCAGCTGAAAAGGGCAAAAGAGGTGAATGCTATATTTTGTCCGGTTCAGAAATCACCGTCAAAGAATTGTTGGATGAAATATCTATAATCTCGGGACGGAAACGGATTAAAACCAAATTGGCATTTTGGTTCATTTTGGCCATGAGTTATTTTGCAGAAATCTATTACAAAATTGCCAAACAAAAACCATTGTTTACTCACTACTCGATAATTGTTTTAAATTCAAATTATCATTTTTCCAATGAAAAAGCCAAACGAGAATTAGGATTTACGACTAGAGATATCAAAGTTTCAATCAAAGATGCAATGGATTTTGCCATTGAAAATTATCTAACAAAAAATGGAACTAAATTTAAGATGAAATCGCTGGAATAATTATTCGTTTTTGAAGTTGATAATTGCTCTATTTTTAGCCTAAAAATTGAGTTTAAAAGAAGGAGATGAAATATCATCCTTTTTTTTATCGAAATACTTTATATTCGGTTTTATTTTGTGTTATAATCTTCATAAATTATTGTCAAGAATTACTTGGAGGATGCTTGTGAAACCACACTTTACTCTAGCACCAATTTTTGCCGATCACATGATGTTTCAAGCCGGAAAACCGGTTTATCTTTTTGGCTCGTGTTTGAAGCGTCGAGAAATTCGCATACGAATTAATGGAATGACATTTCGATTTAAGACAGCGGATGTAACTTTCTGTTTCGAATTGCCAGCAATGCCATATATTAAAGATCCTTTCGATTTTGAGGTTGTCTGCCAAGCGCAAAAACAGACAATTCATAACTGTTTAGTTGGCGATGTGTTCATCGTATCCGGGCAAGCCAATATGGGATTTCCTTTACAAGCCACATATGAAACAAAAGTAAAAGAAACACCCAATATTCGCTTTTTTCAAGTGCCGGCCTTGCCATATACCAATGCTCATATGGAATTTCCGCAGTTTTACAATAACAAATCAGCTTGGGATACCTGTAATTTTGAATCGGCAATGAAATTTTCAGCGATTGGATATTTAGTAGCGCAAATTCTTCAAAAGGACCAAAACAGTCCGATCGGGATTATATCTTGTTGTTTGGATGATTCATCGGTGCTATCATGGGCCGGCATTATGGAATTATGTCAAACACCAGAAACACAAAAGCACTTAAGTACTTATCGGATCGATTATAGTAAATATCCCAATTTGGATGCATATTCCGAAGCGTTTAATTCACAATTGCCTAAATGGCATAGTTTCAAAGCGGAAATGGAAGCAAATATACAATCGGGGATGACGGCCGAAAAGGGATATTATACGGCAAAGAAAAATCATCCCGATATTGAACTGCCGATGGGACCCAAGCATCACAATCGTCCAGCCGGCGCTTTTGAAACCATGACAAGTACAATTGTTCCCTTTTCTGTTCGCGGAGTAATGTTTTATCAAGGAGAAGCCGATTGTGCAAATAATGCTTTGTACGAAGAAGCATTTATAGCGATGATAAAAAGTTGGCGACGTGGATTCAAAGATATCGGACTACCATTTGTGTTTGTTCAGATTGCCGGGTATTCATATCCGGGCCTATCGGAGACGGCAAGTGCAATCATTAGAGAAGCACAAGCAAATTGCATAAACTTTAACAATAACATTTATATGGCAACAGCCGCTGATTTGGGAGAAGAAAATCACATTTGTCCTCGGGATAAAACAATTATTGCCAAACGGTTAGCTGATACCATTTTGGAAAAAATCTATAAGAGTGGGAAAAACTCGATGGCACCCGCATTATTTAGTTATCAAATCACAGAAAACCACTTAATTATTTATACAGAATTTAATAACCTGAATTTAGTATCTCATTCCAAACGAAACCTGGGATTTAAAGCAACAATTGATGAACTGACCTTTCAAAATATTGAGACTGATCGCATCGAATTGTCGGGAAACCAAATCATTATTAAGGATATAAAAAAAATCAAGGAAATCCGTTATAATTTTACCAACTTTCCGTATCTAGATATTTATTCCACTAATGACTTACCACTTTTGCCATTCCGAATTAAAATTGAATCCTAACTTATGAAAAAAACCAGAATCCCGTTTTGGTTTTTTTCATCATCGGGTGTATAATAACAGTGGTGATATAGTGAAAAACATTCATGTTAGCGCCAAGGAAATTGCGGAGTTTCTATATGGTTCTGGTAACATTACTAGTGATCGCGCCTTGACGATTCTTGGAGATGAAGGAACGGCTATTCATCAGTATTGGCAAGGACTTTATCTCAAAGATGATCAAAAGGAAGTTTTGGTTAAAACCACCATTATCAAAGACGATTTCCACTTGGAGATTACCGGCAGAATTGACGGCATCGTTTACCGAAACGATGTTTTAGTGCTGGAAGAAATTAAATCAACTCATCGTGATTTGGATGAAATAGATGAAAAGACAACGCCAGCGCACTTAGCGCAAGCGAAATTATATGCCTATATGTATGTTTTTGAACACTCGTTAACAAGCATTATGGTTCAGCTTACTTATATTCATGTTGACGATAAACAAGTGAAAGCAATTCTGAAAAAATATACCCGCAAGTCATTAGAAAAGTATTTTATAAAAGTTACCGATGAATTTTTAAAATGGGAGCGAAAAATAGCATTCCATGAGGAGTCAAGGCTTAAGTCGATTACCGGTTTAACGTTTCCATTTTCCCAATATCGAATCAATCAACGAGAACTGATGGGCCATGTTTACCGAACCGTTTTGGATCGCGATATCTTGTACGCAATTGCCCCAACAGGAATTGGCAAAACAATTGCGACCATTTTCCCGGTTTTGAAAGCAATCAACAATCCAGCCGAAAAGGTTTTTTACTTAACCGCAAAAAACGATGGCAAACAAATAGCTCTAGACACAATATCGTTACTTGAAAGTCACGGGTTAATCGCTAAAACATGCGAAATAACAGCTAAAGATTCTATGTGTTTTTTGAAAGAACGCGACTGCGACCCAGAAGTATGTAAATATGCCAAGGGGTATTACAATCGAGTATATAAAGCGATTGATGATTTATATGAACATGAATCAATAATGCGAAAAGATATAATAAGAACATATGCTCGCAAACACCGAGTGTGTCCTTTTGAATTGTCACTTGATATTTCAAACTATGCAGATATGATCATTGCGGACTATAATTATGCCTTTGATCCGCGGGTCCACTTAATTCGGTATTTTGATGATGACCGCTACAAGCCAATCTTACTGGTGGATGAAGCTCACAACTTAATTTCTCGCGGACGAGATATGTATAGTGCAACCGTTTCGGAGTCAGAATTGATTAAATTGTTGGAACTCGCGAAACCGTTAAAACCATCTCCATCCCGCGATATCAAAAGATTATTGGAAATTTTTACTGAATATCAGATTAATATGATTGACGTTGATTTTGTCAAAAAAGAAAGTATCAACGATTTTTTAATTCAGACTTTCAAAAGAGTATTATTTAAACTGGATCGGATTATGATGGAGGGCTCAAAGAAGATTCCTAACAAAAATGCCATCTTCTTGATTTACTTTGATTTGGTACAGTTTATCAAAATCAGTGAATTTTTTGATGGCCGTTTTGTCTTTACTATGGAGCGAACTGAAGATCACGACTTTCAGCTATCGATTCGCTGTTTAGATGCCAGCAAATATCTCCTTTCTACTATCAAGGATCACACCGAAGCCTGTGTCTTTTTTAGTGCCACCTTAGATCCAATCCATTACTATAAACAATTATTAACGGCCAATGTTGGTAAAGACATCAAATTGGATTCTGCTTTTATGCAACGCCATTTATTGCTTAATGCAGTGGATGCCGTTTCCACTCGGTATGCTGACCGTAAGGATTCAATTGCTCAAATTATCGAAATCACCAAGGTTCTTGTGACCGGAAAACGAGGTAACTATATTCTATTCTTCCCTTCATATCAATATCTAAACATGGTTAGGGAACGGCTTGATGTTGATTTAGAAAAATACGAAATCATTGTTCAAAAAAAAGACATGAATTTTCGTGAACGCCATGAAACCATCGAAATGTTTAAAACCGCTTCGGATAAAACTCAAATTGGAATGTTTGTTATGGGCGGTGTGTTTGGTGAATCGATTGATTTAATTGGTGATATGCTATCCGGAGTTTTAATCGTTGGGGTCGGATTGCCAGCTTTATCCCCGATAAATAATTTATTGAAATCCTATTTTGACGACGAATTTAATAGTGGATTTGATTTTGCATATACGTATCCGGGAATTAATAAAGTCATCCAAGCCGTCGGTCGGGTCATTCGCAGTGAAACTGACCGAGGAGTAGCAATTCTTATCGATGATCGATTTACTTCGCGTAAGTATTTATCGATTTATCCTAAAGAGTGGAGCCATCTAAGAATTATTAATGATCCAAAGAATTTAAAAAAAGTGATTCGTGATTTTTGGAAAGCCGAAGAGGTAACGGAGGAAATATATGTTAAAACGGATTCGTAAAGTAGTGTTTGGTCTTTTACTTATCATTTTGATGCTGGTATTGGTGTTACTATTAACTATCAATATCCCATTTGATTTCTTTGTTCACGAGCAATCCGAACAAGATTACTCTCATTGGATGAGCGAGACTTTGACAACCGATCAGCGTATAATTGATGTTGCCATGTTAGGGGCTCACGATGCTTTTTCAGCCAACATCAATGTATTTAGTCAAACTGATGTTCATTCGGCAGCCAGTATTCAGACGGGAATTACCGGCTTGCTTATCAAAGGGTTTTCTGTCAAGCAATCGAAAACACAAGTATCTGGAATCACAGAATTATTAACTGCAGGTGTTCGTTATTTTGACATCCGATTGACTTACAATGAAGAGAAATCATCATGGTACACCACTCACACATACTTTTCAAACGATCTTGCTTCTGTACTTGAGGAAATGAATACTTTTCTCTTTGCTCATCCAGGAGAATTTTTGCTTTTAGACATACAGCATGTTTACGGGATTGACTATGACAATCCCGCGGAAAACGATGTGGCCTTTGCGGAGATTAGAACAATATTTGCATCCGCAAACGTTTTAGAATATGCATATGAACAAGGCACTAAGGAACTCAACGAAATAACATACGGAGATATTACAAATAATAAAGTTCAAGCTGGAGTCATGATTTTTTCGAAAATGGCAAACAATGATAATGCTTTTTGGGATTATTGGTCTTCGATTTATTCCGCTTGGCCGAATACGGATGTGCCAGAAACTGCATATGCATGTCTTGACACCTACGCCGCAAATATAACGTCCGGCGATGCTCTTACTGGTGCTTTGCCAATTGTGGAAAATGCCAGCGCAATCAATGCTCAAGAAGGTATTCGGGTTTTACAGGGGGTATTGACTATGCAAATGAATGGTGAAGGAATCATCAATGCTTTGATTAAATGGAGCTTAATCGATCGCGCCCGTGAATTTAACTCTAATTTGATTGATCAACCTAATTTTGCTAATTGGATGATGACAATGCCGGTAATTATGGTTGATTATGCCGATACAAACTATGAAAACTTCCTTGATCGGGTAATGGAAATGATTATATACTATAACGAAACCACCTAAAAACGTTCCTCGCACGTGTGTGACGCGATAAATAAGATGAGAAAAACGCAAAAGCGTGAACTTAAGATTAAAAGTTCTTGCTTTCGCGCTTTTTTTTTGATAAAATATACAATGCCTGTGAAAACGGGCTGGCTGTGACTCGTGAGGTGGCTGACACACACATAGGCGTTGTTATGACAATCAACCTATTTGTTCAGGGAATTCACGACGAGCAAGTATATAAGAGAATTTATATGCAAAGGAGGATTTATTAATGGCTACAAATCAGGTAATCAGAATCAGATTGAAATCCTATGATCACAGATTGTTGGATCAATCGGCAAAGAAAATCGTCGATACCGCCAAAAAGACGGGCGCAACGGTTTCGGGACCGATTCCACTACCAACCGAGAAGGAAGTTTTCACGGTTCTTCGCAGTCCTTTTGTTAATAAGGACTCTCGCGAACAATTCGAACGTCGGACTCATAAACGTTTAATTGACATCGTGAACCCATCGGCACAAACAATCGATTCATTGATGCATCTTGACTTACCGTCGGGAGTCGACATCGTTTTAAAGTAACACGCATCATTATAAGTCAATGAGTAATAAAAATAATGTAGGAGGTGCACTCATGGCAAAAGGTATCTTAGGAAGAAAAGTAGGCATGACGCAAGTGTTTGACACCGCGGGAAAATTGATCCCTGTAACAGTGATTGAAGTAACCCCAAACGTTGTCCTGCAGAAGAAAACCGTTGAAACCGACGGATATGAAGCCGTTCAACTCGGTTTCGGTGAGAAACGTGCTAAATTAGCAAACAAACCGGAACAAGGTCACGTGGCCAAAGTCGGAACAACCCCTAAGCGCTACATTCATGAAATTCGTTTTCCAGAAATGATGGAATGCGAAATCGGCCAAGAGGTAAAGTGTGATATATTTGCCGCTGGAGAATATGTAGACGTAACAGGAACTTCAAAAGGCAAAGGCTTTTCAGGTGTCATTAAACGATTTAATTTCCATCGTGGACCGATGGCCCATGGTTCGAAATATCATCGCGGCACTGGTTCAATGGGCGCAACCGGACCTCAACACATCCACAAAGGCAAAGGAATGCCGGGACGGATGGGTGGAGAAACGGTCACCATGCAGAATCTTGTCGTCATCAAAGCTGATCTTGAGAACAACGTCTTGTTAATCAAAGGCAATGTTCCCGGAGCCAACAAATCGTTTTTAATCATCAAAAGCGCAGTAAAAAAACAAACCAAATAATTAAAATACTTTGAAAGGAGGATTTGCTATGCCTAAGTTAGCACTGTTAAACCAAGCTGGACAAACCGTTGGAGATATTATTCTGGCGGACGAAATATTTGCAGTAGAACCCAACCAAGGCGTCATTTATGATGTTGTTAAAGCTCAAAGAGCGGCGATGCGTCACGGAACGCAAAAAACTAAAAATCGTTCTGAAGTAAGTGGCGGTGGCCGTAAGCCGTGGCGTCAAAAAGGTACCGGACATGCTCGTCAAGGATCAATCCGTGCTCCGCAATGGGTCGGTGGAGGCGTTGCGTTTGGACCAACCCCGAGAAGCTACGACTATAAGATTAACAAAAAGATTCGTCGTTTAGCGATTAAGATTGTTTTATCTGATAAAGTCAGAGAAGCCAATTTCATCGTCCTTGACGATCTGACACTTGAATCCTATAAGACCAAAGGAATGGTCGAAGTATTCAAAAACTTGAAACTTACCGGAAAAATCATGTTGATTCTCGATGAAGTTGCTGATTTTGTAGATATTGCTTCTCGTAATTTGCCAAACGTACAAACTACTGTTTTCGAACATGCAAGTGTATATGACATTATGAACAATAACTGCATCGTCACGACTCAAAAGGCAATCAAGAAGATTGAGGAGGTACTTTTAGGATAATTATGGATAAATACCAGATTATTAAACACCCAATCGTAACCGAGAAATCCAACAAGTTAGTCGAAAAAAATCAATATACGTTCGAAGTTGACCGCAATGCCAACAAAATCGAAATAAAACAAGCCGTCGAAGCGCTATTCAATGTTAAAGTGAAAAGCGTTAACGTAATCAATGAAATTGCCAAGGCTAAAAAAGTCGGGCAACATTCCGGTTTTAAACCGGCCGTGTCGAAAGCAATTGTTACACTGGCTGATGGGTTTAAAATCGATGTTTACACGGTGTAAACAGGAGGGACCAAATAATGGCTATCATTAAATACAGACCAATGACACCCGGTACGCGGGGCATGACCAAACTGGATTATGCCGAAATCACGACCGATAAGCCAGAAAAATCGTTGCTTGAGCCGATCAATCCGCAATCCGGCCGTAACAACCAAGGTAAATTAACCGTTCGCCACCAAGGCGGCGCAGAAAAACGTAAGTATCGCATTATCGACTTTAAAAGAAACAAAGATGGTATTAAAGGTAACGTTGCGACGATTGAGTATGATCCAAACCGCACTGCCAATATCGCTTTGATTAATTATGCAGATGGCGAAAAACGTTATATTCTCGCTCCGAAGGGCTTAACCGTCGGAATGAAAATTGAATCCGGAGTAACCGCTGACATCGTCATCGGAAATGCTCTCCCGATTCAAAATATTCCAGTTGGTACCGTCATTCACAACATCGAACTTTATCCCGGAAAGGGTGGACAACTTGTCCGCGCTGCCGGAACGAGTGCTCAGATTCTCGGACGCGAAGAGCGTTATGTCCTCATCAGATTAACTTCTGGCGAAGTCAGAAGGATTCTAGGCGTTTGTCGGGCCACCATCGGTGAAGTCGGCAACGAAAACTATGAACTTGTTAATCTTGGAAAAGCGGGTAGAAAACGCCATATGGGCGTTCGTCCAACCGTTAGAGGATCCGTTATGAATCCGGTTGACCATCCACACGGCGGCGGCGAAGGCAAACAACCTGTGGGCCATGCATCACCGATGACTCCATGGGGCAAAAAAGGCCGCGGCAAAATTACCAGAAAACATAACCTGGCTAGCGATAAATTAATCGTTAGACGCAGAGATAAGTAAGGAAGGAGGAACTCAACATGTCACGTTCAATTAAAAAAGGTCCATTCTGTGATGATCATTTAATGAAGAAAGTTTTGGCAGCCGTCAAAGCAAACTCCAAAAAAGTCATTCAAACCTGGTCTAGACGTTCCACAATTTTCCCACAATTCGTCGGCTTAACATTCGGCGTCCATAACGGAAAAGAACACATTCCGGTTTATGTCACCGAAGATATGGTCGGTCATAAATTGGGAGAGTTCGCTCCGACCAGAACCTTCCGTGGTCACTCAGACAAGAAAGTTGTCAAAGGCGATTCCGGAAAACCGTCGATTGGCACTCCAACTGCGACTGAACCCGTAGCTGCAGCGCCGCAACCGGCAGCAGCAGGAGGAGACAAATAGATGGAAGCTAAAGCAAGCGTAATTTTTGTACGCATCGCTCCTCGCAAAGTGAAATTAGTTATCGATTTGGTTCGGGGAAAAAATATTATTGATGCCCTCGCCATTTTGAGAAGCACGCCTCGAGGAGCTTCAGAAGTTGTTGAAAAACTAATTCAATCAGCCGTAGCTAATGCGGACCACAATTATCAAATGGATCAAAGCAAGTTATATGTCAAAGAAATTTTCGTCGGTGGGGGAAAAACTTACAAAAGAATGCAACCGCATTCCCAAGGACGAGGATTTGCGATTTTGAAGAGAACTAGCCACATATTCGTAACTGTGGCAGAGAGAGAATAGGAGGGATTTTTATGGGCCAGAAAGTCAGTCCAGTAGGACTTCGTGTTGGAATTATCCGCGATTGGGACTCAAGATGGTACGCTGACAAAAAAGATGTCGCGAACTTATTGATTGAAGACATAAAAATTCGCACCCTTTTGTACGATCTGTACAAGAATGCTAGTGTCTCCAAAATTGAAATCGAACGGAGCAAGTCCCGGGTTATCATTACCGTTAACACTGCAAAACCAGGTATGGTAATCGGACGTGATGGTGTGACAAAAGTCGCCGTCATTGAAAAGTTAAAAACGTTATCAAACAAAGAAATATTCTTAAATATCGTCGAAATCAAACATCCGGAATTGGATGCAAAATTGGTTGCTGAAAGCATTGCAACGCAGTTAGAAAACCGCGCTTCGTTCCGCCGCACTCAAAAAGTGGCGATTCAACGCGCTTTAAAAGCTGGAGCAAAAGGTTGTAAAACTTTGGTTGCTGGACGTTTAGCTGGAGCTGAAATTGCTCGAAGCGAAGGATATAACGAAGGCAACGTTCCGTTGCACACACTACGTGCCGACATTGACTACGCTCTTGCCGAGGCTCACACAACCTATGGTAAACTTGGCGTCAAGGTCTGGATTTATAAAGGTGAAATCCTTCCTGCCAAGAAGGAGGCTAAATAATCATGTTAATGCCGAAAAGAACTAAATTTCGTCGTCCGCATCGTGTCAGTTTTGAAGGACACGCTAAGGGTGGATCCGAAATCGCATTTGGACAATATGGGTTAGTCGCTCTTGAGGGTGCTTGGGTATCTGCCCGCCAAATCGAAGCGTGCCGTGTTGCCATCACTCGTTATATGAAACGTGACGGACAAGTCTGGATTAAGATCTTCCCGCATTTAGCGAAGACGAAGAAACCGATGGAAGTTCGGATGGGATCTGGTAAAGGTTCTCCTGAAGAATGGGTAGCCGTCGTCAAAGAGGGTTTGATCTTGTTTGAAATTGCCGGAGTGACTGAAGCGATCGCACGCGAAGCATTTCGACTTGCATCATACAAACTGCCAATCAAGACCAAGTTTGTTATGAAAGAAAGTGGTGATTCTAATGCTACACGTTAGTGAAATCCGAAAAATGGACACCGCTGCCATTTTAACAGAAATCGAAAATATGAAAAAAGAAATGTTTGACTTGCGTGTTAAACAAGCAACTGGTCATTTGGAAAACACGGCACGTCTCAGCACTGTAAGAAAAACCATCGCTCGTATGAAAACTATTCTTACCGAACGAGAAGTCGAGTAGTAGGGAGGATACTATGGAAGCTAATCAAAGAGTGTTCACCGGTACCGTCGTCTCCGATAAGTGCGATAAGACGATCACAGTCCGAGTGACAACATACAAAAAACATGCTATTTACAACAAACGCGTCATTTCGTCGAAAAAATTTACGGCTCACGACGAATTGAACCAGGCCAAAATCGGCGATGTCGTTAAAATTATGGAATGCCGTCCGATTTCCCGCTTGAAACGGTTCCGTTTAATCGAAATCGTCAATCAAGAAGCCAATATCCAATGAGAGCTGAAGGGAGGAACTGACAATGATCCAACAAGAAACCAGATTAAAAATAGCTGATAACACGGGAGCCCGCGAGATTTTGACCATTAAGGTCATGGGTGGAACCAGCCGTCGCTATGCCAATATCGGGGATATTATCATCGCAACCGTCAAACTTGCCACTCCGAACGGCCTCGTCAAGAAAAGTGAAATTGTCAAAGCCGTCATCGTAAGAACTAAAAGTGGCGTTCACCGTGCTGATGGATCTTACATTAAATTCGATGACAATGCCGCCGTAATCATCAAAGATGACCTCAGTCCGAAAGGGACCCGGATCTTTGGACCGGTTGCCCGCGAGTTAAGAGATGCTAATTTTGCCAAAATCGTCTCTTTAGCTCCAGAAGTTTTGTAGGGGGACGAATATGAACTTAAAAAAAGGCGATAAAGTCATTATCATTTCCGGTGCTGATAAAGGCAAACAAGGCACCATATCTAAACTATTAATCAAATCAGGACGCGTTGTTCTTGAGGGTGAAGGTTTAACTAAAATCAAAAAACATCTGAAACCATCACAAACTAATCCAGATGGCGGAATTATGGACATTGACCGGGCAATTGATGCCTCAAATGTAATGTTACAAGATCCAAAAACTAAAAAGCCAACCCGGATTGGATACAAGACCATCACAAAGAAAGTAAAAAAACAAGACGTCACCGAAGTCGTGAGATTCGCGAAAAAATCCGGCGAAGTCTTAAAATGATGGGAGGAGAAAATAAATGAATCGATTACAGGAAAGATATCAAAGCGAGATTATGCCCGCTATGCAAACAAAATTTAATTATACCTCCGTCATGGAATGTCCGAAGATAAGCAAAATCGTTTTGAACATTGGGGCTGGCGACGCCGTTGCTAATCCAAAAGTTCTAGATGATGCCGTTGCTGAATTGATGCAGATTACCGGTCAAAAACCAGTAATTACCAAGGCTAAGAAATCAATTGCGAATTTCAAACTTCGTGAAGATATGCCAATTGGATGCAAAGTAACGCTTCGTGGTGTCAGAATGTATGATTTCTTCGATAAACTTGTTTCCATCGCCTTGCCGAGAGTCCGTGATTTTCGCGGTGTTAATCCTAAAGGTTTTGATGGACGGGGAAATTACACCCTGGGAATTAAAGAACAATTAATTTTCCCAGAAATCAACTATGATAAAGTCAACAAGGTTCGGGGAATGGACATCGTCATCGTTACTACCGCGAACACTGACCAGGAAGCATTCGAATTGTTAAAACAGTTCGGTATGCCTTTCCGGAAGAATTAGGAGGCGCACAATGGCTAAAACATCGCAAAAAATTAGACAAAAAAGAGGATCGAAATTTCCGGTCCGCGATTACAATCGATGTGAAAGATGCGGTCGTCCGCACTCCGTTTACCGCAAGTTCAAATTATGCCGTATTTGTTTCCGTGAACTGGCTTATAAAGGCCAGATTCCCGGCGTTACGAAATCCAGTTGGTAATGGGAAGGAGGCACTATTAATATGGTTATGACAGATCCGATCGCGGACATGCTTACACGCATCCGCAACGCGAATCAAATGAAACACGAAACCGTGGAAATGCCGGCTTCTAAGTTGAAGTCAGAAATTCTTACGCTCTTAAAAAAAGAAGGCTACATCACGGATTTTAAGCTAGTCACCGATGGTGTCCAAGGGACCATCCGTGTCACATTGAAATATTTGCATAACAAAGAAAGAGCGGTCCGGGGTTTAAAGAAAATCTCGAAACCAGGCTTACGAGTATATGCAAAAACCGATGAAATTCCCAGAGTCTTAAACGGCCTCGGAATCGCTATTGTTTCAACTTCTCAAGGTCTTATGACTGATCGGGAAGCTCGCAAGAAACAAGTCGGTGGCGAAATTATCGCCTATATTTGGTAATAAGATATCATCGAACTCTCATCTTATCAGCGTAAAATAAATATTGGAGGTGCAAGAAAGGTATGAGTCGTATTGGTAGAAAAACGATCATGCTTCCCCCGGGAGTAACTTGCATTGTAGATGATCACAATCACGCTACAGTCACCGGACCAAAGGGAGCACTCGAATTCACGTTTCATCACGATATCACAATCGTTTCTGCTAATAATGAAATTTCTGTAACCCGGCCATCAGATTCTTTACAACACCGCGCTTTACACGGAACCACACGCGCATTGTTGAATAATATGGTTACTGGAGTGACACAAGGGTATCACAAAGTCCTAGATATTAAGGGCGTTGGATACCGTGCTTCATTAAAAGACAGTCAAACGTTAGTTTTAGCGGTCGGATATTCTAAACCGGTCGAAATGACGATTCCCGAAGGATTAACCGTTGAAATCCCAGTCAATACCGAAATCAACATTAAAGGAATCGATAAACAAATGGTCGGTGAATTCGCCGCCACAATTCGCAAAGTTCGTCAGCCAGAACCATATTTGGGAAAAGGCATTCGTTACCGTGGCGAATTTGTACGTCATAAAGAAGGAAAGACTGCTAAAAAATAGCAGATGGGTGATTATAAATGTTTAAGCCAGTAGATAAAAACGCTCAACGTATCAAACGACACGGGAGAGCTAGAGTAACCATTACCGGAACCGCAACCAGACCCCGTCTGAACGTCTTTCGTTCTAATAAAGCAATCTATTGCCAAATAATCGACGATACTGTTGGAAAAACCTTGGTGTCCGCTTCTTCGCTGGATATTGAAAACTGCAAGGGTGGAAACGTTGAAGGGGCCAAACAAGTAGGCGCTTTAATCGGTAAGAAATCTATGGAAAAAGGAATCACCTCAGTCGTTTTTGACCGCGGTGGCTACATTTACCACGGAAGAGTAAAAGCATTAGCCGAGGCTGCTCGTGAAGCAGGGCTACAATTCTAGTGAAGGAGGAAACCCAATGCAAGCAGACAATATGAAGGGAAACCGGGACAATAAAGAACGTAGATCCCGTAAACCATACGTCAAAGAGGAAAAACTATTCGAAGAAAAAGTTGTCCATATCGGTCGAGTGACGAAAGTCGTCAAGGGCGGTAAACGGTTCAGCTTTGCAGCTTTGGTGGTCATCGGCGATCGCAAAGGAAATGTCGGATTTGGATCCGGTAAGGCCAGCGAAGTTCCAGATGCTATCAAAAAAGGTATCGAAGATGCCAAAAAGAATATGGTTAAAATTAGCATTAGTGGAACAACTGTTCCTCATGAATGCTTAGGCGTATTCGGTGCAGCGAAAGTATTTATTCGTCCAGCCGTTGAAGGAACTGGTGTCATTGCCGGCGGAGCCGTTCGAGCAGTTTTAGAATTGGCAGGCGTTCAAGACGTTCTCTCTAAATCTCTGGGTTCCAACTCACCGATCAACGTGGTTCGCGCCACCATGGCGGCGTTGACATCCATGAAGACAGTTGAAGAGATTGCGGAATCTCGCGGGCTAAAACCTGAGGAGGTTTGGAAATAATGGCACAAATCACAGTGACTTTAATTAAGAGTTTAATTGGGCATAAACCCAATCAAGTGAAAACAGTAAAAGCTTTGGGACTAACAAAAGTGCATTCATCAGTTCTCAAAGAAGATACTGAAGCGATTCGCGACATGATTGCTAGTGTTAGCCATCTTGTCAAAATCGAAGAGACAAAGTAGGAGGCTGCCGACATGAAATTACATGAATTAAAACCCATCGAAGGCGCAATCCACGTAGGAAAACGTAAAGGACGCGGAACCAGCAGCGGCAATGGAAAAACAGCTGGCAGAGGAACTAAAGGACAAAATTCTCGCTCGGGTGGGGGAACTCGACTGGGATTTGAAGGCGGACAAACACCGTTTTATAAACGGCTTCCGAAACGAGGATTCACAAATTTCTTTCGGAAAGAATTTGCCATTATTAATGTCAGCCAATTAAATGATTACGCTGAAGGCACAGTCATAACCCCAGAATTATTATTAAAAGACGGAAAAATCAAACGCGTTGAAAGTGGGGTTAAGGTTTTGGGCAAGGGAGCTTTGAATGTGAAGCTGACAGTTCAAGCCCATCAATTTTCCAAATCTGCCAAAACGATGATTGAGTCGGTTGGCGGCAATGCAGAGGTGATTTAGCCATGGAAACTTTAAAAAAAGTTTTCCGTAATAAAGATATGATGAAACGCATCGGATTCACATTGTTGGCATTTTTCATTTTTAAACTGTTAACATACGTGACGATGCCACTTATTGATGCTACGAAACTCCAATCTCTTTTTGAGAACAGTGGCTTTCTTGGCATCGTCAACTCCATCAGCGGCGATGCGTTGCGAAACTATTCAATCATCGCTCTTGGTATCAGCCCGTATATTACATCATCAATTGTAATTCAACTTTTACAGATGGATATCATTCCAGCTTTGAAAGAGTGGGGCGAAGAGGGTGAAGTTGGTAAGGCTAAAACCAATCGGTTAGTTAGATACGTAGCTATCGGTTTAGCATTCATTCAAGCGATTGCGATGACCTTTGCTTTTGATAGCCAATCCACGAGTTTATGGAAATTTGGCGTTGAAAGTTGGGCAACAGCGGGCGGGGCCGACTTATGGTTCTTAGTCTACTTTTATATCGCCGTTGTATTGACTGCCGGAACCGCATTTATGATTTGGCTAGCTGATCAAATCACATTGCATGGAATCGGTAACGGCTCATCAATGTTGATTGTCGGTGGTATTATTATTTCTTTCCCAGGAACGATTACTTCACTTATTCAATATTATATTTTAGGCGACTCAACTGCCCTATCGACCGTATATTCTGATCCAGGATCGGTTGTTGCATATATTCTTTTCGCCGTCTGTATTCTCCTTTTTATCATCATCTTGGTGGGGATTACATACATGGAAGGTGCGCAACGCCGGATTCCAATTCAATATGCAAATCGTCCGGCAGGATCTAAATTTGCCGGAAAATCAGAATCAAACATTCCGATTAAGCTTAACACCTCAGGTGTTATTCCGGTCATTTTTGCCTCAATTATTTTATCCTTGCCAGTAACTATTTTTAATTACATCGATTTTGGCGATAGTTCAGCACTCGAAAACTGGTTGAACCAAATTTTTAGTTCGAGTGAACCAATTGGATTTGCGATATACATGATTTTGATTTTTGCTTTCTCATTCTTTTATTCATTTATAATCGTATCTCCGGAAAAAATCGCTACCAATTTGCAAAAACAGAATGCTTACATTCCGGGTGTTAGACCAGGATTTGAAACCGAAACATATCTAACAAAGACACTTTTCAAAGTCACCATCGTTGGAGCATTATACTTGGTCGTTGTGGCAATTCTGCCAATTGTTGTATCAATGATCCTTGGCCATTCGTACGCTCAAGTTGGTGGAACATCGCTGTTGATTATCGTTGGTGTGGCGTTGGAAACAGCGAAACAAATTGAAACCGACACTCAGGATAAAGCCTACGTCGGTTTCATGAGATAACCAGGCTTACCATGAATTTGCTCATAATGGGAAAACCCGGTGCTGGAAAAGGCACACTAGCATCGATTCTTCAGGACAATTATCATATTACTCACATCTCCACTGGAAATATTTTTCGTGAAGAGATTGCTAAGCGATCACCGCTTGGCCTTGCCGTGGAAAATTTCATCACCAAAGGAGAACTCGTGCCCGACGAACTTACTAACCAAATCGTCAAGAGTGTTTTATCTGAGGGGGATTTTCCCAATGGCTTCATGCTTGATGGCTATCCTCGCACTAAGGATCAAGCTATGGCTTTGGATTTGATCCTTGCTGAATTGAACATGCCTCTTAATTTCGTTGTCGATATTGAAGTTGAAGACGACGTCTTATTACAACGGATTACGGGACGACGAGTTTGTTCACAATGTAACACTATCTATCACATCACACTCCACCCATCGACTAAAATTGATGTCTGTGATGTATGCGGCGGGGAATTAATTCAGCGCGAAGATGATAAGGAAGAATCAGTTAAGAACCGCATTCGAATTTACAACCAAAAGACCGAACCACTGTTAGATTATTACCGTCAAAAAGGTTTGGTTGTTACTCTCGATGGTCGATTTAAACGTGAAGATGTTTTTGAATTTGTGGAAATGAAACTGGGAGTCACACATGGTAACAATTAAATCACCACGTGAACTCGACTTGATGCGAAAAGCAGGACAAATTGTTGCCATTGCTCATCAAGAAGTAGCAAAACACATCAAACCAGGAGTATCCACAAAGCAATTGGATGAAATAATCGATCATGTCATCCGCTCTCACGAAGCGATTCCTTCGTTTTTGCATTACAATGGTTTTCCGGCCAGTTCGTGCATTTCGGTGAACGAAGTGGTGGTTCACGGCATTCCTAGTCCCAAGAAAATCCTTAAGAATGGTGATATTGTATCAATCGATATTGGCGCCATATACAAAGGATATCATGGTGATGGAGCTTGGACTTATCCATGTGGAACCATTTCGGATATTGCTTCAAAATTACTAAAAGAAACCGAAGCTAGTTTGTTTGCCGGTCTTGCCCAAGCTAAAAGTGCAGCCCGTCTTACCGACATCTCGCACGCTGTTCAGATTTATGCTGAATCACAAGGATTCAGTGTCGTTCGTGACTTTGTCGGGCATGGCATCGGAACTCACATGCATGAAGATCCACAAATACCCAACTTTGGATTACCAGGAAAAGGTATTACTCTGCGCCCAGGCATGACCATCGCGGTTGAACCGATGATTAATGCCGGCAGAAAAGAAGTCAAAGTACTAGCGGATGGATGGACAACCGTAACGATGGATAAATCGCTTTCTGCTCACTTCGAGCACACGATTCTAATCACCGATACCGGTTACGAAATCCTTACCAAAGTATAGAAGGAGTGATTCAATGACAAAAAAAGACGATGTAATCGAAATGCTTGGCACAGTCGTGGAAGTTCTGCCCAACGCGCAATTCATTATCGATTTGGAAATCGGCCATCGAATCATCGGCCACGTTTCTGGTAAAATCCGTATGAACTACATACGCATTTTACCAGGTGATAAAGTCAAGGTTGAACTTTCAACCTATGATTTAACACGTGGACGCATCACTTATCGTATCAATGGATAGAATAAAACATACAGGGAGGTAAATGGTATGAAAATCAGACCATCTGTAAAAAAAATCTGTGACAAATGTAAAATTATCAAGCGCCATGGCGCAGTTATGGTGATTTGTGAAAATCCCAAACATAAACAAAGACAAGGAAAATAGGAGGTAAACAATGGCACGTATTGCAGGAGTAGATGTCCCTAGAGAAAAACGCGTCGTTATTTCTTTGACATACATTTACGGCATTGGGGATACTTTATCACATAAGATCCTAGCCGCCGCTAATGTATCTGAAGACAAGCGCGTCAAAGACTTAACCGAAGACGAACTCGTTAGAATTCGTTCTGAAGTTTCAAAATATCGAGTAGAAGGCGATTTGCGCCGTGAAGTCAGCTTAAACATCAAAAGGTTGATTGAAATCGGTTCTTATCGCGGAAGCCGTCATCGCAAAGGTTTGCCAACCCGCGGGCAAAACACGCGGAATAACGCTCGGACCCGTAAAGGGCCGCGTAAAACCGTTGCGAATAAGAAGAAATAGAAGGAGGAAAATAGGATATGGCACGTACAGTTGTCAAAAAACGCCGTGTGAAGAAAAACATTCCTCTTGGGGTGGCTCACATTCACTCGACTTTCAATAACACAATCATCACTATTACCGATCCGGTCGGAAACGCCATTGCTTGGAGTTCGTCCGGTGCTATCGGATACAAAGGTAGCCGTAAATCGACGCCTTTCGCTGCCGGTCTCGCCAGCGAAGCCGCCGCAAAGGCCGCCATGGAAAACGGTGTCCAAAAGGTCGAAGTCTCCGTCAAGGGTCCAGGACCCGGCCGCGAAGCAGCCATTAGAAGCCTGCAGGTTGCAGGACTGGAAATTACCGCGATTAAGGATGTCACACCGGTTCCTCATAACGGATGTCGTCCTCCCAAACGGCCTCGCGGTTAGGAGGGAATAATTTGAAGGACTTAAAATTCGAAAAGCCAAAAACCATTACTGAAGAAATTAACGATAACTATGGACGATTTGTCATCACGCCTCTCGATCGCGGCTTCGGTATCACAATTGGTAACTCTTTGAGACGGGTTTTATTGTCTTCATTGCCCGGAGCGGCAATCATCAATACACAGATCGATGGTGTTGAACACGAGTTCACTGCTATCGAAAATGTGGTTGAAGATGTCACCACAATCGTTCTGAATTTAAAGGGTGTTATTCTGACCATCGATTCCGCAAACCCGGGTGTCGAGAAACGGTTAGAAGTCATTGTCGATGGTCCCTGTGATGTTAAAGCCGCAGATATCATCGCCGACGATGAAGTCAGTATTATTAATCCCGATCATTATATTTGCCATGTAAACAAAGGCAAACGATTCCGGATGGTCATGCACGCACGGCGTGGCAATGGCTATGTTAATGCAAACAAGAATGCTCAGTATGAAAACATGGTGGGTGTTATCCCCATCGACAGTTTATATACGCCGATTGTCCGCGCCAACTATACCGTTGACAAAACCCGCGTTGATGATTCTGCCGATTATGATAAACTCATTGTCGAAATCTGGACAAATGGTTCGATAGGTCCAAAAGAAGCTATTGGTATGGCGGCTAAAATGCTTATCGATCATCTTTATTCGGTTGTCGAATTGTCAAATCGGGCTTTGGCCGAAGACTTTATGATTGAACGCAAAAGTGAGGAATCATCGCGAAACCTCGAAAAGCCAATCGAAGATCTTGATTTGTCTGTTCGCAGTTACAACTGTCTGAAACGGGCGGGGATTCATACTCTCGGTGAATTGATTGAAAAGACCGAAGAAGATATGATGAAGGTTCGGAATTTAGGCAAAAAATCATTAAAAGAAGTTAAACAGAAGCTTGAAGAACTTAATTTGAGCTTAGCTAAACACTAATTTGGTAGGAGGTAAATCACATGTCTGCAGGATACAGTAAACTTAATCGCCGGAGTGACAACCGTAAGGCTTTACTTCGCGACTTGTCCACTCAATTGATTTTACACGGGAAGATTGTCACATCGGCTATCAAGGCCAGAGAAATTAAACGTGTTGTTGACAAGTTGGTAACATTCGCGAAAAAAGGCGATTTGCATTCTATAAGATTAGCAGGAGAAACCGTGCGGGAATTGTCCATCAATGATCAAACGGCACTCCAGATCTTATTCAAAGAAATCGGCCCAAGATATAAAGAACGTAATGGCGGTTACACCCGCATTTACAAAATTGGTTATCGCAAAGGCGATAGTTGCCCCATGGCAATCATCGAATTTGTTTAATACCAAACTGACAAATAACCGTACCCAAGTGGTACGGTTTTTTTATCAAAAATGATAATGAAAATTAACATGACATTTCTTCATATTCCTTGGTTTTGTAAATGCTTCAATATTAATTACCCTCGCTTTTTTAATTGGGTTTTGATATAATAAAACAGCATGGTGGTGATGAGATGAGCTATATCGACATTCAAAACTTAAACTTTGCCTATCATCCGAAACGTCCGATTCTTAAGAACGTTTCGCTTTTAGTCGATAAAGGTCAATGGATTGCGATTCTTGGACATAACGGAAGTGGAAAGTCTACCCTTGCTAAAACCATGGTAGGATTGCTTGATCCTGATTCTGGCACGATTGTTATTGATGGAATAACCTTATCAGGGGAGACCGTATACGAAATTCGCAAAAAAATCGGGATTGTTTTTCAAAACCCAGATAACCAATTTGTTGGTGTTACAGTTAGAGATGATATCGCTTTTGGAATGGAAAACTTGGGATTTCCGCAAGCGGAAATGTTAAAAAAAATTGACTTTTATGCCGAGAAAGTCGGAATGAAGGCATATCTTGATAAAGAACCGGCGGAATTATCCGGTGGACAGAAACAACGAGTCGCCATCGCTGGGATTTTAGCTATGCAAATGGATGTAATAATATTTGATGAAGCGACTTCAATGCTCGATCCGACCGCTAGAAAAGAACTGATGGATTATATTCGTCAGTTGCATAACGAAGGATTGACGATTATCATGATAACCCATGATATCGAAGAAGCACTTTGGGCGGATCGACTTGTCATTGTTAAAAACGGGGAAATTTTTCGACAGGGTTCACGCGAAGAATTGTTAAAGGAGCCAGATATGTTTATCGAGGCTGGGTTAGAATTACCAGTGGAATTACAAATAAGCAATGCATTAAAAAAACGGAACTTACTTTCTTTGGAAATGGAGGAACATTTATGGGAATCCAGTTTAAAGAAGTAAGTTTTCAATATCCCAGTTGGGGAAAACAAATGTTTGAAGCGATAAAAAACGTATCCTTGACCATCAACGACAAGGATGAATTTATTGCTTTAGTCGGAGAAACGGGTTCGGGGAAATCAACTCTGGCCCAGCATATGAATGCTTTGATTTTCCCTACTTCGGGAACGGTTGAAATATTCGGCATCTCTGTGACCGCCAAACGCGATAAGAAAATTAAATACAATACTTTACGACAACGGGTCGGATTAGTTTTTCAGTTTCCTGAGTATCAATTATTTGAAGAAACTGTTGAAAAGGATATCATGTTTGGTCCGAAGAATTTTAAAGTTCCCGAAGAAAAAGCCAGGGAAATGGCCAAAAAAGCCCTTAATATGGTGGGACTAAGCGACAAATATTTAACGCGAAATCCATTCAACTTGTCCGGAGGGGAAAAGAAAAGAGTATCGATTGCGGGGATTTTAGCAATGGATCCGGATATTCTTATTCTTGATGAACCGACCTCGGGACTAGACCCGGTTGGAAAAAACATGTTAATGCGGTTGTTTCAGGAGATTCAGGAAAAAACAGGGAAAACGATTGTAATCATTACTCATGACATGGATCTTGTTTATGAATATACCAATCGTGTTTTAGTCTTAAGTAACGGAATACTAGAGTATGACGGAACGCCAAACCATTTATTTCATCGAGATGACATTAGTAAGTGGCACCTTGATTATCCGACGACGATTACGGTATTAAAATCCATCAAGGATAAATTTCATTATGATATTGATATTTATCAAAAAAATGTCAATGACGCCGTTAACACCATTGCGAAAGCGGTGCAATTATGAAAAATGTCGTCATTGGGCAATATATTCCTGGGAACAGTTTTTTTTATCACATTGATCCACGAACGAAAATTATCGCGGTGGTCATATTAATGGTTGCGACATTCTTGCTTGAGACAATCTGGCAAGTTTTAGCTGGTTTTGGTATCGCTTTGATTTTGATTGTAGCTGGTCGGGTTCCAATCAGAAAAATCATTAAAGGATTAAAACCTTTGTATATTTTGCTACTATTCACTCTCGTATTTCAAGTGGCTTTTAATCGCGTTGGGACGATTGTATTGGATTCGACAATGATGATATCGCCTTATAGCATTTTGCTGATGATAGTGGCCACAGTAATTTGGCGTTTATTGGCATCATACAAAAAATTCTCACTTCTATTGTTCATATCATATCTTATCGGTTTGTACTTTATTATGAAAGATTTAGCTTTTTCACCGATTTGGACATCATGGCAATTAACGATATATGATCAAGGTTTGATTATGTCTGGATTTGTCATCATCCGATTGCTAATCATCATCACCCTCTCGACGGTATTGACACTGACAACTAAACCCACCGAACTAACACAGGGCTTAGAGAGCCTTTTACGGCCGCTGAAGGTCATAGGCCTTAACTCAGAAGACTTTGCCTTAATCATTTCCATCAGTTTGCGGTATATTCCTACCATTTTAGATGAAGCCAACAAAATAATGAATGCTCAGGCAAGTCGGGGAGCAGATTTCGCTGAAGGCCGGTTGAAGGATAAAGTCGTTCAAGTTATTTCGCTTTTGGTACCGATGTTTATCATCGCCTTCAAACGAAGCGAAGAATTAGCTGATGCGATGGAATCACGGGATTTTGTGCCCGGCAAACCGAGAACCAGAATTCATGATCTTAAATTCAATTATCGGGATTTAGTTACCGCAGTGATAACCGTGCTTTGTTTGACTGGCTCAATTTTGGTAAAAGTCTTATGAGTGGATTTTTGGAGGCAGCAAAGGCTTTTCGTGATGGTGACATTAATGCAGTACTTGATTCACATGTCGTTTTGATTTTAGCGGATAAATCCTTCCATTCAGGCATAGACAAGGTAAGCTTATGCCTCAAACAACAAACGGATTTCTTTAAAGACATGACTCAGATTAGCAAGGATTCAAACATAACTGTTTCTTTTCGCAATGCCGCGGGACATTTAATTAAATGTTTTGCCCGAGATAATCGAATTGGGAAAATTATCGAATTTAATCCCGATGACGTTAGGCAAAGAATTAAACTGGTTATCGAGTATGACGGAACTGAATTTTCCGGATTTCAGATTCAGCCGAATGTGCGTACTGTTCAAGGTGAATTGATGGATGTTTTAACAACCATTAATAATCGACCGACCGGAGTCGCGGGAGCATCACGAACCGATGCTGGAGTTCATGCTCTCGGACAAACAGTTCATTTTGATACCAAATATGATTTTTCTGAAGCAAAATGGCTGATGATTCTTAATCATGCTTTACCAAGAGATATTCATGTCAAAACCGTTGAAAAAGTGCACCCAACATTCCATTGTCGATTTGATGTTGAAAGCAAGGAATATCGGTATGTTATAAATCTTGGCGAATATTCGCCCCTTAAGCGTAAATATGAATGGACGCCAGGAAAAACTCTTGACTTATTTAAAATGGAAAATGAATTGTCTAAACTGATGGGAACCCATGATTTTTCCAGTTTCTGTAAGGGTGAAAATGAATCGACTATTCGAACCATTTATGAAGCTTCAATGTCAATAAGAAACGAACATTTATATCTTACTTTTATCGGTAATGGGTTTTTACATAATATGATTCGTTTGATAGTTGGTGCATTAGTCGAAATAGCCAGCAACCAAACCGATGTTGACATAACTACTATTATTTCCACTAAAAGTCGAACTCACACCCAAAACATAGCCATTGGTGGGGGGCTATATCTTGTAAAAGTGACATATTAAAAGCGCTTCGGAAGGCCGAAGCGCTTTATTTATAAATAGTTTTATTCCATCGGCTCTGTAGGATGCTTTGCGATATTTCGTTTAAGAACCACCCGACGAATTAAAGCCACAAGAACCAAAATAATGACATTCACCGATACGATTGCAGCGCCGCTTGGAAGATGAATCGAATATGAAGCCCACAAGCCGATAATGACAGATAATTCAGAGAATACAATAGCGATTGCAGTGGTGGAACGGTAACTCCACCCGATTTTCATTGAAGCTGCGATAGGGATAATCATCATTGAAGAAATTAGTAAGACGCCGGCCGACTCAAGCATAACCGATACAACGAGTGATAACATGATGATAAAAATGATTTGGAACAAACCGCGATTGACACCGAGAAACTTAGCATTGTTCTCATCAAAACTTACGGAAATTATCTGTCTGCCAAAGAAGGCAAAAAGGAAAAAAACTAAAATAGCAGCGATGCCGATCATTATAACCGAATCCCAGGAAATGGTCAAAATTGATCCAAACATATAATTATATAAGGTTCCGGTTTTACCTGAAACTGATAGGAAAATAGCGCTTAGTGCTGTACCCATACTCATGACAATGACCATGGAGATTTCTTTGTAGTTTTTGTAATACCGGCGGAAAAATTCGATCAGTAAACCACCAAGCACTGATAAAGTGATGCCGAAATATAAAGGGTTCTCAGATAAAATAACCGATAGTGTCCCCGGAACGGTTACCGAGAGAAATAAACTAACAGAGATACCAACAAGAGAGAAATGACCTAATGTATCAGCGATAAAGGAAAGTCGTCTAATGACGACAATTGATCCAATTAATGGGGCTATGACACCTAAGATTAAACCGGAAATAAGGGCTCTAAGCATAAATTCTTGTTCAATCAAATCAGAAAAGAAAGAAAGAAACATTATTCTGCCTCCTTTTCTTCAGTTGCTGTTCGTTTACGGAAAGCATAGGATAAATCGGGATTCATTTGCAGAACATGACTATAATTGTAACAATCAAGATACTCATCATGAGTAATCAAAATTATGGTAGTGCCTTCGCTATGGAGTTGATTTACCGTCTCATAGAAATACTCAACGTTATTTTTGTCAATTGATGCAGTTGGTTCATCAAGAATTAATAACGAAGGATGATTAAGGATTGACTTTACAATGAAAACCCGTTGAAGCTGACCACCCGATAAAGAACCAATGTTTTCATTAAGGATTTCCAAAATGCCCATTTGGTCAAGCAACTTAAGTTTTCGATTTTCTTTGACTTTGCGAAGTTTGGTTATGCTAAGAAGTTCATTGACGGTAAGAGGAAATTCGTAATTGAATTCATCAATTACTTGTGAGACATAGCCCACAGTTGTCCAGCCTTTAAAATTATTAACATCGTTATGATCAAAGAAAATCATTCCGTTTTTTACTAAGTTGATACCGAGCAGACATTTAATTAATGTCGACTTACCAGTCCCGTTTTTACCACGAATGACTAAAAAACTCCCAGGATTGAGAGTAAGAGATAATTTGTCAAGGACTAGCTTATGCCCATAAGCAAAAGAAAGATTGTTAATATCGATCTGCATATAATCACCAAGCCTTTTTATATATTGTATCATATTCGCTGTATTTGTTTAAATAAAAACTGTAAAAAGCAATAGTTTTGTGAGATAATATTTAAATAAAGCAGGTGTTAAACGTGAAGGGAAAATTCATTACATTTGAAGGCACCGAGGGATCGGGGAAAACTTCGATTATTCGTCGGGTAGCAGACTATTTTATTGCCAAAGGATATATAGTCGTTATGACTCGCGAACCGGGCGGAACACCTATCGCCGAAAAAATTAGGAGTATCATTCTTGATAAATCCCATACAGAAATGGATGCGAAAACAGAAGCCTTGTTATTTGCGGCAGCCCGAAGGCAACATATTGTTGAAAAAATCGTTCCCGCACTGGAAGCAGGCAGCTTAGTTTTTTGTGATCGAGCCATCGATAGTTCCTTGGTATACCAAGGTGTGGCCAGAAAACTGGGTGTCGATCAGGTTTTAGCAATCAATCAATATGCAATCGACAATATAATGCCAGATTTGACCGTGTTGATCGATGTTCGCCCGGAAGTGGGATTGGCACGTGTTTTTAATAACAAAGGTCGCGAAGTAAATCGATTAGACCTTGAAAACCATGATTTTTATCATCTCATTTATAATGGATATCAAGCGTTAATGAAACGATTTCCTGATCGCATAATCGCGGTTAATGGTGAAGGTTCGATCGATGAGGTTTCTAAGGCAACAATTGAACTAATCGAAAAATATATCTAGTATTTGGAGGTCATGCATGTCCTTTTTGAACTTTGAAGATTTAAATGCGTATCAACCACGAGTCGCACAAATGCTGCTAAACAGCTTTAAAAAAGCGCGGCTATCACACGCTTATATCTTTGAAGGACCGCGGGGAACCAAGAAATTGGACGCTGCGTTTTTGTTCGCAAAACGGATTTTGTGTTCTAATCCCACGCTTGACCAAAATCCCTGTGGGAAATGTCATAATTGTCAGCGGATTGACAAAGATGTTCATCCCAATGTTTTTTTAATCAAGCCCGAAGGCGAATACATCAAAAAAGACCAGATTAAACAGATGATTGGCGAACTGGCAAAAACAGCCGTTGAGGAAGGGCCACGAGTATATATATTGGATGAAGCCCAACGGCTTAGATCAGAAGCCGCTAACGCGTTATTGAAAACCTTGGAAGAGCCAGGGCTAGATATCTATGCTATCATGATAACTGATAGTTTTGATGCATTATTAAAAACAATTGTCTCTAGGGCACAGGTTATGCATTTTTCTCCGATTGATAAAGCGTTGATTCGGGCACATTTAATCGAAAAAAAAGTCCCCGAATGTCTTGCGGTGGTAATTCCGGAATACACAAATAATTATGAGGAAGCAATCAAGATATCGGAATCGGAAGAAATGATGGCGATTTTCAAATTGATTCCTGAGTTATATGGGATGGCGTATGAACCGGACAAATCGATGATTTTGCGGTTTCGAGAAATTCGAGACTCCATTTTTGTGGATACGGAGAAGACCGATTTTTTCTTGACATTGATGATTTTATATCAAAAAGATCTGTTAAACTGCAAGCTTAGACACAATACACAAATCGTTTGGACACCCGACATTGAGCAAATCGAAAAATTGGCTAAAGGGGTTTCCCAACAGACAATTGAAGAAAATCTCGAAAAAATGTTAACGTTGAAAACACGTTTAAAATTTAACATCATTGACAGTTTGGCATTTGACAATCTGTTGATGAATCTAGAAAGAGGGTTTAACCATGCAATATAATGTTGTATCCATCAATTTTTCCAAATTAGGAAAGAAATATTATTTTGAAACCGCTAATTTGGATTTACAATTCGGCGATAAAGTAATTGTCGAGACGATTAGGGGTTTAGAACTAGGTTTTGTCGCTGAAAGTCCAAAAATAATTGAAGAATCGGATTTAGTTTCGGCTTTAAAACCGGTATTACGAAAAGCCACGGAAAAAGATTATCAACAATATCTAGATAATCAGCAAGAGCAACCAGAGATATTGGCAAGATGTGCACAACTAATTAAAAAAAATACTTTGGATATGAAATTATTAAATTGTGAATATACACTTGACCGTTCAAAACTAATTATCTATTTCAACGCAGAAGGACGAGTTGACTTCCGCGATTTAGTAAAAGACTTAGCAACTCAATTTCGGGTTCGAATTGAACTGCGCCAAGTTGGAACTCGCGATGGGGCAAGAGTTTTAGGTGGTATTGGTCCCTGTGGACTTTTAACTTGTTGTACAACATTTCTTGGCGAATTTGAAACTGTGTCAATAAAAATGGCGAAAAATCAAAATTTATCACTTAATCCGACGAATATTTCGGGGTTATGCGGCAAGTTGTTTTGTTGTATCAACTATGAAGATGCCAATTATAAAGAATACCGTAAATCAATGCCTAAATTGGACTCATATGTCTTCACCGCCGATGGCAGAGGAAAAGTAATCCAAGTTAATTTTCTGACACAAACAGTCAAAGTGGAATATCCTGATCGGACCATCTCTTTATATCCAGTAACGGAATTACAGTTTAAACAGCCAGCGACGGAAGATGATTTAGGGACGACTGCGGAAAAAGACTTAAAAGAGCTTGAAGGGTAACTGCCAATAGCAATGAAAAGTGAAGAAAACCGCGAAATTGTCAACGATCTTTTGGGTTATGAAGGGTTAAAGATTATCCAGCGCCCCGATATGTTTAACTTTTCCTTGGATTCCACATTGCTTGCGGATTTTGTTCGGATTCCTGCTAAAATCCGGACGATTATGGATTTCGGAACAGGAAACGCACCCATTCCATTGTTTTTATCCCTTAAAACGCACAAACCCATTATCGGCGTTGAGATTCAAAAAGAAGCGTTTGAACTAGCTAAACGAAGTGTTGATCTCAACGGACTTGCAAAGCAGATCACGATTATAAATGCCGATATTAATGATCTTCACCATCTTTTTGCGATGAGTTCCATTGATTTGATTACTTGTAATCCGCCGTTTTTTAAATATCGAGCCAATGCCGTCACCAATAAAAACGACTATCTTACCATTGCCAGACACGAAAAACTTGTCGATCTTGAAGGTATATTGCTTCAAGCCAAGCGGCTATTATCAAATGATGGAACATTTTTTATGATTCATCGAGTTGATCGTTTTGATGAGTTGATATTGGCATTGCATTCTCATCATTTGGCAATTAAACGATTGCGGTTCGTTTATCCCAAGCCCGGTAAAGAAGCAATCTCAGTCTTAATTGAGGCTAATGCCTCAGGGAAAACAGGAAGCCTAAAGTTGATGGAACCACTATATGTATATGATGACTTAGGAGAATATTCGCCAGAAATCATAAGCATCTTCCGGTATGGAAAGAAGTGATAGTATGGAACGGCGACAAAACTACCAAAACGATAAGGCAACACTATATTTAATCCCCACACCAATTGGGAATTTAAAAGATATGACCTTTAGAGCCGTGGAAATTATGCAATCGGTTGATGTATTATTTGCGGAAGATACCCGAGTGACGAGAAAACTACTAACGCATTTTGCGATTAAAACGGATTTAAAATCGTATCATGAACATAATAAAACCATCAAAACCGAGGTCATCATTGATTACCTGAAAGCCGGAAAATCGGTTGGCTTGTGTAGTGATGCCGGAATGCCTTTAGTCAGCGACCCAGGATTTGAAGCGGGACAAGCGGCTTTTGTGGCAGGGTTTAATGTTGTTGCTCTCCCCGGCGCTTCCGCAGGGATTACTGGTCTTGTGATGTCGGGATTTCGAGCTCATCCGCATCTGTTTTATGGCTTCCTAGATTCGAAATCGGGAAAGCGACAAGCGGAACTTAAACGACTACAGATGATTCCTGATACTTTGATTTTTTACGAAGCTCCCCATCGAATTAAAGATACTCTTCTTGATGTTGAGAAAGTGTTGGGCGATCGCCAAGCCGTCATTGCCCGAGAGATTTCGAAAAAATTTGAAGAAGTAATCCGGGGGAGATTATCTGAACTGGCTGTTTTAGACGATATTCAAGGGGAAATCGTTTTAATTGTCGAAGGTTTCAACGAGACCATTGAAGTAAAAGACTTACGGCCACTATCTGCAGCGGTAGATGATCTGATATCGCAAGGAATGACAAAATCCGAAGCTATGAAAAAGGTTGCTTCCAAGCGCGGAATTACTAAGAGTGTTGTCTATCGTGAATATCTTCAAAACCATGAGTGATAACGAAAAAAAATGATATAATAGCATATTATAATATAGATATATGGAGATGATCGAAATGAAGATTGCGTGTTTGTTGGCGGATGGATTTGAAGATATTGAAGCTTTAGGAACAGTCGCCATCCTTCGACGTAGTGGCATACAAGTCGATTTAGTGAGCGCTTTGAATACTCCCACGGTTACTGGGGCTTTCAAAATCACGGTAACTCCAGATCAAATGATGAACGAAATTTCTGACAAAAATTATGACGGAATCTTGATACCTGGTGGATCGGCAGTAAAAATTATGCGCGAAACACCGGCGGTTTTGAAACTAATCATGGCCATCGCGGCGAAAAAGAAATTGCTTGCCGCAATTTGTGCGGGACCATCGTTGTTAGGAATGCTTGGCTTATTAGATGGAGTTCAATATACCAGTTTCCCATCAACGGAAGTTTTCATGCCCAAAGGCATTCGAATGGCGATGCCAAGTGTTATCTCTGGCAATATTGTTACTGGGGCTGGAGCTGGATGTGTGATGGAATTTGCTTATGACATCATCACTGTTGCTTTTGGAAAAGCAACCGCGGAAGATATCAAAAAACGCATGCTATATCGCGTATACGAATAGAACAAGAGGTACATTTATGAAAACATTTTATATAACTACACCAATCTACTATCCTAGTGGGAAATTTCATATCGGATCGGCATACACCACCTGTTTCTGTGATACTATCAAACGATATAAAAAGATGGATGGGTATGACGCTCGGATGCTTACTGGGACCGATGAACATGGTCAGAAGATTGAACAAGCCGCCCAACAAGCTGGCAAATCACCGCTTGAACACGTTGATTATATTGCTGGAATTGCCCAAGACTTATGGAAATCTTTAAAAATCACCAATGATGATTTTATCCGCACCACTGAGTCCCGTCATAAAACTGCTGTTCAGGATATTTTTGAACGGTTGATTGCCCAAGACGATATCTATTTAGGGGAATATTCGGGAGCTTACTGTGTCGAAGACGAAGCGTTTTTTACGCCAACACAGTTGTTACCGGGAGGGTTATGCCCCGACTGTGGACGACCCACAAAAATTGTTAAAGAAGAAACATATTTTTTGCGATTGTCAAAATATTCCGAGCGTTTATTAAAATATATTGAAGACAATCCCGACTTTATCACACCAGAAACGCGTAAAAACGAAGTAGTGACATTTATTAAATCGGGATTGAACGATTTAAGTGTTTCTCGGACTTCATTTGCTTGGGGAATACCGGTAAAAAGCAATCCGAAGCACGTTATTTATGTCTGGATTGATGCTTTATGTAATTATATCACTGCACTTGGATATGGTTCACAAGATGATCATCTGTTCCAAAAATATTGGATGAATGGAAACGAAGTTATTCATGTCACCGGCAAAGACATCCTTCGATTTCATGCAATATTTTGGCCAATAATTCTGATGGCTTTGGATCTTCCGATTCGTTTTCGTCTTGTCGCTCATGGTTGGTACTTGATGAAAGATGGTAAAATGTCGAAGTCAAAAGGAAATGTGATTTATCCAGAAATGCTTGTCGAACGATATGGTCTGGATGCTTTTCGTTATTATATCGTTAAGGAATTGTCGTTTGGCAATGATACAGTATTTACACCGGAGGATTTTGTCGCCAGATTTAACAGCGATTTAGTCAATGATTTAGGAAATTTACTCAGTCGTTCTATAGCGATGGTCAATAAGTATTTTGGTGGTCATATCCAAAACACTAAACACAATCATGAATGCCTAAAATATGAACAGGAATTGGAAATAACCGCTCAACAAGTATTTACTAAGTATCACGAATACATGGATGATTTCAATGTTGCCAAAGCACTTGGAGAAGTATCAAGACTAGTTGCTCGCACTAACAAGTTAATCGATGAAACTACGCCATGGGCATTGGCAAAGAACGTCGATTATTTACCGGCACTAGAATCAGTTCTATACCATTTGCTGGAAGCTTTACGCTTGGCCACGATTATGTATTCTCCCGTCTTAATTAATTCTCATCCTTTGCTTTTTGCAGCTCTTGGGGTTGATGACTGTGACCAAACATTTCAAAACGGTTATTTTGGTGCTAAAAAACAATATGATGTAGCCCATGACGCAGGACATCTGTTCCCGCGTCTGGATGCGGAAACAGAGGTTCCATATATTAAAGCGATGATGAATGAACAACCAAAAGCCATCATCAAACCGGCAAAACCCGAAATTACGATTGATGAATTTAATAAAATGGAAATTAAGGTTGGGAAAGTCATCAGTTGTCAGACCCATCCCAATGCGGCCAAATTATTAGTTTTACAAATCAATACTGGCGATCGAAATCGACAGATTGTTTCTGGAATCGCTGAAGTTGTACTGCCAGAGACGGTTGTTGGCAAGACACTAATGGTCATCACCAATCTGCAACCAGTAAAACTCCGTGGCATCTTATCGGAAGGAATGATTCTTTGCGGCGAACGAAACGGAAAACCAGTATTGCTCGAAGCGCCATGTGATTTAACACCAGGATCAATAATCCGATAACTCGATGGGAAATTATTTGCAGATGCGATGAATTCTTGTTGACTAAAATAGGCCTTGATGGTATTATATTGAAGGTACGTTTTTGTTTATCCCACAAGCTCTTTAATATCAATTTAAGGAGGAAAACAAAATGAATACTTATATGGCAAACGAACAAACGATTGAGCGAAAATGGTTCGTCGTTGATGCCGCCGGACAAAGATTGGGTCGTCTGGCCACGGAAGTCGCAACAGTTTTAAGAGGAAAGCATAAACCAACATTCACACCACATGTGGATTGTGGAGATTATGTAATCGTTATTAATGCCGCATCGATTGAACTGACCGGAGATAAATGGGAAAAGAAGTTATACTATACCCATTCTTCATATGCTGGTGGATTAAAGACTAAAACCGCAAGAGTCATGCTGGAACAATTCCCCGAAAGACTTATTGAACTCGCAGTTAGAGGAATGCTACCAAAAGGCAAGTTAGGCGATCAAACTTACACAAAATTATTCGTCTATGCAGGAAACGAACATAAACATTCGGCACAAAAGCCGGAAGTTATGGTTATTAAGGGATAGGAGGGACCCCAATGGCTAAAACAGCAATGTACCGCGGGACTGGAAGACGAAAATCTTCGGTTGCTCGCGTCATCTTAAGACCAGGAAAAGGTCTCATTACCATCAACAAACGGGCGTTTGAAGAATACATGCCTTCATCGCTTGCGCGGCTTGACATTTGTCAACCTTTAGTTCTCACTGCTAACGAAAACGTTTTTGATATTACCGTCAGTGTCTTTGGCGGCGGTCTGATCGGTCAATCGGGAGCGATTCGCTTAGGAATCACCCGAGCCTTACTGGAAGTTAACCCAGAATACCGCAAGATTTTAAAGCCAGCCGGAATGATCACCAGAGATCCGCGCGTCAAAGAACGTAAGAAATACGGTCTAAAAGGCGCACGTCGGGCACCACAATTCAGCAAACGTTAATTTATTGCCAAAACCAACAAACACAGGGTTCCACATCCTGTGTTTTTGTTTCCAAATGAAATTATATAAATTGATACTTTTTTTCATTTGTAGTAAAATAGAAATGTATTTTTACGGGGTGATAACAAGATGATTTTTGGCAAACATATCAATCACTTTTATTGGAAATATGCTTTATCATTTATACTTGGCATTGTCGCGCTAGTTATTGTTGATTACCTGCAGTTAATTATCCCTGATATAATTGGAAGTATTATCGATGGTATTGAGACAAAGACAATAACCGAGTCTATTTTACTAGATTATGTCATTCGCACCGGCATATTGGCGGTTTCCATCGTCATTGGCCGGTTTTTATGGCGAATATTCATTTTTGGGACATCAAGAAAAATCGATTATGATATGCGAAACGATTTGTTCGCTCATTCAGAAAAACTATCGGAACGATATTATCAAGAAAACAAAACGGGCGGTCTGATGGCTTATTTCACTAATGATCTTGAGGCGGTTCGCCAATCTTTTGCCATGGGAACAATTATGGTTTTTGATGTGCTTTTTCTTGGCGGATTAGCATTTTATAAGATGTATCTGATGGACTGGGGTTTGACATTAATTGCGACGATTCCCCTGATCATGATTTCGCTTTTTGCTGCTTTCATTGGTAGTATTACTCGAAAAAAATTCAAAGCTCGACAAAAGGCATTCGAGAACATGAGTGATTTCACACAAGAGAATTTTTATGGCATCGGTGTTATCAAAGCATTTGTTAATGAAGTTAAAGAAATTCGCTCATTTAAAACCATCAATATTGATAATTACGATAAGAACGTAGCTTTTATTAAAGCGGCGACTATGATGCATGTGGCAATCGAAGTTTTCATTACTTTGATTCGAATCATCATCATTGGTTTTGGCGGATATCTTGTCTATAAAACTGTCGGACTTGCGGATGGCGATCCCAATCGTTTTTCCGTTGGTCAGTTAGCAACATATATTTCCTATTTTGCTACAATGGTTTGGCCAATGATGGCAATCGGCCGACTAATCAATTTACGTTCGCAAGCCAAAGCTTCATTGGAACGAATTAGTGCTTTCTTGGATCAAAAAATTGAAATCGTTGATGATGAAAATACCATTGATGTCTCTCATGTCGAGGGAAATATTGTTTTTAATAATCTGTCATTCACTTATCCCGGAACGCGGGATGAAGTTTTAAAGAATATCAATTTTTCTATCAATAAAGGGGAAATAGTTGGCATTATCGGTCGCACGGGTTCGGGTAAAACAACGCTGGTGGATTTGCTTTTGCGACTCTATAATCTAAAAGAAAATCAGATATTAATTGATGGCTATGATATTATGAAATTACCGATTAAAACCATTCGTGAAGCAATTGGCTATGTTCCTCAGGACAATTTCATTTTCTCCGATTCAGTAAGAAACAACATCGCTTTTGCAAAAGACGAAGTATCATATGAGCAAATTGTTGATATGGCAGAAAAAAGTGATGTCGCTGAAAATATCGAAGAATTTCCCGAAAAATATGAAACAATCGTTGGAGAACGAGGAGTCACTCTTTCTGGAGGGCAAAAACAGCGTGTCTCAATTGCTCGCGCATTAATCAAGGATCCAGAAATTCTCATCATGGATGACTCGTTTTCTGCGGTCGACACTAAAACCGAAGAAATCATCTTATCAAACATCAAAACATTGCGAAAAAACAAAACCACAATTATTATTGCTCATCGAATATCAACTATCAAAGACGCTGACAAAATTGCTTTAATTGATGAAGGCCAAATCGTGGCTTTGGGAACGCATGATGAATTGATGAGTCAATCGCCCCTATATAATGAAATGGTTCTTCGACAACAACTCGAAGAGGCCATCGAAGGGGGTGTTTCCGATGGCAAATAAAATCAAGAATGATTTTGTGGATATTGATTCGATTCGGTTACGAAAAATGAGTGACGGACAGATTATTAAACGGCTGTTTTTCTATGTAAAACCATTTTTTAAACCGTTGTTTTTTGCGATTTTTATGGTTTTGTTACTAGTCGGACTGGATATTATTTCCCCACTTTTGTTCGCTGAAGTCATCAATCAGCTCAGTGCTGAGCAAATAGATGGGCAGACTTTCATAAACATTTTAATTATTGTCGCTATTTATTTTGTCACGATGATTTTTAGCGCTATATTGTCATATAAACAAACAATGTTACTGCAAAAAACGGGACAAAAAATCATCTTCAAAATACGTGAAGATACATTCAACCATATTGAAACTTTATCGATGGCACAATTCAACAAAGTCCCCATCGGAAAATTGGTCACCAGAGTTACAAGTGATACCAACACTTTAAACAGCCTTTATACCGATGTGATAGTAAGCCTATTCCGCAATTCTTTAACAATCGTAGCTGTCTTTTTTACAATGATGTTTTTGGATATTGAATTGACAGCTTATATCTGTATTGTGGTTCCATTTGTGTTCATTGCTTCATTTGTGTTTCGTAAATATGCTAGGTTGGTATATCGGCGGATTCGTTATCATATTTCTGGGATTAACGCTTTTTTATCGGAACATCTTTCAGGAATGCGAATCATACAAATCTTCAACCGCGAAACATTTAAACTCAACCAATTCAAACAAAAAAATCACGATTTATATCAAAGTAATTATATGCAGACATTCATCAATGCAATTTATCGACCACTGATGTATTTTCTCTATGCCGTTGCTTTGGTTCTTGTTTTGTGGATTGGTGGAAAGAAAGCCATGATGGGAACTTTGGAAATTGGTATTTTATTTGCTTTTACCGATTATATTCGTCGGTTTTTTAACCCAATTCAAGATTTGGCTGAACAGTTTGATGTTTTACAATCATCATTTATTTCTGGGGAGCGGATTTTTGAAATTCTTGATACCAACCCCGAAATCATAAATGCTCCTGATGCAATTGAATTGGCTGATGTAAAAGGGAAAATCGAATTTCGCAATGTCTGGTTTGCCTACTTGGGAGAAGATTGGATTTTAAAAGATGTCTCCTTTACTGTCAATGCGAAACAGACCATGGCTTTTGTTGGTGCCACTGGCTCAGGGAAAACAACGATTATGAGCCTTATCGTTCGCAATTACGACATTCAAAAAGGTGAGATTCTGATTGATGATATCAATATCAGATCAATCAAAATTGAATCATTGAGATCAAAGGTTGGTCAGATGCTTCAGGATGTTTTCCTGTTTTCGGGAACAGTTGAATCAAACATTAGGATGGGCAATGACAGTTTATTAGAAACTGACATTTTGGAAGCCGCCAAATATGTCAATGCCGACCGATTTATTGACCGTTTACCCGACAAATATCAAGAATTGGTTCGGGAGCGTGGTAATAACTTTTCGGCTGGTGAACGACAACTGCTTTCATTTGCTCGCACGGTATTGCGCAAACCTTCAATTATGATTTTGGATGAGGCCACGGCCAATATTGATACTGAAACTGAAGAGTTGATTCAAGAGTCATTAAAAAAGATGATGAATATTGGAACAATGATTATCGTTGCGCATCGGCTTTCAACTATTCAACATGTGGATAACATCGCCGTGATGCAAAAAGGAAAAATTGTGGAGATGGGAAATCATCAGCAACTGCTTAAACTCAAAGGTCTGTATTATAATCTTTATCAGCTTCAATACGATAAGCACACAAGAAAAGAAGTTTGAGGACACAAATTAGAACTCGTTTGAATATGATGTGTTTGAAAACGTCACTGATTAGGTAGAAAGTACAGAAATTGATATATACGGCGGATTCTCCGAACGGGAATCCGCTTTTTTTTGAGAACAACGGCTTTTTCATTGAATTTATGTTATAATTTCTATGGTAAAGATATATCACATGGAGGGTTCGTTATGCGACGGGGATTTCAAGTAATAATATTGTTTATTGTCGTCACCTTTATATATACGATGTTACTTGTGCAGACGAATATTGCCTCGATTCTAAAGAATCTTTTAGAAAGCGGAGACTTCTTTATATCAGGCAAATACTGGTTATATATTTTTGAAATCGCCCTGGGTTTATTGGCGATTATGATATCGTGCCGAATCATTCTTAAGCAAACATACGCATACAATAAATCACATTGGATTATCATAATGCTGTTATCACCAGTCATTGGCATTATCCTATACGTTGTTTTCGCTCGAGATTTCACAACCAAAAAATTAAGTAAAACGAGGCCGCTAATCGCTGAAAAGCAATTTCTTAAACTCGAAGAAAAGACTGACCCTCATTTTGAAAAGCATGAAAGTGGAGAAGTGTTTCGCTTCATCGGAGAAACCACGAAACGTTCCATATATGAAAATGACACTTATGTAGAAGTGTTAAATAACGGCGATACTTTTTTTCCGCGTTTGATTTCGGAACTACAACAAGCGGAAGAATATATCATGATGGAGTTTTACATCATAAAAAATGATCAAATCGGAACCCGAGTCTTGGACGTGTTAAAAGAAAAAGCCATGACGGGGGTCGATGTTTATCTGATTTATGATCACCTCGGCAGTAATAAATATCTTAAAAACGATTATTTACGGTCATTAAAAGCGGCTGGGGTTAAAATTGGCATTTTCGATCCGCAAAAAATATCACTTTTTAATAGTAATGTCAATTTCCGCAATCATCGAAAAGCAATCGTTATCGATGGTCATATTGGGTTTGTTGGTGGTATGAATTTGGCTGATGAATACAATCATGATTCCCCGAAATTTGGATTTTGGCGGGACACACACGTTTTGATTCGCGGGAACGGGGTAACCAGCATTCAAAACGTGTTCATTAAAGACTGGTATTATATAACTTCGCTGGTTTTGGAAAAACCACTTGATAAATCAGTTGAATCATTTCCTGGCTTGTTTACCGTAATCGAATCGGGGCCTGATTTTGAAATCGACATGATTAAAGATGTATATCTTAAAATGATTGGTTCGGCTAAAAAATCGATTAAAATTGTCACACCATACCTAATTATCGAACCTGAAATGATGTCAGCTTTAAAAATTGCTGTGAAAAGCAATGTGGAAGTATCCTTTTTAGTGCCCGGAATGAGTGATTACGTTACTGTGGGTTTTGCAACCCGGTCTTTCTATGAACAACTCTTATCATATGGCATCAAAATTTATGAACTGAAAAATCACTTTGTTCATTCCAAAATTTTGATTGTTGATGATGATATCGCCTCGGTTGGGTCAGTTAATTTTGATCCGCGGAGTTTCCATCTAAATTTCGAAGTTACAAGTATTTTTAGTAATCCTGCGGTGGATGTCTTAGTCAAATCTTTTGCTAATGATTTGGAGAAGTCCAATGAGATTATTCCCGAGGTATGGAAAAAACGGGGATTCTTTCGTCGTTTCATACAAGGCTTATTTAATTTATTTAGTCCCTTATTTTAATTTTATAGGAGGCATTTATGGATTCTGATACCATGTTCATTATCATAATCGTTTTGTTTGTCATTCTTTTGGCTGGGATCATATACCTCATTTTCCGAAAAAAGGATATTTCTGGCAATAATAATGAAGAGATTAATCGGTTAAATGCGGAAATCTCCAATCGACTTGGGGATATGAAGGCGACAGTGTCGCAATCAATTTTCGATGCGATTATGAAATTTAACGATCAAGTAAACCAGAAATTAGGCGATAACAATCAAAGGTCGGCCGAAAATATAACGGAGTTTCGGATTGCGGTTAATTCTGAGTTGGGGTCATTTAGAGAAAAGATCTCATTGCGACTAAACGAAAGTTTTCAGGGTCTGAATGAAGTCATCGAAAAACGAATGGGAATGATTAACGAAAAAGTCGAAGACCGTCTTTCCAAGGGTTTTACCGAAACGAACTTAACTTTTCTTCAGATTGCGGAACGCGTTAAAGTCATTGATGATGCCCAAAAGAATATTCAGGAGCTTTCCAATGAAATGATTGGTCTGCAACAAATTCTTAAAAATAATCAAAGTCGAGGATCATTTGGTGAGTATCAGTTGAATCAGTTACTTTACAGTGTTTTTGGGGATAACAAAAAGCTATATGATATTCAATATACCATCAAAGAAGCCAGAGGAAAAAGCGAAACGGTACGTGCTGATGCGGTTGTTTTTATGCCTGAACCTAATGGTATGATTGCCATAGATTCCAAATTTCCATTTTCAGCATATGCCAAACTTTTTGACAATAAGGATTTAACCAAAGAAGAAGAAAATAAATTGATCCAAACCTTTGGTGCTGATGTAAAAAAACATATAAACGAAATTGCTACTAAATATATAATTTCCGGAATCACAGCTGATTATGCTTTAATGTTTGTTGCTTCCGATGGTATCTTAGCCTTATTGCATTCACGACTTCAAAACATAGTTGAGCATGCTCGTTCTAAAAATGTAACCATCGTTTCTCCAACGACTTTAATTCCATTGCTTTCTTCATATCGTGCGGTCTCAATTGATTATGAACGTAGCAAGTATACCGCTGAAATAAATAGAGAACTAATGCAACTAAATAAGGAGTTTGAAAAATTTAATAACGATTGGTTGCGATTAAATGACAATATTCAAAAACTAACTAAACAAAGTTCCGATGTCAACACGAGAGTCGAGAAAATCACAACTAAATTTGGTCGAATCAAAAATGTTGATTTGTTGGAGGAAAACCAAAAAGTTGAATCAATCAGCAATGAAGAAGACGATGGTTTGAACGAATAAATGTTAATAAATATCGCTAAACGGCAACGTCAAACGGTTCAAAACATATTTAGGGAAATAAAACTTGCATTTTAAAAATGATAGTTGTATAATGTATTCAGCATCAAAAATAAATAAAGGAGAAACACATGAACGGAACAGTAAAATGGTTCAACGCAGAAAAAGGCTACGGATTTATCACTGGTGAAGATGGAAAAGATATTTTCGCTCACTACTCAGCAATCCAAGGCGAAGGCTACAAAGCTCTTGAGAACGGTCAAAAAGTAAGTTTTGACGTTACCAATGGCGCTAGAGGCCCGCAAGCTGCTAACATAGTAAAACTGTAATAGTCGACCTAGTTAACCAGTAGAAAAGAGCATTTCAGATAAAACTGATGCTCTTTTTTTGTCCACAGAATTACGATATCACTTGAAAACTCAGAGATTATTTCATATAATTGACTATACGCAGAAGGATGTGAAATTCAATGAAAATATTTAATTCTTACACCAACTCTTTAGAGACTTTTGTCCCGCACCATGAAGGTCAGATTTCGATGTATGTCTGCGGACCAACGGTATATAATTATATTCATATCGGGAATGCCAGACCCGTTGTCTTTTTTGATGTTGTCAGACGGTTTTTTGAAGCCAAAGGATATAATGTTAATTTTGTATCCAATTTTACTGATGTCGATGATAAAATCATACAAAAAGCCAAAAATGAAGGTGTTTCGGAACTTGATGTTAGTAATCGTTTCATTAAAGCCTTTTTGAACGATGTTGAAAACCTTGGGTCGAAGACTGACTATATAAAACCTCGCGTTACCGAGTATATGCCGCAAATTATTGCTTATATTAAAGAAATGGTTGACAAAGGGTTTGCTTATATTGTGGATGGCGATGTATTTTTTAGCGTTGATAAAATCGCGGAATACGGTCATCTATCTAATCGAAAACTTGAAGACTTATTAGCAGGATCTCGTATCGAAGTAAACGATAAAAAGCACAATCCATTGGATTTTGTTCTTTGGAAAAAAACAACTGAAGGCGTTCATTGGGATTCGCCATTTTCCATTGGCAGACCGGGATGGCACACAGAATGTGTTACGATGATTGATGATATTTTTGGGGAAGAAATTGATATCCATGGTGGAGGTATTGACATTATATTTCCGCATCATGAAAATGAAATTGCTCAATCATTGGCATGCAAGGGACATCGATGCGCCAATATTTGGATGCATAATGGTCGACTTAACCTTGAAGGCGAAAAAATGAGCAAAAGTGAAGGTAATGTGGTTTGGGTCAAGGATATTTCTGTAGATCCGTTGGCGTTTAGGATGTTTTTACTTTCGACTCATTATCGTTCGCCAATTGCATATTCTCAAGAATCTTTGGGAAATTATGTAAATGAATGGCAACGAATTAAAAAAACGGTATCCGGATTATTTATCGCTTTGGATTATAATTCAGTTTATCAAGCAAAAATAGAAATAGGCGATTTAGATATTGTGGCATCAATTCAAGCATTCGATGAAGCTATGGAAACCGACTTTAATACCCCTAACGCTTTAACAGCGCTTAATCAAACAATTAAAATAATTAACAATATTATGCGACAAAAGCCTAATTATCAACGAATGAATCAAGGACTCAAAGCCGTAAACTATATGCTTGATATTTTAGGCTTGTCGGTGGCTCAACTGCCATTATCGGAAGAAGATAAAAACTTAATCCATCGCTGGGAAGCGGCAAGAAAAGCAAAAGATTTCTTCTTAGCTGATGCTATTCGCAGTGAACTTGCTAAGAAAAATTTGATCTAATATGAATATGCATAACGGACTAACACTTGCTTATTTAGGCGATGCGATTTGGGAAGCAAAGATTCGGGAATATTTAATGAAATCAGGTTTGACAAAGGTAAATGATTTACATCGAAAGGCAATTAAATTCACATCAGCGATAGGTGAAGCGACTGCCGTCGATCGATTGATATCCGAGTGTTTCTCGGAAACCGAAATTGACATCTTTAAACGCGGAAGGAATGCGGAGTCAACGCACAAACCCAAAAGCGTTGATTTAGGAACTTATCATAAATCAACTGGATTTGAAGCGGTGATTGGTTATTTATATTTGGAAAACGCCACCTCACGTTTGGAAGAAATTATGATGATAAGTATTCACATTATTGAAGAAACATTATTGCGGTAACGGTGATTTTCTCTTAAAAAATCGCCGTTATTTTCAAGAAAAGATCACAATATCTATGGTACAATGAAAGTGGTGATGATATGAGTATAAATATCTTTGGAAAAAATTCGTGTCGGGAAGTATTGTTAACGGAGAGAGTGGTTAATCAGGCTTTTGTAATAAAAAACTCAAATCCGGATTTGCATGATCTTTTAGTAAAAAAACATATTCCAATAACAACCTTGGACAAAGATGCGTTTGATTCGCGTTTTTTTGGTCATCATCAAGGGATAGTATTGGAAATAGAAGAGTACTCGACGTTAACATTTGCGGAAATGGAGAAAAAAATACTTGATTCAAAAATCAAAAATCCCCTACTTATTATGCTTGATGGGATTGAAGATCCCCATAATTTTGGAGCCATCATCAGAAGCGCTGAAGCCGGGGGCGTGTTTGGCATCATCATCCCCAAAAACCGAAGTGTTGGGATTACTGGCACAGTCGCAAAAGTGGCATCTGGCGCACTTGAACATATAAACATCATTGAAGTGACAAATCTTAATCAAACGATCATCAAACTCAAGCAGCTAGGATTTTGGATTGTCGGAACCGACATGGCGGCCCCAAAAAGGTATGATGAAGTTACTGTTGATGTTCCCTTGTGTATTATCATCGGCAATGAAGGCAAAGGGATAAGTAGACTTGTCAAGGAGAACGCTGATTATACAGTGAAAATCCCGATGGTGGGGAAAACTAATAGCCTAAACGCTTCCGTGAGTGCCGGTATCATTATATTTGAAGTTTTACGGAAAAGAGCGCGATAAACAACCATGAACTTTCGCGATTATAATGATTTTGAAATTATCGATTTAATCAAACAGGGCAATGAAGAAGCGCTGGAACTGATGTTCGATAAATACAAATATCTAGTTGCGAAAAAGATAACTAAATTTAATCTAAGCGATGAATTTGATGATTGTTTTCAAGAAGGAATGATTGTGCTTTATAAATCAGTGCTAAAATTCCATGATGACCGCAATAAAACGTTTATGCGATTTTTTGAATCCAACCTAGAACATCAATATATTTCCATTATTCGTTCTCGCCAACGACACTACAAATTTGTTCGCGAGAAATTGCCGATTTTGGTTGACTATCAAGTCGAGGAAATCGAGGGTGGACTATATACCGAGGCTGACATAAATCAAGCTTTAAGTCAACTATCCCAATTAGAATTCACAATCTTCAAAGCGAAATTCATCCATAATAAACCCGTCAGTTTAATTGCCAGCGAACAAAACATACCGATTAAAAAAGTCTATAATGCGATTGACCGCATTCGTCTGAAAATTAAAATGCATTTGCAATGATGATTTTCTTGACAAAATGGTCTTTTTTTGGTACATTTAATAAAGCAAGCGAGTTGATAAAAATGAAAGACAAAGCAATACTGATCTGTCAGGAATGTTTATCGCGTAATTATGAAATCAAAAAAGCGGCCGGAAAAACTGGTCGGTATGAAGCAAGTAAATATTGTCCCAAGTGTAAAAAACATACGATTCATAAGGAAAGCAAGTAGGAGGGTATCATGGCTGATATCGAAAAGGAAATATTAGATAAAGAGGCAAAAAAAGCCGCTAAAGCCGAAGTAAAAGCCAAAAAAGCTGAAGCTAAAGCCAAAGCGCGCGAAGCAAGACTGGCAATGACACCAGAAGAAAAACACTCTCGAGTAATGGAAATCCTCAAGAAAGAATATAAATTTGAAAATTGGCTGTTAGCAATCCTAGCACCGGTTTTGTTGTTATATGGCGTTTATATCGTTTCGGGTGATTTTGGAACGGTTGATTTGGCCAAATTGTTGGGAAATTCGCAATATGATTTTATAAATTGGTTTTTCAATACCGATCTAAAACGGATACTCACTGGATCATTTTTGATTCTTATTGGAACGTTAGTTATCGTATATCTTGCAATTCCCTTTTTCAAACCCAGTTTTGCGGAACTTAAGAAGGTCTCATGGCCAACTGGCAAAGAACTAGGCAAGAATTCAATTCGTGTTTTTGGATTTTTACTGTTCTTGATGTTTGTCTTCATCATATATGGCTTTGCTCTCGACCCACTCTTTAAATGGATTATAAAGTAGAAAAGTGACTGATATTATGATGGAAAACAAACGTTTATGGTACATCGTTCAAACTTATTCCGGATTTGAAAATTCAGTTAAGGACAATTTGTCCCGCCGAATTGAAACGATGCAGATGGAAAATTTAATCTTCCAGGTTATGATTCCGGAAGAATTGAAAACCGAGAAAAAAGCCGACGGATCAATTAAAGAAAAAATGGTAAAAATGTTTCCCGGATATGTATTTATCGAAATGATTGTTACCGATGATTCGTGGTTTGTCGTTCGAAACACGCCAGGGGTTACTGGTTTTCTTGGCAGTTCCGGCGGTGGAACGAAACCAATCCCATTACTCGCCGAAGAAATCAATCCGATTCTAAAGAAATGCGGACTTTTACAAGTTCAAAAATTGAATGCGCAAATTGGTCAAAGTGTCAAAGTTGCTTCTGGTGCTTTAATTGGTCGCGTTGGAACGATTGAGAGTATTAATGACGAAAAAGGCACCGTTAAGATATTAGTAGATATGTTTGGAAGAAAGACACCAATCGAACTTGATTTTGCGGAAATCGAAATCATATAGTTCATAAACAAGTCAGATAATCTCTGACTTTTTTCTTTTTATAAGCAAATATTCATTATTGTGGGTTGGTATATTAATTTTTATCATGATATAATACCATTGCATGTGAGGTGAAACCTTTGATAAAACTAGTGAATGTATCCAAGTATTACAGTTCTAATAACGTCATTGCGTTAGGATTAAGAAAAGCCAATTTAGAGCTTTCTACAAACGAATTTGTCGCCATTGTCGGCGAATCTGGCTCCGGCAAAACGACACTTTTAAATGTTATTTGTGGAATTGACACCTATGAAGAAGGCGAGATTTATCTAAACGGCGAAGAAACTTCTTACTATTCTACCGAAGAAATGGAACAATACCGAAAAAAATACGTGGCTTTTGTATTCCAAACATATAATCTCATCGATAGTTACACGGTTCTACAAAATGTCGAAGCCCCAATGATTTTAGCTGGATATGCACGAAAGGAAATTCGGAGACGTGCATTGGAGATTATTGACCGTGTCGGGTTATCAAAACACGTTCATCATAAAGCGACAAAACTATCCGGCGGTCAAAAACAACGAGTAGTCATCGCAAGAGCATTAGCTAAGGATTGTCCGATAATTGCGGCAGATGAACCAACAGGAAATCTTGATTCCGAATCGGGGAAACAGATTTTAGAATTATTGCATGAGATTTCGAAAGATAAACTAGTCATTGTCGTCACCCATGATTTTGACCAAATTAAGCAGTACGCAACGCGCAAAATTCGAATTTATGATGGTGAAATTGTTGAAGATATAGCCATTAAAGCATGCAACAAACAACCATTACCAACTATTGATGATTCGGAAGCAAAAATAAAATGGCGTGATATAGTCAAAATGTCATTTGCCAATCTGTTATCACAGCCGAAAAAAACTATATTTCTATTGCTTCTGATGTTTCTAACAACTTTTTTTATCGCTTGGGAATATGGTTCTTTCAACCGCTCGACCGTCGAAAATGCCCAGAGTGTCGATCGATATTATCAACCACAGTTTCTCAATATTGGTAAAAACCGTATCGTTATCCGCAAGGTCGATGGGTCAATCCTCAGTGCTGCTGATATATTAGAATTATCAGGCATTTCTGGGGTGAAATCAATCATTGACCATGATTATATTATTGACCAATCAGTACAGATAATTCTTAATTATGGCGATGCCGAACAGTTCGATTACTATGCTAGCTACGCCACATATAATCAGTATAAAAATGATGCCGAATTGTTATTGGGTGGAAAATTACCCGAGGCGGATGATGAAGTGGTTATGATTTTGACAGATGAATATGCCGGAAATTATTCCTATTTCCTCGACTCGACAATTAGCATTTATCTTCAAAACGGGAATATTAGCACTGAATATGATGTTGTCGGCGTTTTCTCTGCTGAGGATTTGGGTATTGAATATTCTGGCACGCAGATGTCTCTTATGTTTTCGGAAGCGGAAACAGAAAAAATACAAAAATCAAAATATATCCGCGTAATCACAAACACAACATTCAGTGGCGTTGATGAAGTTTTAGAACCAGTGGATATTGTATCGAATATTTTTTCGTATTATAACAGCATTACTATCGATGATGATCTTCCCGATAATACTATCGTCATTGATGGCTGGAATTATGAACTTTTCGAAGCCATTTGTTCAGGAAGTCCCTATTCAGATTACTGCATCACTGAGACAACAGGCACATTATCCATTACCGATTTTTATTTTACTAATGATTTGCCTAATATCACTATTGAATATAATTCCTCAAAAGCGATGATGGATATATCAATGAATACGGCATTATATGAGCAAATCTTCCCACAAGATATCTATCAGGTATCCCTCTTTGCCGACGATGATGTCGCGATAAATTCCGTACTGATAACTCTGGGATTTTTGTATGCTAATAAATATAATGTTACCTATCCTTACGAACAAGCTCAAACAACGGCGCTCGGTATCGGAAGTATTTTGTATATGTTTAGTTACCTTGCTTCGTTGATATCATTCATTTTGATTATTGGTATTGCTATTCTTGTCACTTACTTAATATTGAAGTTAATTTTTAATACGAAAATGCGCGACTATACTATTTTTAGAACCATCGGAGCCGATAAAACAATTATCAAACGCTTCATCACAATTGAAAATTTGATAACAACAGTATTCGGATTCCTCTTGTTTTTACCTTTAGCAATTTATTTAAAATATACGGTCATGGAAGGTAATGCATTATATGGATTCCACTATTATCAGTTTGGACAATATTTTATATTGCTAGGGATTATGCTTTTAATCGCTTTAATAAATTCACGACGTTATGGTAAACGGGTCTTTAAAGAATCCGTAAACAAAACGCTGAAACAGATAGGATAGGGGGTGCAATCATGATAAAAATTAGTCATCTCCAAAAGCGCTTTAACAAGGGAAAACAAAACGAAATTCATGTTATTAATAATACTTCAATTGAATTCCCAGAAAAAGGGTTAGTGGCTTTGACCGGACCTTCGGGGTGCGGTAAAACCACACTTTTGAATGTAATCGGTGGGCTTGATAAATTTGAAAGTGGGACCATTGATTTTGATGGCATTATCATTAATTCCTACCACCCTGAACAATGGGACCGCATTCGAAATGCTTCGATTGGTTATATTTTTCAAAACTATAATCTCATCGAAGATAAAACAGTATATGATAATATTGAAATCGGTTTGAATATGGCCGGTTTATATCAACATTCGGCTGTGGAAGAACGTATCAATTATGTATTGAAGAGCGTTGGAATGTATAACTATCGTCGCCGGAACACGCTTGCGCTTTCGGGCGGACAGCAGCAGCGAGTTGCTATAGCTAGAGCGATTGCAAAAAATCCCAAAGTTGTTTTAGCCGATGAACCTACAGGCAATCTTGATGCCAACAATACCTTTGAAATCATGAGCATCATCAAAAAAATTAGTCAGACTTGTTTGGTCATTTTGGTTAGTCATGAACGGGAATTAGTCGAATTTTATGCTGATCGGGTAATTGAGATTCGCGATGGACAAATTATTAGTGATCACGAGAATAGTGGCAACCGCACCTTAGAGCATATTGATGACCGTAATATTTATTTAAAGGATTTGACATTAAAAAACATTACCGACCCCATAGAACTAAACTATTACTATGCAGAACAGCCGTTGGCTAGTGCCAATATCAAATTAATTTATCTAAACAACACGCTTTATGTAAAAGCAGACACGGGAACAAAAGTTAAATATCTAACCGATGAAACAGAGATTCGGTTGATTGATGACCATTATAAAAAACCCGAGACCGATGATGTTTCAAAGTATCTATTTGACCTTAATCAGTTTGGTGCAATCAAACACGATACAAGACGAAAATCATTCATCCGGTTCCGAGATACATTAAAAGATGGATTTAAGAAATTTTTAGGTAACCGAAAGGTATTGGGTAAATTTTTCCTAATTGTTTGTTTTGTTGTGGCGTGTGTCATTGTTTTCAACTTAGCGCGGATTTCCGCTCTCACTCAAGAGAGCAGCTATTTAACAGTTGGTCGTAACTTCATTCAAGTTGAGATTACTGATGAGATGACCTATGCCGATATCGCCACAATCATCGAAAGCACTGCAACCGATTCGATTGTGCCCAATACCAGAGATATATATTATCGTTTCTCATACGAAAATTTGTATCAGGGCAGTGGCAATAAAGCGGCAGCGATTTCTTTTATTGGCGGGTATGCTAAAAGTCCTGTTCCAGTGTCGACAAATCAAGTTGACTCTTCAAATGTGATTATCGGATCGCTCCCAACCACCAATCGAGAGGTTATGATTGATGTTTGGATTGCCGATCAACTGATTGCAAATGAGATGTTTATTAATATGGGCGTTTCTAGTTATGAGGATCTGATTGGCGTTAGTTTAATTGGTAGTTTCCTATCACTGCCGGAATTGACTATTTCTGGGATTGTCAAAACAAATTCACCGGTTGTCATTTTGACGGATGATAATCGTTTCTATTTCACTTCAACAAAAGATTGTACAGCTTTAGGAACTGCTTCTGATAATTATACTTTACAATCTGGCAATCAAATTACAAACGACAATGAAGCATTGGTGTCTGCAGATTCTGGCATATCAGTGGGTAGTTATCTTACGGTTTTAGGAATTAGATTTACCGTTGTAGGTATCTTTGCGGATGATGCAGCCTTTGATTCCGTTGTCTCTAATGCTGCATTTGAGCAACTTATGGTTAACGAAGTAATCTCAAGTCACACCATTTCGGACTGGATGTCGACTAGTGCGGATTATATTTATTTGTATGCTGAAAATACCGATCAAGCGGTCCGTGAAATCAATTCCCTTGGATTCACAGCTTTGAATTCGGTTGAACAACTAAAAACCGAAAATTTAGCTGTGGTTTTTGAAACTTTAATTTTTGTATATATCGGCTTGGGAGTTACCTTAGTATATATTGTTTTCATGATGCGAAGCAGTATGCTATCACGAATCAAAGAAATCGGCATATACCGATCGATTGGGGCCACAAAAAAAGATATCTACAAAATCTTTTTTTCAGAAATCATTGCCTTTACTAGCATTGGATCGCTTCCCGGATACTTATTTATGACATATATTGTCTACTTTATCCAAAGCAAATTAAACGAATTAACGAATATGCTAACCGGTATGGATGCATTTTTCTATTTCCCGTTGCACCTTTTCTTAATTGGCTTGGCGGGAATCTATTTTATGAACATCATATTCGGTCTGATTCCCGTTTTCACTTTATTAAGAAAAACGCCATCAGAAATCAACACAAAATATGATATTTAGGATCATAGTCGGATCGATATAACATTTGAATTCGAAGCAGAGATATCGCTCGATTTCGGTAAGTTTTTGTTGACATTAACAAGACTCTTATTGTATAATAATTCAGCGTGCGCTTGCACGTGTCTGAGTGGGAGGATTTATCCGATAACCACATCACGAAAATAAGGAGGTGTCTTTCGTGGCTAGAGATGTTAAAACAGTAGTAAAATTACAGATAGCGGGCGGTAAAGCAACACCAGCTCCGCCGATTGGTCCGGCATTGGGTCAAGCAGGAATTAATATTCAGCAATTCTGCGTTCAATTCAATGATCGTACAAAAGAACAAGTCGGTTGGATCATTCCGGTTATCATTACCGTTTACGATGATCGTTCTTTCAAATTCATTACCAAAACCCCGCCAGCAAGTGATTTACTGAAAAAAGCGGCTGGAGTACCAAAAGGGGCTGCCAACTCGAAAAAAGAAACCGTTGGAACCATTACCCGCGCGAAATTACTGGAAATTGCTGCAACAAAATTGCCAGATTTGAATGCAAATGATGTTGAAGCAGCATCAAGAATTATTGAAGGTTCAGCAAGAAACATGGGAATTAAGGTTATCGACTAAATATACTAGTTGTTGTATACAACTATATATGGGAGGACATTTCCGCTAATACCAGATATAGGAGGATAAAAATATGGCAAAAAAAGGAAAAAAATATGAAATCGCCGCTGCAAAAGTTGATGCGACAAAAAAATACTCTTTAATTGAAGCTGCCGAACTTGTTAAAGCCGCTGCTTTTGAAAAATTTGACGCAACCGTTGAATTAGCGATCTGTTTAAATTTGGATCCGCGCAAAGCCGAACAAAACCTTCGCGGAGCAATTATGTTGCCAAACGGAACCGGCAAAGAAAAACGCGTTCTCGTCTTTGCAAAAGGCGAAAAAGCCAAAGATGCTGTTGCTGCCGGAGCCGATTTTGTCGGTGACGACGATATGATTCAAAAAATCACTGGTGGTTGGTTTGACTTTGATGTCATTATCGCGACACCAGATATGATGGGCGCTTTGGGAAAACTAGGACGAGTATTAGGCCCTAAAGGATTAATGCCTAACCCAAAAACCGGAACCGTAACACAAGACATAACCAAAGCCGTTACCGAAGCTAAAGGCGGAAAAATTACATACCGCGTTGACAAAAACGGAAACATTCAAGCAATTGTTGGCAAAGTGTCTTTCACAGCCGAAAAATTAGCAGAAAATATCAAGACGGTTATGGACACAATTGTTAAGATTAAGCCTTCAACCGTTAAAGGGATTTATATGAAAAACGCTGCCATCTCTTCAACAATGGGACCTGGCGTCAAAATCGAGTTTTAACAATTAAATCACAAACCCAAATCATAGACAGCAGGGGCTAAAAGCTTAATTATCCCGCCGAGATAAGGACAATAAATATTATTTATTTATTCCTCTTTTTCTTGCGAAGAAGAGGATTTGTTTTTTAAAGATATTAATAGGAGGTGTAACATGTCTAGAGAAGCTATTATCGGTATCAAGCAAGAAGAAGTCAATCAACTCTCCAGCAAAATGAAAGATGCTAAATCTGTCGTTGTAGCTGAATATCGCGGACTAACCGTCAAAAAAACCGAAGAATTGCGTCGCGCTCTTCGAAAAGAAGGATGCGAACTCGTTGTTGCGAAAAACAATATCGCCAAGCGAGCAGCCAAAGCTTGTGGATTTGAAGCGATTGATGTTGATTTAAAAGGCCCAAACGGAATTATTATTGCTTTTGAAGAGTCCGTTGCTGCCGCAAAAATACTACAAGAATTTGCACGTAAAAACGCCAAGCTGATTATAAAATCAGGCGTTATCGATGGTGATTTTTACACCCCGGCCCAAATTAAACAAATTGCATTGCTACCATCAAAAATGGGATTACTCACAATGTTGGCCGGTCAACTCTATGGTCCGCTCAGAGAATTATCAATTGGTCTTGATTTACTGAACAAACAAAAAGAAAGCTAATAATGGAGGAAAATAAAATGGCTAAAATCAACGCAAAAGAATTTATCGAATCGTTAAAAGAAATGACGATTCTCGAAGTTAAGGAATTAATCGATGCTATGAAAGCTGAATTTGGTATCGATCCATCAGCCGTCTCTGCAGCCCCGGTTGCAGCCGCTGTCCCAGAAGAAGAACAAGGTCCTAAAGAAGTTAACGTTATTTTGACCGCTGTTGGCGCTAGCAAAGTTGCTGTCATCAAAGTCGTTCGTGAGCTCACTGGTCTTGGACTTATTGATGCTAAGAATCTCGTTGACGCAGCTCCAAAAGCTATCAAAGAAAAAGTCAAAGAAGATGAAGCAAAAGAAATCGCCAAAAAACTTACTGATGCCGGAGCTTCTGTCGAAATTAAGTAAGATACCATTCGAAGTCATAACCTGAGGATACTCAGGTTTTTGGCTATTCGGAGGAGGTGAGCATCATCAGTCATTACTTTTCAAAAGAAAATGACTTGCTCGCCAGCAATCGGAAAACCATTCGTTTTGTCATCCGGGGCAAAGATTTTGAAATGGTTACCGACAAAGGCGTTTTTTCCAAAGCGGGACTTGATTATGGATCTCGTGTTCTGCTTGATAATATTGAACTTAGTTCCGACCTGACTGTGTTGGATCTGGGGTGCGGTTATGGTCCAATTGGCATTGTTGTAGCTCAATTGTTTTCAGCTAAAGTAGTCATGGCTGATATCAACAATCGGGCAGTTCAGTTGGCGCAAGAAAATGCCATAAATAATCAAGTCAACATATCCGTCGTTCAAAGCGACGGTTTTGCCAACATACACGATATATTTGACGTGATTCTCTTGAATCCGCCAATTCGGACTGGCAAAAGAATTATATACGGAATGTTTGAGTCTGCCAAGAATCATTTGAAACCCGGTGGCAAACTCATCATCGTCATTAACAAAAACCAAGGTGCTGAAACAGCGCTAGTTTTTTTGCGGTCGATATACGCAAATGTCGATATGATTGCCAAAAAATCAGGTTACTATGTGATATGTTGTCAAATTTCATTGACTGTTTGACATGGTTGTGATAAAATATTTAAATGCGATAGAATGCGCATTTTTGTATTTTTGAGATATGTTTTTGGGGTTATAAACCTTTTTCGTGCTTCACTTATTTCTTCAATTGGGGTGATTTTGTGGATTACAAAACTGTAAAATACGGCAAAAAAAGAGAAAGAAGAAATTATTCTCGAGTTAAGTCAAATGTTGAATTACCAAATTTGATTGAAGTTCAGACCTCATCGTTTGACTGGTTTATCAACAATGGACTTAAAGAATTATTTGCCGATATATCGCCGATTACCAACTTTACCGAAAATTTGGAAGTCTATTTCGGAGATTATGAATTTGGAGAACCTAAGTATTCTGTTCTCGAATGTAAAGAAAAAGACATAACTTATTCCCGTCCGCTGCGGGTCACTGTTCGCCTTTTAAACAAAGACGCAGTCGACAAAGAAACCGGAGAAGTTATTGTAAAAGATTATATTAAAGAACAACGGATTTTTATGGGTGATTTTCCGGTTATGTCACCGGTCGGAACATTTATTATTAATGGTTCCGAACGGGTCATTGTATCGCAGATCGTGCGTTCTTCTGGGGTTTTCTTCTCAGAAGAGGTTGATAAAAAAACCTTGCAAAGACGATACCTTGGTCAAGTCATTCCCACTCGAGGGGCTTGGCTCGAATACGAAATTGGATCTAAAGATTTACTTTACGCTAAAATCGATCGCTCCAAAAAGATTTATATGTCAACAATGATTAAAGCTCTTGGCCTGTCATCAACAGACCAAATTTTGAATTTGTTTGGAGAAAATCCGCTTTTAGCTGCCACACTGGAAAAGGATTTAACAGTTAACGCAGAAGAAGCCATGAAAGAAGTCTACGCCAAAATTCGTCAGGGTGAGACCGCGACAACCGAAGGCGCCAGATCATTTTTTGTTTCTCGGCTTTTTGATGAAAAGCGATATGACCTAGCTGAAGTAGGCCGGTTTAAAATTAATCAAAAGATGGATATAATTACAAGAATCAGACAACTAATCGATAAAGGAATTGAAGTCCGATTTGACTCAGATATAGTCGATAATAATACTGGGGAAATCGTTTTCAGTGGGAAACAAATCATCAATGATGTGGTTCTTGATCAATTGGCTAATAGCCGTCACTTAATTACATCAAGAGTGATTTTTGATGCTGACTTGGAAGCGGAGTTACAGATTCACCTCGACCGCGAAGCCCGTAAAGAAGCACCGAGTGAAAATCTAAACGAAGATTATATCGAAAAGGTCATTCGCGATTGTTTTATCGAATCACTATCAATTGTTATTGGTATCAATGGCGAACAAAAAACCGTTAAATTAATCGGAAATAACTCATTTGAAACCCGACTTCATATTACCACTTCGGATATTATCGCAAGTATATCATACTATCTAAATCTTTTTGACCGTGTTGGTTCACTTGATGATATCGATCATTTAGGAAACCGTCGACTACGTCTGATCGGGGAATTGTTAAAAAATCAATTCCGAATCGGATTAGCGAAAATGGAAAAAAATGTAAAAGACCGGATGTCGACAAAAGAGTCAAAAGACATGACACCACAAAATTTAATTAATATCCGCCCTTTGACATCATCATTGAAAGAGTTTTTTGGTAGCAGTCAGCTTTCACAATTCATGCAACAAACAAATCCTTTGGATGAAATCACCCATAAACGGCGGATTTCTGCTCTCGGACCTGGTGGACTCACCAGAGACAGAGCCTCATTTGAAGTTCGTGATGTTCATCAATCACACTACGGTCGTATTTGCCCGATTGAAACCCCAGAAGGTCAAAATATCGGTTTGATCAACTCTTTGGCATGTTATGTCAAAGTAAATAAATATGGATTCATGGAAACTCCATATCTTAAAATTGACAAGGATACTCGAGTTGTTACCGATAAACTCGATTATTTGTCTGCCGACGATGAGCAAAAACACGTTATTGCTCAAGCCAATGTCGAACTAAATGATGATATGACAATCAAAGAAGAACGTGTTATCGCTCGTTACCAAGGTGAAACACGAATATTTGATCGGGAAAGATGCGATTATATGGATGTTAGTCCACAACAAATCGTGTCAATTTCCACTGCTTGTATTCCCTTCTTGGAGCATGATGATGCTAATCGCGCCCTAATGGGAGCGAACATGCAACGGCAAGCGATTCCCCTTTTAAAACCGGAAGCCCCATTTGTGGGTACTGGCATCGAATATAAAACAGCTCACGACTCAGGAACTTGCGTAATTGCTCATCATGATGGTGTTGTCGAAAGCGCCGATGGGTTAACTGTTAAGGTTCGTCGTGAAGATGGAATTCTTGATATATATAATTTGGCAAAATTCATGCGTAGTAATCAAGGAACTTGTATTAATCAAAAGCCAATCGTTGAAATGGGCGAAATCATCAAAGTTGGCGATACTATCGCCGATGGTCCTTCCATGGAAATGGGCGAACTTGCACTCGGACGGAATGTCGTTGTTGCTTTCATGACTTGGAATGGATACAACTTTGAAGATGCTGTCATCATGAATGAACGGTTAGTCAAAGAAGATGTATATACATCAATTCATATTGAAAAGTACGAGCTTGAAGCTCGCGATACAAAGCTCGGAAAAGAAGAAATCACCCGCGAAATTCCCAATGTTGGCGAAGAAGGACGAAAATATTTAGATGACAAAGGAATCATTATTCCTGGCGCTGAAGTAAAAGAAGGCGACATTCTCGTTGGTAAAGTTACTCCAAAAGGACAAACCGACCCAACACCCGAAGATCGGCTCCTTCTCGCGATTTTCGGAGAAAAATCCCGTGAGGTTCGTGATACTTCTTTGCGTGTTCCTCATGGCGGTGGTGGAATCATTCATAGCGTCAAAGTATTTTCTCGAGAAAATGAAGACGAACTCGCACCGGGAGTTAATGAAGTTGTTCGGGTTTATATCGTTCAAAAACGGAAAATTTCCGAGGGCGACAAAATGTCAGGACGTCATGGAAACAAAGGCGTTATTTCCAAGATTCTTCCTTCTGAGGACATGCCTTACATGCCAGATGGAACACCGATTGATATCATGTTAAACCCAATGGGAATTCCATCGCGGATGAATATCGGACAAGTCTTAGAGATTCATCTGGGCATGGCCGCAAAACGATTAGGCCTCCATATTGCCACACCCGTTTTTGACGGCGTTAAACAAAGCGATTTAGAAGCCATTATGAAAGAGGCTGGCATGGATGATGATGGCAAGACCGTCTTGTATGATGGACGGACCGGCCAGCGATTTGACAACCGTGTTTCTGTTGGTGTTATGTATATGATTAAACTCGACCATATGGTTGATGATAAATTACACGCCAGAAGCGTTGGACCATACACACTTGTTACTCAACAACCAATGGGTGGTAAAGCACAAAATGGCGGTCAACGATTTGGAGAAATGGAAGTTTGGGCCTTAGAAGCTTATGGCGCTGCTTACACACTTCAAGAAATGTTAACAGTCAAATCTGATGATATCATTGGTCGAAATAAAGTCTTCCGAGCTATTGTCGATGGTCAACCGATTCCTGATCCAAGTTTACCTGAATCATTCCGAGTATTAACGAGAGAATTACGATCATTGGGCATTTATGTCGAATTAATTAGTAAGGAAACCGGTATCAACGAAGTTAACCGTAGCCTCGTCGATGATGATGTGGAAGATTACATCACCAAATACGGGTTTCAATCGTAGGGGGGAGAGCAGAAAATGAGCCAAAAATTTTCGCATCTGAAGATCAGATTAGCCTCTCCAGAAGAAATCCGCAGTTGGTCCTATGGTGAAGTTAAAAAACATGAGACCATCAATTATCGAACTTTAAAACCAGAAAAAGATGGATTGTTCTGTGAAGTAATCTTTGGTCCAACCAAAGATTTCCAATGTGCTTGTAGCAATAAATCGAAACGCAGTACGCATCCGGGCAAAAAATGCCCCGTTTGTGGTGTTGAATACACCGAAAGCAAAGTTCGTCGCGAACGGATGGGCCATATCGAATTGGCTGCCCCGGTTGTTCATGCGTGGTATCTTCGTAACAGTCCTTCACGGCTTGCAATTTTGCTTGACATCAAATCCAAAGAATTAGAAGAAGTCGTATACTTAGCTTCTTACATTGTTGTTGATCCCGGTGATACCGGATTACTTTATAAGCAAATCATCTCTGAAGCTGATTATACAAAATATTACTTTGAATTTGGAAGTCGATTTAAAGCTTTGACCGGTGCTGAAGCCGTTAAATACTTACTTAAAAAAATTGACTTAGAAAAAGAAGCAGTCAACCTTCGTAAAGAGTTAAAGACCGCTTCCAAACAACGGCGAGAAAAAATCATCAAACGATTGAATGTTGTCGAAGCATTCAAAAATTCGGATAACAAACCCGAATGGATGGTTTTAGATGTTCTTCCCGTTATTCCACCGGATTTACGACCGATGGTTCAACTTGATGGCGGTCGATTTGCCACCACTGATTTGAATGATCTTTATCGTCGAATTCTTAATCGTAACAATCGCTTGAAACGCCAGTTTGAACAGGGCGCTCCCCATCTAATTACAAAGAACGAAAAACGTATGTTGCAAGAAGCTGTCGATGCGCTCATTGACAACTCCAAGCGTGGACGTAAAGTCGTTGTAGAAAAAAATAGGGCTTTAAAATCATTGTCAGATATGCTCCGGGGAAAACAAGGACGTTTCCGTCAGAATCTTCTTGGAAAACGTGTCGATTATTCCGGACGTTCCGTTATTGTTGTTGGACCGGATTTGGAAATGTATCAATGCGGACTGCCAAAGGAAATGGCAATTATTTTATTCAAACCATTTGTTATTCGCGAATTAATAAGTCGTAACATAACCTCAAACATTCGCAGCGCTAAACGTTTAATTGAAACTCTTGATGGCCGAATTTGGGGCGTTTTAGAGGACGTTATCAAAGAACATCCCGTCCTTTTGAATCGCGCACCGACACTTCATCGTTTGGGAATCCAAGCTTTTGAGCCAAAACTAGTTGAAGGTAAAGCCATCAGGCTTCACCCGCTAGTCACAACGGCATTCAATGCCGACTTTGATGGCGATCAAATGGCTGTTCACGTTCCTCTTTCGGAAGAAGCTCAAGCTGAAGCTCGGGTCTTAATGCTTGCTTCAAATAACATTTTGAATCCTAAGGATGGAAAACCAGTTGTTACACCTTCACAAGATATGGTGCTTGGCAACTACTATCTTACTTTAGAACGTGCAGCAGAAATTGGTGAAGGGCGTGTCTTTAAAGATTATAATGAAGCAATTCTCGCATATGAAAATAAAAACATTACTTTGCATTCGCGAATCGCTATTCGCTCCGAGTCACTAGAACGACCAATTCCCAACAGCTTAAAGGATTGCTATTTAGTAACCACTTGTGGGAAAATGATTTTTAATACGATTTTACCGCCATCATTCCCATTCATCAACGAAGCGACCAAAGCCAATCTGGAGCATGAAACACCAGCGAAATACTTTTTGCCAATGGGAGTTAATATCCCCGAAGCAATTAAGAAAATGCCACTTGTTGACCCCTTTAAAAAGAAATTTTTGTCGATGATTATTGCGCAAATATTTGCTAAATACAAAATCAACGAAACTTCAAAAATGCTAGACAAATTAAAAAACATTGGCTTTCAGTACTCAACAATTTCGGGAATTACAGTTGCTGCCAGTGATGTCCAAGTTTATTCACGCAAACAAGAAGTTTTAGATTACCATGATGAGCAAGTCGACACCATTCAAGACCTTTACAACACCGGTCTTTTAACTGACTCCGAACGGGGAAAATTAGTTATTAAAGAATGGGAAAAAGCCAAAGATGAAATTCAGGAAGGCTTGTTAAAAGAACTAACGAAAGACAATCACATCTATATGATGAGCGATTCTGGGGCTCGTGGTAATGCTTCTAACTTTACCCAACTTGCCGGAATGCGGGGTTTGATGGCTAACCCTTCCGGTGGAACCATCGAATTACCGATTAAAGCCAATTTCCGTGAAGGATTGACAATGAGTGAATTTTTTATTTCAACTCACGGAGCTCGAAAGGGATCAACCGACACCGCTTTAAAAACAGCTGAATCGGGATATTTGACTCGTCGTCTTGTGGATGTAAGTCAAGACGTGGTCATAGTTGAAGAAGATTGTGGTACTGACAAGGGTGTGCGCGTAAAAGCATTGCTTGATCGCGATGGAAAACCGATTGAAAACTTATTTGATCGAATCCATGGCCGATATGCTTCCTGTGACTTTGTTCATCCTTTCACTGGGGAAACATTAGTATATCGCAATCATTATATTACTGAAGACATTGCCAAAGCTATCTCTGAGTCAGGAGTCAATCCCAACAACCCTCTTGATACCGTGGAGATTTCTGTTGGTATCCGCACCTGTTTGACTTGTACCTCTAAAGTTGGTGTTTGCCGGAAATGTTATGGTAAGAACATGGCTACCGGTGAAAAAGCTGAAGTTGGTGAGTCGGTTGGTACCATTGCCGCTCAATCAATCGGTGAACCGGGAACTCAATTAACGATGAGAACATTCCACACCGGTGGCGTTGCCGGCGATGATATCACTCAAGGTTTACCTCGGGTTCAAGAATTATTTGAAGCCAGAACTTCGAAGGGGAAAGCTATCATCTCCGAAATCAATGGCACTGTAAAGGAAATTCAGCAAGTCGAAGAGCGATATCTCATCACCGTAAGCAATGATATTGAAACAAAGAAATATGAGACCAATTCCAATGTCCAACCACTAGTAAAAAAAGATGATGATGTTACGGCAGGTATGCAACTAACCGAAGGCGCCATCGATCCAAAAGAATTGCTTCGAGTAAGCGACATGGAAGCTGTTCAACAATACATTTTAAAAGAAGTTCAAAAAGTATATCGATCCCAAGCGGTAGAAATTTCTGACAAACATTTGGAAATTATTATTCGCCAAATGACAAGGAAATTAAACGTTATGCTAGAGGGCGACACGATTTTGCTTCCGGGAGCTCAAATTTCCATTAATGAATTTATCGAAGCTAATCGGGAAGCACTATTGACAGGAAAACGTCCAGCAGTTGCCAAACCAGTTCTGCTCGGAATTACAAAGGCATCATTACGATCTGACTCGTTCCTATCAGCGGCATCGTTCCAGGAAACCACTCGCGTTTTAACCGATGCGGCAATTCGTGGTAAGTTCGATCCATTGCTTGGACTTAAAGAAAACGTCATTATCGGCGGACTAATTCCAGCCGGTACTGGGATTCTCAGACACACCGCACTCAATTACGAAGCTCCGGTCGTCGAAGAAGAAGATCCGTACGCCGATTTTGAAGAATAACAAGCTTTTGAAGAGGTTATTTATAACCTCTTCTTTTTTTGCTTTTTGGCTCTGAATATAATTGTTTAAAACGGATTGAAAATTGTTGACATCCAAAAAGAGGTATGATAGAATATAAAAGCGCGCGAAGAAAAGCGAAGAGCGGCAAACAGGTCTTTGAAAACTAAACAGAAGAAAGTACGAACAACAAAAACCGATTAAAAAGAAGAGCTAACAAACCATTCATAAATATATGGAGAGTTTGATCCTGGCTCAGGATAAACGCTGGCGGCATGCCTAATACATGCAAGTCGAACGAGCATAGAAATATGCTAGTGGCGAACGGGTGAGTAACACGTAAGTAACCGACCTTAAAGCCGAGGATACCCGCTGGAAACGGCGGCTAAAACTGGATAGGACGAGAGCGCAAAAGCGCTTTCGTTTAAAGGTGCAAATGCACTGCTTTAAGCCGGGCTTGCGGCGCATTAGCTAGTTGGTGAGATAATAGCCCACCAAGGCAACGATGCGTAGCAGCGCTGAGAGGCGGAACTGCCACACTGGGACTGAGACACGGCCCAGACTCCTACGG
>JAQVVR010000022.1 GCA_028698875.1 Candidatus Izemoplasmatales bacterium
TTCTCAAAAAACCTGTGCTGCATTAAAAAGTTCTGTCTTTATCACTTGGGATGGATATATGCAACCATGTGCAATCATTGATCAACCTCGAAAAAAATTAATACCGGAATTATATTTGAAAACTTTTCGATTGCTTAACAAAGAAATACAAGCCATTGGTGATTGTCTAGCTTGTCATGACTGTGAATTAGTAAATTTCTGTATGCAATGTTATGCCAGGCGGCAATTAGAAGGCAATGTCAGTATGTGTCCAAAGTATTTAAAAAATGTTGCCATGTTAAGACGGGAGATTACAAATGAAAAATTTTGAAATCGCCCACATAAAACTTGGCATGGAATATCATTTTGATGACTTTTTCCACGACAAGATTTTTGAATATCAAATCGCCGATAATATTAATGTTGATTATCAGATTAAAGTTATTATTTCCGATATTTTTCCAGCAATTAATGGTGATGAAACGATTGTTTTTAGAACGCGAAGAATCTACGAATCGGCTAGTGGAAGTAAGCTAGTCGTTTATTCGGAGACTGGCAATCAGATCAAACAAATGATATCAACTAGTGTCAATCTTCGAAAAATTACTATCCAATTGAGTCCTGAATATGGAAAGCGGCTGCCAGAAATTGAATATCTTGCAACGGGGATGGCATTTTTTGGAATTGCCATTAATGAAGGCTGTGTCCCAATCCATGCTTCCGCAATCAGTTATAACGGTCAAGCCATCATCTTTTCAGCCCCGTCACAGACGGGCAAATCAACACATGCAAGTCTGTGGAAAAAATATTTAGATGACGTTGACATTATCAATGATGATAAGCCGATAATTAGAATAAATGACAGTGGTGCTGTTGTTTACGGCACACCTTGGTCTGGAAAAACGGCGCAAAACGTCAACCGATGTGTGCCTTTGAAAGCAATTGTCTTCTTACATCAGGCAGTTCAAAATCATTGGAACTATTTATCAAAGCCGCAAAAACTAACGCATCTATTTCGCAATGTATATCGCCCGCGACAAGAAGATGCAATTGACTCTTTAATCACGGTTTTAGAACAATTAATTGATAAAATTCCTATGTATGAAATCCATACCGATATTTCAAAGTCGGCTTTTGATATGATATATCATGTCATTTATCCGGAGGATGAGCAATGAAGATAAAAGAGGGATATGTTTTAAGAACTGTTGCTGGGGAGCATATCGTGGTTCCAATTGGAAATGAAGCTGTTAATTTTAATGGTATTTTGACTTTAAATAACAGTGGAAAACTATTATGGGAAGCGTTAATTGCCGGTTCTGATATCAAAGGTCTTACTACTAAATTAATGGAGATTTTTGTTGTCGAAGAAACGGTGGCATATCATGATGTTTTAGCTTTTATATCGAAACTGCGTACTCATAATATTTTGATTGAAAATGATTAGGCAAATTGTATCGGTTAACGACCTCATTCCCATAATCGAGGAAAAAATGGGACTTGACCAAGAAGTGGTTTTAAAAGTCAAAGGTACCAGTATGGCACCGTTTTTCAAAACGGATGTTACAAGTGTAGTGTTAGTCGCTCCGAATGATCTTAAGTTATATGATGTTGTTTTATTTGCGGGAAAGAATGGAAACTACATATTACATCGAATCGTCCAGATCAAGAACGATCATTGTGTTATTCAAGGCGATGCTTTACCTCAAAAAGAACTGGTTCCCTTGAAAGCCATTATCGCAAAAGTATCAAAATTTGAAACTTATGGAAAAACAATTTTTACCGACAATCCAAAGTATTTACGAGAAGTAAAGCAATGGATCAAATGGCGTTTTTTGCGACGATATCTTCTTTGGATTAATCGCCATTTTGAAAGGAACAAAGACCATGAATGAGACTTTATCTACGCTTTTTTCCATGGTTGTCTGTGCCCTTAATCATCAACCATTTTCCAAGGCCATTACCAATGATCAAACTCTTTATCAGGTTGCTCGTGATAATGGATTTTCGGGTTTGATTTTTTCGTCTTTGCTAAAAGCGAATCTTTCAGCAGCGGTTTATCACGACTTTCAACGGGACTTTTATCAATATAAGGCCAAGGATGTTGTTCAAAACTTGGCAATTAGAGAAATAACACAGTTGTTTGCGAATGCAGAGATTAAACATATGTATTTGAAAGGGGCATTTCTCAAAACAATATATCCGGAAAGTTATATGCGTTCAATGGGTGATATCGATATCTTGATTGAGTCGCAGACGATGTCTGAAGTGCATCATTTGTTTGCGGAAGCTGGATATAAGTTACAATCCGTGGGACCAACACACGATTTATTTACCAAAGGGAAGGACATCATCGTCGAAGTCCATCCAGGTATCGATAAGCATTTTGAAGCAAATCATCAAGCGGTTATGAACGACATTTGGGAACATACCAATTTGATTAGTGGTTATGAATATCGCCTCGATAAAGAATATCAAGTTATATATTTATTGTGTCATCTTGCCAAACATATGAAGTCTTCAGGGGTGGGATTGCGTCAGATTCTCGATATCGGTATACTCTTAAATGATACAAAAGACACTGTAAATGCTAATCAATTGACAATACTGTTAAACCAAACCAAACTTATGCGTTTTTTTGAAACAATTCAATGGTTAAACGAGAAATGGTTTGGACTTCAACCGCTTCAAGGAACAATATATCCGGAGGATTTCACTGATGATTTTTTGGGCGAAGTCACTACTTTTATTGCCGCCTCGGGTACCCATGGTAAAGCAAAAGGATTCAACACAATGTTGCCCCGATTATCTTACTATACGGGCGTAAATAAATCGGTTCGCGTTGGGAAAGCAAGTGCGATTTTTCATGTTTTATTTTTGCCATATGATGAAATGAAAAGTGGACGACCATATTTACAAAAACATAAGTGGTTGTTGCCATTTGCATGGATAGGTAGATGGTGGAAGTTATTGTTTAAAACCACCAAACGAAGTTTAAAAAAATTGCATGAATTATCTATTGATGCAAATACAGTATCTCATCAAGCAGAAATTGATAAAAAAATCGGTCTTTAGAAGAAGAAAATAAGTATATTTTGCGTAGAATCCAGTTGAAAACGAACCATATGTAGTCTATATTTAATATTTTTTGAAAATATATATATAATATATATAAATACTCTTTTAAAATTTTTTTATTGTAATAATATAAAAATAGTATCTGCAAATATTTATAATATGTACTTTAAAAACAGGGGTGAACATATGAAAAAAGAACAAGAAGATCGTTTAATCTATGAAAAGCCGGAAGTTGAAATCATTGAATTTCAACTCGAGGATAGCATCGCTACAAGTGGCGATTTTGGTCCAGATACTCCTTGCAGCGAAATGATTTTTTAGGATGGATAAGAAAATGAAAAAAACCTTTCTATTGCTTTTGTTTATCTTGTCTTTCGCTTTTGTTGGCTTGATTCCCGTCATGGCTGAAGGGGCAAGTCAATCGGAAGCCACCACAACCGTGTCACTTACGGCTTATTTTGATAATGAAAATATCATTGAACAGGGTAGTGTTGTTTCCACATTTGGAACAAATGATGGATACACGATTTCGAAAACCGATTTTGAGGACTACTCTTTCGTATGGTGGGTTGTCAATGGTGTTCTATATGATTCAGTCGAATTAACTGGCGAGTTTATGGTCACAAGCGACATGCATATTGTTGCCGTCTTCAAACCACTAAACACTTTTGCAGTTGTGTTTGTTGACACCAATGGAGCAATCATCAATGTCGATTATGTTGACAACACCGGTACGGGTGATGCCACAGCACCAAGCACAGTTGAGTATTCCAAACCAGGATATATAGTAAACGCTTCTACTCCATGGAATGGTTCAACCGAAAATATCACACAAGACACAGTATTTACTTTACAATATGTGGAAAATACGAGCGATTCAGTCCCAACAAATGCTAGTGTAACTGTTGTCAACGGAACATGTGATGGTATACTGGCAGATGATTCGTATTCGTATAACTATGGTGATGTTGCGACCGTCACTGCTACGGGAGCTGTTGGCACTTTTCAATACTGGCGAATTGGCAATCAGGTCGTCAGTCGTAGTTCAACATATAAATTCTCTGTTCTTGTTGATACAACGATTACCGCCGTCTATTCAAGTAATTTAATGGATGCTGATACATTAAATATAACCACACCTTATATTAACTTAAAAGGTGATTTGGGATTACGAGCGGACTATGATACATTTGTTTCCCAATTCTACCTTCCTGATGGATATACTTTAGTTGAATATGGAATGATTGCTTCAGCAAATTCGGGAATTCTTGATTTCGGTTTAGCTTCCGAAGCCTATGACCGTTATGTTGGAACCAAATATAATTCGACAACTAATGAATTTTTGATGAGCATCAGTGAGAGTCATTTATACACTAATTACCGAGCTTATCTAATTTGTCGTGATGCTGCAAGTAATTTACTGACATATTATAGCCAAGGTACTGACTTGTTTATCAGTGAGTACAGCGAACCTTCGACCGGAAATAACAAATATATTGAAATATACAATCCAACTCCAAACACAGTTGACTTAAGTGGATACCAATTAAAAATGTTCGTCAACGGTGCCCTCACGGCAACTACATTTACTTTGACAGGCACTCTTGCCAGTGGCGATGTATATGTTGTGTCTCTTAATACAGCGGATGCAGCAGTCTTAGAAGTTGCTGATCTTACTAGTGGATCAATGACGCATAATGGTGATGATGCTTTTGGTCTCTTTAAAAACGATATCTTAATTGATCAATTTGGAATTATCGGTATCGATCCGGGGGCTGGATGGGTTAATAGTACTGATCAATCGACCGCTAATATGACTTGGATTCGAAGCCATGAAGTAAGAATTCCGACTACGGTTTGGAACCCTGAAGAATGGACCGTGTCTGCAAATACAACTGAATTTGTCGGTGATCATTATATTGATGATATTACCGCTTTGACTATCTCTGGAGCCTCGGAAGTGGAAGAAGAAAGTTCGATTACATTGATTGCCACTTCAACGCCAACGACTGCCAGTCATTCGGTTATTTGGTCAAGTGATGATGAGGACATCGCTACTGTTGATGCCAACGGTGTAGTTACCGCTTTGGCACCAGGTGAGGTCGTCATTACCGCAATATCATCAGTCAATGGAGCTATTTTTGACACACTCATTGTGACAGTAACAGCTTTACCAACATATACGGTAACTGCAAGTTCAAATAATGAAGAATATGGAACCGTCTCACCGGCCTCATCATCAATAAAAGAGGGGCACGATTGTGAGATAACACTGACTCCTGCCTCAGGCTATGCCGTATCAGACATTAAAGTTGATGGTGAATCCGTTGAAGTCACGAGTCAAACTTCATTTATTTTGGAAAATGTTACTGCAACTCATGCAATCGTGGTCACTTTTACTTCATCA
>JAQVVR010000014.1 GCA_028698875.1 Candidatus Izemoplasmatales bacterium
CTATCACAGGTAAGAGTTTTATGACGGGGAACAAACGTTCTCATTCGATGATTGCAACCCGAAAAATGTGGAAAGCTAACCTGCAAAAAGTTAGAATCGTCGACGAAAACGGACAGATTAAGCGCGTATATGTTTCCGCAAGAGCTTTAAAGAGCGGAAAAGTAACCAGAGCTTAAATTACTATACTGTTACCTTAAACGCCTCGTTTGAGGCGTTTTATATAAAAGGCCTTCTCCAAGAGAAGACCTTTTTGTTTTATTCAATCGTGTTAGGAGCGTAAGCTTCAATCACTGTTTTAACTAAATTAATCGGAATGGCAAAGCCCATACCTTCGATATCGGTGATGGCATATTTGCTAACATTGATACCAACCACTTCACCACAAAGGTTATATAAAGGCCCCCCACTATTGCCTGAGTTGATAGCGGCGTCATGTTGAATATATGGATTTGTATTATCATCAATAATTCGATTGACGCCGGCAACGATTCCCATCGTCATCGAACCAAAAAAGTTATAACCACGAGGATTTCCTGAAGCCAAAACAATTGTCCCTTGTGTTAATACATCGGAGTTCCCAAGTATTGATACGACTATATCTTGGTCAAGTTCATCGCCTTCAAAAGACAAAATAGCAATGTCAATGTCTTCATCCGCTCCCAAAAGGGTCGCAGTCACTTCTGTTCCATCGGCAAAGACTACTTTAAAATTGTTGCCCCCGTCGACCACATGGTGATTGGTAATAAGATAATATATATTGTGGAGTTCATCAAAATAATAAATAACTCCTGACCCCAAGGAGATACCCTCAGAATTATTGAAAGTCGATACTCCGATTACTGAATGATTTGTAATATCGGCCACATTGAGCAATTGATCCAAAAAATCATCCATAACAACAGTAATGTTTCCCGTTTCAATTTGCGCCCATAATTGAGCTTCAACCTGAGCATATATTTCTTCGTAAATATTTAGTTCCAATTGTTCCGGATCAATGAAAATCGTCTCAGAATATTCCGCATATAACTCTGCGTATATTTGCGCGTAAACATCGGCATATATTTGATTGACTAAATCATCAAAGTCAGTATATTGATAAGTTTTTATCGACTCGTCAACTGCGGTGGTTGTGACAGTGGTGGTTGCGGTTGTTTCTGTGGATATTGTCGTTGTTTCCTCGGCATTAACTGAAAAACAAGCATACAAGGACAATATCAATCCAAAAACAAGCAAAAATGTGATGGTTTTCTTGGCCATGTCAATCCCCCCCTACCATGATTTCGGTTTCAAAACGACATTATCAAATGTTAACGTTTCTCCATTGCGATATAAAACTATGGTGATGACATCATCAACTCGATATTTAGAAAATTCTTCAACATACTCCAACGTATTGGTAATGACGATATCACCGATTTGCAAAATAATATCTCCTGGTAAAGCAATACCATCCATAGTTGATTCATCTTTAACGATGCTAACATAAAATCCATGCTCAATGCCCTGGGGAATAACAATACCCAGTTCTGTATACAATACAGTAACACCAACTGATTCGATATCGTAGAAAGTTATGCCTAGCACAGGTTTTTGTTTGGAGATTCCATACAATTCGATGTCTTCACAAATCGCTGATACCAAATTGCTGGGAATAGCAAAACCCATGCCTTCAATTTCAACCGATGCGATTTTAATTACATTAATCCCGATAACATCACCATTTAGATTAAACAATGCTCCGCCGCTGTTTCCGGCATTAATAGCAGCATCATGTTGAATATAATTAACAAACATGTCTTTTACATTATCAGAATCAATATCGAAGTATCGATCCGTTCCTGATACAATACCCATGGTCATTGAATTATAAAAGTCGTAGCTGCTGGGATTACCGACTGCCAAGATTATATCCCCTTTTTGGACCAACTCCGAATCGCCAAAGGTAGCAACTGATAGTTCTTCAGTCGATGTAAAATATAAAACCGCTACATCCACTAAATCATCAACGCCCTTAAGATAGGCTTCGGTTGTTGTTCCATCAGCAAACTCAATAGTAAAATATGTCCCGTCTTCAACAACGTGATTATTGGTAACCACAAAGTATGTATCACCCGTGTGCTTATAAATTATTCCTGATCCAAATGATTGCAATACATTTGCGGCCGAATAATTTGACACACCAATAACTGAGGCGCTCTTTTGTGAGGCAACCACAAAAATCTGCTCAACTACTGATTGTGCCGTAAGTTCGATTTCATCGGCATCAATTTTGGCAACGACATCCGCAATCACTTGGGCATAGATTGCATCAAACCGTTCTTGCGATAAATCACTAATCACTTCCGCACGAACATCATCATAAAGATCGATATAAATTCGATTATATAGTTCGGAAATTACCGCATCGAGATCAATGGATAAAACACCCGATGTTGTTGTTACTTCTTCTGTTGTCTCATCCGTAGTAAGGGGTATAGTAACATATGTATTGAAAAACTCACACCCCCATAATCCGAAAACCATAAAAGCAATTACTAATAAAACTAAATGTTTTTTCATAAATATTCACCTCATAAAACGAATATAGTAATTATAACTCTGTTTTGCGTGTTTTTAGTGAAAATGTGGATCAAGTTTTATTGAAATTGATCATCCGAAGAAATAATTAAGATTCGCCCTTTAGAAAACTCAATTATTCCCGAGCCAGAATTAGATACACATAATGAGTCATTTGTACTCAGATAATAATTATTGATTTCAAACCGAAATCCTTTGATTGATAAATTATAACAGTCTTCAATAGCGAAGAAAGAAATATATTGATGATAATTGTCAATTTGATGCTTACCTTTTTTTAAGGCATACATAACAGTTCGATTATCACAAAATTTGACATCGTATTTTTTTAAAATATTTAGATTAGCAAGCAGATGGTCAATTCGTCCACCAATGCCACCAAAAACGGTCATTGTTTCATAATCCATTGAGTTATAGATATAATCAACGGCATATGCAAGGTCGGTCATATTCTTGGCTTTTTCCAATTCAATGACCTGTTTACTTTCCGCTTTGATTTTATGTAAATATAGAGGATTAACAGAATCGAAATCCCCAATAGCCAGATCAATATGCATCTCATTTTCGATGAGATAATCGAGGCCCGAATCGACGCCAACAATAAATTCATCCGGTTCCTCAAAATATACGCTTTTTAATGTGTAATTATTGGGGCCACAGAATATTTTGATGTTTTTAGGCATTTTCAAGCTCCTTAATCGCTGTTTTTCGATCTTTTCTACCAAAGATAAATGATCCGGCAACGACAATGTCCGCTCCAGCAAGATGAGCAATCTGTGCTGTTTCTAAGTTGATGCCACCGTCAACTTCGATTTTATACTTCAGTTGATTTAACTCACGATATTTGGCAAGAAAAGCAATTTTTTCTGTCGCATCAGCGATATATTTTTGCCCACCTTGCCCCGGTTCAACACTCATAATCAAAATTAAATCTAGTTCGGCGAGATAGGGAATCAAGTCTTCAACCGGAGTATTTGGTTTTATTGAGATTCCGCATTGAATGTTAAAACTTTTCACTAGTTTTATGAGACTTATTACGTTATTATTGGTGGCTTCAAGGTGAAATGTAATTAGATCAGCTCCCGCTGATGCGTAGGCTGAAATGGCTTTTTCTGGTGATTCAATCATCAAATGCACATCAAAAAACTGTGAACTGATATGTTTTATCCGTCTGACAATCTCCTCATTATATGTGTAATTTGGTACAAAACGACCGTCCATTACATCAAAATGAAGCCATTTAGCGAACTGAATGGAGTTAATTTCAGAATCGAGATCAGTAAAATCCGCCGTCAAAAACGATGGTGATACAATCATATTTCATTCCTCCTAGTAATTTGGCTTTTGGCTTTTTATCTCTTCATATAAGCGAAGGTAATTTTCATATCTTTCTGGTAATATGTCTTGGGTTTGAACTAGTGCTTTAATACGGCATCCCGGCTCATTTGTGTGAGTACAACCATTGAAACGGCACTCATCACGAAAACGAACAAAATCTGGATAAAAAGTATTGAATGTTTTGGCTTCAAAACCGCTTAAATCCAATTTTGAAAAACCAGGAGTGTCAGCTATCCAACCGCCGCAAATATTAATCAGTTCGACATGTCTAGTGGTGTGCTTGCCTCTTCCTAAGGCTTTTGAGATTGTATTCGTTTTTATATTCAGCTTCGGATCAATAGCATTTAACATACTGCTTTTCCCAGCACCAGTTTGTCCAGACAGAACAATAATTTTGCCATATATCAATTCTTTTATAGCATCAATCCCCAATAATGATGGCGATGCCGTAAAAAAAACTGGATAGAATTTTTGATAGTACTTAAGCTTTTGTTTTATACTATTCAACTCTGATTCATTTAACAAGTCTGTTTTTGTTATGACGATTATCACTGGGATCTCGGCTTTGGCAACTAAAGCTAAAAACCGATCAAGTAACAGAAAACTAAAATCCGGTTGTTGGCAGGAATTGACAACCATAATGAAGTCAACATTAGCAATCGCCGGTCGAATCATTTCGTTGCGTCGAGGCAATACTTGTTTGATTGATTCTTCATCAAACATAACATTATCGCCAACTTTAGGAGATATTTTCTGATAACGAAAAAGACCCACTGGGCGTAATTCAACCCGTTTGCCCATTTCATCGACGACCGTGTATAGTCCACCGGTCAACTTGATGATTTTGCCTTGAATCAAATCATCGCCCCCAAAAGAGAATTGATTAATCCTAATTATACTTCATTAAGTAAAAAAAAAGAAGACTAGAGTCTTCTAATTTTTAGTATGTTTTCACGAACCGGCGGAAATATGCTTGTGGATGGTCGCATACCGGACATTTTTCTGGTGGTTTTTTACCTACATGAATATGTCCACAATTAGAGCAAAACCAAAACTCGGTTTTTTCGGATTCAAAGACCCGATTTGCTTTCAAATTTGCTAAAAGACTAGCATATCTTTCCTCATGCATCTTTTCAATTATACCAACATTTTCGAATAAAAAGGCGATTTTAGTAAAGCCTTCCGTTTTGGCTGTTTCAGCAAATTCTTTGTACATTTCTGTCCATTCGTAATGTTCACCAGCTATGCAATCAGCTAAATTAACATCAGTAGTGGGAATTTGACCGTTGTGTAATTGTTTGAACCAAATTTTTGCATGTTCCTTTTCGTTTTCAGCGGTTTCTAAAAAGAATTCGGCGATTTGTTCAAGCCCTTCTTTTTTAGCTACTGACGAATAGAAAGTATATTTATTACGAGCTTCACTTTCGCCAGCAAATGCCTTTTTAAGATTAATTTCGGTCTTACTGCCTTTAAGTTCCATATAGTCTTGCCTCCAATGTTTTTATTTTTGTATTTTCATGAAATATTTGGCAATTAATCACCAAATACAATACCGATACCTTTAGCAGCTGTAACCAAGTCTCCTTCAGGATCAACTAGATGTTTTCCCCCAAGACTGGTTTCCCCGATTAGTCCAGTTCCAACAACTTCTTCAATAGGAATATAGGTCATTTTATTATCACGAATTGCCACCATATTACCAAACAACCCTTTATCAATCAAATCGACGGCATATGATCCGTATCTTGTGCTTAGTATTCGATCGTAACAATTAGTTACCCCACCGCGCTGGATATATCCGAGTGTGGTTGAACGAAGTTCTTGTCCAGTTATCGGGCTAACTATCATTTCTAATGCCCGAGCCACTTGTTCGCCTGCACCGCCTAAACGAACGGTGTCTGGACTTCCATCAACGATTTTCTTGACTGTCACATCGCCATCGACTGGTCGTGAACCTTCTGAAACGCACAAGATGGAGAATTGACTCCCAGAATTATAGCGATCAATAATTTTTTTTGCAATTTTATGAATATCATATGGTATTTCCGGTATCAAAATGGCATCGGCAGAACCAGCTATGCCACCCTCTAAAGTCAACCATCCCGCATTGCGACCCATGACTTCTAAAATCATCACTCGATTATGCGAATATGCCGTAGTGTGCAGGGCATCTAGCGCATTAACAATATGATCTAAAGCTGTCCGATAACCGAAAGTAATATCCGTTCCGGGAACATCATTGTCAATCGTCTTGGGAACGCCGATGACATTAACGCCTTTTCGGGCGAAATCACGAGCCGAAGTTAACGTTCCGTCACCGCCAATAATAATAATTGCATCGATCTCATGCTTCTTTAGATTAACTATGGCAACGTCAGAAACGTCTGTTTTTACATAGCAACCATTTTCATCTTTAACTCGATAACTAAACAAATTATCCCGGTTAGAATTCTTGAGGATTGTCCCCCCCTGGTGAAAAATTCCCGAAACCGTTTTCAATGTCATCGGGATATATTCATCTGAATAAAGACCAGAATATCCGCCGATAAACCCGACTACCTCATAATGATATTTCACGATCGCCGTTCGCACAATCGAACGGATGGCACCATTAATGCCGCAACAATCGCCACCACCGGTTAAAATCGCTATTTTTTTTATTTTATCGCTCATTTTCGATCACCTTTTGTAAAAATCAATCCATAGTCTATCAAATTCAAGTGGATATGTCAATTAAAATGGTATTACTTTTCCTCATGTTTAAAACGCAACTGCCCACAGGCAGCATCAATGTCGGAACCTTGTTCCTTGCGAAGTGTAGCAGTAATTCCACGTTTAGTTAATCGGTCATAAAACTGCATTGCTTTCCCCATATCAGTTTGCTCATATTGGAATTCCGCAACCCGATTGTAAGGGATCAGATTGACATATGCATTTAGACCTCGAATCAAATCAGATAGTTGATCAGCATGAGCAAGAGTATCGTTGACCCCACTTAATAGCAGATATTCAAACGTAATCCGCCGTGAAGTCTTCTCAAAATAAGATTCACAGGCAGCAATGATATCCTTGAGTGGATAGCGTTTGTTTATGGGCATTAACCGGTTGCGCAACTCATCGTTGGGGGCATGCAAACTAACAGCCAAATTACTTCGAACAGGTTCATCAGCGTATGCAATTATCATCGGGACAATTCCACAAGTAGAAACAGTAATATGTCGTTGTCCAATAGCGAGTCCTTTAGCATCATTAACGATTTTGACAAACCGAATGACATTATCATAATTATCAAATGGTTCTCCAGTACCCATCACTACAAGATGTGTGATTTTAACACCAATCACATCCTCTACCGTCATCACTTGAGAAACCATTTCCGCAGAAGTCAGATTGCGATTTTTTTTCTTCAAACCACTAGCACAAAAGGAACAGCCCATATTGCAGCCAACCTGACTTGAAACACACAAACTCAATCCATAATCGTGAGTCATCAGCACAGTCTCAATAGCATACCCATCATACAATTCAAACAGAAATTTATGGGTTCCATCGGCGGAATGTTGATGCTGTTGCACTTTCAAGAGGTCTATGGCACAAGCTTCGTCTAAAAACGCTCGCAATTCTTTTGACAGATTGGACATTTCTTGAAATGACTTTGCCTTTTTTACATACAACCAGTCAAATAACTGTGAAGCATTAAATTTTTTATATGAATTTGTTATAAGGAAACTTTGCATTTCTTCTAAAGTAAAACCATATAGATTTATCATCGATATCACCAAAAGATATTATAACACAGAACCAGCAATAAAAGGCGTTTTCCGCATGAAAACGGTATCTATTCTTTGGCTTTATGTGATGACATCCTCAATACTGTAAATAAGAAGAAAATTGCAGCCGTAACGATCAAAACCACTAAATGTGCCCATATTGGAAAGGTGACATTACCGTATTTGAAGACAATGCCCATCCTTTCGTTAAAACTGTCAACATTAAAAACGCTGGGATCAACTCCAGTAAATGCTTTTTCCATAGCCTCATCCATCATAACTTGCCGTAACAAAACTCCCGAATGTGACAATGGGAAAATTTTGATAGCATATCCAACTCCATCAGGTAACTGACCGATGGGGAAATATACTCCCATAAAAAAACCGATAAGGGTTCCAATTAATGTTGAGGCAGTTGCGAAAGCATTTTGACTTTTAAAGAAAGAAACAAAAAAGAAGATCATTGCACTACTCGTAACAACTGACAAAACAATAAGTCCAATTGTTTTCAGTAATGCCAAAACGCTCAATAAGTAACCACCTTGAGCGACTATATAAATTTCTGCTAACACTAAAGTTAACAAACTCATAATAACGCCGATTACGACCGAACTCATCACATACCCTAATACAATTTGCCACCGTTTGATTGGCGATACTTGAAAATCCTTGATGTTTTTCTTGGTTGTATCATCAACCATAGTCCCAAAAGCACCCATAGTTGTGGTGATTGATGCTGCCGCAACTACTCCTGACATAATCCATGAATCCATGACAAATGCCACTTCAGGGAATGTTTGATCCAAATTACCAATTACAGCATCCCTTAAGAAAAGAATATATAAACCGATGATAACAAATACACCTAGCAAGGAAAAGAACACACTCGCTTTATCGCGAAAATAGATACGCAAATTCCGAAGTATTAGCTTAAAAATCATTCACGGATCTCCTTTCCGGTAATGCCAATGAAAGCATCATCCATTGTCCCATTAAGAATCTGCACCGAAGATATCATTCCTTCGAGAAGATTAAGTATCGGCAAAGCATCGATAGTATGTTTGATATCAATAATGATAAGGTCACTGACTTCTCGGTATTCAATCTTATTTTCATGTAATACTCTTCTGACAACTTGATAATCATTGGGTTTGACTTGGATTGAGTCGGTGGAATATTTTTCTTTCAACTCAACAGGAGTTCCTTTAGCCGCAATTTTTCCATCGTCAATAACAATGACGTAATCTGCCAGCCCCGCCTCTTCCATATAATGCGTTGTTAAAAATACCGTCATACCTTGCTTTTTTTGAAGACTTTCAATGGTTTTCCATACTGTTTTTCTTGTTTGCGGATCAAGTCCGGTCGTCGGTTCATCTAAAAACAGTATTTTAGGATGATTTATCAAAGCTCTTGCGATGTCAGTTCGTCGTTTTTGACCTCCAGAAAGAGTTCCAAAACGACGATTGGCAATCCCCAAGATATCTGTTGTTTTCATTGCCTCTTCAATTGCAGTTCTCAATTCGGCTTTCCCCATATGGTAGAAACTGCCACGTATTTCTAGATTCTCGCGAACAGTCAAAAGTTGATCAAGGACACTTTCTTGAAATACAATACCAATTTCATCGCGAATTAAATTATCATCATGATCCAAAACATGACCATCAATGACGATTTCTCCTTGGTCTTTAGATAATAAGGTGCATAAAATATTAATTGTAGTTGTCTTTCCAGCTCCGTTTGGACCTAGAAATGCAAACATTTTGCCTTTTTCTACATAAAAGTCAATACCCTTTACGGCTTCGACTGTGCCGTAATTCTTATATAACCCATGAACATCGATGATTTTTTCCACTGATTAATCCTCCTTTTTAAAACACCATCTAAACTTGAAGTAATAGTAAAAAGCTACCAATATTGGTAGCTATTTAGTTTCACTATGTTCGAAGTATAGCTTGTAACTCGGTTTCCAAACACTTGATGATTTTTGTGGTCATCTGATCGATTTCTTCCGTTTCTAATGTTTTGTCATAATCTTGAAAAGTCAGACTTAAGGCAATCGATTTTTGATTAGAATTAATCTTTTCACCCTGATATAAGTCAAATATTTTGACGTCATCTAATGTTTTTTTCCCAGCTTTTCGAACCAGATCGGTAATCGTTGCAGCGGTTATGGTTTTGTCAACGACAATAGCAATGTCCCGAGTAACGGCTGGATACTTTGAAATGCTCTTCATGACGAAATTACGCGATGAGTGGGCAACCAGTTTGTCAAGTTTTAATGAAAAGACAAAGGTGTCGGGTAGCCCGTGTTCCGTTTGCACAACTGGATGTAGTTTTCCCATCCAGCCTAGACAAACATCGTCTTTCTTAATACATGCACAAATGGTCGGATGAAGCTTGGGATAAGGATTTTTTGGTACGGTAAATCTAATATTGGTAATCCCAATCCGATCACATAAAGCCTCAATTAGTCCTTTGACTAAGAAGAAATCAACAACTTCTTTTTTACCTTGCCACAAAGACTCTTGAAAAGTACCAGAAATGACCCCGGCAACAAATTCAGTCTCAACTGCCAGTGAATAACCTTTCCCAATTTCAAATAAGGCAATTCGATCCGCTTTTCTGGAGATATTGTATGCAGACACATCTAAAAGTGAAGGTATTAATGTATGACGTAAGCAGCCTCGGTCTTCAGCCATTGGGTGCAATAATCGCACAACCGATTTTGCCTTTTTATCAAATTCGATTGCTTGGGTTTCTGAAACCAGCGAATATGTGAGCGTTTCATCCAAGCCCAGAAAGACTAAGGTATTGCGGATTAAACGCCGAATTTGTTGCTTTGGAGTTAAATATCCGCTTGAAGGAAGTTTCGTCATTGTTACTGGTATGAATTGAAACCCATGAATACGTACCACTTCTTCAATCAAATCTTGGTAAGTAGAAATGTCAGGTCGTCTCGTTGGGGCAAAAACAACAAATTTATCCTCATCTCGCTGAAAATCAAAATGCAAGCGTTGAAAAACCGATTCCAATTCGTGCGTTTGATAATGATATCCGGTTACCTTGGTGATTTGTTCAGTGGAGAATTCTATTGGTTTGGCCATTAAATCATTGTTATCAAAAAAAGCAATTCCCGATAAAATTGATCCTGCCGCTAATGATTCTAACAACATGCAGGCCCGGTCCAAAGCCATAATCGTTCGATTGGGATCTAATCGCCGTTCAAATCGAGTCGAAGCTTCGCTATGCAAGTCAAGTCGTTTTGCGGTTTTCCGAATGAGAATGGGATTGAAGGTCGCTGATTCAAGCAAAACATTGACCGTTTTGTCACTAATTTCAGTTTCGACTCCGCCCATAACCCCAGCCAAAGCAATTACTTTCTTGCCATTTGTGATAACGAGATCGTCCTGAGTAAGGATTCGATTTTTGCCATCAAGAGTAACAAAATCCTCTTTGAGTAACGCGTTTCTGATAACAATCTCTGCTGTTTCGACATTGTCAAAGTCAAAGGCGTGCAATGGTTGCCCATATTCAAGCATAACATAATTGGTGATATCAACCACGTTGTTAATTGGGCGGACTCCAGCCGCAATCAAACGAGCCTTCATCCAGTCAGGACTATCTTGAATTTTAATGTTTTTTATAACGCGGGCATAATATGACATGCACCCATCGGTTAAAGTCGATACTTTAACTGGGTTTTTTTCTTTTATTTCATTCACTTTCGGCTCATCAAGATGTAATTTAGTTTCAATCATTGCGGAAACATCATAAGCCACACCAATCATTGATAATAAGTCGCCACGATTCGGAGTTAAATGCAACTCGATTATTTCATCATCAAAGTGTAAAGCTTTGATGGCATCAATTCCCACTTCCGTCGATGCAGGAAGAACATGGATTCCATCTTCTTGATGGTATTTGTGTTCGATTCCCAACTCATCGAGTGAACAGATCATGCCATTTGACACAACTCCACGGATTTTGGATTTTTTTATTTTTAAGTTACCAGGAAGTATCGCCCCATCTAAAGCAACAATCACTTTTTGTCCAGCAGCGACATTTCCGGCGCCACAAACAATCGGTAAAGCAATTGTTCCAATATCGACTGTGCAAACATGAAGATGATCAGAATCCGGATGTTTAACGCAAGCCAAAACATGGCCTACAACGAGATTAGAGGCATTTACCATTTTGTAGAGTCGCTCAACTTCAGCGCTCATCAGATTAAATTTATTGGCAAGGGCATCGCTTTGGATGTCAATATATACGTACTCTTTTAACCAATTAAGCGAGACATTCATTTTGGCGTCCTCCTATTTGAACTGTTGATTAAAACGCAAATCATTAATATAAAATGCCCGAATATCATCAATACCGTATCGTAATATCGCTAATCGTTCAACCCCAACACCGAAAGCAAATCCTTGATAGTGTTTTGAATCATACCCTGTTGCTTCCAAAATGGCATTATTTACCATCCCACCGCCAAGAATTTCAATCCATCCACTTCCTTTACACATTGAGCACCCCTTGCCATTACATTTATAACAGGAGATGTCGACTTCAACACTTGGTTCAGTAAATGGAAAATACGAAGGTCTTAAACGGATTTGACGATCCTCACCAAACATTTTTTTGGCCAGAAGCAATAACGTGCCTTTTAAATCCGCAAGCGTTGATTCATGATCGACGACTAAAGCTTCAATTTGAGTAAATTGATGGGAATGGGTTTGATCATCATCATCGCGTCGGTATACCTTGCCAGGGCAAATGATTTTAATTGGCTTGTTACCGCCATTTTCCAACAATGTCCGAATTTGTACTGGCGAAGTATGAGTTCGTAAAAGCAGTTCTTCAGTTATGTAAAATGAATCTTGCATATCTCTAGCCGGATGCGATTTTGGTAAATTCAACATCTCAAAATTATATAAGTCCTGTTCGATTTCCGGACCTTCTTTGATAGTATAGCCCATACCGATAAATAAATCTTCGACTTCTTCGATTACTTGACTGACTAGATGTTTAGCTCCAACAGGAAATTTGCGGCCCGGAAGTGAGATGTCAACAACTTCTTTTGCAAGTTGCTCATTTATTTCTCGCTGTTCAATTTGAGAATAAAAGTCTTCAAAAAGACTCATTATTTCTGCTTTGGCTATATTAATCGCTTGACCAAATTGGGGTTTTTCCTCGACAGGAAGGTTTTTCATTTCTAGCATCCATTGGGAAAAAACGCCTTTTTTGCCTAGATATTTCGCTTTTAGGTCGTTTAATTCATTGATGGTGACAATCGTTTTGAATGCAGTATTAATTTCCTGTATTGATTGATGCAGTTGTTCTTTGATTTCCATGGTCTCATCCCCTAAATATTGCTTATATGACTGAATTAAAAAATCGCCCTAAAAAGGACGATTATCAACCGTGGTACCACCTTTGTTCCAGCATTAACTGGCCCCTCAAAAATCGGTAACGTCGATTAGCCGAGAGTTATTAACTCCACTCAAAAGGTGAATTCGTCAATCCGGACATGAGATCTTTTCAGCCACGGGGATCTCTCTCTAAAATGTCGTGATGATTGACTACTGTTTCTTCGTCATCGTTTTAATATCGGTTTCATTATATCAATCATTTTTGAAAAATACAACCCTAATTGCGATGATTTCCAAAAATCGCCAGTAACCTGAGAATTTCGATATATATCCATACTAAAGATACCATCATTCCTAAAGCTAAAATCCAACCATAGGATACATCCGCCTGTGCATTAACACAAGTTTTAATGTTCTCAAAGTCAAGAAACAGATATAGTGCCGACAACAATGCCGAAACAATTGAAATGATGATATAAAGTGCGCCCCCACCAAATGGTAAAAGCATTCCAATAAGTGACATAATAATCACTGAAATCAAGGCTACAACCATAAATGATGCAAATCTGGCATTGACTTTGATAATGTTCATTGAGTATAGGGTCATCATTATCAGAAGTACCACAACCGTGGTTATCAGTGCTGTGGGCACAATTCCTTCATATAGGGATTCATATAACACTGAGACGATTCCTAAGACCAGGCCCTCGCACGCGGCATATAAAATAGATAGATACGGAGCTAAACGGACCGACCTTGAGCCAATAATGACGGCGATAAAACCAACAATGATCGCGCCAATTAGTAACGGAATGGATATAAGGTCAGGATTGGCGATAAAATAATAGCCCGTTCCCATAGCGATAAATACTAAAAACACAGTTTTTAAAGCAACATTGGTGTATGTAACCGGTCGGTCAGAAACAAGCGCATTGTTAACTGAACGGTAAACCGGATTGGAACTGTGTATTCTCATAGTAAAAACCTCCCACTAATTATATTATACTCATGTTTGTTAAGATATTGTGAGATAACAATTATATCATGTCACATATCAAATAATGACATTTGACTTTCTTCGACTAAATCTTTAAACGCTCCGATATCGTCTAACTTATCAAATAACGTTTTTGATATTTTCGTCCGATTGCGAACGTCTTGTTTCGATAAAAACGGTTTTTCGTGCCGCGCTTCAATAATTGAAGCAGCAACGTTTTTCCCCAAAGAGTCAACAACCACAAATGGCATAATCAGCGATTGATGGTCCGGTGAAATCAGAAAATCAGCCGCATCAGAGAGATGAATATCAACCGGAGAAAATGTTAATCCCCGTTTATACATTTCCAAAGCAAGTTCCAAAACGGTGACTAAGTTGAGATCTCGTTCTGAAGCGTCATTCCCAGAGCTATTGATGGCGTCAAGTCGGTTTTTGATTCCCGTTTCTCCACCCAAAAAGGCATCAACATCATAAATAGCAGCCCGCTTAGAAAAATACGCCGAGTAAAAATAGATCGGTTTGTAGAGCTTGAACCATGCAATGCGCATTGCCATCATCACATAAGCTGTGGCATGAGCTTTTGGAAACATATATTCAATTTTACTGCAAGACCAGATATACCATTCCGGAACCCCCGCCTGTCGCATCAGATCAGCATAACTTGACCATTTGTCCGGCATTACCGGCGCTTTTCCTTTACGAACAAATTCCATGATTTCAAAGGCCATCGTTGGTTGCATGCCATATTTTATTAAGTCAATCATGATGTCATCGCGACAACCGATGATATCTTTAAAGTCAATCCGACCAAAATCTTTTCGCCGTCCCGATATAAGATCCTGAGCATTACTATTCCAAACATTCGTTCCGTGTGATAATCCGGATATTTTGACAAGCTCCGCAAAATTTTGCGGTCGTGAGTCTTTTAACATTCCCCGAACAAAATTAGTTCCAAATTCGGGAATACCATAGGAGGCGATTTCGGTGCGGATATCATCAGGACTTAGTTCTAAAACCTCCGTTCCACTCAATAGCCGATAAACGTTTTTATCATCAATGGGGATATCCTGAGCTTTTGAAAAAGGAAATTCAAGCGGTTCATTCTTAACAAAATCCATCAAATATCGAATAACTGTAGGGTCATCATGACCTAAAACATCAAGTTTGAACAAATTATTTTCAAATGAATGATAATCAAAATGAGTGGTTTTCCAATTTGTATCTGATGAATCACCTGGGTATTGAATGGGCGTTACATCATATATCTCCTTGTTGTTGGGAACGACGACGATGCCGCCTGGGTGTTGTCCACTTGTTCGCTTTGAACCTTCGATGCCTTTAGCCAGCCGTTCCATTTCTGCTCGTCGAATTTTTACTGGCGCCTGATCGTGTTGTTCTAAAGACTCATTTATCTTCTTATAATAATCTCGAACCATACCAAATGCCGTCTTGGCAGCACATGTACCAATCGTTCCGGCTCGAAAGGCATAGTTTTCGCCAAAAAGTTTGCGAATATAATCGTGAACTTTTCCTTGATAATCACCTGAAAAGTTTAAATCAATATCGGGTACTTTGTCGCCTTTAAAGCCCAAAAAGGTTTCAAAGGGGATATCATGCCCATTTTTGATTAGTTGCGTGCCACAAATCGGACATTCTTGGGTTGGAAGATCCCAACCACAATCCGAATGGTCAAGCAAATGCTGGTTTCGAATTTCAAAATCGTTACTTCCGTATTGTTTTTTTTCTTCTTCGGTTTTTTTAAAGGCTGAGAATTGACATTTCGGGCAAATATAGTGAGGTGGCAAAGGATTAACCTCGGTAATGTCCATTAGGGTAGCAACTAAGCTTGATCCAACCGAACCACGACTGCCGACCAAGTATCCGTCATCATTAGATTTTTTTACAAGCAGATGCGATATGAAATAAATGGTTGAAAATTTATTTTTGATAATACTGCCCAACTCTTTTTCTAATCGAGTACTAACAATTCCCGGCAAAGGATTACCATACACTTTACGAGCCTTTTCACGAACCATGGTTTCAACTTTGTTTTTAATCGATGGTACTCCTTGTTCAGCTAAAAATTCATCAGTGGGTGCAAATAACTCTTTGCCAAATATTTCGATGGAATCACACTGATCCATGATCATATTAGGATTCTTGACGACAATTTCATATGCCGTTTCCTCGCCTAAAAAACGAAACTCTTCCATCATTTCTTCAGTGGTCATGAAGTGTTGGCTGGGTTTTTCAATCTCGTTATGCAGTTTATGAAAGCCGCCTCCAACTTGAGGATTGGCAATCATTATTTCTCGGTACTTTTTGTCATCCATATCGAGGTGATGAACATCACCTGTAGCACATACGGGAATTGTTAATTCATGACCAACTTCGACAATTTTTTTGATAACATCCTGAATGACTGTGGCCCAATTTGACATCGAATTTTTCAGATAGCTAAAGGTAGATAACGGCTGAACTTCGAGATAATCATAGAATTTAGCCGCCTCGACTAAATCATCTCTTGTCTTGTTCATCGCGACTTCGAAAAAATTCGAGTTGCGGCAGCCGGAACTGACAAAAAGACCTTTTCGGTGCCGTTCAAGATATGAACGAGTAATTTTTGGATCACGGTCAAAATAGGTTGTTGAAGCTTCAGAGAGAATCTTATACAAGTTCTTTAAACCCTCTTGCTTTTTTACCAAGAGATTAATGTGGTTTGGATATGGGTACTTATGAACCTTATTCCGATCAATAATTCGATTGATATCAATGAAACGATTAATTCCTTGTTTTTTTAATTCTTTGAGCATATGTAAAAAGATTTCAGCGGTTGCTTTGGCATCATTAATGGCTCGGTGGTGACCATTTAAGGGAACCTTCAACAACTTACATAATTGATCAAGCGAATATCTTTGCCGATCCGGATAGATAGCCTTGGCAAGTACCAAAGTATCAATTGATGGTTGGTTGGTCGCATCAATTCCCAATTTTTGGAAATGATAATTGATATGGCCGATATCAAAATCTGCGTTATGAGCAACCAATATCGATTCTGAACTGAATTTTAAAAATTCTCGAAGAACTGAATCGATATCGGGAGCGTTTATAACATCGCTATTAGCGATGCCAGTCAAATTGGTTGTGAACTCACTAATCTGTCGTTTGGGATTAATGAAGGTTGAATATTCACCGATTATGGTTCCGCTTTTTATCTTGATAGCTGCTATTTCTATCAAGGTGTCATAGACAACCGATAATCCCGTCGTTTCAATATCAAAAACGACATAAGTGGCATCATTTAGCATCGAACTAGATTGCCCTCTGGTAATGGTAACATTCAAATCATCAGCGTAGACTAGTTCTAATCCATATAGTCCTTTTATACCGGTGTCTTTTACGGCATGAAATAAATCCGGAAAGGCTTGAACCGATCCATGATCGGATACTCCAATTCCTAAATGTCCCCAAGCTCTCGCTCTGGTAACAAAATCATCCATTGAATTAACGCCATCTAAAGAAGACATTTTCGTATGCAAATGCAATTCCACTCGCTTTTCAGTGGCATCATCGGTGCGTAAATCTTTTGGAATTAAATCGGTTGATTTTGCAAGACTTACAGCATTTATGATGATTTCTCCATAGAATGGTTCATAAACGGCAAAGCCGTGAGCAATGACTCCAGTTCCTTCGTGAATGTCTTTACAAAAACGCAATTCTTCCGCAGAAGAAATCCGTTTTTTAATCAAAATTGAATCATTTTGATCACTAATAATTATATTAGCTTGGCTAAAGGTTCGAAGCTGTCTAATCTCGACGGTAACAGCCGTTCCTCGTACTGTGAAATTTGCTTTGTTTCCATTTTTTGCCTTATATTCTTCTAGTTCTAGTTCATCAAAAGGGATTTTTTGAAGCGGGAAAAAATCATTATCGACTGGTTTGTCTTCATATAATTGTGTGTATCTTATCTGTGCCGAAGGGGTAATAGATTCGTTGGAAGCGACAAAAACCCGATTAATTTTTTCGATTTCTTCAACAATTGGTTTACTCGTCTCATCAATCTGAATGTCAACTGTTGCCTTGATGCCGTTTTTCATTAATTCGGTTTCAATTTCCTTACGAAACATACTTGCCGATATTGCCCCAGAAGGTACTTTAATCTTGATCTTTCCGTTATTTATATCTGTCAGATAATCTTTTAAGGGCATAACTCTTCGATCTTCTTCAACCAAAACATCTATTACATAATCATAATAATCCATTAAGTCATCGTTAGAAAAATCCTTGACGCTCATTTGATAGTCAATGTGCTTAACCGCAGGATTAATGCTCGGAATGGAAAGCAATTTGGTTATAAAATTGCGGTATCTTAAGATTGGAATTGGCCGTTCAAATTCAATCAAAAAAAACCAACTGTCCGTAGTTGGATCAACTTCGAGATTGATAAGTTTAGCGTATTCAGATACTGCTTGATCTTCAATTCCCAGTAACTCCAGTAATTTAACGATGCCTTGATCCATTCTATCAACCCCCAATAGTATGGTTTAATTATAACATAATTATCCTGTCGCTGTCGTCAAAAAACTAATATCTAGTTAATAAAAAAACAGTCAATAGACTGTTCTTTAGAATTCGGCTGTTACTTTTCCTGCCAAGATTTCTTCCAAGGCCTGTCCAACTGGTTTGACACATTTATTGTCAACCGATGAAAATCCGTCTTGTTTAATAATTTTGGCGCGTTTAGCTGAGATATAAGCTAATTTGTACTTCGAATCGATGACCTTTAATAAATCGTCGATTGACGGATAACGAAGTCCGTCGGTATTTCTAGTGGCCATTATTCTTTTCCCTCCATGAGTTTGGTGTATTTTTGAATCGAACGTTCTGTTTTTGCGTGTTCAGCACGGATGATAGCATAGATCCGATCCGCGGCATTATAAACGTCGTCATTGACAACGATATAGTCATATTTATATGCTAATGGATATTCGCGTTCAGCCTTAGCTAGTCTTTGAGCAACGGTGGAAGCATTATCGGTGCCGCGATTATGTAAGCGTTCCTCTAATTCCTTTTTAGAAGGTGGAACGATGAAAACGAACACCGCATCGGGCATCTTCTCCCGAACCTGTAAAGCTCCTTGCACTTCGATTTCGATGATTACTTCTTTTCCCTCAGACAATTTCTGTTCGATATAAGATAATGGTGTACCGTACAGTTCACCAACGAATTCAGCATATTCTAGTAATTTGCCTTCGTGAATGTTTTGTTCAAATTCCTCGCGAGAAACGAAGAAATAATCAACACCGTTGATTTCCCCGTTACGGGGTTTGCGGGTAGTCATGGAAACTGAGTAGCAGAAATTGTTTTCAGGCATCTGAAACAATGCCTTCCGAATTGTGCCTTTTCCAACACCGGAAGGACCGCTCATGACAACTAACAATCCCCGTTCGTTTAGTTTCATGTCCGCCCTCCTATCGATAAATACACATTATTAACTATAATACCACATAATCCAAAATTAGTAAATTTTTTTCGTGAATATATGATGTGTGATATAATAGTGACGGTGATTATTATATGAGTATGGATGGTCGCTTTCTTTTCTATTTAGCAAAGGAATTGAATGTCATTTTGCACTTTGGACGTATTAATAAGATTTATCAGTTATCAAAGACTGATTTTTTGTTTGTTGTTCATGCAAATGGCGATAATTATCAACTCTATATATCGATGTCTTTACAAAATGCTCGATTACATATATCCAAGAAAGCCTATGACAAACCAGCAACTCCGACCGGTTTTTGTATGTTATTACGTAAACACCTTGAAAATGGTGTTATCAAAGATATCGCCACGATAAATGATGACCGAATCGTCAAGTTTGTCGTGGAAAACCATAATGACTTTGGCGAAATAGTAACATATTTTGTCATAGCAGAACTGATGGGAAAATACGCCAATCTGATCATCACGGATCCGCAATGGCTAATCGTTGATTGTTATAAACATGTCAGTCCCTTTGAGGGTCAACAACGATCATTTTTACGTGGTCTCAAATATGAATTGCCGGTGGATGGAAAAATCGCTCCATCTGACGAGATTACCGTGCAAACGTTTTTGGATTCTCATTCCGAACTGACCGTAAAAATGCTTGTGGATGGAATCCGTGGGATATCACCATTATTCGCCACTAGTTATATTGCTTTGTTATTTAACCAAAAAATAGCCAAATATGATTGCTTCAAACAAATGTTCAATCATTCTGTCGAACCAACAGCGGTCATCATAAATAACAAAACGCAATTCTATTTTTTCGATATTTTTAATCACGAATCAAAAAAAACATATCTGTTGCTTTCAAATTTGCTTGATGATGTTTTCTTTGAATCCGGTCAGTTTGAACGGACAAAACAAGTATCAAAATATATTTATCAACTGATCAAACGCGATTTTGATCGTAATAAGGATAAACTCGAAAAACTCACTAATGAGTTAAAAGCGGCCGAAAATTCCAGTGTTCTCCGCATATATGGCGACTTAATTCGTCAGTATCAAGGACAAATAAACCAAGGAAATGATGTTCTTGAAGTCTATTGTTATGAACTTAGCAAGGATGTCACAGTACCCCTTAATCGCCTGTTAACTCCTAATCAAAATGCCATAGCTTACTATAAAAAGTACAAGAAAAATCGGCAGGCAATCAGCCATCTTTCTCAACAAATTGATTTGACCAATCATGAAGTGGCTTATTTTGATTTGTTAATGACTCAAATCGAAACGGCTTCGTTAAATGATCTTTTAGAAATCACTGAAGAATTGAAAGCCAATCATTATCTTTCTGCTAAATCCAAAAAAATAAAAAACAAACATCCCAATTATGATACATATATTGATTCTGAATCAGTCGAAATCGTTGTTGGTAAAAACAATATTCAAAATGATTACATTACTCATCAACTTGGAAGAGCGAATGAGTGGTGGTTTCATGCTAAAGACATTCCTGGCAGTCACGTGTTAGTTCGTCAAAACGGGAATTTATCAGAAGCAACGATTCGCGCTGCAGCCAATTTGGCTAGTTATCATTCCAAAGCCAAAATGTCATCATCGGTCCCTGTTGATTATACTTTGATTAAGCATGTCAAAAAAATTCCCGGCGTCCCTGGAAGTTTTGTCACCTATTCCCATCAAAAAACTATTTTTATCGATCCTGATATCGGTTTAATCGAACAAATGACGAAGAAAAATTAAA
>JAQVVR010000023.1 GCA_028698875.1 Candidatus Izemoplasmatales bacterium
GGAACAGTACTACAAACAACCGCTTATCAGTATCAAGCCGACTTAAGTAGTGTTCTTTCGCCGGTAGTAACCAAAGCGGGATATCATTTCCTTGATTGGGACATTAGTCTTCCTTTAACAATGCCCGCAAACAATCTTGTCCTCACTGCAATGTATGCAATCAACCAATATACAATTACATTTGATAGTAAAGGCGGGTCGTTAGTCTTTGATATCGCTTTGAACTACGGAACACCAGTTACTCAACCATGCAATCCAACAAAAAGCGGCTTTACATTTGGGGGCTGGTATTTGGATACTGAGATAATGGTGGTATATAGTTTTACAACAATGCCCGCAGAAGATATTACCCTTTATGCAAAATGGGACCCGGTTCTATATGAAGTCACTTATGTTCTTAACTATGGAGATAGTATTATTGTCAACGAAGATTATGCCGGCAATGATTTAATAATCCCGACATATGTTGGTTTTCAATTTGAAGGCTGGTATTTAGATTCAAATTTTTTACAAGAAGTAGAATCATATACTATCCCAGCAATGGATGTGACCTTATATGCGAAATGGTCACTAGTTACTTATAACATATGTTATTGGTTATATGCTGGAACAAATGATGATGAAAATCCAAAATCGTATACCATACTAACCGATGATTTTACCTTTAAAGTTCCCATAAAAGATGGTTATTCGTTTATCGGGTGGTATGACAATCCGGAGTTTTTAGGTACTCCGGTTGAATACTTATTTGAAGGTTCATATGGTGACATCGCCCTCTATGCAAACTGGCAGATCAATCAATATAGTGTTAGTTACTATATCTATGAGGATTATGATCCGTTAACATCCATCATTCTGTTTCTAAATGAAACGATTGTAAGCATTTCATTAGGCGGGAATCATTCCTCAGTATTAACTTCATCCGGGCGCTTGTTTATCTGGGGAGATAACAGTTTTGGTCAAATCGGTGATGGGACAACTATCGATAGAGCCACACCTGTAGATATCACTAATGGTTTTAATTTATTTGCAGGTGAAATCATTGTTAGCGTTTCGTTAGGATCTAACCATTCATCTGCTATCACCTCAAATGGACGCGTTTTTACTTGGGGTAATAATGACTCGGGCCAACTTGGGGATAATACTACAATTAAAAGAATAACTCCCGTAAATATCACTGATTTCTTTTGCCTTTCAACTTTGGAAACCATTGTAAGCGTTTCTTTAGGAAAAGGCCATTCTTCGGCACTTTCTTCAAATGGTCGAGTGTTTACTTGGGGCAATAACAATTCAGGTCAATTGGGCGATGGAACAACATTAACTAAAAAGACACCAACAGAGATTACCAGCAGTTTTATTTTAAATGCATCTGAAATCATTGTGAGTGTTGAACTAGGGGCTTTTCACTCGGCGGCTATCACTTCGAGTGGACGTATTTTTTTATGGGGAAATAACTATTATGGTCAAATAGGTGATGGAACAATAGCCAATCGAAACATACCAACAGAAATTACCAGCAGATTTAATTTGACAGAGATGGAAACCATTATGAGCGTCTCCTTAGGCTCCGCCCACTCCTCAGCCATAACCTCAGATAGACGTATCTTCACCTGGGGATATAATTATTATGGGCAATTGGGTGATGGCACATCTGTGGATAATATAATCCCAACCGAGATTACCGGTGGATTTAATTTAACCGAAGGAGAAATGATAGTGAGCATTTCTTTGGGCGCGGATGGTTATAGTAATTCTTCCGCCCTTACTTCAACGGGTCGTGTGTTTACTTGGGGACCAAATAATAAAGGCCAACTTGGTAATGGAACAAATACCACTAGTGCCAATTCTACCCCAATTGACATTACAAGTAACATGAACTTGGAAGAAGGGGAGATAATAACTCTTGTTTCCTTAGGAAGCTATCATGCTTCCGCCCTTACTTCAAATGGAAATATATATATTTGGGGCGATAATTATTTTGGACAACTTGGCGATGGTTCAACAACAAATAGTAATTTACCTTCAATAATTTCTACTGTTTCACCACGATACATCCACAGCGATATTTATGTCTTTTCAGCTCTATTATATGAGTATAATGTTTCTATCGAAGGTTATACTTTTAGCGGTTGGTACAGTGATATATATTTAATTTCGGAATACACATTTACGACGATGCATTCCTGCGATTTGATTCTCTATGGGGCATTGATTATTAATCCTTAATGATAAAATTGTTGGTAATTGTGACTTTTAGTGATTTGACTTCAAGCCTATTTTGAAATCATTTCTGGAAAAATAGCCAAACCAGTTAAATTCGTTAAAAAAAGTGGCGCCTCTTTTGAAACTTAAAGAGGCGCCACAATTCTTTTATATACAAAACAAAATGCTAGAGAAAGCCTATTTTTTGTTGTCGTCCTTAGTCCCAGCTTTTGGCTCTTCAACCAAAGGAAGTTCAGTCTTTTCTTCAACTGCTACTGGGGTTTCTTCAACGACTCTTTGTTCGGTGATATGGACAAGAACTTTTTCAAGATCATCGTCAACCTTGATTCCTTGTGGGAACTTAACGTCTTTAATATGGAACATTTCCGTGACTTTCATATTGCTAATATCAATATCGATTTTAGTGATAGCTTGATCAGCTTCATATTCAACTTTAATTTCGTCTTCGATGACCTTGACCAGATAGCCGGCATGTTCAATCACTTCTTTGCCAATGATATGAATCGGTACTTTACCGTAAATGATGTCGCTTTTGCCAACTTTCAATAATTCAACATTCAAAATATGACTCCGATTGACAATGTCTTTTTGCAGATTCTTGATATAGACCAAATGACTAGCTTTACCCAGTTTTACTGTGAATGTCTTAGTCAATCCGTTAAGTCGATACATTTCTGTTAGTTCCATCTCATCCATTTGGATGGATACTGGCTTGATGGTTTTACCAAACAACACTCCGGGTACTTTTTTCTGCTTTCTGATGATTCTAAGACTTTCTGTGCGTTTTTCGATATTCATAATCTAGCCCCTCTCACATTGTGATTGTTTCTAGTTTCCAAAACATCGGGAATTCTTTGATTTGAAACTAAATTCCTGAAAACACTTTGATACATGATTATTGTACCACTTTTTACTTTTTTTTCAAGACGTCAAGAGGGTCTTTATCGCATTCATGGGTTTTGATTAATACAATAGCCATTGTCGGCATATCTTCAAGAAAGATTCCACATTTAATATTTACTCAAGTTCAAAACAAAGGTATAATCAACACAGAGAAGTACAAGTGGTTATGATTGATAAAAAGATAAATGGAGGTATTATGTCATGGATATAGATATATTTATAGTAGCGGGAGTAATTGGCTTTCTAGCAGCCATTAGTGCCATTATATATATTATTGTTATTATTATGCGAAACAGCAAACTTCCTATCGTTACTGGTATGGCCGAAGTAGTAAGATCAGATGCTAATTCCTTGGTTGTCAATGCCGACGGGACAACTACTCTTGATGAATTCAGAGGATCAGCAAATAAAAGTTTTCTGTTGTCGTTTCGACTTGAGAATGGTCAAAAGGTAACATTTAGAGTTAAAAAAGAGTTATATTTTCATGTGTTGGAACATCAAACTGGGGTTTTAACATATCAAGGATATAAGTTAATCAGTTTCAATTACGAAGGCTATCCCATCGCTACTAAACAGCGAAAAAGACTAAGAACATTATCGGTTTTTTCCGGACAAGCCGATGATACAACGGATGTAGTTGTCTATGGTGAATGCCAAGCATTAAAAATAGAAATCAGATCCGATGAAGCAATTAACTGCACCTTAAAAGAGGTCAATGATTATCTTCAAAGGATACTTAATAAGAATTATGAGCACTTTATTGTTCTTACTCATCGAAATGGAAATGGTTTAGAGATTACTTCAACAAAAAAAGATGGTTTCGTTGAGATTGTGTTTTTAGTAACCAAAGAAAAGCATCGTTATACGATTACCATTGGTAATTCACAGGAAATAATCAACTTAATTGAAAGTTTTTTTGACGGATGGGACTTACGTAGCCAAGCGGAATTTGTTATAGAATCGTAATGAAAATCGACATTTTTTGAGGAATATAGATATTTTACAATGCTAAATGTAAATGACATAACGATCTGATTTATTTGATAGATTGATATATTTAAAAATTGGCAATGATTAAATTAGCCGAGGATTATCAATAACTATCCTTACCGAAAAAAAATATAGATTTATACATATATTACTATGCTAAAGTGCTATCATCGATTTTCGCATTTTATAACCTATTTTTGGCTACATTATTGACTTTAAACCGTTTAGAATGATAACATAACAACAGAAAACGGCTTTTTTTGGTTTCCGGCGCCAAGTTTGTAAATATGAAGATAATTTTTGCTAATTTTCATTCAAATAGTCAGTCTATTTATGATTGTCAAAAAAGATGAAATCAAAAAGGAGTAGTGAAATGAATAGAAATATTAAATTATTTTGCTTAATGACAATGACCATTATTTTTTCTGCTTTGGCACTCGCTTGTCAAGGAACAACAAACGCCACTACAGAAGCAGAAGAATTTACTTTGGCAGGAGAATATGAAATTGACATTACTGCTTTAGGAATGCCATTAATTTTCTACTTAAAAATTGATGCCAACGATAATTTCTTTCTTTCTTCTGATCGAACATATGCCGTTGATAAAGGGCATGGAACTATTGCCTCAAGTGGCGAGACCTACATGTTTCTTTACAGCGATTCAACTACTGAAAGCCCCAAGACAAGTACTTTTAATGTGAGAAACCGGAATATTTACTTCATTTCTTCGTTGCCATATGGTTCATCAAACCTTCAGGCTACCGATGAAGAAAATCCAGAATTATCAATTTACCCGGTTGCTAAAGCTTTGTTATTTGAAGAATATCTGGGTGTATATGCGGGATCGTTTACCGCCAACACCATTAGTTATGAGTACTACCTGGAATTGGAAACCGGATGCGAGTATACCTTCACTAGCAATTCTGTTTCTGGCACTTCAGATGAATTTGTAGAAACCGGTGTGTTTTCTATTGATGAAATAATCATTAATATCGTGTATAATTAAATCAACATGCAAATATGGAGTGGATTAGTATTGTGAAAAAAGTGCTTTGCTTTATCATGATGACTTGTTTAATACCATTATATGCTTGTGGAGGTAATGATGTGGAAAG
>JAQVVR010000015.1 GCA_028698875.1 Candidatus Izemoplasmatales bacterium
TTTTTGGTTTTTCGGTCAAAAAAATTACATAATTCTTTTTTTCAGATAATTTATAATAAAAGCATCAAAGTTAATATGAAAATCCTTTTCGATTAAATTAGTAAATTTCTCAATCTTTTTTTTGTTTCCCTCTAAATGCAACACACCATAACATCTAAAAAGCGATTCTTCATATAAATCATAGCACTCAAGACGAAAGTTGGCTAATGCTCTATAATAGTAGAAATATTCCATAAGGTAATATTGTTTATAATAAATCCCGCGTTTAATTCCAAGATCACAAAATTTGATTACTTGAGAAAAGTCTCTTCGTATTCCATATACTTGAGACATTCTCATCAAAATTAGTGAATCAGCAAAATTATTTTCACCACTCATAATTCTATCTTCGTTTTCGAATAATTCAGTCATTTTTTCAAGTAATCGGATTTGCTCAACTCCATCAAGAATACTTAGCAAAAAACTTAAAATTAAAACTTCAATATCAGTAAGAAACTTTTGCTTTAATATTGTCGGGTAATTGACTAAATCAGAAGTCATTATGAGAATTTCGCCTTTTGAAATTTTACCCATGTAATAATCACTCATCATAAGTGCATGATTAAAGTACAGACGACGATCCTCGTCAAAGATAGTCTCTTCTTCGACCTTGGCTTTAAGTTCTTTCGCTAATGCCGAATCCCGATTAACTACAGCATTATAGAACATGGTAATCATCTTGTATTGTATCGAACGACTGCGTTCAAATTCATACATTAATTTTTTTGTTGGAACTCCCAATTTTTTGGCAAATTGATCGAGTTTATCATATGTGATCTCACATTCGCCACTTCGATAGCGTTGATATTGACGCAAAGAAACGACTCCTTCACAAAAATCCTCTTGGGAAATTTTTCTCCCATAGCGGATATTTTCCAAAAAAACACTAATTTCCATCGAATTCATCGTTTCACCTTCAAAAAGTACGACATATCCGCGCTGTTTTCTTTTTTTCTTTTGGTTTACAATATAAGCATGGAAGGGAGGGATACTATGAAAAAGCTCGTTAAAATATCATTATTATTCGTCATTGCGTTTGCAATCGTCAATTTTGTTGCGGTGAACAAAACGAAAACCAATGCTCAAACATCAAATCCAGAAGTCGTTTTAGTTGACTTTGAAGACTCTGGTGATCCAGAATTCGTTACTTCTTGATTTTTACACACAAACATTAGAAAGGAATGAATTATATGAAGAAACAAGAATTCATCATTGAGTTGGGCGGAATTATTGGTACTATTCAAACTTATACCCGAAATCCTTTTATGAACGGGTATACAAAAGAGTTGAAGAAAGCCGTTACTCACAATGATCTTGAAACCACGAAAATCGCTTTAGATAAAGTAATCGGTTGGTATGAAGAACAAATAGACAAAATTAATAATGATGAATACGTTTTCAATAAAGAGATGCATGCGAAAGCATATCATATCTTGCATGAATTCCGTCATTCAATCGGTTAAACTAGGATTTATATCAGCGAATTAACTGCGGTATAAAACCATAGTATCTCTAAAGTAGGCGTTTGCCTTGTATTTGATTATATCATATTTACTAACAAAACTATGCAAAATTTCTTAAACAAGTTATTTTTTGTGTAATCTATTTTATTTATGATATTTCATCCAAGATACAAACAGGAATAATACCGTTTTTTATGGTAATTAGCAAAAAGAAAAATATACCATCTAGAAACCATTCTATATGGTTTTTTCTTTTTATATTGGTATCGAAAACCTGTTTATTACCGCATATCTCTTTTGTTTAAAAAAAATACCTTATACCAAGATAGAAGGATAAGATATTTTTTTTACCATATATTGATATATCATTTTATAAAGAAAGCCAGCGGGAAACTCCCGTCTGGCTTTATCGTTTATATAAAGAGGTTATGATTGGCTTCTGTTGTGTCGGCAAGATAAGTGGCAACCCCGACAACTTCAATTCCATCAATTAATTCCTCTTTTTTGATTCCCATTATGTCCATCGACATAGCGCAAGCCTGAATCTTGACACCCATTTGAATAGCGTTTTCCATCAAGACATGCAACGAATTAACGTTCTTCTTTTTCATGATGCCACGAATCATTACCGGACCCATGCCAAGCATATTCATGTTAGAGATCGGCAGTCGATTTACGCCTCTTGGCATCATAAAACCAAACATTTTCTCGATAAAGGTTTTTTTGACTTTAACATGCTTTGACTTCCGTAAAATATTTAGTCCCCAAAACGTAAAGAACATTGATACCTTTTTGCCCATGGATGCTGCTCCTGAAGCGATGATAAAAGCGGCAATTGCTTTATCAAGATCTTGACTGAAAACAACAATCGTAGTGTTTTCCTTGTTTCCCGACACAACAACATCTTTATTTTGGGAAAGATTGGTATTTCCTTTTTTTATTAAGGCAGTGACAATCTTGTCTTTCATTGAGACATCAAGAAGTGTGTTGCCTGTCTTTTCTGTCCAGGCACGAACATCCTTCATAAACCCCGGATCAGTAGCTTGAACTTCTAAAACATCGCCCTCTTGAATGTTTTGCATTGCTTTATACATTTCCACAATCGGTCCAGGACATTGAAGTCCACACGCATTAACCGCTAGCTTGATAGTTGGTTTTTCCACGCCTAATTCCCCCTTTTTTGATTCATCGATTTTCATGACACCAGAATCATCAATATCAGCTTTTCCAGCTGGATTAAGACACAAAGAAGTGGCACATGAATAGGTAAGATAACCACCATCGAGATTGCGAACTGTGTAGCCATTTTGTTGTAAAATTCGTGCCGCACCATAAGCTCTTATTCCCGACTGACAGTATACGTTAATGGTTTTATCTTTTGGGATTTCGTCCATCCGTTCTCGAATCGATGCATAGGGAATATTGATTGCCCCATTAATCATTCCCAGCTCAACCTCAGCATTTTCCCTAACGTCCAACAAAAACTCTCCATTTTCAGTCAAAGAATCGATTTCATTCCATTGAACTGTCGAAACAAGTCCGTTTTCCAGATTATCAGCTACAAAACCGAGCATATTTACTGGGTCCTTTGCGGAAGAATAAGGTGGAGCATATCCAAGATCCAAATCCTTAAGATCTGTCACCTTCATGTGCCCGGCAATCGCTGTAGCGATAATATCGATGCGTTTGTCCGCACCATCAGCGCCAACAGCTTGTGCACCGTATATTGAACCGTTTTTCGGGTTATATAGGATTTTCATCGAAACCCGCGAAGCCCCAGGATAATAACCGGCATGTGAACCAGGGTGAGTATGGATGATTTGATAAGGCAATCCTAGTAATTTTAAAGTCTTTTCATTCACCCCAGTAGAAGCAACTGTCAATTCAAATACTTTTGCGACGGCTGTCGCTAATGAGCCAAGATAAGCCTCTTGTTTGCCTACAATATTGCCAGCAACGATTCTCGCTTGTTTGTTTGCTGGTCCAGCCAAAGCAATCATGGCGGGTTTTTTATTGATGAAATCAACGATTTCAACGGCATCGCCGATGGCATATATAAATGGATCTGATGTTTGCATGAATTCATTTACCAGAATACCACCACGTTCACCAAGTTTAAGTCCAGCGGTTTTGGCAAGTCCACTTTCCGGCTTCACCCCAATAGCGAAAACGATAAGATCCGCCGCAAGGATTTTTCCGCTAGATAAAACGATGGTTTTACCAGCGTTTTCAAATGCCTTAACACCATCATTGAAAATCAAAGAAACACCCTGATCAATGAGGTGCTGATGGACGATAGCGGCCATCTCAAAATCAATTGGTGCCATGACCTGATTGGCCATTTCGACAATGGTGACATTCATCTGAAGTTTTTTAAGGTTTTCAGCCATCTCAAGGCCAATAAATCCACCGCCAATAACAATTGCTTGATGGGGATGAGAAGTTTCAATAAACGTTTTGATGGCATCAGTATCGGGTATCGTCCGAAGTGTAAATAGATTTTTGGCTTCGGAAATACCAAGAATCCCTGGTTTAGCCGGATATGCTCCGGTGGAAATCACCAAATTGTCATAGGATTCAGTAAAGATTTTATCCGACTGCAAATCTTTGATTGTAACCGTTTTGTTTTCTCGGTCAATCGCAATGACTTCATGTTCGGTTCGGATATCTATATTGAATTTGTTTTCCATTTCTTCTTCCGTTTGAACTATCAAAGAAGAACGATTTTGGATTACCCCACCGATATAGTAAGGTAAACCGCAATTAGCGAAGGATATGAAACTTCCCCGCTCCAAAACAATGATTTGTGCTGTTTCATCCAATCGCCGAAGTCTGGCGGCGGTAGTTGCTCCACCAGCGACTCCACCAATGATTATGATTTTTTTCCCCATTTTAACACCCCTTCATATATACTATATATACTGATTCAATAATTGTCAAACAACCTGCACTTTTTATGAATTTACATTCTTGTTTCTTCATGCTTTGATTGCCCAACGCAGTTTAGCGGATCGAGCCCGGCTATTGGAAATTTGCTCTTCTAATGAAGGCCGAATCACATCTAAAGCTATTTCCCGATAAATACCTTCCTTAAAAAAGAACTTAAATGCTTTTTTAACTAAGCGGTCTTCCCCAGAATGGAAGGATAGTATGGCTACGCGTCCCCCTTGTGAAAGTATTGTCGGGAGTTTTTCCAAAAAGGTATATAATGCTTCCATCTCATGATTTACATCAATACGCAATGCTTGAAATGAACGCTGACATGATTTTTTGATTTCCTCATCTCTATCATTTAATGGGATGAATTTTAAGGCATCTTGAATGATTTTTTGAAGTTGAAAAGTAGTGGTGATGTTTATCCCTTTTTGATATGTAGATACAATAGCTAAAGCGATCTCAGCCGCATGTGGCTCATCGGCATTTTCGATGAGCATGCCCTCTATTTCTGCTTGTGACATCGCTTTTAAGCGATAGGCTGCTGGCATACCTATCTTTGGATTCATCCGCAAATCAAGAGGCCCATCAGTCTTAAACGAAAACCCGCGCTTGGGATTATCAATTTGCATAGATGAAACCCCCAAATCCACCAAAACAAAATCAAAAAGGCCAGATTTAACTACCAACTGATCAATATCTGAAAAATTCAAGTGAAAGACGGATAGAATATCGGGGCCATAGCCTAAATTAACTAATCGTTCCTGAGTGTGCGGCAATTCAATCGGATCTGTGTCGATGGCATACAAATGCCCTGTTTGCTTTAGACACTTTAGCATTTCTACCGCATGGCCACCATATCCCAAAGTCGCATCTAATCCGACTTGTCCGGGAGTGATTTTTAATATCTCCAAGATTTCTTTTACGCAAATAGGACGATGTGTCCCTACTGGAGTATTGCCTTTCTGAATGACTTTTTCGACCGTCTCTGGATACTTATCTGGCTGCAATTCTTTATATTTAGCTTCGTACGCTTTTGGATGCGTTCCATGATAGCGGATCCTTCTCTTATGTTCTTGTCCGGAATTGTCCATAATGCTAAAATCCGCCTTTCTTTTAGTAAATTATGTATATATTATATCATAGATAACCGTACTTTAGCCATATTTAGCGGTATTTCTGCTACGGATTACGCTTTGTTATATTTATCGAATGATATGTCACACAATTTTTCACTTAAGGAAAAAAGGCGTTTTGTTTGATCGTTTTTATCGACTTCAGGATTATATTTAACCGCGTGACTATTCTTAAAGTACAATCCTTCCACGTGTGGATTATTACAAAGAAATACATATGTTTTTGCTGGCACATCAGCTGATGTGCCACTTTTCTTTCGTAACAACCATGCCCAAAGGGCAATGCCTTTCATCCCTTTTTCACCTATTGTAGTTCTCACTAACCCTGGATCAACGACAAATGCTCTGATTCCAAAGCCTTTTAACCGAATATTAAATTCTTTGGCAGTCATCACATTAGCTAACTTTGATTGTTTGTATACTGGTAATACAAAATACCATTTCTTAAACATGATGTCATGCCAATGAATTTTAGTATGATAATGAGCATAACTGCTAGTGAAAATTATCGTTCCATTCTTTAAGAATGGTATCATCCGATATGATAAGAGAAATCCTGAGAGATGATTGAGGGCAAAAGTATATTCATATCCTTCTTCAGTGGTCTGATATTTAGTTCTTACCCCACCAGCATTGTTAATAAGGCAATTTAATTGACCTTGCTTATTTTTGGCAAGAAAATCCCCAATACGATCAGCTAAACTATTTACCGCCTTTAAATTTGATAGGTTAGCCGAAAAAAAAGTAATGTCGCTACCGGGAATGATCGAAAGAATTTCTTTTTTTGCGTTTTCGCAACGATCGTCTTGACTACCAATTCCGATAACTGAGTATCCTTCTAAGAGCATTTGTTTGGCAACTGCTAATCCAATTCCTGAAGTGGCGCCGGTGATTAAAACTGTTTTTTTTTGTGTTTCCATCACGTTATCCCTCCTTCTTGGTTTTGATAATAGTCGGTAATACATTTTAATTGTATCCGTATAAGTACCACCAGTCAATATGGTCGAACAATAAACCGGTGTTCATTTATACGAATATTTATAAAAGCATGTCAATCCGATGGAAACTCGATTTGACATGCTTAGCATTAAGGTCTATATCGGTTGGGAAATTGTTGCCTTGCAATCTGCGTGTAATGTTTTATAAACTCGCCTTTTGCTTCTGTATAGCTATCACGATCATGTTCGTAGCGATTCTTCAAGGCTTTTTTTAGCAATGCATACTTTTTTGCCACTTTCGGGTTGATCCGAAGGTAATCGCGAAAATATAATTCATCCCAATCATCACAGTAACGAACATGTAGATGAAAGACTTTTTCGGCATATCCATTTACGGTATATCCTTTTTTTAACATCATGATATCAGCGCTATCAATAGTGCGCTTAGTTTGGCAATCCCAGCCAAATTCCGCTAGTTTAAATATCATTTCCTGTGAATCGGTATTGGGTTGTATCTCCAGTAAAAGATCCACTGTTGGTTTGGCCGCAAGTCCGGGAACCGATGTGCTACCAATATGATTTAGTCGTTTAATTATAGTAGGGCCAAGAGCTTTTGTGATAGCCAGTTCCTCTTCTTGATACCATTTTACCCAATCGGGGTTGGCATCGACAATAATAATGGGAAATAATTCCCATAATTCTTTGAGTGTCAAATCTGATAATGATTTTCCCATATTTTCACCTCGTGTCCCTGATATTTTGTATAACCCTATTTTTATCATATCACTTTGTTTGATTATTCACAACAACGATAATCGATGCAATCCATACTTGATTTTATTCATATTCAAAAATAATCAGTTTTACCGCAAAAAATGCTATATTATTGTCTTGACACCTTTTTGTGAGCATGTTATTATGCAAATATGAAATCATAAAAGGGGGATAAACATGAACAAATTAATCGATGCTTTCAAAGAATTATTGTCCAAGGAAAAACCACTTTTTATTCTTGCTTGCTTACGTGTTGGAGTAGCTTTTCTCTTTTTCATTAACATTTTCATTCCGTTTTTTATTGTAGATTTCACAACATCTACCAACCCGGTTGGATCATATCAATTTCCCGGCACATTAATCTTTATATTACTAATGTTTGCTTTAATAATCGCTTATATCTATTTTTTATTGGTTAAAAACAATAAATTGTCTAGAGTTTGTCTACTTATCGAAGCAATCGTCATTTCAGTTTACTTTCTGTGGGGAATAATTTTGTTTTCGACAACAGCTAGTCAAGCTTCCCAACAAATAGCCACCACTGTTGTTGCCGGGTTCGGTTTTTATATGCAAATAATATTAATCGGTTTATCATGGTTTTTAGTATTTGGCGAAAAAATCCTTCTTTTCATGATTGGAAAATACTTTGTTGGCGAGCAACTTGAACCACAAGTGACTGAACCGATCAAATAATTTTTATTAAAAAGACTGGATATCATGACTTAATATGTCAGGATTGTCCAGTCTTTTTTTTGTTTAGTCAGTCGCTTTTATCCAGCCGATTAAATCACTAGAATTACTTATATCTTCAATGATGATGTTGGCTAGTAAACGGTATCCAGCTTCATTAGGATGAATGCCATCATGACAAATAAATTGTTTATAATCGCGTTCAAATAAAATTTTGCTGCGAATATCAATGATTTTACAGTGATTTTCATATGCACATTTAATCACTGCCACATTAAATCCTTCCTGACGTCTACTGATATTATCGATATCACCGTTCATAAATTGGATGATTGCCTCAGGATCAGTCATTTTCGAAATTACGTTTTTGAAAAATAATTTCGATTCGATTGGAAAAATCGTGAGTACAATCACATGAACGCCATGATTTTGCAACAATTGAATCATTTCCGTATACAACAAGATAAATTCTTCGATTGGAGTTTTCGAAGGATGGTCCTCATTTGGAGTTTTCCCAACTTCAACCCAATCATAATCTGCATCGTTTCCACCCAGGGCCAGTACAGCATATTGCTCTTCTTTTGGATCTAACGATTCAAGATAACGATTAATCGTCTTTTTCTCCATCAGTCGTTTTACTGTTTGACCATATTGAGAAACACTTTTAATTTCTTTTTTAAAAAAATCGGCGACAATCGCAATGGTATTATTGTTTATTGCTTTTATTGTTCCATCATCGGTAACGATTCCTTTAGCAATCGAATCACCGAAAACGACTGTTTTCATCGCAGTCACCTCTTTATTATTTTATAGTAATTCCATCGTCGGTAATTTAATATATTTTGGACCTTGATATGTGATTCGATTGGTCATTTCCTTGGACAAAACGATATTGCTTAGGCACGCATCAATACTACCACTAAATGAGAATCCACTTACAGGATGATAATCCTTACCATCATAATACAGCGCCAATCTAACTTCTCCACCGATATAGCCACTGTAAATATCGATTTGAATTCCTGATAAAGCCACAATCTCTAAATGTGGTTTTTTACGCATTTTGTCGATTGCCGTTTTTCCTTTTGGAACCGAGACGGTACTCATATTTCCGGTTGGTTTCATATTCAAGTATTGCGCATATTGATTGCCACCATAATAATTGACAAGAATTCCATTTTCAATTACTTTAACTGGTTTGACAATCACACCGTCATTATCAAAGGCATTTGCTTTTGAAGACAAGGTATAACCAACCGTAAGTAAATCACCTTTTACATCTTTTTGTACGCTATCGCCTATCTTTTTGTCAGTATTCTGTTTATAGATTCCCGCAAAAGAAAAGTCAGAAATTAGATTATCGAAGAATTCTCCGGCATCTTTATCGGATAAGATGACATCAACCTTATTGATTTCTTTAATTGGCTCCGCATTATACCGTGAACAAACATCTTTTAACGCATTTATAGCATCTGCCTTAATTGTGTCAAAATCAAGAGTTTTATAGGTGAAGTATTTATACAACTCAACATTTTGTTTGTCGCCATCAAATGAAGGAATGGCTTCAACATCGAATTTATTTAGCGTTTTCTTCAAATCGACGCCACGTGAATTGATAATATGACTGCTTGTTTGTGTAAAGAAAACCTCTAAGGAATTGAAACGAATGTTTGAACTTGATTCACCAAAAAAAGTTGTAGCAATTTGATCAATCATCACAAATGGTTCAATAATATCTGTTTTTTCTTTCCAAGATTGTTTTTTGAGACCGGTTACTAAGTCATATGCTTTATTTTTGATGAAGGAAGCGGCAAACACTGCCTCATCAATCTTTTTAGCTAATTCGCTTTTCGATATTTTATGGGTTATAGCAAATGACGAAGACCCTAAATATGCTTTTCCTTGATCAGTATACTGATGATATACAGTTACTGAGTATTCACATGTGGCAACAGTTCTAGTTGTCTCGATTTTTTGTAGCACATAAAATGCTTGGTCACTAATGGTTTTGACTTCGTTGATTAACCAATCAGTGACTGCCGGATTAGCCTGTAATCCTTTTATTATTTGTTTTATCATCCGATTTTCACCTTGGCTTTCAGACAAGGGCCCCCATCACTTACACGGACCCATTCTTTATATCCTTTTCCGCACGAGCCACTACCAATGACTTTAAAATCTTTTGAAATTGCGGATATTGAGTTAAGCAAATCAATAACATAACCACTCATTACCACTGGTGAGACTATCTTGCCGGTAAACTCACCATTTTTAATCTCTCGGCCATAATGAGCAGTACATTGGATACCCCAATTTTTCGGATCTTCCATTCCGTTATTAGTGGTCGAAATCATATATCCATATTCAATACTTTTTATCATATCTTCGAGTTTCGATGATCCTGATTCAAAAAAGGTGTTCGTCATTCGGGAGTATGCTTTTCGCTTGTAAGATTCTCTACGCCCATTACCAGTTGGACTTGTTCCTAACTGCAAGGCACTTAAAGCATCAGAAATTCCCGAAACAAGGATGCCTTTATCAATGATTTTTGTATCTTTGGCTATGACGCCGTCATCGTCAAAGAAATAAGAAGCAACTGAGAATGTAGCATCCGCCCCATCATGCATAGAAAGCAATGGCGAGGCAACACGTTGGTTCATATAGCTTTGTGCTCGTGAACGTTGCCGAACAAACATATCCATTTCCACACCATGCCCAAAAGCTTCATGAGCAATCAGCCCAGTAATGGAAGAATCGGTAATTATATCATAGATTCCCGGTTTGGGAGTAGTTGAATCAAGCAGTTCAATCGCCAGTTTTGCGGTTTTAATCATCGATGCTTGTAACTCTGCTAACCCTTTTTCGATAGAATTTATACCAAAGCCATCATATGCGTATTTGGTATTACTATCTTTGCGAACCAAAACAAATGATCGTGGATTAGACCAAGTATAATATTGTTCCAAATCTTTATCCTTTGACAAAAACATTTTTGATATTTCCGTCGTTTCAATGATTGCATTGGCATTGACCACCAAAGGAGAAAAGGCAATTGTATCATTTACGTAACTTTTCAATATGGATATAATTTGATCAGTTGCAAGCACTTTGCCTTTATTCTTACGGATAAATACTTGTGTCAATGGATCTTCGTGAAGTTGTTGAACATTCACATGAGGAACACTGGTTTTTTGTTTGGCAAGTCTATCAACAGTTTCAATAATGGCTAATATATTCTTTTCTTCAATTTCGTTTACAGAATACTCACTGTATACGATGCCATTAAAAACTTTGATGACGAATCCTGACTCGGTTATAGCCGATGGTTGGACAATCGTTGTCGATTTGTCGACTTGAATGCGAACACCGGAAACGTCGGTAGCCAAAATGCTAACGTATTGATATTTTTGCGTCAGCAAGGAAATCAACTGCTTGAGAATTGGCTTTTTGTTTTTAAGATACTTAGAAAATTTTCCTGTCATATTCTAACCTCCATTGTTAATATTTTATCATATATTTTGATTTTCGAAGCTTTTAAACTAGTAAAGCATCGAAAATAAGTGAATATTTATGAAAGAATATCGTTTTAAAAATGGTATTTTATTTACCTTCAAAATAATTGTCCAATCAAATTCGCCGCATTTCTTTATGTGCTATCGATAACATTCGTTAAATCTATTCTCAATTTTCAATAAAAAAAAGTCGTCCTCTTCATACTCAATAGAGAACGTCTTTTTGTAGATAAAAGGAATTATTAATACTTTTTTTTGGTTTTACCACCATTATTTTCAGAAGTCACTGTCGAGTTTCCGCCAATATATGGGGTTTTTATTTTTGGATTGTTTTTGTCGGCTTTCTTTTTTTTATTACTCTTATCATTGTGCTTTTTGTCGTTTTTGTCCATAATAATCCTTCTTTTTCCTTCTAAGGAAAATAATCGATGTTAAAGATAATACTTCAATATCAGTATGCATGTTTATTATATTCCTAATAAGTAATAATAGATAGTAGATATCTAGTTATATTTTATAGGATATACGATTTTAACATTTTCGTTCACAACCCATGAAACAAGATTAGTTTTAATTAGTGTTTCCAATAAGCAAGTGGACAACGTGTTTCCCGCATATGTGCATGCCCTATTTTGCCATGACTGACGGCAAGCATTTCTGAAGATATCGAAATCGCAATTTCCTCAGGCGTATTTCCACCCAAGTCTAGTCCGACTGGCGAGTAAAACCGGGAAAGATCCACATCATGCCCGAATTGCTCATAGGTTTTATCTAAATAATTACTTATCTTTTCTGCGGAACAAAGCATCCCAACATATTTGACATCTAATTTACGTTCAATTATTTTGTTCATAACATGATAATCGTAAAGATGTGAAGGCGTGCACACAATGATGAAACTTTCTGGTCGGATACCATCCTCTTCTATAAAATTGACAAATGATTTTCCGAATTTGACATTAGCGTTTTGAAAAGCCGATAAAACCGGTTCCCGATCATCGATTACCGAAATATGAAAGTTCATAGTTTTCAAGATGTTGGCCAATGCCTGACCTACATGACCAGCGCCAAAAATGTATACATATTCTTTAGCCCCGACATATTCGTAGAAAAGCGTGACAAATCCACCACAAATCATTGGAAGCGTTTTAGTATCGGGAACGATTTTCCCTTCGGATAAAGTATATTTTTCTAAAATGTTTGTCCGTTCCCGAATGATATCTTTACATTTCTCTCGTGCAAAGAATTCTAAAGCCCCACCACCAACGGTTCCAAAGGCTTCTCCGTTTTCACCAACAACCATCTTTTTCCCAACATCAACAGGACCTTCGCCTTTTTTTTCAACGACCGTCACAATGACAGCGGGTATACCGCGCCGTTGCAAATCAGTTACACTTTCATATGAAAAAGTCATATGATAATCTCCTTTTTAATGAAACTGACTTCCAAACCGATATATTGTTTGAAAGCCCTTAATATATGAGTATAGACTATAAGTAATAAGATACTAACAAGGATACGGCAATCGATAAAACCAAAGTAAGACTAGCGAAAATCGGTTTTTTTGACCATTTCCAATCCCATTTTCCAACTAACAAAAGATTAATATAATATAGCCCCGTTGCGATTACACCTGAAACCAGATTGTTGTATACAAAGAAAGAAAGGGCTGCATCCCAAGTTTGAATCTGTTTGGGTGCGGTTCCATTGATGAGAAACATAATAGCGATAAATAGGACACGCCAAGCTGTAGAAGCCGCGGGAAGCATCAACAAGTTGGTTATTGTCCGGTTTTTATTTAAAACCGGGAGCACAGCCACAACTAAGCAAGCTTCTAAAACTATACAAAGCATTGGGTTGATTATTTTAATCGGTCCTTGCGGTGGAAGCGGCAAGAAAAAATCAAATGCCTTGATGCCGGCAGCAATAAGAGCAACGAATATTCCTGCCCACTGTGATTTGTTTTTTAATGACACCCGAACAATGATGAATGCTCCGATAGGAAACATAACAGAACCAGCTATCAAAGCTGGAAGCCAATGAAGCAGATACCCTAAAGTGGCTTCTAACAATCCCCAGATAGCACCATAAAACACTATTTCACTAAATAAAGCTGTTTTTTTGTTCATATAATCCTCCATATTTATATATTTTTATGATAATCATTTCCGTTATCATATCATGCCTATGTTGTCTTTTCTTTTAGAATATTATACCAAAATAATGAAATAGATGCTATCTTCTTTCTGTTTTTTGTGAGTTTACGCCCCAAATTGAGGATATTTTAAAAAAAGTATGCCGCATATAACAAATGTTTTGGTTTTTAGGATTCCCCAACCGACTGAAGTATTGTCAATATCTAGCCCAAGAATATAATCTTGGCTTTCATAAACATGTTTTACTTTCATCCAATAAATTTGTGATTTTATTTTACTACAAGATACTTTAATTTTGACAATGGATTTGCCATATTTTTTTATCCGATTTACTCGTTTTTTTCAACAGCTTCTACTATTCTCCTTTTTCATCATTATTATTTATCAAATATTAATTATTGACATATGTCAGTAATGTGATATAATGATGTTATATTTACCCGTGTAAACAAACTTAATATTTTTTACCTTAATACATATGCATTTGATATTCACCATTTTAAGAAATACTAGTACACACTAGTATAGAATCAGTTTTTATAAATTGTAAAAGGAGATGTTTTTAATGGCTAGACCAAGAAAATTACGAAGGATTTGTTGTATGCCCGAAAGCAGTTCTTTTGGTCCCGGTAACCAGATGATTTCTTCTGATAATACCATCACCATGTCAATTGATGAATATGAAACAATCCGTTTAATTGATTTAGAAGGACTAATGCAAGAAGAATGTGCCGTTCAGATGAATATAGCTAGAACTACAGTCCAAAGCATTTATTGTGAAGCACGTAAAAAAATCGCAAATGCCTTGGTCAATCACAAATGGCTCGTCATCTCTGGAGGAGATATAACGATTTGTGATGGCATGAATTTATCATGTGGTCAAAGAGGCTGTCAAAGGCATCAATGTCACCGTGATTGTGCAACTGATTTGCACTTAAATAAAGAGTAAATGAACTAATATTTGTGCATATGCGCAGAAATAAGAGGCTTAAGATGAACGAAAAAAACTGCAAAACAACTGATTATAGTAATGAATCATCTGGTGAACAAAAACAACAGGAATGTAATCAAGATTGCGATTCATGTGATGAAAAATGTGACGACGAATTAACCGATTTTCGAATCCATTTAAACGCGATGAGTAGCGTTAAAAAAACAATTGCCGTTATTAGTGGGAAAGGCGGTGTCGGAAAATCGATGATTACCTCCATGCTGGCTGTAACGATGCAACGTCTCGGTTATAAAACCGCAATCCTTGATGCCGACCTTACTGGACCATCAATTCCCAAAATGTTTGGTCTCAAAGAAAAAGCTATGCAAAGTGATTTCGGCATCATTCCCGTTTTAAGCAAAACCAAAATCAAAATTATGTCAATTAATCTTCTTTTGGAAAACGAAACTGATCCAGTCGTATGGCGTGGTCCGTTGATTGCCAAGACTGTCCAGCAATTTTGGACAGATGTGGTTTGGGATGAAGTTGATTATATGTTCATCGACATGCCCCCTGGAACAGGTGACGTACCACTTACGGTTTTTCAATCCATTCCCATAGACGGAATTATCATCGTCACTTCTCCTCAAGAACTAGTGTCGATGATTGTGTCAAAATCGGTTCGAATGGCTGAAATTATGAATATTCCGATTGTTGGAATCGTCGAAAATATGTCGTATGTTGTATGTCCAAAGTGCAAAGAACCGTATTATCTATTTGGCAAAAGCCACATTGATGAGATTGCATTGAAACATCATCTAGAAGTATTGGCTAAAGTACCAGTTGATTCAAGTTTCACTTCCGCTTGTGATCGAGGTTTAGTGGAACTAGCGTCCGACGATAATTTTGCGCCGATTGTAGAAAAAATAGAAAATTGGAGGAACAAATAATGAAAATTGCAATTGCTTCAACAAAGAACATGGTATGTGAACATTTTGGATACTGCGAAAAATTCACCATTTATGAAATCGAACAGGAACAAATCACGAATAAAACCGAGCACGCAAACCCTGGACATCGTCCCGGATTTCTTCCGGAATTTCTTTCAAACTTAGGTGTCAACGTTATCATTGCTGGTGCAATGGGATCTGGTGCCGTGGACCATTTCAATGAGAAACAAATTTCGACTATTTTAGGGGTTTCAGGTGATGTTGATTCCGTCATAAAAAAATGGCTTTCCCATGATCTGAAATCAACGGAAACAGTTTGCATCGAACACCGACACCACGGAGACTGCTAGTAGTATAAATCGTGTTAATCATTAATATCGTATTTGACACAATCACAGAATTTTATTAAATAATCGTGGATAAATCACTTTATTCCCAAAGAATAAATAAAGTAGTTTTGTTATATCTAAAAAGACATTAAAAAAAGTCTCAAACTAAGAATATACTTTAGTTTGAGACTTTTTGTATTTGTAAATTTCTTACGATTGGCAACACATCTTTTTTAGTTGTGACAAGTGTATGGGAAAATTCCAATGCTTTTTACTAAACGACATTTTGTATAAAATATTTATATTTCCATTCGTGAAGCTTTTGTATACATTATCCGCAGAAAGCAACGCTATGGAACGGATTCATAATTTTCCTGATGGCATATGAAAATATCAATAATGTTTCCATTTCAGTAAATATTAATAACGCTTGATTTTTCTTGTGTATAAAAAAAGTCCAATTGCCCCAAGAATAGAACACACAAGGCTGAGAATAAGGACAAAGATAAAACCACTGGGTTGATCAGCTAAAGGTAAATTCATAACGTTCATACCGTATATAGAAGCAATTAAAGTCGGAATGGAAATGATAATCGTAATCACAGCAAGTGCCTTCATGACAATATTCAAGTTATTAGAAATTATCGATGCAAAAGCATCCATGGTACCAGCCAAAATATCGCGGTAAATAGAGCACATCTCAATAGCTTGATGAATTTCAACCGATACATCTTCAATTAAATCAAAGTCTTCTTCATTCTTTTTAAACTCCGGAAGTCGTACTAATTTGGCGATTAAAACCTTATCAGAATTAAGTGCTGTCGAAAAGTAGACAAGCGACTTGTTTAATTCCATCAAATCAAAAAGTTCTTTATTCTTCTGTGAATTATGTAAAATGCGTTCAATATCCTTGGTTTTGGCATCAATTTTCTTTAGACTGATAATAAAATCGGATGCAAGTCGCATAATAATATTAAGTGTCAAACGAACCCGTTTTTGAGGTTCAATTTTTTTGTTTTTTTGTAATAACGAGTCAACAAGACCGACTTTAATGGGACTGACTGTAACGATATAGTTTTGATTAAAAATGATTGAAAATGGCAATGTCGAAAAAAAGATTGAACCATCTTCTTTTGTTTCCAGATAGGAGGCGTCAAGAACAATTAGCATATCGTTGTCTTCGATATCAACGTGAGCCGATTCTTCTTCGTCCAAAGCTTGAAATAAATACGCATACGACAAGCCTGTTTTTTCTGCGACGTTTTTCACTTCTTGGATTGTTGGAGCGACCATGTTAATCCAGACATCGGGCACATAATGTTCTTCAAGGTGATCTTGATCGGAAAAACTCATCAACTTGCCATCAATTTCTTTATAGATGGTAATCATTTTTTTAATGCAACGAGCGAAAGCTCATTACTTCCTCCTTTTGTCAATAATATGGGTGAAATATTGCCACCAATGGATACGCCAAACAAAGATGGCTATTTTTATTATACACTGATATTGGTTTCTAAATACGTGTTTTTGAATATAATATAAACTCCTTTTCGATAGCATAAGTCAAGAAGTCATTCACATTACCATTATATTGTTATGCACTAGTTTGTCTTCCTCTGACTGAAAATAAAAGATCAGATTAATTAACCTTTAAAAATATTAATCATTTGGTTTTACTTGCTAAGCCGATTGAATCGACTCGGCTTGAAGTGATTGAGGATTGTATGCCATTTGATGCTTCTTTGTGCGAATTTCCCGAAGCAAATCCTTGATATTCTTACAAAGCATCATCGATAATTTGGTGGTATTGTATTCCCGATTTCCGATGACATTCGCTAAAACAACAACACCGATTTTTCTCTTTTTTTCAATCAAATAGGACGCACGGAAACAAGATGTCCCGCCCTTATGAAACATATAATTGCCATCCGGATACATATGCCAGCCAAGTCCCATCGCCATGGAACGATGTCCAAAGCGAATTCTTGTGTATCTTTCTTGAGTCATGGACAAATACGATGGATCATGTTCGACTTGTTTCCTTAAAAATGTGATGCTATCTGAAATTGAGCTCATTATACCCCCTGCAGCGGCATAAACGTCGCCGGGCTCCCAATTCAGGTGATAACGGATTCTTTTCCGGTAATAGCTCTCAAGGTTGTAAGCTGTGCCGACTGATAACCGCGAATTCTGAAGTTTTAAATCCGTTTTCAAAAAGTCATTCATCACGATATCAAATGGTTTATTTTCGACTTTTGAGATGATTTCACCAAGGACGGCTCCATTCATATCGGAATAATGATAGCGATATTTTTTCGATTTCAGATGAAAAGAATTTATCTGCTTATATAACCGGTCGCTCTTTAAACCTTTATATAAGTTTTGTTTCATTCCTTTGCTTTTAAGCAAATATGCCCAAATGAAACGAAAGGAAAGTAAAGGCGCATAACCCGATGTATGAGTTGCTAAACTTAAGATTGTGGGATACACTTTTCCTTTGGGCAGATCCAAGTATCGATCAATCGAATCTTCAAGCAAGATTTTCTTTTCCTGAACAAGTTTTGCTAAAAGGCAGGATAAATATACTTTTGAAATTGATCCAACTTCGTAGAGGTATTTGGCTGTGTCTGGAAAAATATCAGAAAAAAAGTATATTTCATCATCAAGAGGAGTAATAATCCCAATCGAAAGTGCTAAATTGGGTTCCAATTTCAAAAATTGAGCAATATACTTTTTTACTTCCTGATTTAAAAAATTCATAAACAACTTGCCTCCGATGGTTACAATTCTTTATGTACTAAAATAAAGTCATTATTTATCGTTTAGCCATCACGAATTCAAATGACATCTTTGTAAAAAAAACGAATCGAATTTAATACTTATTAAATGTATTATACTTGTTGTCAGTTGTTAAGTCTATATCACACCGATGAATTTATGCTATAAATTTGTTTTGTCTTTTCTTGATCTTAGTATTCTTGACAATGCTTGATTTTCTATGAATATGGCTATCATTATACCGATATTAATCGATGCAGAGATATTAGCCACCATGCAAAAAAAAGTCAATTCTGAATAGAATATGACTTTTACTGTGTTTGCTTGGTATGCTTCTTTATACTTAAACTATGTTCATCGATTCTGAAAGCATTCGATTTCATCTAATTTTATCCAATAAGGATTATATCCGATATCTCCTGAACGACTAGTTGTGAAAAAGAAATATTTGCCATCTACCGACAGGTTGGCAGCAAACTCCTCTTCTGGCGAATTAATCTGATTACCAAGGTTGATTGGTTCCAAGAAATTTCCTTCTCCATCTTTAAAACTCACATATATATCATGATATCCATAGCCATCGGTTCGAGTGGATTCAAAGAAGATAAAACTTTCATCGTAAGCGATTTTGGGCGAAACAGCGCCATATACTCCCCCATTAAGAACTGAAATTGGTTCCGGTGTTGCATAGACGCCATTTGAATAGACTGATCGGTAAATGCGATTACCATCAGAGTAAGGCTCAACAGTAAAATAGATATTCTTGTTTGCCGCAATGGAATAATTCCATCCGATTTGTTTTCCCGAAGGAATCTTTATCGGCAGTACCACGGGGTTGCCCCAGCCATGATCAGTTCGTGTCACGTGATAGATTCTAAACATACTGTGGTAATAGTTCATCAGGTATAGGCCATCATCTTCCGCAACGAAAACCGGACAATTTAACTGACCACTCAATCCTTCGACCACAAGCTTTTGTAGAGTATTCCACGAGCCATCAACTATGGATGAATACCATACTTCAATTTGATCAACGTTTCGAATGTACTTGGAGATATATACTTCTTTCCCATCCGGAGAAAACACAGGAGCCCCATGAAAAAACCAACTGTTATTTGCCACAAACCCATTTGGGTCAAATCGAATCACTTGATCGGTTGGTGGTATTTCACCAAGATAATCCCATACTAATTCTTCTGTTGGCAAAGAAGTGGTTGTGGTAGTATCTGATAATGTAGTTGTTAATACTGTCGTTATGGAGGTAATATTGCCCTCAGTTGTCGTATTCGGTTGACAACTAACAATAAAAAAACCAAGCAATATAAAACTGATTCCTATCGTCATGAATTTTCGCATCTTGCAAACCCCGCTTAATTTATATTTTAAACCATAACAAGAACTCGTCATATATTTTCATTGTTACTATCAATTGACAAACAGTAAGTCATTCCATTTACCAACTACATCTGTAGTCTATATTCTCATTATAACCGATTGTTTTTCCTGTGTCAATGATTGAA
>JAQVVR010000024.1 GCA_028698875.1 Candidatus Izemoplasmatales bacterium
GCGAGAGTAGGACGTCGCCAGGCTTCTTTCTTTTTTATTAAACTTAATGAGCCTCAGTAGCTCAGTTGGTTAGAGCACATGACTGTTAATCATGGGGTCCTAGGTTCAAGTCCTAGTTGAGGCGCCAGGCGGCTGGTTGGAGAAACGGTTAACTCACAAGCCTTTCACGCTTGCATTCACGGGTTCGAATCCCGTACCAGTCACCAATATGTAATTTAAAATCTGTCGGCAAGCCCGATGGATTTTTTTATTTTCCGTAATAAAAAAAGATTCCCGTTTTGGGAATCTTGATCAAAGCGACTAGCTTAAAACGGAATGGCAATTTCCGTGATGTAATTATCCGGATTACCAGCAAAGAGCATTCCAGGCCCCTTAATATAGATTTCTCTTGTTGGTCCTTGTAATTCAATTTTATTGACTTTAGCGTAATCCACGATGGCTTTATAAGCTTCACTAAGGGCTTCATATTTTCCAATATGCGTAGTGATGAGCACCTGTGTTTTTGGCAGGGTTTTGCATTCAATACCAGAAATCTTGACTAAGCCATGAATCGGAGCACAGGCTTCAATATCCGCACTTTCCATACAACCTTGATCATAGTATAGACAGAGTGATGGTCCGGAAGCTTTACCTTTTATAGCTTTGTAAATCTTTTGAAAATACTCGCCACATTGACTGTAACTGCCTTGGAAACGGATGCTAGCGACGGTGATTGGTTCGAGTGTTTTTACTTCAACTTTGTAATCCATTTTTCTTTCCTCCTTAGGAATTGGTTTGAGGAAGGAATCGATTTTCTTGATTAGGGCTTTTTCCAACCCGATTTTTTCGGTAATTATTGCTTTTTTCTCCACAAGAAAGTAAGAAAGATCTTTTTCGGATTCATAATGTTTTAACAAATCTTTGATTTCGGCAATTGAGAAATCGAGTGCTCGCAAAAAAGCAATCAGTTTTGCTTTTTGATAATCTGCCTCGTCATAATACCGATAATCATTTTCGGCTCGGTATGAAGGTTTGAGAATCTTTTCTTCATCATAATAGTGGAGGGCTTTCACCGTAATGTTGGTTATTTTGGAAAATTCACCAATCTTGTACATCGTATCACTTCCTTCATGTTTCATTGTATACCCTCCGGTACAGGGGACAGTCAAGGATTATTTTTCGAATTAAAAAAAATAAAAACTTAATAATATTATATCGTATAATCATGTAAATCATGAATTGACTTGTGATAAAATTATGCAATTTAAATAATTTCGTGATAGAATTATGTTAATCAGTATTATCGATTTAATTCCATTGGAGGTATCTATGAGAAAAATCATCGCTTTAATTATCTCGGTGTTCAATTTTTCGCTATTTTTGGCTATGCGATCAATTTGGTCAGGTATCGAAGGTATGTTTGGCATCAGTTGGATACAATACATCATATTTGGGTTACTTACCGGGTTGGCAATTACCGCAGTCATATTATTCTTTGCCAAGCCAAAATCAATTGTTTTACTCATCATAGCGATTTTAGGTGGTGTATTATCGATAGCACTATTTTACATGTTATATCTAGGCATTGATGCATTAACCTACATTGCTCGTAGTTTTGGCGATATCCTTTTTTGGACCGTAGTAATTGGTTTTGGCGTATTTATGATCTTTTATTATCCCAAAACTCGTTATGCCAAGTGTGTCGTGTTTAAGTTTGTTTTATTAGGAAGCATGTTAGTAATGATTTTAGTGGTGACCTTCAATTTGCATTTTTGTTTCATCACGAATCAACCGGTAGTATTTGCCGTTGAAGAAGAATATCAAATTGTTTGGACCACATCATCAAACGCGACCGGCACAGTAACTATCGATGGCGTTGATTATCATGATTTATATGCGGGTAGTTTAAATTCGGAGACGACAGTTCATAAAGTAATTGTCCCGATGACCATACTGGATGCGGCGGAGGAATATACTATTTCATCGACACAAATCATCTACCGGGGACCGTATTCGGGAATTACCGGTACGACAGTAAACCAAACTTATTGTTTTTACCCAGTTGATACTATGAATGGACTTGATTTTTACACCTTATCTGATACGCACGATTATACAAGCGCAGCCAGCGAGACCGGTTCTTATTTCGGCGATAATCTTGATTTTCTCGTTATGGCGGGAGACATCTCATCACATCTTGAAGAACCAGCGGATATTGAACGCATCTTAGAAATCGCTCACAATATTACCAAAGGCAGTCATCCAGTTATCTATGCGCGCGGTAATCATGAGACGAAAGGTAATTGTGCAAACATATTATATAAATATGTTGGCTCCAAAGACGAAAAGTTCTTCTATACAGTTCATCTGGCCGATGTATTCGCTATAGTTCTTGATCTGGGAGAAGATCATAATGATGATTGGTGGGAATATTATGACACCGCTAATTATGATGAATATCGGAATGAACAAACGGCTTTCATCATGGATACCATCGTTAAATATGGTTTTGATACCGATACATCAATCAAATTCCGCCTAGGAATTTCCCATATGCCGGTTAACTATGTTATCACCGAAAAGTCATCACTTCCATATGGGGGTGACAACATGTTTTTAGCAGACATCAAGGCCCAGTGGACAGCATTACTAAACACCTTAGTATTGGATCTAATGGTCTCAGGCCATCACCATCAATTAATGCCAATCACAACGGATATTCCCGCCAATACAACGCTTTATTACGATGAAAACTATAATGCAAACAATACTACCAAAGCAATTGGTTATCGGACCGATAGCGACTTCGCAACTTTTATTGTATCACGACGCAGTGATGTTCAAACACCAACAGTAAGCGAAAATCTCTTTGGACAAAAATTTAGTGGTTTAGCTGTATCACTAGGATTTTGGGCAGCGGACACAAAAATCATAATCCGCTATACTAATACGGATAAAACGGTTGTATCTGGATATAATCCTTTTACCGGGGAAGCGTTTACTGAATTTAACATCATTCCATGGACCTGGTCGACACGCAACCCAATATTTTAAGAAAAGCATGCCAGAAAAGCTTTGTTTGTGATTATATTTGGGTTTAATAACGGAATAGATATTTGAAAAAGGGAGAAATCTCCCTTTTTCTTTACATAAAAGGGCGGAAAAAAGTGGAAATATATCAATGATTATGATATCATATATTCAGTATCAATCTGGAGTGAATCAAATGAACCTGAATTGGGAAATCGCCAATGCCGTTTTTCCATCGGTAACGAGGAAACTAACGGATCTTGAACAATTATATCCAAAAAGAAAACTGCCGGTAAACGCGATGGTTACGCGCTTTGCACCGTCACCGACAGGTTTTTTACATATGGGTTCTTTATTTGCATCATTATGTTCTTGGCGATATGCCAAGCAGAGCAAGGGAGTATTTTTCTGTCGTTTAGAAGATACTGATACGAAACGTGAGATCACGGGATCAGGGAATCAAGTACTACAAGAACTTGCCATATACGGGATTATCCCGGATGAAGATTTCGTTCTTGGTGGTGCCTATGGACCATATGTTCAAAGTGAACGCAAGCCCATCTATGATGTTGTGATTAAAGCGATGCTTCTAGATGATTTGGCGTATCCGTGTTTCTGTACTCATGAGGATTTAAGTGCCATGAGAGCGAAACAAGAGTCATTGAAAGTAAATCCTGGATATTATGGGGAATATGCCACCTGTCGATTTCTTCCAAAAGAAACAGTATTAGCTAAATTAAAAAACGGTGATCCGTTTGTGATTCGGTTTAAATCAAATGGTAATCAGACACATAAAATCATGATAACTGATTTAATCCGAGGTTCATTTGAAATGACGGAAAACGATCAGGATATTGTTATCATGAAAAGCGATGGCTTGCCAACATATCATTTTGCCCATTTAGTTGATGATCATTTTATGCGCACAACGATCATAACTAGAGGCGAAGAATGGATGGCCAGTTTGCCAATTCATTTACAATTATTTGATGCTATGGGCTGGGACCGGCCTCAATATGCGCATCTGCCCGTCATTATGAAAATTGATGAAGGCACAAGAAGAAAATTGTCGAAACGGAAGGATCCGGAAGCGGCGGTATCATATTTCCTCGAAGCCGGGTATCCGATTGAAGGGTTCTTGGAGTATTTAATGACTATTGCCAACACTAATTTTGAAGCTTGGCGGATTGAAAATCCGCAAGCAAATATCTTTGATTTTCAGTTATCATTTGCGAAAATGACGTTGGATGGAGCTTTGTTTGATTTGGAAAAAGTTAAATCAATATCGAAGGATCGACTAGCGTTTATGAGTGCTGATGAGATTACCAATAAAGCTTTAGCATGGGCTAATATTTATGAACCACAATTTGCTTTAGCAATCGCTTCGGATGTTGATTACTTTAAAGCCATTATTTCGATTGAACGTGGCGGGGAAAAACCACGGAAAGATTATGCTAAATACAGTGATATATTCCCCATCATTGATTTCATGTATGATCAATACTATGATCAGTATATGTCAGGGGAGTTGCCTTTCAACGAAAGTCTATCAAAAGATATTTTAATCAAGGTTTTGAATACGTATAAAGCTAATCCATCGCTTGATCTTCAGGAAAGCGAATGGTTTGAAAAGCTAAAAGTTTTAGCTTCGATATGTGGTTTTTCGCCCTCGGTTAAAGAATATAAGAAAAACAAAGAAGCTTTTTATGGTCATATCGGTGATTTCGCAGAAATCATCCGGATTGCCGTCTCGGGAAGAAAGAATACACCAAATTTCTATTATATTTTAAAAATATTGGGAACAGAACGGATTAACAAACGGATTAATAAAACGATCGCTCTTCTTGAAGAGTGATTCTTTATGGCCAGTTGGAGAAATGGTTAACTCAGTGCCCTCTCAAGGCACCATTCACGGGTTCGAACCCCGTACTGGCTACCATAAGATAATCAGACATATTTGTTGGAATGCCAAGAAATATGTCTTTTTTGTCGCATTTTT
>JAQVVR010000016.1 GCA_028698875.1 Candidatus Izemoplasmatales bacterium
ACTTTGATTAAGCATGTCAAAAAAATTCCCGGCGTCCCTGGAAGTTTTGTCACCTATTCCCATCAAAAAACTATTTTTATCGATCCTGATATCGGTTTAATCGAACAAATGACGAAGAAAAATTAAACTGGATGATCCCTTTGAATCATCCAGTTCTTTTTATTTGTTTGCGATTTCTTGTTTGACCATTTTAATGAAATCCGTGATGGATACAGTGATTTGTTCCAATTCCCCGTAGCGACGATATGTAATCGTTTGGTCAGCTACTTCTTTATCCCCGATAACCAATTGATATGGAATTTTTTTTGTTTGGGCTTCGCGAATCTTATAGCCTAGCTTTTCTTCCCGATAATCGGCTTCAACACGAAAATCATTCTCAAGCAGACTGACTTTTATCGCTTCAGCATAGGCTTTATGAATCGCGATGTTAACTGGTATTACTTTAATTTGGACCGGAGCTAACCAGGTTGGAAACGCTCCCGCATAATGTTCAATCAAAATGCCAATAAAGCGTTCTATTGACCCAAATAAAGCCCGATGCAACATTACCGGTCGCTTTTTTTCGCCATTTTGATCTATGTAAGTTAACTCAAATCGTTCCGGCAGATTCATATCCAACTGGATTGTCCCACATTGCCAAATGCGGTTCATTGAATCCTGAAGTTTGAAATCTAGTTTGGGACCGTAAAAAGCTCCATCACCAGGATTGATTTTGAATTCTTTTCCCATACTGATTAATGCATCAGCCAACGCTTTTTCCGCCCGGTCCCAAGTGGAAATTTCTCCGATATATTTTTCCAATGGTCTTGTGGATAACTCAATTTGATATGACAAGCCAAAAACCGAATACATATAGTCATATAAGCGAACTAATTCGGAGACTTCATGGACAATCATCGCTTCGGTCATAAAGATATGGGCATCATCTTGGGTGAAATTGCGAACCCGAAATAAGCCATTTAGCGCTCCGCTAGCTTCATGCCGATGAACTAACCCTAATTCCCCAATTTTGAGAGGAAAATCTTTATATGAATGAATATCATGCTTATATACAAGCATTCCACCTGGGCAATTCATCGGCTTGATAGCATATTCTTGGTCATCGATCGTTGATGTGTACATGTGTTCCCGGTAAATAGTCCAATGTCCCGATACTTCCCATAACTCTTTATTTAGCATAATCGGTGTCTGAATCAACTTATAGCCTTCTTTAAGATGTACCTTATACCAAAAATTTTCCAATTCACGCCGTAAAATCATCCCATTAGGCAACCAAAATGGAAATCCAGGACCATATTCAGAGAGCATGAAAAGATCAAGCTCTTTACCTAATTTGCGATGATCACGTTTTTTTCGTTCTTCAACCATTGTCAGATAATCCGTGAGTGCCTCGGCAGTAAAGAAACTGGTTCCGTATATCCGCGTCAGTTGTTTATTTTTTGAGTCACCGCGCCAATACGCCCCCGCAAGACTCAACAATTTAAAATGTTTGAGCCATTTTGTGGATGGCACATGTGGTCCTCGACACAAATCCGTAAAATCCCCTTGAGAATAGAGGGTAATGATATCTCCATCGGGAAGATCATTAATTAGTTCTGTTTTATAGATGTCATTTTTAAACACGGATAATGCCTCGGCTTTCGAGACTTCCCGCCTTGATACAAGCTCGCTTTGAGCCACTAACTTGGTCATTACCTTCTCGATTTCTGGCAAATCAGTGTCAGTCAAAACGGTATCCCCCAAATCAATATCGTAATAAAAACCCTCTTCGATATTGGGACCTACGCCAAATTGTGCCCATGGGTACATTGTTTTGATGGCTTGAGCCATTAAATGCGCTGAAGAATGGCGAATTATTTCTAATGCTACCGGACTTTCTTCGGTAATCAGAATTAATTTAGCATCAGTTTCTATTGGACGAGTTAAATCAGTAAGAACACCGTTGACCTCGGCAGCTAAGCACCGTTTACGTAAAGAAGGTGATATCGCTGTGGCGATGGCCTCCGCCGATATTCCTTTGGCAAAACTTTTTACTGAACCATCTGCAAATTGAATGTTAATCATCATAAAACCTCCTTAAATATAAAAAAATCGTCCTCGTTGAAGGACGATTGAATCACCGTGGTACCACCTTTATTCCGGATAAATCCGGCACTTGATTCCGTTAACGCCGGCGACGGGTCCTTTTCAAAGGCCTACTTCCAGGTGGTAATCATTCTCGCTATCCAAGACGGCTTTCACCGATTCCGTCATCGCTTATGGAGCAGATATGATCATGTCCTGTTCACAGTATTTATATCTTAGAATATATTATATAGCAATAGTTTCAATTGTCAAGGCTATCGAATGGGTTTTTCGGTCAATTCGAATTCTATTGCCAGTTCATGAATCCGCTCATATATGCGAACTGCCTTGGTTTTTTCATGACTGGAAGCATCAATTTGCATGGCTTCAATTAAAGAACGCATTTTAATATTGGATGAAAAGAAGGTTGGCAACTCGTCTAAAACCCGATGCTGTAAAATCGGTCCCAAGACTTCGTCGCGAATAAATGCCGAATTCGTTTCGCCGCCGATATCATCTAAAAACAGTACATCCACCGTTTTTAGTCTTTGAATCTTTTCTTCAAGTTCACCGGTTCCAATTGATGATTTAAGTTCACGAACTAAATCAGGATAATAGGCAAAAATAATATTAAAGTTCTTTTTTGCCAATTCATTTGCCATGGCAGCTAAAATATATGTTTTTCCCGAACCAAACAAACCCGAAAGATACATTCCTTTTTTCGGATTGGTTTTAGAATAGTCATGTAAAAACTCTAACATATATTTTTGAATTTCTTTACGTGATGACCCAATTAAGTCAAAATCGCTGAAATCAGCGTTGAATACTTTACGAGGAACATACATTGCATCAATTTTGGATCGACTTTCGTCGCTGGTGTTATACCGACATTTTCCATAATCTAAAGCAATTTCGGAATCATACATCACCAATCTTGGCTGCATGCCTAGATAATTCAGCTTGCATTCATAAAGTCCTTGACATTGATTGCAGGTATCTTTAGACTCCTTGAAAGTTAACAATTGATTGATTCCATCAGTAATCGTATCATGTTTCAAGTCATTTGTTAGAACGAATCGATTGATGATTGCATCTTCTAACAAGCGATCAATAATTTCATCGGGACTGTATTTTGATGATTTATCCAATAGATAATCATTGATTTTTTTCATCACGGTCTCCTTTCGTTACTTAATCGATTTTAAATAGTCATCCAACCAGTCAATTTTAACTTCTGGTTTACCGCTTTTGCCGGTTTTATGACTAATTTTTTTCTCGGCTGGGTTTTGATTGCGGGTATACTCGCTGTTCAAATGACGAACATAATCCAAGGCGATTTCAACATTGTCAATCTGATTACGTTTCCATGACATACCAATTTTTTGATAATAAGCAAACGGCGGCATATTGCCATCATTATTTTTGATAGTGTACGCCAACAAAACATTAACAACACCTTTATCTAGTCTAATCTCTTCAATCAGTCGTTCGACAACGCGAAGGTCAGAATTGGATACTAATCCGCCTAGCAACTGTGATAGTAGTCTTTTTGGACTAACAGAGCCAAAATAATCGACAGGATCAGTCGGATTGCCATCTTGGAAATCTTGCTGTTTTACATCTTCTTGGGGTTCAATAACCGGCACATCGAATTTATTGCATTCCCGTGCAAATCGCGATAGCTTTGCCAAATCAACATCAGTATTGGCCTCATCAATTGCCTTTGCGAAAATGGTATGCATACTTTCTTCATCAAGACCGTAAATATATGCTAGAATGTTAATCTTTTCTTTGACAGCATCGGTTAGCAAACTGCTAATTTTATTAGTATCAGGAAAGGTTTCCACAAATAAACGAAAATCAAAACTATTATCATTAATGCTTATGGACTTTGCTCGATTTGTTACAACAAACTCCCCAGACGTTAGCTTTTTGCTATCCGAAATAGCGGGAAAGACATCATTAAAAGACTTGGTTAGATTTATAAAATCAGTTTTGTTGACGGGAACAATGCGAAATAGTTTTAGAATCTTTTCGTAACGAGATTCAGTTACACAATTCTGTAAATATGATCCTAAAACGCCATCATTGATAAAACTGGCAGCTGCCATAGGCAATTTCATTTCATATGCAAAACAGTCATCGTGGAAATAGACATTCATCAAACCGATTGCTTCAAGGTTGCGGCGTGCTTCTTCAATTTTAACAATTTTATAGTTTAATATACTTTCTAAATCACTATGAAGATAACGTTCGGAAATTAAATTTTGTCGATTTATCAGGTGCCATAAAGTTGAGTATAACGAAAACGCTAAAACGCCGATAATCGGCTGATAAAGTAAACTCAATGTCTGAAAATCATTCGCACCCAAATTTGATTTCGCATACACAAAAAATTGGTCTGTAGCTCTGGCTTTATCCATGTAAATCCTTTCAACTACGGGTGTAGAGAAACCCCGATGAATTGTAAGACCGTATCAAAAAAACGATAAAATGAGATTATAATCTTTCTGGGTTTTCCCCAGCCGATGATACCAAACCAATTGATTTTAATATCAAGTGCCATTTCGTTTGGTCCGGAAAGAAAAAACGTTATGATACCATCAAAACCATTGCCAACAATGTGAACCTCTTTATGAATTTCATTAATGACTTGAATTTCCAGTTTTTCAGTTTGCGCCAATGCTTTGATAGCTTCAATGCCTTGGGCAAAAGTATTACGGTAATATCTTGTCCGCAATTCAGGATTGGGATGCAAATCTTTGGTTTCACAGGAGGTTGAGAAGAAACTATCGCTTGTCATATTATATCACCTTTTTATCTGGTCAAGAATATCATAAAATTGGGTTTCTGTCTTTGATAAGTCCGCAGAGTTATCAATGATGTATGTTGATAATTTACTTTTCTCCGTCAAAGGCATTTGCGCATTTATCATTTTCAGTGCGGTTTGTTTGTCGATATTGTTTCGGTTCATCAGTCGTCTAATCTGAACATCTGGATTTACAGTCACGACAATCGTTTCATCACATATTGTGTTATACCCGGATTCAAACAATAGTGGCACTTCAATAACTATATAAGGTTCATTCATCATGCGGTATTTGTCTATCAATATGCCAATTGCCCGTTTGATTTCTGGATGAGTAATATCATTTAACCGCTTACGCTTGATATCATCATTAAAAACAATTGCCGCAAGGTGTTGCCAATCGATAGTATAATCTGGGCCAACAATCGCGCCCGAAAACTCACTTATAATTTTATTATACAGTATTTTTCCTGGTTTTGAAAGTTCTTTATAGATATTATCGGCATTGATTACTTTAGCCCCGAGGCGTTGAAAAAATTTAGCGACAGTGGATTTCCCTGAGGCTATTCCCCCTGTTAAACCGATTATTTTCATCATATATCCTTCCTCTTTTTTTGACAACTCGGACAGTAAAACGTTCCGCGTCCTCCGACTTTGATTTTTTCAATCGGGGTATGACATATTGGACACGGCTGTCCTTTTTTTTCATGGACTTTTAATTCGTTTTGAAAGCGTCCGGCAACACCTAAACTTGAATAGTATGTCCGGATGGTTGTCCCTCCCGCTTCAATGGCTTGTTTTAAAACAACTCGACAAGAATCGATTAAACAACTCAAATCGGATATGGATAAATGTCGGACTTTTGTTTCTGGATTCAATTTGCATCGCCATAAAATCTCGTTGACGTATATATTCCCCAGTCCACAAACGATGGTTTGATCAAGTAAAAAGCTTTTCACTGGACGAATTGATTTTTTGATTTTATCTTGGAGATATGCCACAGTAAAGTTCTCATTAAATGGCTCTAATCCAAGTGATGCCAAACTCTTACTTTGCTTCTCATTGCCAATCGTTACAAGTTCCATCGTACCAAATTTTCGAGTGTCATGATATCGCATCGATGTATGGTCGGTAAAAACAAAAACGATATGTTCGTGTTTTTCCACAGGGGCGGTTTCCGGTTTTAAATAATACTTTCCTTCCATTCGGAGATGAGATATAATCGTGTAATCATCAAGAATAAAAAATAAGTATTTCCCATAACGATCCATGTCGTGAATTTTTTGATTTACCAAATGCTTTTGAAAATCTGTTGGTGAAATGCCATGGATGATTTTATCGTAGTAAATATCTATATGGGCAATGGTTTTTCCAACAATTGCCAATTGTAAAGTGGCACGAATCGTTTCAACTTCTGGTAATTCTGGCATTATTAAGCCACCTCGAATAGATTTTTTCCAAAGCTACACTCGATTGTGAGTGGTACACTAAATGGAACTGCATGTTCCATCCGATCCTTGATAATTGATTCGACGATTGGTTTTTCCGTTTCAGCGATAGCGAAAACTAATTCATCATGAATTTGCAGTAAAATCCGCGATTTTAACTGACGGTGATCAAATTCAGTCTGAATTTTAACCATAGCTACCTTCAAGATATCAGCGGCCGATCCTTGAATCGGTGCATTCATTGCCATACGTTTGCCAAACTCACGAGTTTGGTAATTTTCCGCGTTTATTTCGGGGATATATCGACGACGATTGAGAATCGTCGTTACATAACCTAAAGTACGAGCCATTTCAATCTGTTGATCCATATAGACTTTAATTTGGGGAAACTGATGAAAATAATCTGATATGAATTGTTCGGCTTGTTTTGGTGATATTTTTAAGTCTTCCGATAATCCCCAAGCGGTTTTTCCATAAATTAACCCAAAGTTAATCGCTTTGGCAGCGCGGCGCTCATTGGTTGAGACTTCTTCTTTGTGAAAAACTAACTGGGCCGTATGGTTGTGGATATCCTCGTGACGAATGAAAGCTTCCTTTAATGCTTCTACATTAGCCATATGAGCTAAAACTCGCAACTCAATCTGCGAATAGTCACAAGAATATAGCCAATATCCCGGTTCCGAAATGAAAATTCTTCTAATTTCTTTACCTTCATCAGTACGGATGGGGATGTTTTGTAAATTGGGTTCGATGCTCGAAAGTCTTCCCGTTTGCGTGATTGTCTGTTTATATATAGTGTGAACTTTCCCATCCTTTTTCATATCTAAAGCTGTTTTAATACCTTCATAATAGGTGGAATATAATTTTGTTAATGTTCGATATTCCATGATTTGTTCAATTATTGGGTGGAACCCAACTAGTTGTTCTAAAACAGTAATATCAGTTGAATAGCCGTTTTTATTTTTCTTATAGTATGGCAGATTTAATTTTTCAAAAAGAATAACTCCTAGTTGTTTGGGGCTGTTAATATTAAAATTTTCACCAGCAATAGATATAATTGATTTTTCTAATGTTGTTATTCTGTCATTTAGGCCAAAACCAAAAGCAGTTAAAGCATCGTTATCAATAGCGATACCGGCAAATTCCATTTTTGCTAATGTCTCCGCTAATGGAATCTCAACATCATTTAGTAACGATGTCTGGTTGTTGGCAGCGATTTTAGCAACAACAGTTGCTTTTAATGTGGCAATGGCACTAGCTTTGTTTACGGCGTACTTTTGCACAATGGTCACATCTTCAGGGATAGCATATTTACTGCCTCGTCCATATATCTCTTCATCGTACTGGACAATATCCGTATCAAATGCGGAAATAACATTACGGAAATCCTCTTTAGCAAGGTTGGGATTAAGTAAATATGCACCCAAAAGCAAGTCAAATCGGGTCCCTTTTAAATCATATCCATCCCACATCAAAGCTACTTTTGTTTGTTTGAGATCATAAACATCTTTTTGCATGTCCGGATTATTGAGCCACTTTTGAAAATGATCCGATTTATGAAGAAAATCATAATCAATGAAAAATTTGCCATGGATATTTTGAATGCCAAAACCAATTTTCTTAGCCGTATGGTAGTTACTGCCAAATAGTTCTAAATGCAAAGCTGCAGGCCCATCCAATAAACTGATTAACTCCTCGGCAGATTTTACTACCCGATAGTCACCAAGATTTGGTGCTTGTTTTGGCATCGCTATTTCAATCTTTTGTAAAATTGAGCGAAATTCCATTTTCGTCAAGAAGGTTTTCAAAGAATTGTGATTGAATCCATTATACTTCATCTCGTTTAAACTTAAATCATTGGGAAAATCACGAATGATGGTCGCCATTTCCTTTGAAAAACGTGCTTGTTCTTGAAAGTTGATTACTTTTTCTTGCAATTTGCCTTTTAAATCTGTGGCATGCACGATTATATTCTCAAGAGTTTGATATTCCGATAGCAGTTTGACCGCTGTCTTATCACCAATTCCGGGAATTCCGGGAATATTGTCGGAAGGATCGCCAACCAGTCCTTTATAATCCGCCATTTGGTCTGGTCGGATTCCCAGCTTTTCGTATATATTGTTTATCGTGAAAACATCAATTTCAGACAAGCCTTTTTTTGATATTACCTGTGACACTTTTGGGGATAACAATTGAAGCATGTCATGATCGTTACTAAAAATATCAATCGCATCAAAATCAGATACAAATTGCGATGCGCAAAACCCAATAATATCATCGGCTTCATACTGATCTTGTTCATACCGTGCAACGCCGACAGCGTCAAGATATTCCCTGACCAAAGGCATCTGCATAATTAATTCTTCGGGGGCTTCTTTGCGAGTGCCTTTATATGCTTCATACTTCTCGTGTCTAAAGGTTTTTCCTTTGCAATCAAAAGCTACGAGCATATGAGTATAGTCTCTGGTGAGTAACGCTTGAATTGTATTGACAAAACCATATACTGCATTTGTATATATGCCTTGACTATTCTTCATTAAATTGCCCATTGCGGCGGTTGCATAATAGGATCGGAACAGCAAGTTATTACCATCAATCAAGATTAGTTTTTTCATAAAGACCCCCGTTATTCACACTTACATAATCCTGAGTAGAAAAAATGCACAGATGAACCGTACATTCTCTTTGTAGATATTTAACGACTTTTCGTAATGTTACGTCTGTATACCAGCAATAATCCTTTTAAAATTAGATTTTCATCCAAAGTGATTTTCTCGAAACAATGTGGGAAAATCAATTTGGCATGTCCCCCGGTTATAATAACTGGTAGATTATCAGAAATAACCTGTTTTTTGATGCGGCGAATGATGCCATCAATCATGCTTGCATGACCGAAGATTAACCCCGATTTAATTGAATCGGTGGAATTAGTGCCGATGAGTTTTGTTGGCATTTCTAATTCGACTTGTGGCAAGAGCGAAGTCCGGCTGATTAATGCGTTTTTACTCGTTGTCAATCCCGGGGCGATAATCGCCCCTTTGAAAGCCAAATCCTCAATATATGAAAAAGTGGTCGCCGTACCCAAATCAATGACGAGGCAAGTATGACCATATTGTTGCGTTGCCGCAACGAGATTTGCAATAATATCTGTTCCAACTTCTTTGGGATTGTCGGACATAATCTTTATTCCCGTTTTAACGCCTTGCCCCATGAACATCGGAATGATATTCATGCGTTCTTGGAGAAATTCTTTGAAAACACTATTTAATTCTGGGACCACTGAGGAAATGATGACCTCAGTGACTCCTTTGAGCATTTCTTTTAAAACTAAAGCATATTCATCCGCTGAAATTGTCTTAATGGTATTGATTTTTAACACATTATCGATTTTATTTAGATCGTGAGATAATCCAATCGTAATCGTTGTGTTTCCAATGTCAATCAATGCCAGCATTGTCTTCCTCCTTGGTTATGGGCTCGTTTTCCTCTCGGTCAAGAAAATGTTGTAACCGATCAGCAACGACGCTACCAACAATTCCTGAGAATACTGCTTCCACAAGAACAATACCAGAAATAAATAGAATACCAGCCATAACTTGATTTTCTCCGGAGAACATCGCCATCATTTCAGCAAACGGAGTAGCTCCATAATATAGCGGGTATGAGATAAATAAAAGTGGCAATACAAGCAGTGAATGAATAATCGAAAGCAAGAAAAAACTAACCATGTATGCTAATATCCGCTTTTTGATAATTTTACAGAAAAAATTCGTTACATCATAGATAATTAATCCAAATAGGAATCGAGGTAAAACCGACACCCATGGATAATTAAAAACATTATTGAAATGCGATATGATATAAAAAGAAGCAATCAATGAGCATACACCCATCGCTGTTCCCAATATGATTCCGGCTTTTCTTCCTAAGGCTTTTCCTAATAGAACGCCGCCAATCATTACAACTGGGTGAACATAAGATATTGAGATTCCCCCAATTACGAAGAATCCCATTCCTGGAACTAGTGCTAACACCGCGATGATGGCAATGAACATTGCCAAAATCGTCATTTCGCGAATCTTTTTTTTGTTAATTGTTTTTTCCATTTTCTTCTCCTTTTTAAGCCACTTTTGTGGTCTCATAAGTATTTATTTCGCAAGATCAAACGTTAGCTTTGATATCGTTGATCTTTTGGAAATCGAGTTCTTTAAGTAAAGCCAGAATAATTGCTTTCACCGCTTCATAGTCATCTATATGAATCATTGAAGTCGTTGAATGAATATACCTTGAAGGCATACCGATTGTACACACCAGCACTCCATCATCAGTCAATTGAACTTGGGCGGCGTCGGTTCCACCACCGGATTTATAGTATTGGAATTTTATATTATTGTTCTTGGCGGTTGTTTCAATAAACTCCCGCATACCTTGATGCATAATACACCGTGGGTCATAAAACCGAATCATAAAGCCCCCACCCAAAGAACCACCGATTTCTGAGTCTTCAAAAGTATCAGTGCAAGGCGAACAATCAACAGCGATAAAAAGGTCCGGTTTAATCATCGAAGCCGATGTTGCCGCGCCGCGAAGACCAACTTCTTCTTGGACATTAGCTCCACAATACAGTTGACATGGAATTGTATCTTTGTCAACACTTTGTAAAATCTCAATTGCCATCCCCACTCCGAATCGGTCATCCCATGCCTTGGATATGAATTTTTTTCCATCTTTGGTGATGGTAAAGTTATTATGAGGAATAATCATTTGCCCAATCTTGATTCCTAATTCGCAAGCATGTTGTTTCGAATCCGCGCCAATATCAAGCAAAAAATCATCAAAATCAGTTACTTGTTTGGATACTCCATCTCGCAGTAAATGTGGTGGTTTAGAAGCAACGACACCAGGAACTGCCGACCCATCTTCAATAATAATATCTAAATGTTGAGAAAGCATTATCGGGGCGTTAATTGATCCTATCGGGATCATCTTAATAAATCCTTTATCGGTAATTGCGGAAACCATTGCCCCTACTTCATCCATGTGCCCCGCTATCATGACCTTAGGACCCTGTTTTTGCTCATTGATGGCTCCAAATACAGATCCAAGTTTATCTTGATAGATTGTTTCAGAAACTTTTTCTAACTCAGCTCTAACATATTTACGGACATACTTTTCATTTCCGGACACACCCGGAAGTTCCACTAAATCACGATATAATTGCTTTATCATCGTTGCTCTCCTTGTATTGGGCTTTGATATAATATATCGGCTTTCCCGCAGTGGAAAAGCGAGTTTCAAATTCGGTTTCTACATTATTCAATTCTTGTTCTCGATGACAATCCAAAGAAATGTGGTTGATTTTTAATCCCGAATTTACAAATGACATCATCGAGAAAGAAAACAATGGAAAATTATCGGTTTTAAAAAATATTGAACTGAGTGGCTGCAAAACCGCACGATATCTTTCTAGATATTGGGGGCTTGTCAATCGACGTCTGGCGTGCGATGGCTTGGGCCACGGATCAGAAAAATTAAGGTAAACACAACTAATCTCATTAATAGCGAAGATTGATGTTAAGAAGGCAGCATCAATTCGAAGTAAACGGACATTGTCAAGCGGTTCGTTAACGATTTTTTGTAATGCCCTGACAATGACAGAATCGAATTTTTCAATCCCAATGAAATTGATATTGGGGTGTTTTTTTGCCATTTCGAAAATAAACTTCCCTTTTCCACAACCGATTTCAAGATAAATTGGTTTATCATTACCAAAAACCATCGTCCATTTTCCTTTTATTGCTACTGGATTTGTTATAACCCAATTTGGATGTTTATTGATCAAATCTGAAGCATTACGGACATTTCTTAATCGCATATCTTTATTGATTCTCCGAAGCCAATTTTTCAATGGCTTCAGCATAAATAGCTGCCGCAATAAGCATGTCTGCCACAATCAAACATTCATCTGGCTGATGAGCTAAGTCTTCGTTCTTAGGCAGATTTGGGCCGAAAGCGACTGCTTTTTTTAAACAGCGAGCATACGTTCCGCCGCCAATTGTCAATAAAGGTGTTTCAATATCATTAGTATATTTAATATAGGCCTTATGGAGCGTTTGTACCAAAGGATCCTTGGGGGATACATAATGTGGTGCTGAATTGTTTTTTTGTAAATATGAAAAATTAAAATTGTCAGCGCTTTTTTGGATTTTAATGGTTTGATTTACAAAATCAAAACCTTTCGGATAGCGAATATTACATCCGATTTTAAAGTTGCCTTCTTCATATCTGACAATTGCTGTATTGAGAGTCAGTTCTTTCATTTCTGGATCAAAGTGATTAATTCTAAGTTTGTTACCAAGATAATCAAAAGATAAATACTTATCTATATATTTAATAAAAGCACTGTCAGTGTAGTCCTTCAAAAAATCGGTCATTAAGAAAATCGCATTGACCCCAGCTTGTGGCCAAGCCGCATGTGCGTTTTTTCCAAGGATGGTATAAACATTATCTTCTACTGCTCCTTGATAATTGTGTTCTTGAAGGTACTTGTTAAACGCAAGTGATAAATCAGTCTTTAATACCGCAACACATTTATCAGGGACGACATTGTACCGCTCCCCAGCCGTCATTGAAAACAAAATAGAATCATTTTCGCTGCCATTGATATCAAAACTGTAAATCCCTTTTTCACCGTATATTAAGGGGAAATCAGCATCAGGAGCAAAACCCAAGTCAGGCATTGCCTCGTTTTGCAGGTAAGTTGTTATCCCCCGCATGCCACTTTCTTCATCACAGCCAACAATCAAACGAACTTTTTTATTCAATTTGATATTTTGGTCTTTGATCATTTTCATAGCTATATAAGCAGCCATTGTCGGACCTTTGTCATCCATGGATCCACGCGCATATATTTTCCCGTCTTTCAATGTGGCATCAAACGGACCATACGTCCATTTCCCGCCCGTAGGAACAACATCAAGATGTCCGAGAATTCCCAAGATTTCCTTACCTTCGCCCATCTCAATATGACCAGCATAATTAAAAACGTTTTTGGTTTTGAAACCATCAATTTCCGCCATTGTTAACATATAATCAAGCGCTTTCCGAATGTTTTCTCCAAAAGGGGCTTCTAAATTATTCGGATCGAACTTTTCTAGTACTGTGGGAATTTTTAACAAATTTCGTGTTTTTTCCAGAAAGTAACTTTCATAATTTTTTGCGATTTTTAACCAGTCCATTTTCGCTCACCTCGTCTTTATATATTGTATCACAACGACTGTTTTTTGCAAACCCTAGCAAAAAAGATTTACATAAAGTACGCAAATGAAACCGGTTATCATTGCCAGAAATTCATAATCATTTGACAATTTTATGTTAATCAGTATAATGTAATTAGCATTAATGTTAAAAATTCGTAAAGAAAATCGCCTTTTTAGATTTGAGCGATATCAGGTGAATATATGATTAAGAAGATCGTCATGAAGAATTTAACTTGTGCTAGTTGCATAAACAAAATCGAACGAAGAGTCTCACGTTTGGCATACGTGAACAGTGCCAGTTTTAATTATGCAAATCAAATCTTGATGGTTGACTTCAAGGAGATAAACAACGAAGCCAAAGCATTGAAAGAAATAAAAGAAATTGTCGATGCTTTAGAAGATAATATCGAAACATACTATTACGAAAATAAACCCTCCGAGCATAAGGTGTCTTTTTTTAAGGAATACTTTTTTGTTTTGTTAGGGGTTTTTATTTTTGCGATTAATTTTGGTTTTTACCGCATTCCTCAACTTTTTGACACGTCGCTTATTCCATACTTTTTGACGCAAATCTTTTACTGGCTGGGATATTTGTTACTAATATCGCGCTTGATGATCAAGCAAATCAAAAACTTTCGCAAGTCATCATTTTTTGATGAGAACACTTTGATGATTATCGCCACTTTAGCCGCAATGATTATAGGAAAACATGAAGAAGCTATCGGCGTCATTATGTTATATTCAATCGGTGAACATCTTCAAAACCGAGCAGTCCAAAAGTCAAAAAGCGAAATATCTTCGTTAATGGATATCAAAATCGAGTTTGCCAATATCCTTGTGAATGACAAAATCATCATCAAAGATCCTTTGCAAATCAAAGTCGATGATATTATTGTCATCAAAAATGGTGAGCGAGTACCGGTTGATGGTGAAGTTGTTTTGGGATCTACCAGTCTTAATACCAGTCAACTGACTGGAGAATCCAAACTCTTGCGGGTTGATGTTGGCTCATCTGTTCTTTCGGGAACGATAAATGTAGGCGATGTTATTCACATCCGCGCCAAAAAGGAATATAGTAATTCTACCTTAGGAAAGTTGATTGATTTGATTGAAAATTCAACCTCAAATAAATCCTCTGTAGAATTATTTATCACCAAATTTTCCAAGATATATACTCCCATCGTTGTCGGCTTAGCTTTACTGCTAGTGTTGATTGGCTGGATTATTGCCCCCAATGATGTTTTAGGACCTAACGGATATATTTACCGTGCTGCTATCTTCTTAGTAATCTCTTGTCCCTGTTCATTAGTGCTCTCGATTCCGCTATCGTATTACGCAGGTATCGGCGCGGCAGCGAAACGAGGAATCTTGTTTAAGGGATCAACTTTTCTTCAAACCCTCACTGATGTGAAAACCATCGCCATTGATAAAACGGGCACCTTAACACATGGATCATTTTTTGTTACCGAATATACCGATGATGAGACCCTCAAAGTCGCGGCTTCAATAGAAAAATTCTCTTCGCATCCGATTGCCGCAGCAATCGTGGCGAAATTTGGAAAACGTCGAATTTATGATGCAGAAAACACAAAAGAGATTCCTGGCTATGGAATCAGTGCCACAATTAATGGCAAGCAAGCTCTTGCCGGTAACCAAAAATTTATAGAGAGTTTTGGCATTGAAATCAATCAAGAGAAGCTTCCGGTGGGTTCATACACCTTTATTGCCCTTAATAAAAAGTATCTTGGTTTTGTTGTTGTCAAAGACGAATTAAAAGAGAGTTCAATGGAAACTATTCGTTACTTTACAAAACATTATGACACCGTAATGCTCACCGGCGACAATGAAGCATCCGCAAGTGAAATCGCTCAAAAACTCGGAGGAATTGAATATTACGCTGAACTGTTACCCGAACAGAAACTAGAAAAATTCAATGCCATTAGAACCAACTCAATTAGTCTCTATGTTGGCGATGGTATCAACGATGCCCCACTACTTAAAAATGCCGATATCGGTGTATCAATGGGCTCAGCGAGCGATTTGGCCATTGAAGTCTCCGATGTCATAATTATTAACAATGACATTCGCTTTTTGGATATGGCAATTCGGATTGCCAAAAAAACTCGTTTAATCGCCACTGAAAATATCGTCTTTTCCATGACAGTTAAATTAATATTTCTTGTTCTTTCTGTGTTTGGCATTATGTATATGTGGTTTTCGATTTTTGCAGATGTTGGTGTCACATTGCTTTGTGTTGTCAATGCCTTGAGGATTATTTATCAACAAAAATATTATTATCATGATTTTAAAACCGAAACAATAAAACCTGACACTCTTTGAAGTGAACCCGAAAACAGATAATTAAAATTAAGAATAGTATTATAAAAAACATCTCTATAATCAAATTAAAATATACCCTGTAAAGCGTACACCTTGAAAAAGTACCTTTACGGGGTATTTTTCGTATATAATGAAGATAAACGAGATGGAAGCGAGTGAGAACTGATGAGTGAGAGCCTATTCAAGGAGTATGAAATCGATCAACTGAGGGCGAATCCGTACGTGAAACACGTCTCGGAGAAAGCCATTACCTATACCGATGCATTCAAAGAACGGTTTTTGGATGAGTATCATGCGGGCAAGTCCCCCAGTCAGATTTTTCGGGAGAGTGGATTCGACGTCAGAACACTCGGCGAGCAACGAATCAAGAGCGCGTCGAATCGGTGGCGAAGAGCCGAACAGAGACCGGAAGGTACGAATGATATCCGGAAAGGGAACAATGGGCGGAACCCGATGAGGCGCCTGAGCGATGCGGAACTGATTGCGAAGATGAAGATTGAAATCGAGACATTGAAGCAGGAGCGGGAATTCCTGCTGGAACTACGAAAGCTGGAAAAGCAGGTGAAACGGGAAGACGCAGCACGAAGCAAAAAGTCTTCGAAATCATCCGGAAAATGATCGAACGGCGAAAAAGCCGCCTGCGGGTCAGTCGGTTGTGCCGAATCGCCGGCGTCTCACGAAGCGGGTATTACGGCTATGTGCGTTCGCTCGTGATTCTGAGCGAGCGGGAAGAGCGGGATCGGCAGGATTTCGAGAGAATTCTGGAAGCGTATCGGTATCGCAACCGCCACAAAGGAGCAAGAGAGCTCTATATGACGTTGGCCGGCCACTTCGGGGTCGTAATGAATCTGAAGAAGATTCGCCGTCTGATGAAGAAATACGGTCTATTCTGCCCGATCCGCAAAGCGAACCCCTATCGCCGCATGATCCGTGCCATTCAAACAAATTCCATCCATGACAATCTTCTGAATCGAGACTTCAAGCAGAAGATCCCGCGAAAGGTTTTTCTGACCGACATCACCTATCTGTACTACCCTCATGGAGGGAAAGCCTTCCTCTCGACGATTTTCGATGCGGCAACGCACGAAGTCGTGTCGCACAAGACCTCGCAGACGATCGATCTGCCCTTCGTCCTGGATTCGGTCCACATTTTGTGTGACGTCACGAACGAAACATTCGCAGAAGGCGCGATGATTCACTCGGATCAAGGGGTCCATTACACGAGCAATCAATTCCAGGATCTCGTCAAGGAGAAGAAACTGCTTCAATCCATGTCCCGAAGAGGCAACTGTTGGGACAACGCTCCGCAGGAATCGTTCTTCGGCCACATGAAAGACGAGCTGCATCTCGAGAAGTGCAATGACTTTGAGTCGGTCGTTGCGGAAGTCGATGACTTCATCGATTACTACAATAACGATCGTTATCAGTGGGGGCTCGCCAAAATGACCCCAGTGGAATATCATCAATTTCTACTTACCGGAGTGTCGAGAAAGGAACAGAACAGGACAAAAAAGAAAGATGACCGCCTTGACAGGCAGTCATCGAAGAAACAATAGAACAAAACAAGGTCTTTTTTATAAAGTGTCCTTGACTTGGGGTATAGAGTAAATTATGGAGGTGTTTTATTTTAACTAGTATAAGGATAAAAATATATATTTGAGATCTTTCGTATAAATCACAATAATTATCTGATTTCGAAAATCACGACTCAAACAAGCTAGATCCAAACCACGCTCTTAAATCCAATAATCAAACATATGAACACATTATAGTATGCTAAAGCTATGTCTTTTTATATTACCGGAGTAATGTAGTCAGAGATAACCACAAATTATGTCAATTAATCAATATTTGTGTCAAAATACTTTAACATTATCGCCTTAAAATCATCAATCATCATTGGCCAAGAAATTCCGTAAAAACCTTCTAGATTTGCACTTGCATCATAGTGTCCTACAAAAATACAATCATTGTCGTTTATATTGGAAACAGTTATAAGAGTAACCCCACCGTCTTGATATGTTATCAAAATGCCTGTACCATTTGGTGAGTTAATTGTTTGTTCAAGTTTGCTTGAAAGCCCACCTATTTCAGATAACTCGCCTAAAAAGTTTTCATATTCATCCGAATTTAAAGTTTCAAGTATTACAAGTTTTTCAACATCGTATACAGTATTCTCTGTTGAATTTTCAGTATCGATTGGATTATTATAATTTACTAGATCTATTTGTACAACTTCAGTATTTTCACGGATATTTTCATGATATAAATAGTATTCATAATCGCAAGCTATAAGCAAAAATGCACTGCAGACAATTATTAGGAATAATAAATTTTTTCGAATTTTATACATGCGTTAGTCTCCTTTATTTTTATTGTTTATCTATATGTTTATTTGTTACCACCAAATCCAGCCTCGATTACCCCAGTCAGTAGCCCATCTTTCATACCATCTATTTGCATGCACGCCATACGTTGAAATTGCAGCGCTAATCAATGATGGTATAGCTACAATTGGAGTATAAAGCGCTAGCCCCATGAATCGTTGCTGTTTATGATGACCGTATTCATGGATAACTGTATTCGCACTAGCACCTCGACCAAGACCAATAATACCAAATGATATCCCCCCACCTCCGGAACTACCGTACCTGAAAACAAATACTCCTTTGTAAAATGAAATATCTTTCGAACCCGCAACTGCATTTGCATCCCCGTTAAAAGGGTTCCATGCAATAAGATTCATATCTGATTTAATTGTGCTACTAAACGGCGAAGCAGCTAGCATAGTTTCGTAAAAAGTCATATTGAGTAAAAGTAATGGTATCGATGAAAACCCGGGAACTAGGAAGAGAGGTGATGTATCGAGAGTCAGTGCGGCTCCGACAACTGTAATCAATGCGCCACTAATAAATCTAAATGCATCTTTGAGCCACTCCGGAAGATATCCGTCGCTGTCTGTATACATAACTGGAGTAATGTAGTCAGAGATAACCGCTAAGTGACTTCAACTACCTGTTCTTAGTACCTTTTTTTGCACTTCTACTTAATAAGTTATACTAATTATGTATTTCCTTATCGAGTTAATGATTCCAA
>JAQVVR010000025.1:0-2403 GCA_028698875.1 Candidatus Izemoplasmatales bacterium
TGTAATGCCTATCACAAATGCTCCATTTGTTACATCGTAATATTTAAATTTCAATGAAGGATTTTCTCCCAAATCCAATTCATAGATATCATTATAATCATTATAGCCGTTATAATACATTTTTAGTACGATACTAATGATAATTATACTTGATGAAACCTTGTCTTGGATTATTCCCATTAAATTCTCGATTAAATCTAGTTGTCGCGAAAAATGATCTTATACAAAAAAGCATTTTAAAAAAAATATGATGTATATATGATCAACAATAAATATAAAAACCCAACAAAAAATGGCATAAAACCATCGTTTTTATTAGTTGCATTGTCAAAAGTACGACATATCCGCGCTGTTTTTAAACATTGTTTAGATGTATACTAAAAGCAATAGGAATAAGTTTTAGTATTAATCATTTCGGAAGACAAACCCGAATAGAATGAATACTGACATAATTGACAACCATATTTGGCGCCATTAGAAAGGCTTTTTAAATTTTAGGAGGTAATCATGAAAAAGCATTTGTCAAGTTCTGTCAGTGACTATTTCGTGCTGGGAATCGTTTACTTAAATCAAAAAATCAAAAGAATAATCGCTTTTATTTTGGTTGTTTGTTTTATTGGTAATTCCTGTATTCCGGCAAAACATGTGGCCGCAACCACCAATTACGAATTGATTGATACTTCTGAAACAGAAGTAACGGATTCGGAAGACGAATCCGTTACAACAAAGACTGATGAATCAATTGTCTACCCAACGACCGAAGATGCTGATTTTGATATTACTTCAGTCGCCATCAAAGCCGAAGTCGCAAACTTACGGACGGCAAACACTAAAACCTTTCTAAGGATGGATGGCACATTTGTTGTCGCCATTTATGGAGAAACGATTCACTATGAAAAGGATGGCAAATTCTATAACATTGACAATCGGCTTTCATACAGTGATTTAACCGATTCATATCGAAACACCGCCAATACTTTTAGCATTGATTTTCCCGAAACCATCACTGATGGTAAAAGCATCTCGTTGACGCAAGGGGAATATGAAATTAAATGGCGAGTTGACAATGTTAAGAACAGCACAATCGCGTATGATCAAAAATCAAAAACAAGCGAAGATCTTAAACAATTAACAAAAATCAAACAAACAGTTCAGTATGATACTATACAAGACGGGGTCAAACTCGAATATCTCGTTAATGGCGACGCCGTTAAAGAAAATATCATTCTTGAAAAATATATTAAGGATTTTTCATTATCTTTTACCTACACCTTGTCGGGTTTGTCTTTATCAGAAACAGCAGATAAAAAATTTGCTTTCATCAATGATAGTGGAGAATCTGTTTTCACGCTGGGTTCGCTTAATATGTATGATTGTGATGAATCAATGAGTGAATCAATCAAAATAACCGTTAAAGAAATGCAAAAAGGCATCTATCAAATAACACTGACTCCCGATGATGCTTGGCTAAAAACAGCTACTTTTCCCGTCACAATTGATCCCACAATTAAAAGTTCATTACAGGAAATATCAATATGGGACACCTATGCCTCCGAGGCGGCCCCGGACGCTAATTTTTTTGACAGCCAGGTAATAAAAATATCCAGCGTTTATGCTAGCAGTGAATATCGGGGATTCTTAAAGTTTTCACTTCCATCCATAATTATGGATAAGCAAATCACCTATTCGCGTTTAACTCTCAGAAAATATTCTGGGACTGCCAATCCAAATAACGTCATCTTTTTACATAAAAACACGACGAATTTTAATCAGTTAACTCTTACGTGGAAAAAACGGCCTGATTACTCAAGCGATGTAACGGATTATCACATCGTGGGAAATAGTAATTATTACATATTTGATATCACAAAAACGGTTAAAGAATGGCAAGAAAATGGTAATATATTACCCTATGGATTCACCATTAAACTCAAAAATGATTCGGGAATATATAATTCTGTCCGGTCCATGCAATACGACACAGGGACAGATTCAGACCCAGTGGTTGAAATCGGTTATATTGATCCGGCGGGAATTAAAGACTACTGGACGTATAACACTCAAAGTGTTGGGATAGCCGGAACCGGATATGTTTCTGATAACACCGGATTATTAACTTTTGTTCGCACTGACCTGTCATTTGAAACTGCCAAACAGAACTTATCACTATCATTTGCATATAGTGTTTTTAACCGTAGTAACGATGTTGGATATGGTCGTGGGTGGAATGTTATTTATAATCAAAGAGTGCTCTATCGTTCCGAATTAGGCTTATTTTACACTGAAGACTTTACGGGAAACATTGTCTATTATCATCCGATGCCAAGTTGCGACTCGCGCATTTCCTTTGAATCTCCCGAAGTTGATAGTTGTTACTTAGCAGAAGATGGATCCGGCAATGTT
>JAQVVR010000025.1:2503-4702 GCA_028698875.1 Candidatus Izemoplasmatales bacterium
TGATTATGATTATAAAGTCACAACCATTACTGACCAAAACGATGACTTTATTATTTATAAATTTGATGACTATGGTCATACCATCAATTTACTTGATAGTTTTGGCAAAGCTCAATTTTACCACTATGTTGATTTTTTAGATGCAATTGATCTTTATCCGGAATTATTTACTTTGGCGGATGGAACACCGAATTATTATCTAAATAATAAATTGATTTCCACATCAAATCCACAGACGACACTATATAATCCTGTCAATAATTCCGGATTTGAATATAGCACGGTTTATCAAGAAAGCAATTGGAGTTTGGTAATTGATGCTCAGGCTGGAGCATCAATAGAAACAGAATATGTTCGCGATAGCGAAAATGCGTTAATCGGTTCATTTAGTGGTGAACTAAATGTCACCGGTATTCAACCGGATTACGGGCACATTGAGCAAACCTTAACCCTTGATTATGGAACATATACCCTCATCGGGTACGCCAAAAATGATACAGGTGATGCCAACAATGTTATTATTGATATTGTCGGTGAAGATTGGGCTGATGGTAGCGGAATTATTCCCAACAATGGCGAATGGACGAAAATTGTTATAATTTTTGATGTTAATGAAGATGATACCGAAGTATCAATTTGGCTTACAAATCATGCTCTTGGGAAAGCTTACTTTGATTGCATCCAGATTATTCCATGGATAGAAGGCTTTACTGACACAAGAAAAAACTCGCTGGAAAATCCCTCTTTTGAAACGGTGGATTCGGAAGGAGAATTACCGGGGTGGTCATTTAGTGATGAACAAAATGTCTATCGATCTGACGCTGAATCAGATGTAACCGCGCTTTATGAAAGTATTTTGGGCGACTATGGCATCTGTATTAATGGATCGGCATCCGAATCACGATGGGCGGCAACCGGAATATGGGAATTCATGGAAACTGGCCCGCTTGAAGAAACCGGTTCGTTAATTATTGGTGCTTGGGCGTACTCCATTGGTACGCCATCTTCAAAGGATGCTAGTGACTTAAATGATGGAAATAATCGACCTTTTCGCATCCGTATTGATTTTTTAGCAAGTGACTTGACTCGTTTCGCAAGCGATTATGTCGACTTTGACTCGGGAGTTGAAGGCTGGCAATATTCGTATAAAAAAATCGAGCTCCCCTCAAGTATTCACAACATATATGGCATGATGCTATACTTGGAATATCAAGGTGAAGGATGGGTTTATTTCGATGGATTACAGGCCTATTTCGAACGCTCCTTCACTAATTTTACTTTTAATAAGTTTGGCGACCTGAAAAAGAAAGAAGCATCATCGACTGATATTACCGAATATGAATATGCTGATCGCGATTATTCGTCAAACCCGATTCAAGTCAAGTTATCCGACGGATCAATCATTGATATCATTCCCGGAGAAACACAATTGCCAGAGGAAATTATTTATTGTAATGTATCTATAATGCCATCATATAATGATAATGGCCAAGTCACATCAATAAAAATCGGCGACGATGAAGATTATTTTACCACATCAACGACCTATTTACATTTAAGTCAATATGTAGCCTCATCAACTGATGAATTTGGGCAAACGACAAGCTATGTGAATAATACAATGACGGGGATGTTAGAAGCTATTGCGAATGCCAAAGGCCAATATACTCATTATCTTTACGACAATGAAGGTCGGTTAATCGAAGTTCGATCGACCGGCGGTTCTAATCCCGAAAGTGGGATTGATGCGCAAGTTGAATATATGTATGATGAGCTTGATCGTCTTGAATACATCGTAATGGATGATGGATATTGCTACAAAATAGTATATGATTTACAAGGCCGGATGGAGAGCGTTGCTGTTAATAATCAAACGTTAATGAGTTACACATATAAGCAAACAGGAACATATTATACTGGGCTCATTGCCACACAGACCTATGGAAATGGCGATGCGATTAAGTTTATCTATAACGATCAAAATCAAGTCATAAAAATCCAATATAAAGCTTCTGGAACAACCGTGTATGAAACTCGTTTTGGCTATCATTATGACCAAAACGGAAATATTGCAATCTATGACTTATATGAAGATGGCATTATTGAGTCCAGTGAATATTATACTTACGATTCTTCTGGCCATTTAATAAAGACTGTGGACACCAGTGGAAATACAACCGAATATCTCTATGATAACTC
>JAQVVR010000026.1 GCA_028698875.1 Candidatus Izemoplasmatales bacterium
TTTTAATGACAATTGCTGTCAATTGCCTTCCGGACCATTCGTTCCCGCATTTCTTCTGTGTATTTTGAGTTGTTGCTTGGCATGGCTGAGTCATCTCCTACCTATATATATGGTATCGCAGACCATGTATTATGATGGTAGATAGATTGGGGGTCTGGTAATTCAAAATGGTGTTTTTAAACAACGGGTTATTTCATTGCTCTTTTTTGCGGTGTTATAATATATATGCACTGTGGATTTGTCGCTCGTACTCGATCGCTTTGACGATTTATTCAGCGACTATTACCACAGTCTTTTATTATCAGCGTTCATCGGTTGGATAGCACTCGACGCTTGATTTCGCTCACATGAAGACGCCGGTAAAATGCTGTGGTGATCATCAGTGCAAAACAAAACTATAAAGCTGTCTTTTGAAAATGTTTAGACAATCTTTGTGCAAAATCATTTACGCCATGAAAAGAAATGATGGTTTCTTTTATATTAGTTTTTCGAAACCAAGCCTTATAAGAAAATAAATGTCTCGATGTCAGTATTCTTTCTTTTTTATTATCTTTACACAAGTAAACATAATGCCTAATAATGTGATTATTAACAAAAAAATATTTGAAAACAACCTTACTATTAATTAGTCTAAATAAGTAAAATAAGATTCCATTAGTAATTGACTCCTCATCACTATAATTAAAATACTGAAAAAGCACTTCTTCACTTAAAAATGATAAACCTACTTCTTGATTTTCAATTGTAATAGCCAAGTTATTTTCATGATCAAGAACAATCTTATCTTTCTCAACATCCCAATTGATTCCTAATATCATAGATATATTTTCTTTAATTGTACTTCGGTTCATAATGCGCCCCTCCTAGAAAAAGTATTCCCATACATATTGCATCCCTTGCCAAAACAACCTAATTACAAAATGAACTCCTTTTCCATGATGGTCATTATGTAGTTCAAATTGAATTATGTTAAAAAGTTTCATTCCGAAAAGAACTTTTCCTGGGTTTTCAAAGAAATAAATAATAGGCTTAAGCATTTTATTTAACTGACTTAGTATTTTTATCCCAACAAGTGCTCCAACAATCGCTCCTAAAGCTGTGAATCCAGCTGTGATATAAGCTAGGTTTTTTCCCTGAATATTAAATGCAGAAGCAAGCAAATATACAATCGTTCCAGAAAAAGCTGCTCCAATAAGTGCACATGCCCCTCTTGTCATAAATAGATAGCCGAAAGGATCAGTGTTCATTACAGGGTTATTTAAACAATAAGCATACATGTTAGTGCTTTGAATATCACCGGTTTGACCGATTATCCCATCGCTACTGATAAAAAGGCCAGACTGGGGATTGTAGTATCTATTGTTCAAGTAGTACATGCCAATCTCAGAATCATAACGATAGCCGCGATATGTGTAGGGATTAATGTCAGATAAGGTCCCAGTTGGGGAATTAATGATGTTTCCATAGGCATCATATTCGTATTTAACCATTTCCGTGCCATCTTTCGCAAGGATGGAAATGATGTTTCCTAATAAATCGGTTAGATAGAAATACTCGATGCCATCAAGTAAAAACCCAATATGAGTATTGTTTACATCATATAAGAAGATTAGTAAAAATACAATTTTTTGGGAAACTCCATGAAAACAGCAGTTCAAGTAGTGCATATAGATATTTTAGTGTTTCATTCGTTTTAAAGTTCGAAATGGCTTGAAAAAGATGTGAAAAACTATTTCCTGTACGGTTTGTAATAAAACAAGAGAAATAATAGTGATCTGATAGACATTGTTCTGAGCAAAATTAACAAATAACTCGCTTAATAAAAATGAAATCAAAATCCCGGTCGGTAAAATGAAAGGGGATATGCTCCAGAAAATTGTTACTCTTTTTCCGTTTTTTTTTAGTAGAGCTATCTCTGATAGCCTAAGTATTGCGATTATGTATAATATTAATAAGATGCCGATATACCATAACATATTTAGTTCGCTCCGTTTTCTATTTTTTTTACAGTATAAACAAACTGTGAAAATTTCCCCGTTTTGACAATTTCAAATGTTCGGAATTGATTTGTGTATTGAACAGCAAAAATGAGTTGTGCAACCATGTATGTTCCATATGAACCAATAAAATATATGTCATTTTTGGGATTTAATTCCATCGGCGATGCAGCAATAACGAAATGAGATAATCCTCGTCACAATTTCCACAGCAACCCCAATAATAGTAAAAACCCCCATATAGTCATGCCCTAAAAGAACTAATATGAACCCGACACCTATAATAAATACCCATATAAAAGGGCGAATAATCATCCAAATCAGATTTTTTTCCACTTCGGTAGCGATAAAAATAGAGAGCGGTTACATCTAAAAGAGCTGTGACGAATGATAGTCCCAAAACCCATAATTTTTCCATTGTGGATACGCTCCTATTTTATGATTCTTTATACAAAAACAATGAATTTATAAAAAATTTTCTATTGTCAGTATATTTTTGGTCTTGGTGATCGAAATAGCTCTCATTATTTGTGCGACCATAAACGCACTGTAAATAACACCAGTGACAAACTGATTGGCATGGAATTTAATGAGTGGGTTGTAGTACCATATGTATAGGTGGGAGATGACCCAGCCATGCCAAGCAACAATTTGAAATACACAGATGAAATGCGAGAACGGACTGTTCTCCACATTTTATCGTCTGGAATATCGGCGACCTCGGTTGCGGAAGAACTCTGGATCGACGTGAATACCGTATGCCGGTGGGTCAGAGAACACCGGCGGAAGATTAATCTTCCAAGCTATGAAGAAGAGAATGGGATTGTCAAGAACACCCAACCGAAAGAACCGACGGAAACGAGACACCGGATCCGGGAACTGGAAGCGAAACTGAAGGCAAGGGAGAAAGCACTGGCGGACGAACGGGAGAAAGTGGAAATTTTAAAAAGGTGCCTGCACATCTTTATGCAAGCACGCGACTGAAGTGCGAGGCGATGCGTCAACTGGAGCCTCGACACAGTGTGCGGAAGATGTGCAGGGTGCTGGGAGTGAAGGAACAGTGCTATTACCAGTGGCGACAACAGGAAGCGAAGCGGATCGAACGGCGACAGCGGGAAGAAGCGCTGGTGAGCGCGATTGGGTTCGATTTTCTTCCGTCGGAGTGAATAGGTTTTCTTTTTCGCCCTTGATGAGGGCCGTTTTGTCGTTGCTTGGAAATAAAAATTCAAAACTGATTGACAGAAGATAGTTAGTCACTTATTGCCCACTGCTAAGGCCATACATATCCAGTCAAATTTCTTTCGTGGATTTATTCACCCGCATATCCATTTCTTGTTTTGGAAGAAACGTTGATTGGAACACTCGAATTGCCCTATAGACATCAGATACTCGAAAATAGTGGAGCTTACTATCAAAAACCAAAGATTTCTGAATTTCATTGAAAACGACAAAATGTACTAAGCATAAACCATTAAATGAAGAAAAGTCTGGTATTATGGTCGTTTGATCAACAAATACCACAAAAATCATTGGTTTTCGATTACCTCCCTGAGCATTAAATGTCAAAATATCCTTCTGCATACTTTCATACAAATTTTCTTTTTTCATCGGAAACAACAAATATATGATTGGTGAAAATATCTTTTGGCGTTTAATTGTGATTATCCAGTATTTTTCGGAAACCCCAATAATGGAGGGAGAGGGTCCAAGAAGAAAATCGTTTTTAAGTTTTTCAACGTAAGAATCAATAAGGATTTTTGATATCATTTTCCAAACACGTCCTCTAGCTTGCTTCTGATATAGTTGATTATTCCATTCAGCGCCGCTGCAATGCCAGTCTGGGCCAGCAATCTTTGTCCAAACGGTTTTAAAAAAATGGCTGAAAAATACTTGGGCTGAAACCATGTCGATCCAACTTTGATGGCTTTTGCTCCCAAGAAGTTGCCTGCCAAATTGGCTGCTGATCCAAGAATAAAGTCAAGAACAAAATCCTTTGGAGTTGCTGTCTTCCAGATAATAACGTCCTCAAGTAAGTTGATTATTGCAGTGACCGCTCCGCCCGCAAATGCTGCGATTATGTTGTTCCCGGGAACATACCACAGGGTCAATAGTAATGTAGAGTTAACTGCTCCTCCAAGTGCAGATCCAAGTACCCCATCAAAAATTTGGGTCCCTCTTCTTCCAGCAATGAAGTTGCTAATTATTTGTGCCATCGCATTAACGATTGCAGAAAACAATGCCAAAGTTAGTATAGCAGGGGTTCCAAAGTTTCCCTCGTTGTCGACAAACATTACTGGATTATTCTGACAGTATGCATACATATTTGTGGAAATGATGTCGCCGATTTGACCGATAGTCCCATCGCTACTGATAAAAAAGCCAGACTGGGGATTATAGTATCTACTGTTCAAGTAGTACATGCCAATCTCAGAATCATAACGATAGCCGCGATATGTGTAGGGATTAATGTTAGATAAGATCCCAGTTGGGGAATTAATGATGTTTCCATAGGCATCATATTCGTATTTAACCATTTCCGTGCCATCTTCCGCAAGGATG
>JAQVVR010000008.1 GCA_028698875.1 Candidatus Izemoplasmatales bacterium
CAGCGACTTTGGTTTCACATTGCGCATAATAACCCATTTGTTCATTGGAAACTGAATAGCAAAGGAAATTGTCATATTAATATTTTTAGTGATTAAATCTCCCCAGGTGTCGCCCAATAAAATAGATAGAGGTTCCCGGACTATGGTTGGCATCCATAATTGAAAAATGAAGACAATGATAATCATGACAGCGTACATTATCCCACTGTATAAAACATTATTAGTTGCCTCAAAAGTGGCTTTTCTTTGAATAAAAAAATTGAATATTTGCGATATGATAAACGACAAGGCAAATGATAGAAAAGCACAGAGCCCCCCAGAATCGATTGAATAATCAAGAAGCCAAAACTTAAATTCTGTATTCGCAAGACTAGTAAACACAAGATAGTTGAGCACAACAAAACTCCCTAAGTCGACTACCGTTGTCACAGAGCTGAAAACAGTGAACTTTATGAATTGCCATAATGTTTTTTTAGATTTAATTCGGTTGACTAATCCAGCTGCTTTTTCCATCACTTCATGGCCTTTTCCATTGCGACATTAATAAGAAACAAAGTAACAAATCACCCACTATCATTATAGACCATTATCGTGTAAAATCAGTCAATATATTGAATTTGGAAGATATTCTCTTTTTTTGTACTTACTTTCGCTAATATAAACTATATTTTTCTAATCATATAATAATTATCCGTTTTCATTATTAGAAAAATACTAAGATCCTTTTGTATAATATATCAAAACACAGGCTTGTTGTCTCTTTGACATAAGCATCAAAAAATGATATAATTAAAAAGGAAATTAACATCTTAGGAAAGGAAATAATTCTTTCTCTATCGATATTCGTATCCAAAAAAATAACTTTTCTCCAAATAGGAGGTCGCGCATGGAAAACAGTCACAAAAAACCAATTATACCCCCTCATTTTGCTCAAAAAGATGGGAAAGACATCGGTTATGTGGAGTTATTTCAACACAAACAGACGAACTTAATATCCGATGCTATGATAATTGATACCCTACTAAACAATTCTCAAGACACCGTATATTTTAAGGACATAAACTCATGTTTCATCTTAAATGACAAAGCTCATGCAATTCAATTCGGAGTTAAGGATCCAAATGAACTAATTGGCAAGAGCGATGCCGATTTTTACCCTGAAATTTTTGCTAGACAATCCCGACATGATGAACTTTTGATTATGAAAACCGGCGTTCCTATTATAAATAAGATGGAACAAGGTATGAATGCTGCTGGGGAAATTTTGATCTTCTCCACTTCCAAGTATCCACTATATAACATTAATGGCAAAATTATCGGTACATGGGGTGTTTCTCGTGACATGACAAAATTGGTTCATGCCGAAGAAGAATTGGCAAAAGCTCATGCCAAACTACAAGCACTTTCACTAATCGATGATCTCACCGGCTTGTATAATCAAAAACACTTCTATGAATCTTTAGATATGACTATCAAAATCTTTACTCGCAAACGCCTTGGTGGGTATTCGGCAGATTTTTGTTTATTGTTTATCGATATTGATCATTACAAAGAAATAAATGATACATACGGCCATTTAATTGGCGACTCCGGTTTGCGATTTATAGCCGGACAAATGACAGCCAATACAAGATCAGAGGATATTTCTTTTCGTTACGGTGGCGATGAATTCGCCATGATTTTACCTAACACTAAATTAGAAGATGGATTTAAGATTGCGGAAAAATTACGCTTGTTCGTAGAAACAAATCCAATGATTACTGATAGCAACATTATTCCAATGACTATTAGTCTTGGTGTAATTGATTTTAACAATGAACGTGATGCCAGTGAAATGGTTCAAAAGGCTGATGCTAAACTATATCTAGCTAAAAATGAAGGTCGTAATTTAGTTCGATAAGTTTTCCAACAAGAAAAACTGTTTTCAAATTCAAAAGAGACAAAATTGAAGTCTACTCAAAATTGTCTCTTTTTTTGATGGTAGATATTGAAAATCATTGCTTAAAAGAAATTGCGCTTATCATCAAGACGCTTGTTCTTGAACAAACTGAGCATTTTGATCAGAAACAACATCCGCTTTTCGGTATTCCACATATTGAAATTCATTATATTTTTCTGCGTTTTTGCACATCGATATATAAATTTCGTCTCGCAAATGATTTTTTGCTTGATTCTTATCTAAATTTGCCTTAGGAAAAAACGGACCGTCAATGTATACCGTTATTCGTGGTTTTTTAACACGTCGTAACGGTGACTTTCGTTCTTGATAAGTTGAAGTAAACGAAAAACACGGTGAACCAAATTTCACTGGGAAAGCAAATGAATTTGCGGGGAACGGCCGAATACCGGTATAATATGGCCATATATGAGCTTCAGGATAGATTGCTATGCATTTGCCATCTTGATTGGTTTTTTCCATAGCCTCAACCATGTTTTTCATACCTCCTATTGTTCCAGGAACCGGAATGGCACCAAGCATCTGAACGATTTGCCGTAACCCCCGAATGGAAACCGCATCTGGATTTGCAAGTATATATGTTTTTTTCGGAAATGCAATGAAAGTGGGTAAGAAAGCATCAAACGCTGTTTGCGTATGATTTCCATACAAAAAGTATCCATTTTTCCGATACGGACGTAATACTTTTTTATTCTTTATACGCATGCCATAGCCAAGACTACATGTCCCAAAGCCAATAGGCGTAGCAATGAACCGATATAAGAAAAATGATGCCATACGCCACATAAATCCTTTTTTGGTATATTGAAATGATGAGTCCGGTTTGACTGTCTGGATGTGTGTGCCAGCAAAATCATCATGAAGTTCATCATTAAAAAAAACTACTCTCCGGTTCAACCCGCGCTGTCTTACTAGTTCGACAGCATCAAAAAACATCTTTTCCATTTGATTCATACAATAATCATGATCAAAATGAGAAGAATAGCCTAAATATTGCTTCGAACATTGGCTTCTCTCTTGGGGATGTTCAATCCAAAAATCGATTTTCGAAGCAAGATCACTGCTGTCGTTGGTTCGGAACAGATTATTTTTTTCTAAAGCAAAATTTCTCGTTGCACTCCGTATAGAATCCGCAATTACTGGGACTAATCCGCATGTAATCGCTTCTAAACAAGCAATCGCCTCGATTTCAATTTCTGCCGGATGAACATATAGATCAGCATAATTAATGACATCAATGAGTTCTGAACGAGTAAAGAAACGAAAAATCGGCTGATGTTTTAGCGATTTGTGCGACTGTTCAATAAGTTGAGTCTTTAGTGGTCCTTCACCGGCGAAAATCAACTGAATTTGATTGTTATATTTTGATTTAGATACTGCTTCGATTAACACCCGATGTGATTTTTCTTTGCTGTATCGGCCGGTAAATAAAATCACAAAACGACCGTCATATTCGGTGGGTTTTTTTATCTGCAGTTGTTTAAAACAAGTATTTACTCCATTGGAAATAACATAATGGTTGGTAGGTCGAATGGTTTTTTCGAACAAATCGCAGATAAATTGTGATGGGTAATGAATGCAATCACAATAACGGTAAATATTATGATAAAAGGTTTTGTATGCAATCAAGTTGGCTAATCGACAATTCATCATAAATAAATGATTTGTAAAATTTTCTGCTTGGCAGTGAAACCCCGCAGTTAAAGGTATATTCAATTTTTTTGCTATTTTTCGCGCCGCAATGCTTAACGCAAACGGCGTCATTAAATGCACCACATCGGCATCTTTAATCGCACTAAGCAAGATTCTATGATCCGGCTTGGCAAGAACCACGCCATTTTTAGCAACATACCGATTTAGAATGCCAAGGTTGTATACTGGGACGACAAAAAAACCTGGGCTGTTCTTTCGATCTTGATCAGGACAAACAACCCGCACCTCATGTCCTTTGTCCTTAAGACTGCGAATTAAGTTCATTGCCGCAATTGTTGTTCCATTATTTTCTTTTCCCAGCACATCGCAAACAATTGTGATAATCACTATGATCAACTCCTCACATCAATCTACATCAATATTGTATCCAACAATCCTCTAAAAGCCCACCTATAATCCGGTTTGGTTTTTCTACAATACACTTTCACTTCAGTAGAGTAACATTCTCCAGATAGTAGACTATAAAAATCATCTATTCATTTTGATGACTTATGGTATAATGATAACTATGAAAGACATAAAAGCCACTGTGGCAGAAAACATCACTGAATTAAGAAAATTAAATAAGTTGACTCAAGCTGAATTAGCCGACAAACTCAATTATACGGACAAAGCGGTTTCGAAATGGGAAAGGGCGGAATCAACTCCAGACATTGAAGTTCTTCATCATCTTTCCGACATTTTCGGGGTCACAATTGATTATTTCGTCCACGAGAATGCGAAAGACGAAAAAGAAAAATTCCTGATTCCTCAGGAAATAAAAAACAATCGGACTATCGTTGCTTCCATGGTTGTATCATTGGTTTGGCTTCTTGCGACCATCATTTTTGTTTATACCAGTATTAATACCACATATAATTTTTGGCAAGTATTTTTATGGGCCTTACCGGCTTCGGGTTTGGTATTATTAATTTTAAACGGCTTTTGGGGTAGCAGAAAAAATGTGTTTTTTATCATGACTGAATTTGTCTGGACTTTGCTCGCATGTATCTACGTTCAAATGCTAGAATATAACCTTTGGCTGATTTTCATCCTCGGAATACCAATTCAAGTGCTTATTATATTGTGGTCGAAATTGAAACTTAATTAAAAATAACCGGTTCCCCATTTAAGGAAACCGGTTATTTTTTTAAGAAGCTAATTCCTTTTGCCTGCCAATATTATTGCTCTTCTTTTTTCTTAAAGTATCGCTGATGAAAGCCGATGAATAGACTACAATTAGCATCAACGCAGCGATAACATAACCTGTAAATGGTGTCCCTTCTAAAGCTGGACCATTCAAATACATTGAGTTTGCTTCCCCAAGTGCAAATTTCGTCCACAAAAAGTTATTTACCAATCCAATTACTCCACAAAACAATAATCCAACCGGAAATACCCACATGTCTTTTAAGCGAATTCGATACTCACCCGATGCCACAGCAAATGCAAAAGCAAGAATCATAAATGTATGGGATAAAAACGACTTGAACACCCCAATTTCAAAAATATTGCCACCATTGTAAAATTCTGGCACTATTGTGGTAATCATTCCACCAAAAAAGGCTCCCCAAAGGACAAAAGGATAGAGTGGCCTTAAAACCTTAGGCCCACAAAATGTGATTGGTAATAAAATCATCATTAAATTACAAAAGTAATACGGATAAATTGTTGATTTCTCCGAAAAAATGGTGTTTGTCGGATTAACGAAATAATTATAAAATAATGTTGAAACATGCGTGATAATTGTCAATAATGCAATAATCCGCAAAATATTGATTCTTACTCGCGAACTAACATTTTTAAATAAAATACAAAAACCGACAACGATAGTCAAGCTGGAAACAATATATAGTAAATGGGCCAAATTATACAAAACTAATTTCCTCCTGCATCTGCTAAAAACAATTAGCAAATTAGTTATGTTCATTATGTATTATATTCTTGTCATTCTTTTAAATCAAGTTTTTTTGAGTATATAAGCTCTTCAACCATGTTATAAAATATCTTTAATTTCGCCAAATTGTCGTAAATATGTCACAACTTCTTCTGCATTTGGCATGATTGTTAATGCGCCTTTTTTTGTAGTCACAAAAGATGCTACTGCATTTGCATATTTAAGCATTTTTATCATCTCTTGCTCATCAAAATGAAGGTCATTCTTGGACAAAATATCCCCAAGACAAGAACCAAAAAAGGCATCACCAGCTCCGGTTGTATCAATTGTATGTTTGGTCACAAAACCTTTTGAAAATACTTTCTTTCCTTCGTTGAAAGCAAAACTGCCTTCTTTTCCCATAGTAACAAATACCAATGGAATATGAAATTCTTTTTGAATAATTGAGATTGCTTCATTAATATTATTTTCGTTGGTCAATAATTTTAACTCACTGATTTCCATTTTGAGAATATCGCAAACTGAACACCCATACCGCATTGCTTTTACGGCATCAGTTAATTTATTCCATAATAATGGACGAATATTCGGATCAAATGATAACCAACAATGATTAGCCTTTGCCTGTTCAATTGCATATTTGGTTGCTGCCATAGATCGGTCGTCTGTCATCGATAAAGTGCCAAAATGAAGAAGTTTAGTTTGCGAGAAATCAAATTTTTTGATATCTTCAATATCCAACATCATATCAGCGCCAAAATGACGGTAAAAAGTAAACTCTCTTTCTCCAGCACTATCAGTATTAATAAAAGCTAAAGAAGTAGGATATTCATTGGATAAACTTATGTTTTTGACATCGATACCACATTCACGAACTGCATTAAAAATATAACGACCAAAAGTATCATTGCCAACTTTTCCAATAAATGCCGTTTTCTTTCCCCGTTTTGATAGCATTGCCAATACGTTTCCGGGTGCTCCACCGGGATTAGCTTCATAAGTTAGTTGGCCCCGTGAATTACTCGCAATCGGTGTGAAATCAATTAATAATTCCCCAAGTGCAGTTGCATCAAACATGTTATTCCTCCATTATGGAAAAAGTACGAAAAAAGAAATATCAAAATAATCCATAAATAATTATACACTATTATTTTTTTTCTTGTTATTTTTGATAAAGAAAATCCGCTTTCAATGAGCTATGCCATTATATGAGAAAGCACATGCTCAGAAAGCGGATTATTTTTTTATCTAGTTCGATTTATTAACCATATTTTGCTTATGCGGGAGTATATGTTCCTGTCTCCATAGTAATTCCCAAAGCACTAATTGCATCATAGTATACCCAAGTTGTCACATCAACTTCGGGCAAGTAAATTGCTTGGCAAATCGATGAAACACTGGTCTGAATCGAAAGTGCTAATGTAAAAACGCAATTATCAATATACAGATTATAACTGGCATCCTGAGGATATAAATTCGCTGATCCAGAGGTGATATCTTTCAAAGCAATGGTGTCGATACTTAGAAAACTATTGCCACTAATTGTTAAAGCTTCTGTTATCTGCAATTCTTCAAGCAAAATTAAACCTAAATCATTAAAACTACCACCGAAATAGCCAATAGTAAGATTGTTAGCACTAGAGTCGCTTATTGAGATGTCAAGCAATACTGGAAAAAGTGCATTCTCACCACCTATGTATAAATTGTTACCCACTTGGGTTGTAGATATTATCAGATGTTCAAGGGCTGAAAACTCTACGTCACGGTCGCCAATTGTGATTGACCAACAATCCACCCCAGAAATAGAAATTTGCGTCAAAGCAGCAAATTCGGAACCGATGCCACCAATTTTTATTTGGGAAAAATTAACATCAGAGATGGATAGATTAAGCAAATTTGGATGTGATCCGAAGAGCAAGAATGACCCGCCGTTTTCTGTGATTGTACAATTAGTTAACGTAATCTCTGCTAGACGAGATGGCAAAATACTCCCATCATTGATTTCTATATAATATACTAGTGAATCTGTAAAAATGACAGTAGAAAAAACCGATCCTTCAAGATATAAATAATTATTTGATGCCAATTGATTGTCAAAATTGATAACAGCCGCCAGTTCATCTTCTGGCTTACTTCCCGAAATCTCAGAAACAGTGATATCGCAATCATTAATGTTAATTGCTTCCAATTTAGGAAAACTATTACTCTCATTACCAAATTCGAAATGATTTACAGTGAAGCCATTGACCGATACTTCAGTCAAACCCGGAAATGGTATGTTGAAACTATCATTGCCAATCCGCAGTAAATCAATCCGGACTTCTTCCATCCATATTGTTTCAAGAACCGGAAAAGCATATGGTGTTGTTCCAGCATCCGAAATGTAATTTAAGTACATTGCATTTTCAGTTGCTTCGTTAAATGAAATATATGTACTATACCCAGTGACATCGAAAAAATCCATTTCCGTTAAAACTGGAAACACACCATTGATAGTAAGATATTTATGATTTACCAAAGATTCATTGTTTATCTTATCAAAGGTCAATGATGTTAGCGCCGAAAAATCACCCATTATGAATACATCTTGACTAGTTCCAGTCACAGTTAAATTCTCAATCCAACTAAGATCCCACAAAATAATGGAGCCAATATCATAACCATTGACGGTATCGGGGATGACAACTATCGTTTTCGCCAGTGTTTGGGCTTGTGCAAAATAACTTGAGTCGGGTGTTAAGATGATATCAACTTTCCCATTGTTTACCTCAAGCGGCAAACCAATCGTGGTATCGAAATATACCGAAGCATGAATTTCAAATTGCAGCAAAGTGGTACTGTTATCGGGAATATCCGCTGGGAACGTACCATTAGCGGTATCTCTAGTAAAAAGAATCTTGGTCAGTGAAATCGTCCGTTCGGATAGATATGTAGTCACCCCTGTTGAAGCAGGGATAGTCAAAATAGTGGTAGTTGTATATGAACCATCCGTCTCAACTGTAACTGTTGAAGACGCAACATAAAGTGTTGATTGATCAGTGTAAATGCATGTGCCTAAAAGACTATCTATCACTTCAACACTGAATAGCAAGTCATAGTTGAGTCCGCTGGTTACAACGACCACCTCAAAATTCGCGTTGCTCATTAAAACCCCATCGTATACTGTATCGGAAGTAAGTTCCTCATCAACCAACACCATTTCCCCGACTGGCTTCACCTGATAATCAGTCGGTTGCAGAACTGATGGCTGATTTAAATACATTTCCACAAATTCAGGTGGATTTTCAACAGTATTTTCTTGATTTCCATTACAACCCACAAAAAATCCCACTAGCAGAATACTTAACACAAAAAGTTTGATTTTTTTCATATTCCCTCCTATGTACTATTTGACATATAACAAAAAGCGCCTTTCTGCCAACTTGTGTAGGTAGTGAAAGCACTTCTGCTGAGTAATGAAAATATCGTCGTCAACACCGATAACGACTTCAAAACAAGGTGCAACTTAATATTTAATTTAATTTATAATATAAGCTTTGTCAATAGTGTTATGAGATATATTTGTAATGATTATCAAAGGACATTTCTTAAACCACAATTTTATTTTGCATATCTTGACGTAAGTTCACAAGTTTTATTTTTCACTATCAAAATCAATTTATCTACTGGTTACACTGATATGAACATACATCAAGTAATTCTCTGATAGCAAATTAACAGATGATGACCAAAATCAAGAGAAATCATGATAGATTTTAACCAATTTTATTGTGACTAATTATATTTTTTACTAATATTCCTTAGAATTTTAATTATTTATATATTATAATACTAAAGTAATGTATTTGCATAGTCAAGACTAGGAGGTGCTCCTGTGAGTAAAGCTGCTTTGCTAATCATTAACCCTCGAGCCGGTAAAATGCGAGGCAATCGTTTTTTAGCGGAAATCATTAGTATTTTCACTGACCATGGTTTTGACAACTGTGTCTATATGACAAGACATCCTGGCGATGGTGTGGATATCTGCAAAACTCATGCCAAAGACTTTAATCTAGTCGTGGCAATTGGCGGTGACGGAACTCTAAACGAAGTAATCTCAGGAATGATTGAATCGGGAGTCAAAAAGCCTCTTGGTTACATCCCCGCCGGCAGCACCAATGTCTTTTCGGGAAACTTGGGATTGACTCCCGATATCCTCTCAGCCGCAAAACGAATTATGAAATGCTCATCAAAACCAATGGATATCGGACGTTTTGAAAACCGGTACTTCTCATTTATTGCTTCATTTGGAGCGTTTTCAAAAACGTCATATGCCACTCCACAAAACGCTAAAAACACTTTAGGCCATATGGCGTATATCTTTGAAGGCATCAAGGAAATGCCAAACATTAAACCAATTCACGTTCGTGTTGAGACTGATACTCAGAGTTTTGAGGATGATTATATTTTTGGCGCTTTTTCCAATTCACTCACTGTAGCAGGCATTCTAAAACTCGATAAAAAACGTGTGGATTTAAGTGATGGCCTTTTAGAAATATTATTGATCAAATATCCAAAAAACGCGGATCAATTCAGCCGGGTGTTATCGGGATTAAACACTAAGCATTATGATCCCGACATCATTAGTTTTTGTTCGACAAAAAAAGCTACCGTCTATGCTCCTAAAGATATGGATTGGTCACTAGATGGCGAATATGCCGCTGGTGCTGAGATAATTCATGTTGAAACCCTTCATAATGCGATTGACTTTATCAGAAAGTAATTTAAATATTTCATCTTTAAGAAAAATAAAACCATGCCGGTTTCGGTATGGTTTTTTCATATTATTACTATTAACCCCACAATCAGTTATGTTTATGTGGATGTGCAGATAACATAACTATAAACTTTTGAATTTCCATGGCAATTTCTTCGGCTTTTTCATGGTGCAAATTATGACTACAGTCCAAAATGATTTGCTGACACTTTTTATTTTTTTGGGCAAAACGCGTTTGTGCATCCATCCACGCTTCATATCCGATAGACCTTTTTAGGGTGGTTGTAAACATTAAAATCGGGACATCAGGAGTACCGATTGATTCGACAATGGCTGCATTTTCACATACGTGCATACACTCTTGGAAAACATCATTATTTAAAGCGTTTTTGTACGATAAAATCTGATTTTGTCTAATTTCTTCATGAGTCAATCCGGTTTTAAATATTGGAAAAATTGTTGGAATTCTTTGCCAGCCAAAAGTCATCATGAAATGGAAGAAACGGATTTTTTTTAACCGGTTTTGGTAATTATGATAGCGCTCAGGAACAGCCATGTCTAAACCGATTATCGCCTTAACTTCCAGAGGATAATTATGAGTCCAATATATTGCTTCCAAAGCTGACATCGAATGAGGCATCAATATGTATGGGGGCATGACATTGGCTTTCCTTAACGCTTCGCGATCATCGTCTACTAATGTTTTTATATCTTTTGAATTGCCAGATTCATCTGCATATCCGTATCCGAATTTCTCTAAAACAAAAACCTTTGATACCATCTTCAATTGTGAATATAGATTTTTATAATCGAAAATCGGCGCAGTCACTCCTGATCCAGATAATAGAATAATCGTTGGAAGGCTAATACTTTCGGTGTCATTTGCACAAAAAACATTCATATTTAACCCTTTGATCTTGACAAGCAATCCTTGTGGCTTAATTTCCGCTTTTTCTTTAGGCGTTTTAGCATGATGATATGCAAACATTATCCCATTAAATAGCGATGGTAACAAAATTAAAGCAATCAAAACATAGATACTCCAATGCATAATTTAACCACCTTATCAAGCTTTCAAACTTACTAGTTTTTGCATTTAAATATCATTTATACTATATGAATTATACCACTTTATGAAGTTGGTAGACACTTTAATATATCTGATTTATATTTGACAACGCTTAATTTTAATGAAAATATGACAATATAAAAAATACGGGCTTTGAATAGCGCGTATTTATTATATATTATACTCGTACTGTATTTTTGTTTAGGGTCGCATCAGTAACCATTTTGCAAACGCGGGAAATTGTAATTCCCATGTTTTTTCCGAATGAGTACCACCTTCGGTTTCAATATATACTGTTTGTGTTACCTGGTTTTTTAGTAAGACATTATATAAATCCCGTGCATCTGAAAGGTATATTTTTGGAAAATTTTTGCGGGAAGGATCACTGGTTTCATTTGTTCCGATAGTCAGATATATTGCCTGGTTTGGGGAACAGTTGTTATTAACGTATTCTAAAAATGATGCTTTGGCAAACCATATTGCTGGAGAAAATACTCCGATTGCGGTAAATATTTCTGGGAATCGGCAACCAGCATATACCGATATCAGTCCACCCATAGATGATCCCGCCATATATGTCTTATTAGATATAGTATGAAAGTTGGCATCCATCCATGGTTTTAATTCATATACAATCCATTTTATATAGGTTTCGCCTTCACCGCCATAAGTAGTTCCCTGTAAATACGAGATGGACTCGTTAACATTGGTGTTAATCCAGGGAGAATACTCGTTGAATCGCTGATCAGTTGGACAATCAATTCCGACGACAATCATATTCAAACCCATTTGATTTTCAATCTCATCCAAGGTGTGATGAATATTCCAACTGGCATTGAAAGCTGAAGTTTTCTGATCAAAAAGATTATGGCCATCATGCATATAAAGAACCGGGTAGGACTTAGTGTTTAATCCATATCCGGTGGGTAGATATATATGAATTGTTTTTTCACGATTAAATGATCGTATTTGTTTCGTTTCAACGATTATTGTTCCCAAAGGGTTCTCCTATCAAAAAACTATTTATGCGTTTTGTAAAAATCAGTTACTGTCTCAAAGTACATAGAAATATTTTCCAAATTGGTCATCGGGGGAATATCGCATCCTGTCGATATAATAAAATTGGGATATTTATTACATCTGTTTAATAGCTCCAAAGTAGCATTCTTAACTGTTTCCAATGTTCCTTTCCGAAAAACATCCGATGGTGACAGATTCCCCATAATAATTTTATTATCCGGCATCAATTTGAGCATTGTTTCAATGTCAACAGCATTACCAATATGATAGAAATCGGCATCAATACCCGCAATGCTTTCAACCAAAGGAACAGTGTTTCCGCAATTATGGTATCCAAAAATAAAATTTTCGTCTTTAACTGCATCAGCAATTTGTTTGATGTATTGTGAAGAAAACATTTCACATAACTCTGGTGATAGTAATCCCGCAGCCGGTTCAGCCATGATTACCCCATCAGCTCCAACGGCTTTGAAAGCTAAAATATAATTAGTGATAAACTCCGATGTTTTTTTCAAAGTAGCATGAACCATTTCTGGTTCTAGATAACAATCCACCATTATTTCTGTCATATCCATTAACCGTCCCGCGAGTGAAAACGGCCCAATACAGCCGGCAAGGACTGGTCGATCGTTAATTAATTCTTTGGCTAATCGAATGCCATCAATATAATTGGCGGTTCGTTTTGTGCCAATTGGTGGTACTTTTAACTTTTCAATATCATCTTGTGTTTTTAAAATCGAACCAGTTATAGTGGGAATATCCATATCAAAAAACCGAACTTTAGCTCCAAATGCTTCGGCTTCAACCGATAAATCCATCATGGATTGAGCAGCACTCATCGGATATGTATCCGCTAACAATTTCATTGCCTTAGCTTGATGTTTTGCATTGCTAATTAAATCAAAAACAGTAATATTCATCATTTGAATCGCAGGAAACGTCAAAATTGGCAATGTTATATTTCGATTTTGGAGCATAGTTTTTAATATAGTGGTTTTATTCATCAATTTTCCTCTTCCTCTTGCTGGGTCTTTAATAAAGCAAGGTAATTTTCATTCGATATATAATCCGGAATTGAATTCCCGCTACCTAACGCGTATCCACCCCGGGTTTTTGTCCTTATCAGCATTTTTTTAGCTCGTTCATATATCTCTACGCTTGAAGCTCGAGACAAAAAATCAACATCCATTCCCCCTAAAACTGCGATACGAGGATGTAAAAGCTCGTACGCATCTTCCACTTTCATGATTTTGTCTTCATATGAATGACGTCCATCAAATTTCATCTCATCGATAATGTCGTCAATTATATCGATAAAATAACCGCAGGAGTGAAGTATCGCATATTTACCACAAGCATGTGCTTTCGCCACAATCCGCCGATACCACGGAAAAACCCATTGACGCAATAAATCCGGTGGTAACATCGTTTGTGAATTAAAACCCCAATCATCATTACATAGAATCGCTCCCACGTAATTTGATTTCAAACACTCGGTGAAATATGCTTCGATTCGCATACCAACTTGTTCAAAAACCGCACTTACAAGTTCAGGATTATCATATATGTTCAGACAAAGATTCTCATAGCCCATGATGCCAATAGTGTTTTCCAAGATTCCATCTAATGAAAAAGGAACGAACTTGACATTCGGAGCTAAATACTTTCCCGCTTTATCAAGTATGGAAAAATCACAGTTACTAATTTTTGGCCACTGATATTCTTGATATGATTGCCAATCAATAATGGTCGCCCCACTATTTAATGACTTTGTTAATACATGTGCGTGTTCATCAGCCTTACGCGTAAAATCTAACCCACGGATGACGATACTGGCATGATCAAAACCAGCCGAATCAAAAGCGCGAATATCGGTCAATACTCGGTCAAATTCGGTAGTATTATTATACAAGTCTCCAACAAGCATTTTTTCTTTTTCATCACCAATGATAAAGTCAAACATCACAGGTCGTGGGGCTGATTTTCTTTGTAAAATCAGTTCTAAATTATGAAAATTTGGCATCCGTTCGGGGCTTCTGAACATGAAGATCACGCTCACTTCTGGGTATTGTGTTTTCTATTCTTATAGTGATACTTATCATAATGATTCGTGCCGTCCGTATCAACCGGACGGCACGCTCATTATTTGTTTAATTAAGCGAGATTATTCTTTAGTCTTCAATTATGAATGTGGTAACATGCGTTGTTGCATTGTAAGTGAAAGTATAGACTGCCGCAGTTTCAACATCAATCGTTGATGATTGACCAAAACCGGCTACGGAACCATCAAATAAATATTGGGTTCCCGCACCCCAACCATAATTGCCATAACTTGTTAATACCGTACAGACATTAAAAGTCCAACCAGAACCATCTTCGGTGTATGCAGGTAATGTTGCACTGCCAACATAGATGTTAGGATCCTCTTGAGTTCTAACTAATATAACAGCTCCACCTTCTGCTGTCATTGACCATCCGCTAAAATCACCATAAATTACTGGTGAATTCATATTCTCGGTCGCTGTTGCCCCAACAACGTTTGTCACATTAGTAGTTGAATTATAGGTAAAACTAATTGTTGTTTGTGTCGCTAAATCAATTTTTGAAGATTGTCCAATTCCAGCTACATATCCGCTAAGTAAGTACTGTGTGCCAGCTCCCCAGCCCCATTCTCCATAGTTGACTTTTGTGGTAACTAGATCAAAAGCATATTCGTCTCCAGCATCAAGAGTAACAGAGCCGGTATACAAAGTAGGGTCAACAGTATCTTGAACCAAAACGATAGCTCCTGCTAACGGATCAAGTGACCATTCACAGAAACTTCCATAGATGATCGGGGTTGCCAGTTCAACAATGTATTCTGTGACTGTTGTGATATGAGTAGCTGAATCATAACTAAATTGATATGTCGTATTGCTCAATGGCTTTAAGTAAGAGACGCCAGCCATTCCAGCAGTTGTACCATCAAATTTATATTGATCTTTAGCTCCCCAACCATAATAATCCCATTGAATTGAGATTGCATATTGCGCTGAAGTAACAACAGCCATTGCGTAACCATCACCATCTCCGGTATACGCGGGTAAAGTAAATTCGCCTGTAAAGACACCATCCAAGTCAGAATCAGTCAATTCCAACGCTTCTAGCGGATCAAGACTATAATCTGAGCCACGATTCATTTCGGAATTAAAGTCCCCATAAATGACGGGATTGTCGTAATATCTAATCATTGAGGAGTCATATACAGTATGAGTCGTTGAATCAAACAAGATGGTCAAGGTTTGATTCTCAGAAACATAAATTGAGCCAAGTCCTCCTAGAGTAGATGCTGGAGCTGGTTGCAAAGCGTAATTAACTGCACCCCAAGTGCCAGAAGAGTCCCATGTTCCATTGGTAACTTTATAAAAGTGACCCTCACAAGCATTGTCTCGATTATCAGCAGTCAAGGCAACTGTAATTGTGTACCAACCATCTTTGCCATCAATTTCTGTTAATGCTGAGTCGGGATCGTTTGCAATATAGCCATTCCAACTAGCCCCAACATAATATAGTGGTGCGGGTGGTTCCTCGGTCGGCTCTTCAGTTACAGTGCCGGTCGGAGTTACCGTTGTCAGATTGGCTGTAGTAGTACTATTACATCCGACTAAAACAAGTCCAAAGCCAAACGTAATCAAAATTGTCAAAAGCATTTGGATAATTTTCTTCATAATTCCTCCTGTAATCTATTTTTTTACCGAGTAACTCGGTATGGATCCCTTAATTTAATCGAAAAACGACAAGACTCTTCGCATCAACGATGATACATTCATCACTCTTGGTGATATCACCAATTAGTAAGATGCCATTTTTCTTATTTATTTTGTATGGTTCTTCACTAAAATTGACAATAATTTCTAGTTCTTCTTCTTCATATATACGGAGAAAATCAAGAATTGTTGCGGGAGATTTTAGTGCTTGAATTGAACCTTTTTTTAGTGTATCTGAATTACTCCTTAATAAAGCAATTTCCCTAATCCATTTAGCTTCAGTGGTTTTTGTTTGACTCCAATCCATGGCTCGACGATTGGTGGGATCTTTTCCACCATCCATTCCATACTCATCGCCATAATAAATTAATGGCATTCCATCGAGCAATAAAGTTGTTCCCATGGTCAGAAAAAAATCTTTTTGATTGCCAATGGTCCGTATAGCTCGTTCGGTATCGTGACTGCCAATTAGGTTAACCAAGTAATTATGGATTGGTGTCTTGTACAGCATTTTAATTCCAGCCATTTTCGCAAAAAAAGTAGATGAATCGATTTTTTTAGCAACAAAATCGAGTAACCATTTGCGGAATTTATAATTAGTAACCGTGTCAAGTTGATCACCTAACGTCCATTTTCCAGCAAAACTCCAGATTTCACCAATTATCAGAAGTTCGGGATTATATAATTTAAGTTTGTTGTGGAACTGGTGCCAAAACGCTGAAGAGACTTCATCAGCGACATCAAGTCGCCAACCATCAATTCCCAGTTCCTTTGTCCAAAACAAGGCTGCTTCCGTCAGAAACTCGATAACATCGGGATTGGCAGTATTGAATCTTGGCATTTGCGGAACAAGGTTAGCAAAATTATTATAGTTACCCTTTTCAAAACTAACAGGAAAACTATATGGTTCAAACCAATTACAATAAGGAGAATTTTGCTGGTTTGCAAGTAGGTCTTGAAATAATGGATTCTGATAAGAACAGTGATTAAATACTCCATCGAGAATAATTCTTATTCCCATATCGTGGGCTTTTTTTACCAAATTTTGTAAGCCGATTTTCCCACCGTAAATGGCTTCAATTTCATAATAATCAGAGATATCATATTTATGATAAGAAGGTGATTTAAATACCGGTGAAAGATAGATAATCTTTGCTCCTAAACTCTTAATATAATCCAGTTTTTGGATAATACCATCGAAATCCCCACCATAATAGGTATTGCGATCAGGCAATTCAGAAACAGCCTTAACATTGGGAGGATTGTTCGTCGAATCGCCGTCATTAAAGCGATCAACTAGCAATTGATATATAATTTCTCCTTCTGCCCATTTGGGTAAAGAAAGCACCTCATCGGGATTAATCATTGGATAATAGAAGCAATTTGTTTCTGTAGGAAAATCAATATATCCATCGGCCGTATAATTGAGCACTTGAGTTTTGCCGGTAAGTTGAAAATAATATTTAAAGTGCTTTTCTTCAATCTGGATTGTAGTTTCGAATAAATCGGTTTGCTCATCTCTTAATATCAAATCCATTGTTTTTGAGGCCATTACATCCGTGTGATCATAAAGATTTTTATAAAATATTTTTACTGATTGAAGATCGCCTTTTTTGGATTTGATTCGAACATTAAGGGTATCTTTGCCTATCGGATAGGCAAAGACATTTTCGGGAATATGGATGATTGAAGATTTTTCCATGTTGTGATGCTCCTTTACATTTTGACCGAGCCTTCAGTTAGACCACCGATAAAATACTTCTGCATCGAATAAAACAAGAGAATCATTGGAACAGACCCCAAAACTGATGCAGCACAATACAGGCTCCAATTGGTCCCGTATTGACCAACAATCATACTTTGAAGACCAACAGCAAGAGGCATACTATCTAACCCCTGTGTCATGATGGTTGAGGCAATAGCATATTCATTATAAGCAATTACAAAACTCTGAATTGCCACTACAGCAAGCATCGGTTTGGCTAATGGCAAGATAATATGAATTAGTGTTTGAAATTTTGTTGCCCCATCCATCATCGCCGCTTCATCAAGTTCATAGGGAATCGTATCAAAGTATCCTTTTGCAAGTAACACCAACCCTGCGGATGATACAGTAGCGTTGATAATGATTAATCCTTTAATATCATTAAGCAATCCTAAAGTGACAAATATTCTAAAAATGGAGACCATGGATAACATAAGGGGAAATACTTGAATCAGTAAGATAAAATTAAATAATTTATGTTTTCCTAAAAATTTTAACCGAGAAAAAACATAGACGGAAACACTGACAAAAATAACACTGATAACCATTGTAACTAAACTGATAATAATTGAGTTTCTAATCCAGTCGAGAAAACTGGTCTCAGCGAATAAACGAGCAAAGTTATCAAATGTATATTCTTCTGGAATCGCTGCGGCGGTTCCCACGACATCTTTACCAAAAGCCATCATAATAATATATATAAAAGGAATCAAAGTAATGACAGCAAGCGTTAATAACAGACAGTGAATTAAGATTTGAATTGCACGATCTTTATTCGAACGTTTTCTAATATTCCTCATGATTTAGTCCTCCGATATCTTTCTACCAACGCGCATCGCAATCAGTGAGAAGATGGCTACAAACACAAAGATGATGACTGAGTAAGCAGCTGCAACTGCAAATCGGTTGGTGTTAAAGGCGGTGTTGAAAACATAGGTAATCAACAAATCAGTTGCACCAGGGGCACCAATAGTATCAGCCGCTGGTCCACCTTGTGTCAAAATATATACACCAAACTGGTTAAATTGCATGATGAAGGACATTATGAGGATGGGAATCAAAGCCCGAAATACCAAAGGCAGTGTAATTGTAAAGAAGATATGAAAAGCACTCGCACCATCAACCTTGGCAGCCTCATAATAATCTTTGGGAATCGCTTTGAGATGCCCAGTGGCAATAATCATGAAATAAGGAAATGAGAACCAAACCATGACCAAAATCGTCGATATTTTTGCCATATATGGATCGGAAAGCCACGGGATATTTGGAATGCCAACCAAACCTAAGATTTGATTAACTAGTCCATTGTCAGTATCTAAAAGTCCTTGCCACATTAAAAGTGTAATAACGGTTGGAATTACCCACGGAAGAATAAAAATGATCCGGTAGAATTTTGCGACATGAAAATTAATTTTGTTTAACACGGAAGCCAAAATGGTTCCTAATAAAAATGATAGTGTAACAACACAAGTAGCAAAGACAATCGTCCAAACGGTCATTGATGCCAAACCATCTAGTCCAGCAACGAAAATATCTTTATAATTAGCAAATCCAATCAGACCATAGTCACGGAGATTAATACCAGAATAATCGGTAAGTGATAAATACACATTATGGATGATTGGATAAACATAAAATACAATAAGAAGAATCAGTAATGGAACCATCAAAAGCCAAGCTATGAGCGTCTCTTTCCACGAAATGCGTCCATAATGAGGCTTTTTTTTGCGGATAACGTATTTCTTGATAATTAGATATGCCGCAATTCCAATCACAAACACACCGATTATTACAGCCCATATCCAGGAAGGGATGTCAATCCGTTCCGCTTGGTAATTCATCAAAGCGACATCGTTTCGGATTGCTTCAGTCAATTCCGAAAGTTTAGCTTGTACATCAATGTCGTCATCATCCGAATCACTAAAAAAAATGGATTGAAATACAGTTGAAGTGTAGTTGTACCATATGGTGCCTTCAGGGATGTTTGGAAATGGTTCACATTCACCATTGAGACTGCCTAAAGATGCTAATACTTCATCTGATTGGATATACTCGCTATTTATGACAGCATAGTTTGTGGGGTTTCGCGTGCCGATCTTGTCAGCATTATTGTTCCCACCTTCGATTAGTAATTGCTGATTGTCATCTTCAAGAATGTATTCGAGAAATTGAAGCGATTCTTCAAGATTATCCGTAAATTTGTTTACTACGAATCCTTGAACTGTTGTCAGGGCAAGTGATGTTGTACCATCGGTTTGATCTGGAAGTGAAGCGATACCGTAATTAACATTTTTCTGTTTAAATATACTCGCGTACCATAAGCCATAAATCATCATGGCAACATTGCCATTTGCAAACCGAGAGACAATTTCACTCTCACCATGAATTTTATTAGTAAGAACCAGTCCATTTTCCTTCAGTTCTTTTACTTTAGCAATATAATTGACCATGCCTTCATTATCAAGACCGATATCAAATGGGTTATAATCACCATTGGGAAATTGCCCATAATAATAACCGCCGAATTCTTTGATAATCGGATAGTTGAACCACATATCACGTGAATTCATTAGTATTCCCCACTGGGTCACTTCGCCGTCGTCATTGCGAATCGTCAGCGCTTCTCCAAGGGCGAAGTACTCTTCCCAAGTTTCTGGCAAGTCTTCTTCAGCTATTAAATCTTTGTTATACAAAAGCCCATAAGTGTCGATTGAATAACCGACGCCATAGATGTTACCATTATACGAAAAAGCACTAAAAGCCACATCAGCATAGCGAGCAGTCATCTCATCATCAATAAAGTCAGTAAGTGGTTCTAAATACCCAGAAGCGATAAGGCCACCAATATCGGGGGCTTGCATAAGCACAATATCCGGCCGATCATCAAGTTCTGCGTTATTAACCAAATCATCTGCTCCATTGAAAGCATTGATTCTTGGAACTACTTCTACAGCAATCCCGGTTTCATTAGTAAATTGATTGGCTATTGCAATCATGGCATCATTTTCTTGTGTGTATTGCGATAACCAAATGCGGACGACGCTATCACTAGCAGCCTCCGCTTTAATCGGGGTTAAGGAAAAGAAGGTAAATCCTAATAGAGTTAGTAGTAAGAACAATAACACTTTTTTCATGTCTTCTCCCTCGTTTCTTCTTTGTCTTTTATTTATTTTTTAATTGTTCAAAAAGAGTAGTATATTTGATTCCTTCTTCAATTGACTTAACTGGCAAGCAGATAGAAAAATTGCCTTTTTTCATCTCATTATAATGGTTTTGAATCTCTTCAAAAGTATCGCAATCAATGGCAATAGCCACACCGTTTGCAGCTTTGACAAGTTGTTCAATATGATCAATTGGCCGTGGCTGATTGGGATCGGTTGCTAACCAAAGATGCGCAACATTCCGTAGATGACAAATTTCCTTAACCAGATACATCGCCCGTGAGTGGCAGTGCATATAACCAACACCAAAATGATCAATTACTTTTTGTGTGTGGGGAGCGCAAAATTCGTTGTATGCTGCCCCCGATATCATGCAAGCAATGTCTTCGCTCATATTAATCTTGCCTTTGGTATACCAAGTTCCATATTTCGTTTTACCATTATATTTGTTGTTGAGAGCGTAAATATCTTCGGCAAACTTGATGGTGGCATCGGCACAATAATCTAATAATTCATGAACCATATCGGGATCATCATAGAAATCATAATAGATGTTTTCTCCACGTAACGCATGAGCTAAATCCAACGGAGAGAAAAAACCGCGCATGAAAGGAATTCCTGTGCCTTGTGTTTTCTTTAACAATAGTTCCGAGATTTCCAAGAATTTCTTGTACCACTTGGATGTTCCTAAAGGTGGCAGATTCCGAAAATCTTCGATTTCTTTCAAACACGGAGTTGACCAACTAGTATCTTTACGAAAAATGATTTCTCCGGTGACGAAAGCTGAATAGTCGCCGATTCCGAGTATTGGTCCAATTGAAGGAAAGAAATTATCGTTGATATCTTTACGTGCCGCAAATGATTTTTCCATTCCCGCTAAAAGACTTTCTGCGTATGCATCCAAATCAGTTTCATAATTATATTTGGTTAAATCAAAATCGTTATATATCTCAATATCGGATGGTGGCAAAGCTCGAAAAGATATATTTCCGCCACAACCAGCCACAGCATCATCATACATTTTTTTGGACGATAAAATTGTTTGATCAAGATCGTTTTTATATGCGTCGATTGTTTTCATATATATCCTAATTTCTCAGGAAAGCCAAAGCCGCTTCTGAGGCTGAGGCTGCATCTGCCGTGTATGCGTCTGCTCCGATTTCATTGGCAAATCCTTGCGTCACGGGGGCTCCACCGACCATAACTACAACTTGATCCCTTATTCCAGCTTTAACTAAGGCATCAATAATAACTTTTTGGTTCATCATTGTAGTTGTTAGCAAAGCTGATAAACAGACAAGATCAGGATGATGGGTCTTGACAGCTTCAACAATTGTATCGGCATCAACGTCAACCCCCAAATCGATAACTTCAATTCCCTGACCCTCTAACATCATTTTGACAAGATTCTTGCCAATATCATGCAAATCTCCCATTACTGTGCATATGATTGCTTTTCCAACTGACTTTGCGCCCGAGGCAACCAAAGCCGGTCGAAGAATCTCTAAACCAGAGTTCATCGCTCTTGCAGCAACTAACACTTCTGGCACAAACACTTCATTATTTTTAAATTTTCCGCCGATAATTGACATCCCTTTAATAAGTCCTTCGTTCAAAATCATCGTCGGTGTAATTTTTTCATCAAGAGCTTGCTGAACCAAAATTTTTACTTCTTTGGCTTTGCCCTTTTGTAGCAAAGTACTAATGTCTTCCAATATCATATGCGTTTCCTTCTTTCTATAGATAAATTTCATAAGAAATAATATTCCATTGTTATTATACTTTAAAGCGCTTTCATATAACACTCGTTTTTTTGCGACAAAATTGGAATATCTTGTTATTTGTTAAAAAATGATTCATCAAAAAAAAAGACAACCCGCCTTAGAGAGGAAAAACGGTTGTCTTTTAGTGGGATTATAACAAATCCATATATTTTTTTGGGGTGATTCCATGATACTTCTTAAAAGTCTTTGTAAAATAACCCGCATCTTTGAACCCGCTTTTAATGGCTATATCTTGAATAGACAATTGTCTTTCCTTCATTAGTTTGATAGCCGCTTCCATCCGAACCTTGTTAATATAATCGCTGAATGTTAGATCCATTTCGTCACGGAATAAATGCGAAAGGTAATAGCCGCTTACAAATACATTGCTCGCTACCGTATTAAGAGAAAGATCATCCGTAAGATTTTTTTTAATAAAATTGATGGCATTAATTAAATGCTCATTGGATTGTTTCTTGAAACGATTTTGATAAATTACATTGTTGATATCATCCATCAGTTCCGATGTTAGTAGACAGACCTCATCATACTGAGTATCGTCTGCGAGAATAACAGTGACTTTTTTAGGGATAGCAGCTAAGTCACTTAGTAATACCCCAGCATCTACCGCTGCCCGCATCAAAACGGCTGTCAATTCATAGACGTTGGCTTTGATAATGTCGAGGTCTCCCGAAGAAATAGCGAATATTTCCCCTAAGATTCCATTAAGAATTTCTATTGCTTGAACGGTATCACCGGCCTGAACGTATGCGATTAGTTCCTTCTCCATTTCGTAGGGATATTTCTTGAATTTATTTCGTCTTTCAAGCGATTCGAGACTAATGGCATTCAATCGCTTTTCATTCATTAGTTCGGCAATTTTGTTTTGCTGCTTGGATAATTTTAACCGCTGTCTTAGAAAAATACTTTCCTCTTTACACATGTATGTAACCATAATGGATAACATTTGTGCCGCTGATCGCATATTTTCCGGTGTCAATTGCTTTACACAACTTAGAATGGTACATGCCTCCGATGGAGATATATCATATTTTCCGGCAAATGTTATCAGATCCTGATGAGCAATTTCATCGGCTTCCCACAGCAATACCGGTCCACAAGCTAAACTGCCAAGATATTTTTCCTCAAAGAGGATAGGAACAGAACACTTAATCATTGTTCCACATTGAAAAATATATGGTTCCCCCAAATCGGCAGCTTTCATCCCTGCATATTTCATCTGAGGATTGCAGTTTGATTGTCTTTTTCTGACTAATTCACAGATTGATTTTTCCGGATTGATGCGATAACTTAAGACTTCATCCCCACCAATACTATGTAATGATACATCAATCCCTGTTAATTTAGAAAAATTGGCAAAGAGCGATTTTAAGTCATCAAAATTTAAGACTTCTTCTAACTGTAATGGTGAAAATTCAACTTTCAAATAAATCGCCTCCTTGTCAAAAGATTATATGGAGAACATCATGTTCTCGATGAACCGCTCTGTAAATCCAAATTCTTTCGTCATTAAATCAATTGTTTGGACTTTTAGTGCTAATTCTTGAACTTGTTTAATTTTTTCTGGATTGAGAAGACACATTGCCGCTCCCAGTCCAGATGTGTTTCCAACACTAATAATTCGACCATGGAAAACTTTTGGTAGTAAACCGATTTTCAAAGCATTATCCAAATTTAGATAAAAACCGAATCCCCCAGCGACAAAAACTTTGTTAACTGCATCCACATCAACGTTTGCAGCATTCAATAATGTTTCAATTCCAGCGCAAATTGCGCTTTTCGCCAATTGGAATTGGCGAACATCTTTTTGTGTTAGATAAATATCGTTTAGTAACATAAAACGATCAGCATCTAGGTGATTGGCCAGTTGACTTTGAGAATTGTGGCAAAATGCCCCAGTTTCATCAATGATTCCTTCTGACACAAGGATTGCCACAAGATCTACCAAACCACTTCCACATATTCCAATTGGCGGTTGATTGCCAATTGTTTCAAAAGCCAGTTTTCCAGTATTAAATGTGACTCTGGCGATTGCTCCTTTTATCCCGCCCAATCCTTTTTCAATGTTTGCTCCCTCAAAAGCCGGCCCGGTTGCCGTGGAACATCCGAAATAGAAATCTCGTTTTTTTAAGATGATTTCTCCATTTGTTCCCATATCAATAAGTAGTGAAGTTTCCGCTTCAAGCATCCCTGAAGATATCATTCCTGCTGACAAATCAGCCCCGATAAAAGCACTAATTGATGGCAACAAAATTATTTTTTCTGATAAGAGACCACATTCTTTGCCCATCAAAGTTTTCGTTTCTAGAAATACCGGCGTGTATGGAGCTGAACCGATTGTTCCTGGATTTACGTTAGCGATAATATGGAGCATGGTTGGATTCCCGGCAATAACGATTCTTGAAATTTCTGTAATTGAAAAAACTGAAAGCCATTGGATAATCTGTTGGTTAATCGCTTGAATAACGATTTCATTTTCCGCAAGTAAAAACCCAGAAAGGCATTTATCAATACGACTAATTACATCAGCTCCGTATATGGCCTGGGGATTAAGAAATGAGCAGGAGTCTTTTAACATATTAGTTTTTAAATCATATAAATACAAAGCAATAGTTGTGGTTCCCAAATCGATGGCAACACCAAATCCTTCAGTAACAGTCGATTCATATACTGTAGGCATCGAATTATAAATTGGTTTACTTTGTCTTGACTTAATGCTAACAGTAACATCATTTGTCACGTAGTAATGACATGCAAGCGTTTCATTTCTGGCACCTACAATTCCAACCAAGCATTTATTACAGATGCCTTTTCCTCCACAGGTTCCTCCCGTATCAATCCGGTGGTCAATAAATAAATCCATCAATCTAGTTCCATAAACGACCGAAAATGTTTTCGTTTCATTGCCAATATTGACCGTAACTATGGGCATACTTATACCTCATCAAAAAAAATCATCGCGAAATAAGTAACTGTATTGACACCATTATAATATTTAAGTCCTGAATTGCGTGCTAAAACAGCAACATCAATCCCCAAAGCCTCCATGGAAATCATCGCTTTTTCAGGATGCCGACACGGAAAATTGGGGTATGTACATTTTTCGCAGAGTGAACAACTTCCAGCAGCCAAGAAAGCAGTATGCATACCGGATTTATTAACCATATCAAAAAGGTCGTATGTAATTTGCATGATTGTATTGCGTCCGAAATCCATTCCTTCAACATCATATGGATCTTCCAAAGGGAAAATCATCGAAAATAAAATTGCTTGCGAATGATGAAGACATTTCTTTTTTATAGAGTCAATGTTTCCAATAGCTGGCGGGCATGTCCATGATTTATTATATCGTCCGCAATAATTCATCTGGCACTTGGCGGTAAATTCGTCACGGAAAATAATGTCGTCTTTATTAACGAATGTCCATCTTGTATGGTTGTCATCAAGAAAACTTGTTATCAAATCAATCATATGAATGTCCTTTCATTAGCATTAAAGTATGTTATATGACCAAAATAAAAATATAATATGAGTACGAAACATAACATATGTAAATAGCCAAATGCGGGCATATGACACAACATAGTTCGCATTATATCAAGATGATATAACTAACCTTTTGCGAGAATACAAAACTCTAAATATTGAGAAAATACTCGTTTTTTCTTTTATTATATCATTTAAACTGTTTTTATGAAATGGAAAACCAATATATGAATGATGTAAACCCGTGGAACATTTTTACATAGTATGACTTAGTGACAAATGAAATGTTTAGAATATCCCGATTGTTCGCAAAATAACAATAATGATAATCATGGACGGAATTGAAAATAACGTCGACCAAACAACAATCTGTCCAGCAAGGTTATCGTCTCCGCCCATTTCTTTGGCTATTACGGCACTAACCACCGCCGCAGGAGTAGCAAATAGTGCTACTGCTGCGGCATATGCTGCACCACCAAAATTAGGAAACATAAAATAGGTTATGGTCAATGCCAATGCCGGGATTACGATTAATCGGAAGGTAGTGCCAACAATGATTGGCTTGATATAATTGGTTGCTGATTTGAACTCAAATTGTCCCCCCAGCATAATTAAAGCGATAGGAGTCGTTACTGCCGCCACGTATTTGATTGCTGGGTAAAAACCGGGAATGTCAGTAAGCCGGAATTCAATACCATACGAAATAAACAACGCTCTTACAATTAAGGTAACAATAGCTATGAAAACCCCAATATTTAAAGGGTTCTTAATTATTTCATGCAATACAAGTCCAATTGTCAATTTTTTTGATTTCTTGTGATCATAAATCGTAAATGTTAAAATCGAAAAGACATTGAGCAGCGGTGTTGTCAAAACAAGCAAAGATGCTAAAGCTGCACCTTCCGCTCCAAATAAAGCTGTTGCCAGTGGCAGTCCTAAAACCATGTTATTGGCGCGAAATACACTTTGAATTACTGTTCCTTTGTACTGTTTTTCGGGAATAAACAGTTTAGCAACTAAAATGCCAATGAAAAACATCGCAACCGTTCCCACATATGCGTAAAGGATGAACCCCCAATTGATATTATCTAAACTCTCTAAGTCATATAGATTGGCAAATAGTAAAACCGGCATAAAAAAATTGAAAACTATTTTATTAAGTGACTTCAAAAATGATTCGTCAATAATTTTGATTCTTCTAAGAATATATCCAACTAATATGAGCAATATTAATGGTGCAACAGCATTGACAGCGAACAACAATGAATCCATATTTTATCTCCGAGAAAGTTGACATCATCCGCCGCAATATTGACGGCTACCGTTTTATATTATACCGCGAAAACCGTAAAAACGCTGCTTCAATGCATCGAATTTACAAAAATCTTCTTGTTAAAATTTTTCAAACTATTAACATGAACAAATATCGTAATTTATAAAAAAAAGTCCATTTTAAAAAATGGGCTTTTGCGTTTCAAAATCAGTCCTTTATAATCATAGTTATGGTTATTTATGACCTTCTTTTGGCACAATGCATATGAACTTAAAAACAGCAGCGCCTACGTTTCGAAATTGATGTATCGCGTTTGCAGGGACAAATGCATAGGCACCGGCAAACACCTTATTATTACTACCGTCAATGTATAACTCCCCTTCGCCTTCAATGATATAGTTTATATGTGGCCATGAGTGTGAATGTTTGGGAGTATATCCGTCTTTTTCAACTTCGATGACTCGCATCACATAATCATCCCACCCATTGTCTGGAGAAACAAGAACTTTCATGAATGCATTCTTAGCTTCTGGATTTGTGATTGCCTTCCCATTTAAATTATTAATGTTTCCAATCATATCTATTCTCCTCCATATATTTATTCAACTTCATCATTTTCCTGTTTTCATTAGGTACTTGTAAAACACTACTGCCTCCGCCACTGTTTCAATTTTAATGGATTCATTGATTCCATGCATCTTTTTCAGATCCGCATTATTGACGCGAATTGGTGAAAATCGAATTGCTGCGTCACAGATTTCTGTGTAGTGGCGTGCATCGGTTCCACCCATGATTACATACGGAGATATTAAAACATCAGGATAGTTTTGTTTCACGGCTTCCACTAGCATCTTATATGCATTGCTCTTAGTATTGACAATTGGTGAGGCTTCTCTACCGTTTAAAAATTCGCACTCTAAATCATACTTTGCGGCAATTTTCCTGATAACCGTAAGCGTTGATTCGATATTTTGAATTGGATGAGTCCGCAGATTGACAATCAGATAAGCCTCCGAAGGAATAACGTTTGCCGCATCGGATCCTTTCGCTTGAGTAAACGCAATCGTTGTGGACAGTAACGCCCGTCCATAACTGTTAATTTTAGGTAATAATATCGTCAATAACGGTTTGAAAAGCCACATATTACCAAATAAAAGTCGAAACGGAAAACTCATTGACGATGAGGCTGTAACAAACATATCTTCAACTTCTTTGATCATTTTGGTTTTCAATGGAAAATGTTTGTCAATATCTACTACAAACCGGGAAAGCCGGACAAGTGGTGTATTAGCTGGCGGTGTACTCGAATGGCCTCCGTGCGATTTTGCTTTGACTTTGAGATCGATATACCCTTTTTCTATTACTCCAAGTAATGCCATAGGCCGAGTAACAGAAGGCAATACTCCTTCGACGATTGCTCCACCCTCGTCTAAAACAAGTGATGGACTAACCTTTTGCTCTTTAAGCCATTTGACGATACTGGCTGCACCCGTTCCCGATGTTTCTTCATCAGATGAACTTGCAAACCAGATATCCGTTTCGGGAACAAAGCCTTCGGCTATTAATTCGTCCGCTGCTTTAAAGAAGGCGTATAGTGTGCATTTTGTATCAAATGTTCCTCGCCCCCAAATTTCTCCATCTTTAATCAACCCAGAAAATGGTTCAACTGTCCATCCATCAGCTAAAGCGGGGACAACATCCTGATGGGCCATAAATAAAAGTGGTTGTTTCTCTGCGTTTTTTCCCGGCCATTTATACAGTAACGATCCCCCCGGAAATTTATGCTTTTCAACGGTTTTGTCAACGTTGGGAAACAGACTGTCCATGACTTTTTGAAGTTCGAGAAACGGAATAAAACTATCTTCGTCCGCAGCGGAAATTGTCTTAATTTTAATCATTTCCGCCAATTCACGAGCATACTTCATCTGTAAATCTTGGGGAATACTAACCGGAAGTTTCTGATATGGTTTGTCTTTGATGAGTGCTGTCTTGATAACCGCAATAAGTAATAAAAGTAATAACAACCCGAAAATAATCAATAAAATATATTCCATCTTATTTCCCCCTTACAACCATTTTTTATCGAACATGATTTTAGCGGCAATTACTGAGACAACCGCTCCAATTATGATAGCAATTGATAGTGTTGATACCACGAATCCTGGAGCGACCAGCCCAAGAACAACCATGACAACTAATGGAACGATAACCAATTTAAGATTTCCACGGAAATACTTGTATCCTAATGCGCCAAACAGCGCCGAAACAACCCAGTTAAATGCTGGTTGTAAAACGGGATTATTGAGCAATGGAGATAGCGGTATCAACATGATAACACCCAGGCCCATAATAACAACCGTTGTAATCGTTGAAGCTGACACTGCAAGCGTCGAAACAACTTCATTTTCAGGCGTGCCAATTTCCGTGTTGCATAATTGTCTTGCATTCATTGCACACGGAATTTTTAAATTAGATAAATTTCCGGTAACAAATGCTAAATATGTTGCACTAGTTCCCAACATCGGACCATAGGTTGCCACTTCGACAATTCCCCCTGGAAGTTGAAGAATCGACAGGGCGATAAAGCCTTCAAGCAATTTAGCACTATCTGGCATTTGTCCAGTAACAAGCCAAATTGTAAATGGAACAAGTAACATTACCGATAATCCCAATGAGAGAAATATCCGTCCGTTGCGATGCAAAATATCATTATAAGTTTTGGGCGCTTTCATTAATAGATACCTCCCATGCCGAGGAATACCGCAACTGCCATACCAAAGATCATTGACAGTGCTAATGAGAAATTTTCAAGCCATTTGATGTTTTTCTTCCGTACCAGCCAGTCAAAAAAAGCCATGGCACCCATTGCGGAAATCATCACAATTATGGGAACGAACGTCGCTTTATTCTCGGTCACGTAATTACCATCGAGATCAAGAATATATGCACCATCTTCAATAACCCGTACTTCATATTTGATAATTTTAGCGACCGCATCACCAATGTAGGCGCAAATCATACCAATGAAAAAAGCATCAAACAGAATTTTTCCAAAACCCTTACCATTGTTTGATGTGGCTTTGTTGATTACTTTTAGTTGATACTTTTTGAAAAAGAACAGTGCAAACAATCCACCCCACATGATTGACAATGTCATAACGAAAGCAATTGTCACATAGTTTTCTGCCGTCATGGTCGCAACAGTTATTCCCGTAGAAGCAACTGATGCAGCCATTAATTCATAATGAAGAGCTCCGACGACAGATAATCTAATCCATGGTAACGGGATACCTAATAATCCCGACATAGTAATTACGCCAATAAAGATACCCAATGAAGGTAGCACTGAGAAACTTACCGAACTAACTATAGCCTTACGGACTTGGTCTTTCGACATGCCAAGCCTTTTGCTTTGACGATATGCTGAAAGTGCGAAATACAATGATCCAGCAAGAATAAAGAGCGCTACAAAAATCGCTAAAGCATACATCCACCATGACTCTTTGATTTCGCTAGCTGATAAAGCAGCGAATGGAGTTATGAAAATCATTTTATTCCCCCTCGTTAGTTAGTAATCTAAACGTTGGGTTTATTCTATAATAACTTTTCGATTATTTCAACTGACAAGATGAAAATATAACGGATTTTGTTTCATAAAAAAAGGGTCAAAAATAGCAAACAGACCCTTTTTGATGAATATCATTTTTGACTAGATTTTCCTTTACTATACAATATCATTTCCTTTATGGAAAATTCAAATCCCACTTACTCCCAATCCAAAATAATTGGACAGTGATCAGACCCATAAATATCAGTCAAAATATCGGCGTTTTTTATTCTTCCTTTAAGAATATCAGATACCACGAAATAATCAATGCGCCATCCTGAATTGTTTTCGCGAGCATGAAACATATATGACCACCAGGAATACTTTATTTTAGCTGAATTTAAGTAACGAAATGTATCAGTGAATCCTTGTGACAAAAGCATTGTGAATTTTGCTCTTTCCTCATCAGAAAACCCAGCATTAAAATGATTTGTCTTCGGATTTTTTATGTCAATTTCTTGATGGGCAACATTCAAATCCCCACACAGAATAACAGGTTTTTTTTGGTTTAACTTTGTTAGGTAGGCACGCAATAAATCTTCATATTCCATTCGATATGGAAGTCTTACCAAGCCCTCCTGAGAGTTAGGAGAGTAGACAGTTACCAAAAAGAAATCTTCATACTCAAGGGTGATTGCTCGGCCTTCATCGTTATAATTACCATCAATGCCATCAATGATCATTAGTGGTTTTCCCTTATAGATAACCGCAGTTCCAGAATATCCTCTTTTATCGGCACTGTTGAAATGAATATTATAACCCGGAAACTCGATGTTAAGTTGGTCTGGTTGCATCTTGGTCTCTTGGATGCAGAAAACATCTGCATTCACAGTCGTGAAAAAATCCATAAACCCTTTATTAAGACATGCTCGTAATCCATTAGTATTCCAAGATACTATTTTCATTTAATCAACTCCTATTGTTCAATATTTCCACTATAATTATACACTATTTATATTATAACAAGTATGCATCAGATCCCTATTATTATCAACGAATAAAATCCAGCGAACAAGATATGCTAAAAAAAGGCTGGCAAACAATATATGTTTGCTAACCTCTTTCCACAGGCAAGTAAGGCATCTTAAAATTTGACTTTAATTCCTTGTCTTTCGGTTTCGTCAGAAACTTCGAAAAATTTTGCAGCTTCAAACTTGAACATACGTGCCACAATATTTGAAGGAAAAAGTTCAATCTTGTTGTTGAAATTCAGAACCGTATCATTATAGAACTGGCGATTGAAGGAAATCTTATCTTCAGTATCCTTCAATTGCGCCATAAGTTCCTTAAAGTTTTCGTTGGCTTTCAATTCCGGATACTGTTCTTGAACCATAAGTAGCCGTGACAATGTGCCCGATAATCCTTTTTCAGCTTCAGCCATTTGACCAACATCACCGGTTTTTTGCGCTTGAGCATATAATCCCCGGGCTTTTCCAAATTCAGTAAAGATATCTTTTTCATGAGAAGCATAGCCTTTGACTGTCTCAACAAGGTTGGGAATCAAATCAAAACGACGTTTAAGTTGGACATCGATTTGGCTCCAGCCATTGCGAACCTTGTTGCGTAAAACAACAAGCTTGTTATAAATGCTAATGATGAAGATGACAAGCAGTACAACTACTGCCGCGATAATGATACCAATAATGTCTCCTGTAAGTGATAAAAACATATTATGTTACCCCTCTCTTCTTTCTTTCTATTTTTTAACGGCTTCTGCCGCCACCGCCGCCGCCACCAAACGAACTACCGCCACCGAAGCCCCCACCTCTACCAGAGCCTCCGGCTCGTGATTGATTATATGCTACGATAGTACGCCGTGCATTAGATTTAGCTGCGGATATCGACTGACTAAAATGCCCAAATGCATATCCGTAGTAAAATCCCCGTGATCGATACCCAGACCGCATAAACGTTCCTTCGGAATCATCTATTTCGGTTTCGGGAAGTCTCACTTTTAATTGACTCATTACTTTATCTGCACATTTTAGTGAAGTTGCATAAACTAGATAATGCTCCCACACCGTTACCCCAGGAATTGGATATTCTTTCATGTTTCCAAAGTTCTCCAAGAAATTACGGAACGCCTTCCATTTGACGAATTCCTCATTGCCAGCAACAGTTCGGCGTTTGATGGTGGAAACATAGACTATATAACTGATGGTCACAACCACAGAAATAATTATTGCCAGTGTATTATCGATGTCAAGAAGGCCTTGCGTGATGAGTGCGATGATGAACATCAAAGCCGGAATGATAGTGAACCCGTATGCTTTTTTAACACCGGATGCAAGCGCGTTTTCAAAGTAGTTATGCTTTTCGCCAGCACTTTTAGCCAATCTTACAAATATTTTCGCATTTTGTTCAAATTTTGTTGCCGCTGAAATCCCTTTTTTGCCATAATCTTCAATTTGCTTAGTTGATACAGCACCGGACTCGCCAATTTCTTCAAAGAACCATGTAATGACGTGTTTCTCATGAGCTTTAAGTGCTGTTTGGTCCGCTTCTTGGTTAAGTCGAAGTTGGAAATCGGCTTCATTTGAAGTCAAATCCTGCCCAGAATAATCAATGGTTATATACTTTTTGCGAATTAAATCAAGCATAGTCGCTGTCAGATCTTCATCATTTATCTTCTTCATGTAGTAAAGATAACTCATTTCTGCGGGCGTACTATTTGAAGGCAATTCGCGATAATAATCGCCTGTGAATGTCGCCGTATATTCTTTATCATATTTACGATAAACAAAAATCGTAACGACAATCATTGTTACTGCCATACCTAAAGAAGTGAAAAAAATAACTTGCGCAAATGTGATTCGTAAATTTGTTTGGGCAGCTAGTTCAGTTTCATATGCCAAAAGTATTGTCTTGTTCATCTCATCGGTAATAAAAATATTACGAGAAGCGATGCTAGGAAACAAATCGTTAGGCGCAAGAATCCGGAATTCAATGAACTCATCGGGAGAAATATCTTCCATATTCATAACAATTGTATCATTAGCTGGAATAGAAATAGTCCCTTTTGACAGCCCGTGTCCCCACGCTAATACATCCGGAACCGGATGTGAATTTGAAGGCAGTTTGACGGTGACTGTTGCGTTTTTTATTGTTCCTTCCATATATTCAAAAAGTCGCCAATTTAGTTCAGAGATATCCGAATACTTGGTTATTGCGCCGATAATCTTATATGTATATACAAAAGTAACCTCACCATCAAGTCCACCAGCAGTACTAACATCGGCAAACAACGATTCACATGTGTCACTATCCGGATAACAAGTTATTAGATCCCCAAGTTCATCAAAATCGTTGTCAAACGAATATCCGACAATGATTTGCGAAGTAATATCTTGATTGTTCTTGAAAACCTGGACCCTTGCGACGGTTTCGTCGAATGAAGCAACATTTTGCGCTTTCATGGCAAGAGGATACCCGTCCCCGTATTTCTTATATTCAATATCTCGAAAGCGGACGCTCATTGCCTCGAAATAATTCATATTCCAGGTTTCGATTACTGTCATATCACCATGTTCATCAATAGTGATATCGGCGATATAATCATCAATGGCAATTGAAGAAAAAAGCGAGCCAGAGCCACATGATTCTAACGAACCACCAAAGAAAAAAAAGATGCCGATCGCAAGTACTATGGTATTCAAAATCACTCTGATATTCTTCATATGTATAGTCACAAAAACGACGTGACTTACCCCCTTTCAAAAAGCATACAAATATCCTAGTTTCTACTTGAAATAAACAAAAACCAGACAATTTACATAACTGTTTTTATGCATAAATTCATTATATCATCACTTACTATTTTTACAATTTTTTTTTAATTTTTATATAAATTATTTTCATATATTTCCACAAATACCATGACTAACTTTTTTTCTTTGTTTGCCTTAATAATAATTTACTTATGGTCGTTGCGACCATTCTTCCATGGTGATTTCTAAATATGTGGGACCTTCATCAAGGTATTTTGGTCTTGATTTTATACGAAATCCGAGCCGATCATATAAAGACCATGCCGCTTTATTGTCCGGATGCGGATCAACGCAAGCGTATTTTGCATGGCCTTCATTAAAAGCTTTGTCTAGTGCATAAGAAAGGGCTATTTTTGCTATCCCTTTCCCTTGGGCTATCGGGAGTAGTTTAATATCCATGAAGGCTAAATCATGCTCTTCGTCGATATTATAAAATGTTTCTCCACAATATCCGATACCGTCTGCATAGATTGAGTAGTGACATCTTTTTGGTTTTTGAATCACCCATTCTAGCCATTTGTATAATTTATCCAGGGTGATTTTGATACCATCTGGGAAACCAACATAATACATAACCGTTCCATCATTCCAAAGATTCATAACATTTTCTAAATCTGCTCTAGATGTTTCAATAATTTTAACCTTACCAGTAAACATCAAATCACCTCACATACACAATCAACTAAACTAAATGGATTATATATCGTTCTTATTTTTTCTAAAAGTACACAAAATAATCATTCAAAGTATAAATATCCTTATATTGTATGGAAACAAAAATATGAGATGGTATAATAAACGTTAGAAAAGATAAAAAACCGCTTTTGCGGAATGGAGGATTTTATGGATATCAAAAATCTTGTCCATCAACAACGTGAGTTTTTCTATACCGGAACTACCAGAAAACTTGAATACCGTTTAAAAGCATTAAAAGCTCTTCAAAAAGCTGTAATCCGTTATGAAACTGAAATTGAAACAGCTTTGCATGACGATCTAGGAAAAGCTGGATATGAAAGTTATATGACGGAAATATCGATTGTCCTAACAGAAATTCGATTGTTCATCAAAAAGCTTAATCACTGGGCTCATTCCAAACGAGTTAGTACACCGCTTTCCCTTTTTCCCGCTATCAGTTATACGGTTCCCGAACCGTTTGGCGTAACATTAATCATGTCGCCTTGGAACTATCCCTTTCAATTAGCTATTACACCTTTAGTCGGTGCTATCGCTGCGGGAAACACAGCCATCATTAAGCCGGCTTCATATGCTTCAGCGACATCTTTAGTTATTTCCAAAATGGTTGCCGAATGTTTCTCACCCGAATATGTTACCACTGTTCTTGGGGGACGAATGGAAAATGCCACCCTTTTGGAACAGCAATTTGATTTCATCTTTTTTACCGGCAGTACTTCAGTTGGTAAAGTTGTATTAGAAAAAGCATCTCAACACTTAACTCCTGTATGTCTTGAACTAGGCGGTAAAAGTCCGTGTATCATTGATAAAAATATTAATCTAAAACTTGCCGCTAAACGGATTGCTTTTGGTAAATTAATCAATGCCGGTCAAAGTTGTGTTGCCCCTGATTATTTACTTATACCAAAAGCAAGTCAAGATGACTTTGTTCGCTACTATCAAGAAGCAGTTCTTGGATTCTTCGGTCCTAATCCGCTTCAAAATTCCGATTATCCCAAAATCATTACCATAAAACACTATGAGCGGCTTCAAGGATTAATCAATGGAGAAAATTGCGTTATTGGTGGAACATCTGCTAATCAAAGAATCGCTCCAACCGTCCTTATTGATATCAACCCAAAATCACCAATTATGCAAGAAGAAATTTTTGGTCCGATTCTGCCAATCTTAAATTACGATTCCTATGATGATATCATTAACCTTGTAAGAAGCAAGGAAAAACCATTGGCTTTATACCTGTTTTCAAATGATATAAGAATTCAAAAACATATTTTAGGGCAGTTATCATTTGGTGGAGCCACGATCAATGATACGATGATGCATTTTGCTTCCCCCGAGCTGGGTTTCGGCGGTGTCGGTGGCAGTGGCATGGGTCGCTATCATGGATACCAAAGTTTCCAGACGTTTTCTAATTTTAAGGGGATAGTGAAACGGTCAAATCGAATTGACATTACACTTAGGTATCATCCTTATTCACAAACCAAAATGGCAATTCTTAAAAAAATTGTGAAATGATCCAAACTAATCGTCAATTTTTCTTGTTTTACTAACGTTTATAAAAAAGGTATTTTTCTAATTATTTCACATCGATTGTGAAGAATATTTTGCACAAAAAGCGATGGATATTCAGCTTCAAAAGCATGATATGAACCCTTAACAACATTGAGAATCGTCGGCACCCCTGATACTTGAAGCCGATTAGCAAATGCAATTCCATCATCACAAAGGCAATCAATCTCTTGAGGTTCAATATATGCAAATGGTAAATTTGATAAAGAGTCAGCATATAGCGGTGAAGCATAACCGATATTTGCTGGCGTTTCTTTTCCAAGATACAGTTCCCACATTTGCTTTGTAGCCAAGGTTGACCAAGTTGCTTGTGGAAATGTTTTTAAACTTTCCCCAAGTTGTTTATAATCCGTCACTGGATATATTAGCATTTGCATGGCAATGGGAAAGGTATTTCGATCTCGTGCCATAAGCGACACTGCCGCCGCCAGACAGCCACCAGCGCTATCGCCATATAGTACTAGGCGATGGGTATTAACCATCAGCGATTTAGCGTTTTCATATATAAATTTTGTTGCCTCATAACAGTCTTCAACCGGTATTGGATATTTATGTTTAAATGAAGTTCGATACTCAGGCAAAAAAACCTTACATTTGAGTTCGTTGGCATAGTAACAAGCGTTTTTAAACATTATCGGCGCTAAGCCGCCGAAAAACCCTCCACCATGTAAATAAACAATAGTTGGGGCGCTAGTTTCAAGTTTATCCGGTTCAATGACATAGCAATCTAAGACTGCGTCGTTATATCCTTTTACCAAAATCCTTGTTTTCGTCGTATTTAAGATTGGTTTGAATTTTCGTCCTTGAACATCATTAAGCCAAAAGAAAAATCGTAACAGCGGGTTGGAAAGTTTGAAATTGCCAATTCCAATTTTGGGGCCGCGTAGATCTTTTGTGTATGGATATCGTTTCAAGATTCATCACCCTTTTTCCAAAAAAATTACTAACCTTAACATCGACAATATAAAAAAATTATTTTGTTTCATTTGTCACTAATATATGATATCTAAGAGTATGTATATTTTATGAATTAACTATAACATATTTGTTGATGTTTTCCTATTGTGATGTAAATAACTTAATAAAAACACCAATATTTCATATTTTTGGGCTTCGTTTTTATTCATACTGGTGATATACTATAAGTAAAAAAACAAATTGGAGTGAACACTTATGAAATTCAGAGAAATCGCCCATCGATTCAACATGCAAGTCGAACATCAGGGCGCTTTTGGAACGCTTTACGGATATGAAGTATCAATCGTTACTGAACAGAGATGGGACTTCATCGTTTCGAATGCCTGTTATGTTTTTAAGAATTCTTTTACCAACTCAGAACGAGAAGTAATTCAAACTGCACTAAAACCTTTTAAGGCACCTGTTTCCTTCGTAAATGAAGGTCGCGTCGTCCAAATTCAGATTCCAGGCATCTTACCATCAAACAAGAACTTTCAACGACTTGACAATATCTTCCGCACCGCTGCCAGTACTTTCTCATCGATTAGTGCAGTTAAAATTGATTCATGTGCCCTTTGTGATCAACCTGGTTATGATAAATTGCATCTTATTCGGGGATTGGCTATGCGTACTCACCATGCTTGTTACGACAAAATGGTGGCCAAAGTCAAAGCAGAATATGCAATTATTGATGCAACGACAACCAATCTTGGTAAGGGATACTTCTTTGCTATCTTCGGTGCCGCTATCGGAACCATCATCAATCTTCTTGTTTCGTTGTTTTCCGGATATCAATTTGCACTATTGTATGCTTTAATCCCAGTTATATCAATGTATATGTATAAAAAAGCTAAAGCCCCGCTTCGCAAGGAAATTCCTTATGTATTGGCTGGAATTTCCGTGGCCTTTTCCGTGGTTACCGTTATACTTCTATATTATTTAATTGCATATTATAATGATATTAGCCTCTCGCAACTTCTTACTGATGGTCTGGCAGATTTTCCCAATGCTTCGACAAGTTTTCTGACCGATATGATAACCGGTTTTCTGTTTGGGATTATTGGTGTATTTATTGTCTGGAAGTATCTTTTTAAACCTCGTGTATAAAAAATGAAGAAAATAAAACGGTTTAGAAATTTTTTCTAAGCCGTTTTTTTATTAAATTTGAGAACTTTGATTTTTTTGTTTTGCAGTAAAAATTTCTATTTTATTTTGTCGATGCAAGTCAATTGCCGGCTCTTCTACCATCCAATCGATATGAGCGATACAATCAGATAATTTGATAGCATACAAATCATCTTCATTTCCATGTTGATCGATTATTTGATCAAGTCGAGAGTATAGTTTGTCGATATAAGATAATGCCATTTCGGTAATTGCCGCCCCGGTCATAATCCGACCATGACCAGGAATAATCCAAGCATAGTCGGCCTTGGCCATCTTTTCAATAGTATCCCGGATAACATTTGGTTTTGCCCCATAGCATAGTTGAATTGGCAAGCATGAGTAAAGAATATCGCCAGCAATTAAAACGTTTTCTTCAACAACTAGTGCGCTGATATCTCCTTGAGGAAAATGACCGGGTGTCGCAAAGAGACGAACAGTCATTTTTCCAACTTTTAATGTTACGCCTTCAGCACAGTTACTTGGATCATATATACAGCCTTGGTTCATGGAAAACAATGCCAAATTGGCATCATGATCTTCGTGATGATGAGTGATGACTATATTTTTCAATACCAGATTATGACTAAGTAAATAATCAATTACTCGTTGTGCTTCTGCAAGTCGATAACCAGTATCAATCAAAACGGCTTCGTTTTGAGATGCGATTAGGGTCATGTTACACTCTTCAAAAGCGCTTTGACTGACCAATATCGAATTAGAAACATTTATCCATCCAGCTTTAGGTGCCACCCAAGTTGGCTTCCCCTCAAGAATGGTTTCCTTGATACCATACATCGCTTTAAGTACTTCGGCGAATTTGATAAAACCGTCCCCAGTTGCGGTGATGAAGGGGGTGTCAATGACAACTTCCTCACCAGTAAATCTTGTTTTTTCATATGCGGCTTTAATTATCGGATGAAGGTGAGGATATGTGGCATTTCCCGTGCATCTTCTTCCTTTCAAGAATCCCATTCCCACCAGCAAATCCGCACCACCACAGATGCCAGCAACCGTTCCTTGTGAAGCAACTACAGCCTTGATATATTCATATAATTGCGAATTTTGTAGCAGTAAATCAGGTTCTCCTCCGGGGATGATGAGCAAATCGAGACTGGCAGGGTCAACTTCGTTAATTATCGCATCAACGATAAATCTCTGACTCTCCAAACTTTTATACTCGCGTTTTTGAAGCGCAATTGTCGTGACTTCACAATTGATCTGTAAATACATTAAAGCAAGACTGACTTCAAATTCGGAAAAACCATCATAGTATAACAAAGCGATCTTTTTGTTTTTCATATGCCATTCCTTTCCAATTAATATCAGAGGATCATTTACTTTATTTGATCTGCAAAATGCTTTTTGCATAATGATTCAAATCACGAAAATACAACTCATATGAATTATTATTTTCTTTATTGTCCATATTGACAAAGACAATCATTGCCTCTAAAAAACGTCCGCAATTGATGTCAAAATAAAACTGTTTTCTCGTTAAATCGGTACATTCCTTTTTGATTCGTTGAAAATACGTATGCAAAAATGCTTCTTGCGATGATTTTGAAACATAAAATAAATTATCATTATCATAATGAGTTACAAATCGCGCGGGATCAAAAAAATAGGCTAAAAAATAAGCTTCTTCAAAATCAACGATTACCGCTTGATTTTCATCACACAGAATATTAATTGGCAATAAATCTTCATGGCATAGTGTCACCGGTGCCGTTTGAACCCGTTTGATGGCAACACTTGCAGCATCATAAAGCAATGGATAATCCTGAAGAGATTTTTGCTTTTTAAGCAAATATCTGACCGTTCTATCCGTATCTAAATCTTCTTCAATCGTGTTATATAAATAAGAAGCATGTATTTGGGCAATTGCATTTGCACATTGTTTCATTACTTTTGCATTCCTATGTCTTGCATCTTTCAAATTGAAATAATTAGTGAGAATCCAATAATTACCTTCTAAGTCAAGATACTGATTGAGAATATATGCCACATTAAAATGATGATTATTAAAATATCGAGTAAAGATTAATATTTCGTGTTGTGTCGTTTTCTTAACAACATATAGAATGTCGTTAAACTTTACCAAATACACTTCGTATACTTTACCTAATTTTTGATCCTGAAACTGCTTAATAATTATATACTCTTTACCCAAAAGACTTGAAAAGACCATTTTCATTTTGGATTTGTCATTCATATAATATCTTCCTTTGTTGAGAAATTGATAATTTAATTATATCATCAACTGATTATGTAATTATATATATTATGAAGTAAAAGAAAATCCCACCATAATTGTTGGGATTTTTTTGACTTTATCGTTTGGATATTACCGGAATCCACACTTCACACTGGTATTCGCTACTTTGATTGTCGTCAGTAGGATATAACTCAAAATCAGCCATGGGTGCATGTTCGTATTTGCTAGTAGGAAGGAAGTCTTGAAAAATCTCACCCCAGACCTTTTGAATAGCAAAAGGCATCGGTCCTATCGACTCAAACACGGCCCAAGTTGCCTGCGGAATAGTTAATATTTCTAAATCTTTTGCATTGGTATTTGCTTCTATACCAATCATATAACGGAACGATCCATCGGAAGCATCATCATAACAGACTCCCAAAAGTGGTTTGTCTTTATCGATAGCGCATAAAGCGGCCACCGTACCATCGTGTTTACATTGATCCCAAAACTTTGGAATCGATTGTTGTTTCATGTTTTCCTCTTGCGTAGTCTGCAGACTTTTACCAATCACTTTAAAATCTGACTTTTCAACTAAACGATAATTCATTTTTGCTTCTCCTTTAATCTTAATTGTAAAGGCAAGACGAGGATAGTTGGATAATATTGCTCCTTTGACTTTTGCTTGCGATGGGGTTATGCCATGCAAGCGTTTGAAGGCGTATGTAAAAGCATCAGGAGAATCATATCCATATCGGAATGCAACATCAATTACTTGGGTTTCTCCGTTAGCTAAATCCATACCAGCTTGTGATAATCTTCTTCTCCGAATGTACTCAGACAAAGGCAAACCGGTAAAATTTGAGAACATTCTTTGAAAGAAACTTCCCGAGCAAAGTGATATTTTTGCCATCTGATCGTAATCAATTGTATCAGAAAGATGATCTTCAATGTAATTTAAAACTGTGTTCATACGATCCAACCAATCCATTATATCTCTCCTTTCAGACGCAAGTATACTATATTTAAAAATGAAAAACCCGTGAATCCGAAAGCATCATCTATGGGCTGCTTCTTTAGTCGACAATTGGAAGGTATAATTCGATTCTGTCGACAATCCGACCATCAGCTCGATAGTCTCGTTCGATACAAAAGTCTGTCGAAAACTTGTAAATACTGTTCATGGAGTAATCGCGTGCCAACTCATATAAATGATTGAATTTTAATAATGGGTTTTTACCTTTGGTTGTTTGAACACTATGGGCTGTAAATTTAATGTATCTGCGATGTGGCAATATCATCTCAACAAGGCCTTCTGAGAGAAAAGGTAATGACTTTTGTAATAGCACTGAGGCAAATACTTTTTCTACTTTCGCACTCGCTTCTAAATAGAATGGTTTTATATCTAGGGAAGTACCGTACACAAGCGTCATCGTGTCGGAACCGTGGTCTAAACACTCATTCATTCCCGGCCCAACTTGATATAACATTTGTGCAAGAGCATACCAAGGAACATGCTTGTTCCAAGGTTTGGCATTCGCTTTTTGAATGATATAAGTTCCGCAAATCTTGATTTCGGGAATTGTGACAAGTTCCGGGACTTCCTGATACACAATTGTATTGACAATGTCATCGTCGACAAGTCGTTTAATCGGGAGTAAAAGATCAAGCTCCCTATCCGAAAGCGAGGCGCCTTCCCGAAAAAATCCTTCTTCGTCTAAACATTCTTCAAAGCAATGTGCACCTCGTAAATCATCATAATCTGGTTCGTATTTTTCACTAGAAATAACGAGTTCATGCAATTTGTTCCAGTTTTCCATGATATCTGCAAGCGGAGTCGATAATGCCGCATGAAGACCACCCGAATACTGTTTTTGGATAAACGGAACAGGAACGGCGAAATTTTGCGGAACCGTTACCCATAATTCGTAAATATATTGCCCTTCGGGACCATTATAACCAAATCCGATGTTTCGATAGCCTGGCTCTTGATTGAGTTGGTACTGCTTGACAAGTTTTTTTGTTGCGTTCCAGCAAGCATCTTCTGGGTTTTCCCCCGAAAAAGCAATCGCCGCCACAATCATTTTTGGTAAATTTACTACTCGAAAACCTTTGGTTTTTTCCATTGATATGTCTCCATCTCTGGGGGTAAAATGAATAATAGAATCGTTTTTATTATACTGCAGCTGGAGTTGTTCCATTGTTAGAAACAGCGAATCTTGATTATCTGACAATGAAAGTATATCGATTATTCGATTGATAACAACAGAAAGGTTAAGTAACAATCCACCCTGCTTCTTGATACTATCGTGATGACGTTTTAGAATGGAAATTGTCAAGGCCATATCCTTTGATATCAAGATTTTCTCGATTTCCGAAAGTGGTAGTTCTAATGACCGAAGAATCCGAATTTGATTTATTCGAGCAATATTTTCTTCATCATAGTAACGATAACCGTTTTCGGCACGAATACTTTTTATAATCTTTGCCTCTTCCCAAAATCGTAGTGTTCTCGGTGACAACCCAGTTTTTTTGGCAACGATGCCTATTTTTTGCATTTTTAATCCTCCCGAGGGAAATTATAAAGGGTTCCGTCGCGTCAATGTCAAGCGAATATTCATATTATATCATTTTTTTCTATAAATCAAACGTGTATCAGTAAGCTAAACGAAGGATAAGCATGTCGATATCCCTTATCATTTACTGCTAAACAAAAGGCGTGATTGTTCTCACGCCTTGATTAAATCAGGTAAAACCACAATATTTTAGCGATTAATCATAAAAGCCGACTTATTTTTCACCTGCACGATCCCATCATACAAATCTTTATTCTCGGCAATAACAACATGACTAACGTTGATAATCATCACGCCATCAAGAGCCATTAGTGTCGCTTCAATTGCTTTCACACGATTGCGATCCAAACTGGCAAAAGCTTCATCCAGCATAATAATATCCGATTTATTGAGCAATGCTCTGGCAATTGCAATTCGACTTTTTTCGCCACCAGAGACATTCTTGCCATTATCATATATCATATAATCCAAACCTTCGGAATTGCTTTGCACAAATTCAGTTAATCCTGCTTTAGCTATCGCCTCCGAAATTTCGGCATCATCGTAATCCTTAAAAAGCGTTAAATTATTCCGTAAAGTATCCTCAAATAAGAATATCATTTGTTCTATATTGGCAATTCGTGCAAAATAGTCTTGTTTCTTAATGTCAGATAGTAAAGATCCATCTATTTCTATTGTTCCTTCAGAGGGTTCAAAGTATTTTCTTAGCAATCGCAAAACCGTAGACTTTCCGCCACCTGAAGGCCCAATGATAAGATATTTTTTTCCCTTTTCGAAAGTTAAATCCACATTTTTTAAAACTTGGTTTTCTTCATATGCAAAAGAAACATTTTTGAAAGTGATCTCATGCTCGAAACTAGAAAGGTTTAATGTTTCCACATGAGTGTTTTTATCTTGTAATGACTTCTCAATTCGAGTAAAAATTGCTTTGACTGAACGCACTTTAGGAATAGCTTCTGCCACTGTGAATATCGGACCGATTAATTTGTCGATATTGTTCACTATGACCACTACAGCCGCAAAGGTTATTGCTCCACTCAAGGTCATTTTGACCACAAACAACATCAGAACCAAAAAGACGCTCATACCCAAAGCGTTTTGTGCAACAAACACGAAGCTCATTAATTTATCAATGATATATTTTTTTTGTTGAACAGACTCACTTTTAGTATTGAAATTGGTGCGAACACGTGTTTCTAAACCGTTATTTTTTATAATTCCAAATGCCGATAATACTTCTTTGATGAAACTGTTATATCCTGCGAATAGTTCACTTCTTTCACGATTATGTTTTTTAACCGGTCGTTCAATCAAGTTAGAAAGCAAGCCATTGACTACCATCATACCAATTCCCACCAGAAGAATAAGCGGATTTATCATGGAATAGATTATGATAGCAGTCGAAAAATTAATTATACCTTCCGCGATGCCGACTATTTGTTCAATATAATCGGTTTCGATAATGGAAAAATCATTAGTAAGTGCCGAAACATATGCAGCGTTATTATCTTTTTGAAATTCATCAATGTTTTTCCCAAACACCGCTTCCAGATAATCACTTTTCATACGAGTAAGTGCATACTTAGAAAATGCTGTTCGACAATATGCGGTTAACAGATTTGATGGAACAAGTAAAACAACAAATATCATCATCCAAAGTGATTCATTCCAAAACAACGTCCACTCCTGAGCCATCGCCGCATTAATCACTCGCAACATGGCAAATGATAAGTTATAAACTAAGATAGCGGTGATAATCATGGGAATAAGTACAAAAACAAAGCGATCAAAATATTTTATTTTATGTTTCATCATCACTCACCCCCATTAAAATAATCTGAAGCCAAGTACTGGTTGATATACCCATCTTTTAATTCCAAAACATAATCATATTTTTCACTAAGGCCTTCAAAGTATTTGTGGCTGATGGCGATTACTGTCGCATCAAGTCCGAGAATTGTTGCCTCAATGGCTCGTCCCAATTCATCATTTAGCGAAGATGATGCTTCGTCAACAAAGAGAATATCCGCCTTTTTATACAAAGCTCTTGCAATGGATATTCTTTGTCGTTCTCCTCCGGAAAGGTTTTTACCGTTTTCGGCAATTAGTGTGTCCATGCCAGAATCAAATGAAGCTATAAAATCCTTTAATCCAGCCATTTCCGCTGCTTTTTTCATTTGTGAATAGTCCGTATCTTTAAAGAGTGATATATTGTCACCTATGGAGGCTTCAAACAAGAAAACATCTTGATATATAAACGATACATTTTTGTTGAACGACTGTGTTTGAATGGTCTTTAAATCAACCCCATCAATGTCAATCTGACCCTCATAATCATCATATGCCATTGATAATAACTTTATGAGTGTCGTCTTGCCTGAGCCACTAGGACCATTGAGAAGATACTTCTTGCCTTTTTCAATGGTAAAGTTTAAGTACTTAAACACTTGTTTTTGATCATATGCAAAACTTAACCCACGGACTGTGATTTGGTTTTCAAAGTGGTATGGATTAGCTCGATTATTTGTTTCTTCCTCATCATGGTCTTGATCCGTAATTTTGTGATATATCGCAACTGATGACTTTAACACATTGTAAAGCGGAAGCATGCGAACAAGAGGAAACACCGCTTGCCCAGCAAGTTGAATTACTAAAACAAATGATCCAATGCTGATTGCATGATTTGGACTATACATTAAATATACAATCAATCCAAGCATCACAATTGAACCAATTGCTTCATTCGTATGACTTTGAAGAGCAGTAAAAAAATTAAACTTTAGCTTTTTCTTTTCGAGGGTCGCAATTTGGTTCTTGCTCCGTTTAAGAAACATCTGTTCAATATTATTTAGTTTAAGGATTTCAAGTCCGTTAAATGTATTTGCGACATTGACAGTAAATTTTTCATTTTCGTCGGACTTTTCCTGTTGAAGTTTTATTGTATGGTTTTCATATAATTTCGAGATTCCCAAAACAATTAGCGAAATAGCAAAAATAATTAATCCAACCGACCAGTTAACAAACATTAATATGCCCAGAATTACAACATATGACCCACAACGCAAGATAAAATTGAGTAACGACATAAAGAAAGTGTTTTCAAATGTATTAATATCATTAGTTAAGTTTGAAATATATACATCTCGTGACTTTTGATTAAATTCTTTTAAACTCATATGAAGTATCTTATCAAAAGCACGTACACGAACAGAAAGGAGAACATCTCGCATAAAAGCGATCCGTAACATTCGTGAAGTTAAAAATAATGTAGCGCTAATGACTATATATCCAACTGATAGCCATATAGTCTCATTAAAATATTCATTTGTTGCAACTTCTATGGTTTGAAAAATCCTAGCGAAAATAAACGCTTGCATAACGTCTGATACAATAAAAAAGAGACAAGCAATGAAGTACTGAACAAAACGACTCTTTTTTTCCATTAAAAGCTCTTTCATAAATTAAAACCCCTCTATATCAAGCATCTATATTAATTATATTAACATTGTAATTAATAATCAAGGTTTTTTTTACTATTTTGATAAATATTATGAATATATATATAATTTACTCATAATTGTCATAAAGAATATCATCTGTTATCGAGTATCAGTTCATATGTGTGATTATGTTCCGTTGATTCCTAAACTAAAAACTCATACTTTCGCTCAATTCTAGAAAAAGGGGAATGTCCAATGATGGCATTCCCCTTTTATGTAAAATCATATATTTATGCTTGTACGAATGACAATTATCTCTTCTTTAAATTAGAGCAAATTAAAGTTTTCTCGTGGATCAAAGCACCATTCACGATCAAGTATCTTCTTCTCAAATATCGGATAATCTCTCCTTATCCGATAGTCTTTGGTTAGGGCCGGTTGTCAAAATCTTGTAATGCATTTAGTTGCAAGTAAAACCATTCCTTAGTGATTGCTACTTCGCTTTCCCGTTCCATTAAGTCAAGAAACGCATCCAAGGTCACAACTTCATTGTTATATTCTAAAAAATATGTGTGCAAGATGGCAGCCATTTCTTCAACATCATTGCCAAGAAACTCCTCCACAAAATAGCGGAGCATAGCTGGCCCATGATAATATATCAAAAAGGCATAGTCTTCACCATACTCATCAACTTGTCGTAAAAGTGTGGCACCTAGATTGTCTTGATACTTTTGCGCAAGTTCGGGTTTCAAACTCGTTCGATAATTCAAATATCCATTATATCCTTCCATACCATATAATCCATAATAATACAGGGATACAGCATATGTAGTCAATGATTCATCAAGGAAAGATTCATTTGCTTGATCATTGCCTATCATCGAATAAAACCATTGATGCACAACTTCGTGTACTACGGTACCTTCTAGTATTTCATTTAAACAATAGATTACACCGCTACTTTCCATACCATAGAAATATCCATACTCAAGAGTAAAATGGTCATAATTATATGGTCCAATATATGTTGTCATTGTATTCATTGTATCTTCAAGATATTGAAAGGAGTCTTCGATTTCTTGCATTGTTAAATCTCTTACTGCATATATTTTTATATTTATTCCGTTGATGATACGTTGATAAACGTGATAAAGAGATGAGGCACTAAATGAGAAATCTCGAGCGTTTTGTAATTCAAAATTAATTATTTTTCGGCCCCATAAGTTTTGTTCATCCACTACTTTTCCCCCACTAGCCACAAGATAATTACTTGGAACATTGAGGGAAACGTAATAATCACCAACTTCATTGTAATAAGATTCACCGTGAAATGTATACGGTTCAACGTGCCATTCTTCATCATCATACATAGCAACCCATGGATAAAAAAACATGGTTAAATAGTAATGATCATAAGCAACAATACGATCAAAATCCCAGTATTGAAACTCATATTTATATGTTATGGAAATACGCTGACCTTTGAGTAGTGTTTGGGCCAAGGTAATATGCAAAGCTGTGTCATCATCACCGCCAATATCAAAGGCTACATCGGAACCATTAATTCGAAGGTACTCAAATGTTGTATTATACTGTGATGTACCCAGTTTATATGCATTCGGATAAATAATAATATAAAGATCGTTTAGATCGTAATCATCGTTTTTATAATATAATTCTCCCACGACGCTTAGAGTATCATTTGCATCATCAAGATACAAACTCATAATGTACACATTGTTTTCCGTTTCATATCGATTCTCATTTGCGGGGTTTGTACTATTTTGACATCCCGTAAGGATTATTAAAAGAAACGAAAGAATAATTATTTTTTTCATATTCTTCTCCAGACTCAATTATGGTATATTTTTTGCATGTATCACATAAAATTGGAATCAAAAAAACAAATCATTTATGCATTATTTTCTTTAGGAAACCAATGCTGGGTTTTATTGGCTATCTTCACCAGCATCAACATTACAGGAACCTCAGTAAGAACCCCAACAATAGTTGCTAAAGCGACTCCTGGGTTTAATGGAAATAAAGCTATTGCAACAGCCACTGCTAGTTCAAAGAAATTTGAGGCTCCAATAAAACCCGCTGGAGCCGATATGGTAAATGGAAGTTTTGCAATCCGACATGATCCATAAGAAATAAAAAAGATGACAAAAGTCTGGATTATTAACGGAATTGCAATCAAAAGAATATGAAGCGGATTATTCCATATTAAGTCTGCTTGCGTGCTAAAAATAATGATTAATGTTAATAACAAACCAAATACTGTAACTTTAGATAATTTGGCGATGATTTTGGTGTTTAGATATTCCAGCCCTTTTTTCTTGATAACAAGTGTTCTTGTAATGGTTCCGAAAACCAGAGGAACAACTACAAATAAAACAACTGAGAGAAACAAAGTAGTCCATGGTATCGTAAACCCACCGATTCCTAGTTGCAGAGCCACGATTGGCACATAGAGAACAAGTATGATTAAATCGTTTGTCGCAACCTGTACAAGGGTATACGCGGCTTTTCCTTTTGTTAATGAACTCCAAACAAATACCATTGCTGTACAAGGTGCAGCACCCAGAAGAACCGCTCCGGCTAAGTATTCACGAGCAATATCAACGGGTAAGATGTTTTTATATATGATGAGGAAGAACAGGCTAGCAAGAGCAAACATCATGAATGGCTTGATTAACCAGTTGACTATCCAAGTGATAAACAAACCCTTGGGATTTTTTCCAACGTTTTTGATGCTTGTGAAATCAATTTTTAGCATCATCGGATATATCATGAGCCAAATAAGGATAGCTATGATGATATTTACATTGGCAACTTCAAACCGACTGATAAAGTTTGGTATTTTGGGGAAAAGCTTACCTATAGCGACGCCAACCACCATACATAAAAAGACCCAAATAGTAAGATACTTATCAAAAAAACTGATTCCATTTGCATTCCTTATTGTCTTCATATGAGAACTCCTAAGCCGTTTCCATATTTCTATTTGCATTATATCAACATTATTTTGATGTGTAAAGAATGGTACAGTAACTTTTAGTAAGAAAGCATCAACACTTTATAACATCATATATTATCAACAAGAATGCATATAGCGGGATTGATTTACTTTCTTGATCATTTCAAGATCCTCAACAATTAAATAATCTATTTCTTATAACGAACTGAGAGTTTAGCAAGTTGGGTAAAACTGGTTTTAAAAATTAGTGTACATGCAAGAACATTTCTCCACCATCCAAAGTGAAAGATGTTATATCTGGCATATTTCTCTACTTCCATGATTAAACCAAGATATCCAAGCATGATTGCAAAACGGATTCGTTCATTATCGGTAATAATTAGCGGTGAATCACTAATTTTGTTGTATGCATCAATGGATTCTTTCTTTTTATCAAGTGACATATTCATAAAGTCTAAACAGACAAAATCAGCAATTCGGTCACCAAAGAAACAGCGTTCTAGATCAATCCAGGCAAGTTTAATATTCCCATTTTCCTTTTGGCAAAAGATATTTGGCGGCCAAATATCAAAATTAACCATGTTACTGTCGACCGTTGTCAATATTTTTTCGTTTTGTTTGATATATTCAAGCAGTTTTTTGCCATTTCGAGTATCTCTTTTAAGCCGCTGACAATCATTTATGAGATTTTCTACCATTGATGTAATCGCCAAATACCAGTTATCATATAAAGTATTTTGACGATATCCAAATTTGTCGTTTTTGATTAAGTGCATTTGTGCAACCATCTCAGCGATTTTTAATTGAACGGTTGCCTTTTCAGTAGTTGTCAATTGGGTTTGGTTTATTTGTTCCCCCATAAGTTTTTCCATTATAAAAAAACCGGATTGAGTTTGCTTACATGTAAAATCAGAATAGTATATATCTGGCACTTTGATATTGGTTTTATCATGTATCAAAGAGTAAAAATATACTTCTTGTTTAATCATATCGTTTTCATATGTTAATGTGTGACAATTTCCCTTAGGAGCAATTTTTATAACATACTCCTTCCCTGAGGAAATGCCGGAAAAAATGCTATTGTATTCGCCGTTACCCAATGGACGAATGTTTGTAATTCCCTCGATACCAGCAGTATCAAACAAAGCGATGATACTTTGTGAATCCATCACCCATTTGCTTTTGCTTTTCATTTAGGTCTCCTTTAATAGTAATAGCAGTAATTAAAATCATTATACTCCATCAAGGATTTTTTGAATAGAAAAAGGGCAAAAGTAAGCTTTCAATTCTAACTTCTGCCCGGCTATTTAAATGATGAATTGATATAGTCTCACTTTATCAGTTATACTACTCTTTAACTGGAATTTCTCCTGATTTCTTCAAAGCGATTTTAGTAAGGATCGGTCCGATGAGTTCACATACTAAAGTGGAACATAATACAATGACTCTAATTTTCGCTCCCAATTCACCTGGTAAAGCCTGGGAAGCTATGATGCTCAATCCAATCGCAACCCCAGCTTGGGGTAACAAAGCTAACCCCATATATTTTCCAACATTTGGATCGGCATGAACCCATTTTGCCCCTAACCATGTGCCAAATACTTTGCCAAACAGTCGAATTACTAGATATATGACTCCAATTATCCCAACAGCTAATAGACTTGATAGTTTCAAATCGGCGCCACTTAAAACGAAAAACATAATAAAAATTGGTGGGGTGACGAAATAAATGAGCCCATTTACCTCTTCGTATTTATGACTCATATTGGCAAACACTCCGCCCAAAGCCATACAAGCAAGGAGGGATGATCCACCGGCTAATTCAGATAAATAGAGAGTTAAAAAAATCAATGCAACCACAAGGCTGATGCGATTTCCTCTTCCGGTCCAGAATTTGCACCCAAGTGAGAGTAACACTCCAATGATTCCCCCGATTCCCAACGATACAACAATTTCCCATAGTGGTTCCAACACTTGTAGAATCATTGGTGTTGATGATGATGCATTTCCCAACATGTTGGAAATGGCGACACATATTCCAAAAAAGATGATTGTCGTGCCATCATCAATGGCAACAACACTCATTAGCATATCCGTCATCGGCCCCTTTGCTTTATACTGACGAACAACCATTAAAGTCGCAGCAGGTGCCGTTGCCGCCGCAATTGCCGATAAAACAAGTGCAAATCGGAGGTTATCAACCGATAATTGTCCTGTAATCGCAAAATAAATCACAAAAGCAATTAACACAAAAATGACCGCTAGTAATGATTCTAAGATAGCAATTATTATTGGTCCCATTCCCACTTTTTTAAAATAGGACAGTTTTAACTCGTTGCCAATTGAAAAAGCAATGAAGCCCAACGCAACATTAGAAACAAGTTCTAAAGAACCGATTGCCTCTTCGGTTATGATGCCCAGGATGCTTGGTCCAATAAGGAGACCGACAATCAAATATCCAGTTACTGTCGGCATTTTTATTAATTTTGTTAGTTTTCCAAAAAGCAAGCCAGCTATCAACAGAAGGCCAGCGTAAAAAAGAATCGTTAAGTCCATGTATTACATCCCCTATATTATTTCTTATATCCCTTTATATAATCGATTGGTAAAGTGAAAACAATACCGGAATTTGGCCTTGATAAATCGCCAACAAACTCATCAATGAAACTTAATACAACCGATACTTGTTCATCTTCCAATGCCATAAGAAAGGTCCGTGACTCAGCGCGTGGGTTGTCAAAAAGAACTTTGAGTGAGCCAATAAAATCCATATCGTCATTTTCTATCAGAACTCGTCCCATACCCGTGCTATTGATGATTGTGGCACCTTTGATGCCTCTTTGTTTTAATTCTACAAGGAACTTTTCGAGTTTTTCCACATCGTTCATCACAAATACTAGCAGCTTCATGCTTTGTCACACTCCTTTTTTTAACACTGTCTATTTTACCACAACATCTTGCTTTTTCCAATGCATAAAAAGCGTTTTACATCACTAATTTATACAATTTTTGTCTTAAAGAAAAACGAAGTGGTAAAACGATGACATAATCATTGTTACGATATGAACCATAGGTAATCCTTTTTATATTTAGAGATGATACATGGTCTATATTACCAGGAATTTGCTTAAAAATGGAAGGTCATTAGTAAAGTGAACCCCATTTAGTAAAGACAAAATAAAAAGACATTACATGAGATGTTAGTAGATACAGAGCAAGTGTTTATTAGCATCTTTTTTTGTTTGTCTTTGTATTTGTATCTGATATTGTCGACTTTCAAACCGGTCGGAATTGGTATTAATGCAAAATAAGTGATTTAGTATAGTGTTCACAAAGGAAGCAATAAAATGGCAAGTTAAGGACATAAGTTTATTTAGATTACAACAGAAAAAGATTAGTAACGATACTGATCTAAATAGTCGGCATCAACCCAAAAAATGTCGCTTGTGCCACTCACAAAACGACTAAAAAACAGATATTTTCCATCTGAAGTCACGGATGCACATATTTGTTCTGCTCCATACAAATTTATATCCGATCCAAGTTTTCTTGGGGTTCCCCAGTAGCCTTGACTTTTAAAGACAATGTAAATATAGTTTGCCGTACCTACTTGTCTATCAAACAACATATAAGATTCATCAGGTGCTATATACGGATGTGAACCATGAATGCCAACCGCTTCTCTTGATTGAAATTCACCGTTAATATATTTGATGACATAAATTCCATTTAAACCCGTAAAATAAATGTTACCTAAATTGGATACGCTAACATACATTGCAAATTCTTGATTCAATCCATTTTCGACGTACACCGGTGTTTGCCAATTTCCATTAACAAAAGTACTTTGATAGAAAACATAATCGTCATGATTATCACGCATTGATCCAAAATACATAGTTGTTCCATTTGGGGTGATAAACGGTTCAAATTCTTCGACATCTTCACTGATTGGAGATAGTTCTGGCTGTGTCCAAGAACCATCAATATATTCAGTAAAAAATAGACGATTGTTGCCTTCGAGAGCTCTTCTTGTAAAAAAATAATACTTGTAATCTGGGGAAAACGTACCAGCAAATTCATGATTTGCGTCAGTACTGATGAAATTAGGAGCGAATATCTGGGGAATTATACCTGGCTCATCAGAAAAAAGTTGGTCTATGATTGACGATGACGTTGATGTTACAGTGGTTTGCGTGGTATCAACGACCGTTGATGTAATGGTTGCTGATGTTTTTAGCGCACTAGATTCACACGATATTAACATAAAAGCAAAAAAAGATAAAAGACTTACTATGAACATTCTTCTACTTGTGAAATTAGTTTTCATCCCTATTCTCCTAAAATATGCTAATCAGTCATTTGATTTTTTGACATCTGGATCAAAACAGTGAATATATAACAATTTGATTGGTTCCAGGATAGAACCTGCTTGTTGGCTCAGTCTTCCTCATACCAAAAAGCCTGTCGATAACAGATACACATCTAGCGTAACTAAACCAGATAGTATCGTTAGAACACGCTGTATCGTCTGAGAAGGAAACAAAAGAAATAAGGAAATATTATCAGGGCAAATATCCGTTCATGATTATTGACTACTCATAAAAAAAATATTTCCTTCACTATTAAAATCGAAACAGATATTTGCAAGTACTTCCGTCATATCAAACCCAAAATTTGAATCAAGGTTTGTGTTAATTTTGCTGCCACAGGTTTGATCCCAACACGATAGCATTTTATTGAAAGACTACGTCTGTAGTCATGACTCTATTTTATTCGATTGTTTTCCTTATGTCAATCATAGTTTCAAAAAACGATTTGTTTCGAATTTAGTGAGATGGTTTTAAAATGCAAACCATAATGACTAGATATTTCGTAATGATTAATATATAAAATCGAAACAAAGTGAATTTCTATTTTTTTTCATCAACAAAAAAAGATGGTGCGCCGATCTCGGGGCACCATCTTAAATGGTATATTTGAATCAGAATTAAGCCATCCAGCCACCATCAACGGTTATGACTGTACCGTTAACGAAACTTGAATCATCACTCGCTAGGAATAAAGCCGCTCCAGCAATTTCTTCCGGTTTTCCAAATCGTGGGTTAAGCTGAACCGTTGAACCAGCCCGTTGTCCTCCGAAAGGATTGACATTTGTCATAGTAGAGGCAATATTTGTCGCCACAGCTCCCGGTGCTATCGCATTACATCGAATCCCTTTTTGGGCATACATCCACCCTGTGCTCTTAGTAATCCCGATAACTGCATGCTTACTTGCCGTGTAGGCGCACCCCGCAACTTTTCCAAACAAACCACCTATCGAAGCGATATTGACAATAACCCCAGCACCCTTATCTAAAAATAACGGGATTACTTTTCTTGTTGTTCTCATGACTGAGGTGGTGTTTACTGCCATGACTCGATCCCATTGAGCATCGGTTAAGTCGCCTACGGGTTCCATATTATCCATGATTCCAGCATTATTGATTAAAATGTCTACTGTGCCAAATGTTTTGACAGCCGTATCAATCATTACCTGAACGTCTTCTTCGCTTGCTACATTTGACTTAATGGCGATTGCATGGCCCCCATTTTTTTCAATTATGCCAATGGTTTCTTTAACTCCTTCAAGATTGATATCCGAAGCGACAACATGCGCTCCTTCTTGCGCAAAAAGAATTGCGATTGCTCTTCCTATTCCTGATGCTGCACCGGTAACAACAGCTACTTTTCCTTGTAGTTTCATTTTAGATCTCCTTTATAAATACGAAGTAACGATCTGCTGAAAAATCTATAAGAATAGTAATCTGTCGTTCTAATTGTATTATACATTTGAAATATCTTATTGTAAACCAAAACGCTTGGTTAGGTTTTAACGTCCCGTTTCAAAGCAATATGAAACATAAAAATGCCATATACAATAAAAGCTAGCAAAACCTCAATATTAAAAAATTGGGCTTGCTAGCTATATATAATTCTTATTTTTTTTCGGCACTACTTTAGTTGCTTTCTCATGACGATTCCTTTTTCAGTATCTAAAGATACATAAAATCCATTTTTTTGATACATCTCCATATGACCGCCAAAATCTGAAGACAGATAACTCGATTCTTTATATGGGTATGCTTCTACATAGTCATATCCATCCTTAGCAGCGTCCATACAAACCCGCTTCAATAGTGACGTGGCAATCCCTTTTCTTTTCATTTCGGGGGCAATCACGAAACAAAAGATAGATTTCACTTTAATACCCAAATCAGGTGTCTCTAAAGGCACATAATTCATAAATCTCCGCCAACTAGCGCATTTTAAGCAATTTGATTTGGTATTAGTATTACACCATCCAACGACCGTATTATCACTAAAAGCAAGATAGCCTTGAATGTTATTGCCTTCAATGTATTGAAGGGCACACTTTCTTCTTTTCGCTGCTGTCGAAAAATCTTTGCCCTCATAATCATCGTTACACCAACACACACAATAGCATTTGTGCTCATCTACATTTTTATCATGGGGTGTAGTATCAAAAAAATGTACGTATGCTTCAGCAAGGTCTGGTGTTAATTTGCGTATCTCTATATCCATAAATATACCTCCATTAATATAGATAATTATAATTCAATATATCGAATTGTACAATCAACAAAATGACGTAAATTTACTTTACCATGTTTTTCACCAAAATCATCGGATGTTTTTTCATTAGATTTTTATCATATTTTCTTTTGCACACCAGAAACATTATTTCTTATAGTATCTTTTTTGTGTTTCTATGGTTAGTTGCCATGTTAATTCACAAAAAACTATATTTTGCTGTTGACATATATATCGCACTATGATATATTTAATCTAGATATATTTTATCTCGATATATCAGAAGGAAGGAAATTAAGATGAATAAACAAATTGTGGATAAATATCTCCCTATGACCGAGACTGCATACTACATTCTCTTGGCGTTGAAAAAACCACTACATGGCTATGGTATCATTCTTGCCGTTGAAAGGATGACAAATCAACGAATAAGAATTGGCGCTGGAACCATCTATGGAACGTTAACCAAAATGGAAACCGATGATTTGATTAAACCCATACGTGAAGAAGACAGACGAAAAATCTATATTCAGACCGATTTAGGATCGCAACTATTACAACTTGAAATAAATCGTTTACAAGAACTGTATGAAAACGGTATAAAAGCAGGTGACAATAATGAGAAAATATAAATGGCTTTTAACGCCATGGACATCCTCAAGTATCGAGCGGTATGAAAATCTTCTTGAGAGTCAGGCATTATCAGGATGGATTATTCAAAAAACATCTCTTTGTTTTCTGTTTTCCCAATTTGCAAAAACAGAACCCGCGCATATTCGATATTGCCTAGACTATCACCATAAAGTCAATGTTGATTACCACACAATTATGACCGATGATGGTTGGACATTAGTAAATATGGCAAATGGTTGGTATTTATGGAAAAAGGGATATAACAATGAGAGGCCTTCTATCTTCACTGACAAACAATCACTCATTGATAGAAATCACAGACTGTTATTATTTCACGGGATAATCTTGATAACCCAAATCCCCGTGTTTCTGATTTTTTTAAAAACAATGACCGAATCACCTTCACTTCCTTGGACTTTTCTGACGTGTTTTTATTTTCTCATCTTAATTATTTTAGGCATATCTACCTTTTCGCTTCTCATAGTAAACAGCAAATTGAAAAATAAATAGTCACAACCTGAAATGATAAAAAAATTATAGAAAGCAGAGTTATATTAAGGTAAAGTATATGAGTAATAAGACCATCGAAAAAAGAATGAAAAAAGTAATCGATTATGTGATGACCAATGCCCTTGAGTATGAAACATTTACCGGAGCGATGTTAATGAAAGACGATGAGATAATATATAAAGAGATGACGTCTATATCTAAAGATCACAATCCATTGGCACATGCCGAACTAAAAGTAATTCAAAGGGCAATTGAAAAATACGGAAATGATTTGAGTTCATTTCAACTGTATACAACTCAAAAGCCCTGTATGATGTGCGCATCAGCAATTGTTTGGTCAGGTATACAAGAAGTTTTTTATGGTGTAAATTCAAATCACCATTGGCGTTATGATAATGATATTCATGATTTTTTTGCAAACCATAATGTAGTCTGTTTTGGGCCAATTCTTGAGGACGAATGCCAAAAAATCGACCAGTATTTGATTAGTAATGGCATTTGAAATCTCATACTTAGAATCAAAAAAAATCTATTTGAAACAATAGATTTTTTTTTGTTTTCCAATATAAACTTGAAGCGAGCTGATACCAAAAACCGTTACTTGATGTATATACATGTATATATGCGGGAAATATCACATGAAAGATAGGAAGAAAAAGCATCGACTATGAAGAGGAATCCAATCAGATAATTTCATAAGTCCTCAAAAGAGTTTGATTTCTATCAAATAATGATGAAACATTAACCATAATTTCACTCAACTAACAGTTGCTTGTATTCATGAATATAAGGATTACAATGATGTTATATGAATTAGAAAATAATATGGCATTATCTATTCATAATATGGAGAGTGAAACGAATATGGCAGAACAAAAAACAAAAATTTCAGCTTGGAAAGTCATCAAATATCAAATGAAAGTCATAACAGATATGAAGAAATGGTATGTTTTTATCATATATATCATGTATATGCTACTTTCAGGCCTTCTCCCGATTACAACTGTATGGTTTCCAAGACATATCATCGATGCAATTTATAATGGTAGTCTTACTCAGATGTCATTCTACACAATCTGGTTTTGTATTTCAGCGACTATTCTTGCGGTTGGTTCATTTCTATTAGAAGGATATGCTATTGGCAATTTTCTAGAAATGAGGTTGGAACAGTATTCAATCTATCATCGCAAATATAAAGATGTATCCTTTCAATATCTCGAAAATCCTGATTTTATTGCTCAAAGATCCTCCGCTATGCGTACACTAAGTAATAATGATGAAGGTTTCCAAGGAACATATACGTTAATATTTAGGCTTTTGCCAGAAATTGTTTCAATTATTGGCTTTGTAATTATACTTGGGACGTTTAAACCGGTGATTATTTTTGTTGCAATAGGAACGGCTATAATCCAATATTTGATCACAGTTCATTCTAAGAAAATGTCTTTTCGGGAAAGAGAAAATCTCGCAGAAGCCGAAAGAAAAGCCAATTACTTTTATGAGATTGGTCACGATTTTAACTATGGAAAAGACATTCGACTTAACCAAATGAGTGAAAAACTTCAAGAGCTTCACAAGTCAAAATCCTCTGTCTTTACTCTTCTCTTTGGCAAAATCAAAAAACATGAATATAAGATGGGACTCTTTGATCTTGTTTTTTCGTTATTAACGAATGGATTAGCCTATTTTTGGGTGATAACAGCTTATTTTCAAGGAGATATTACCTTAGGTCAGTTGTCCATGACCATTTGGGCCATTATCGCCATTTCATATAAACTACAACAGGCAGGCGATAAAATCGCTAAAATTAAGGTCGCAACTGATTTTACGGGCGAATTCCTTCGTTTCATGAACAATGAAGCTTATTTTCCCGTGAACGGAAGCATCATCAATAAGCTTCATCCTTTTCAAATTGAACTAAAAAATGTTTGTTTTAAATATCCGGGTACAGATAAATATGTCCTAAATCATCTGAATCTTAAAATCGATGCTAAAGAAAAATTGGCACTTGTGGGGCTAAACGGATCAGGCAAAACCACTTTGGTTAAATTGCTATGTGGATTTTACCAGCCTACGGAAGGAGAAATAATTATTAATGATCAAAAATTGGCTGATTTTAATCTAGAAAAGTATCGTGATCAGATTGCTGTCGTATTCCAAGACACGAATATTTACGCTGCCTCTATTATAGAAAATATTACTGGAGAAAACGCAGATAAACACCATAATTTGCTGGCCTTGAGTGCTTTGGAGAAAGTTGGTCTAGCAGAAAAAATAGCCACTTTTCCAGAGGCTGAAAACAAACAATTGTTGAAGGTAATTGATCCCGAGGGAACTGAATTTTCGGGAGGAGAAATTCAAAAACTGGCAATGGCAAGAGCCCTCTATAAAGGCGATACTGGTCTAGTCATCTTAGACGAACCAACTGCTTCACTGGATGCAATTGCGGAAAGAGATTTGTATCAAAAATTTGAAACGCTCATATCGGGAAGAACTGCAATTATGATTTCACACAGACTGGCTTCCACAAGGTTTTGTGATAAAATCGCTTATTTGGCGAATGGAATTGTGAAAGAATATGGCACACATGATGAACTCATGAACATGCAAGATGGAAGCTACAGGCATATGTTTTTGGTTCAAGGAAAATATTATCGGGAAGAAGGTAATCTTTGTGAAACAACTGAAAACGCTTAAAAAATTATTTAAGATTACCTCCAAAATATCAAAGAAATATTACTTAGTCATATTCGTACAGGCAATAATCAAAACAATGAAAGCATTAATTGGCGTCTATGGACTCAAATTAATAATCGATGGTGTCATGCAAGAAGACATCCTTTTAGCGTTCAAATTTGCATTTATTGTTCTTATGTGTGAATTAATTATTTTATGGCTTGAAAAAAAGGCAGCTTATTCCGTAGAAATAAATCAACAAATCATGATTCAATCTTTAATGAGAGAATCCACCAATAAGATGATGAGAATTGATTATTCATACTTAGAAAATCCAACCTATCTTGATTTAAAGGAACGAGCAAAGTATGCCATTGAACAACTTGATGCAATTGGAACATTCTTTAGAGCTATCGCCGATTCATTGTATCTTCTGTTTGTCCTTATTTCAATGGCCTCTATTTTAATCATTTTCAATCCGTTCCTGTTCCTAATTATGGTACTTACTGTATTTCTGCATGCATTGGCAACAAAAGCGGCATCCAAACATCAGATTAAGCTATTTAACGACTTAGGTCCCATCAATAGAAAATATTCATATCACCTAAATGTAATCGTTGGTACCAAATATGCAAAAGACTTCAGGATGTATCCGCTCGCAAAGTTGATGTATAGTAAATATATTTATTATAAAAAGTATATGATTGATTATTTGAAATCAATTAATCGGAAAATCGGATTTTATTCGGCTATATATTCATTCATTAACTACTCTCAAATGTTATTAGTTTACTTATATGTTGGTTATCAATCGATCAAAAATGCGCTTGGAGTCAGTTCTTTCATCTATTTAACCAGTACTGCTCTTAAAGCTTCAGAAGCTTTATCTGGATTGATTGATAAAGTTGCGGAGTTTCGAAAATCAGCACAGTTTCTTGAACCACTTGTAGAATTGATGGAACTCAAGGAATCGGGGTTTGAAACTCTGCACGGATTAACAGCAGACCCAATGCTTCATCTTACATTCAATCATGTTACTTTTTCATACCCTGGTTCAACAAAAACGGTTTTAGACGATATATCATTCATCATCAACAAGGGTGAAAAAATTAGTATTGTCGGATTAAATGGAGCAGGGAAAACGACCATTGTTAAATTAATATCAAGACTATACGAACCAACTTCTGGAAGTATTCTATATAATGGAATCGACATAAAAAATTACGATTACAAGTCATATATAAGTATGATAGCTGCAGTATTTCAAGATTTCAAGTTATTCGCTTTGACACTACATGAAAACGTTGATATCGAAGAAACTGACGAACAAGTAGCGTATGATTGTTGTTGCTTAGTGGGACTTCAAGATAAAATAAAAGCGTTGCCCGATGGTCTAAAAACATATTATTCAAAAGAATATCACAAGAGTGGTATTGAACTGTCTGGTGGTGAAATGCAAAAATTATCCATTGCAAGAGCCATGTATAAAAATGCTTCGCTAATGATTCTCGACGAACCCACAAGTGCCCTTGATCCTCTATCTGAAGCTGAGATATATCAAAACTTCGCCGAATTGATTAAGGATAAAACAGCAATTTTTATTTCCCATAGGATGTCTTCTTCGGTATTTTGCGATCGTATTATCGTGATTGAGAGTGGAAAGATTCAAGCAATTGATACTCATACAAATCTTATGAAAAATTCAGATGGAATGTACTATAAACTGTTCAACAGTCAGTCACAATATTACGGGCTTGAACAATATTGCATTGATAATTAAAGGCGTTTTCATCATGAAGATATGTTAAAAACAAACATCCTCTAAAATTAAGAATATTTCCCTATGAAAAATGGAATAATGGATGTGTTAGAAATCATAAAAAAAAAGAAGAGTTAACTGAACCGACCGTATTACACACCAATCAGGGTTCCGTTTACTCTTCAATAGCTACAACAAGCTCACTAAAAATTATGTACATTATTATAATAACAAACGCATCGAACTCACTTTTTTAGGGATGTTCTCCCATTCAGTATAGACTTAAGAATGAACAAAAGTTATAATACATTTAAAAAGTGCTAGAAAGTACAGAAAAAATGGTACCAGTTCACTTGGCTCATCATGCACTCGCAAAAGGTGACGCATCATTTATTAAAAAGATATGAGAGCATTAGCTTTAGATGATCCTGGTCACAGCCGTCATATGGATCAACTTGACGCTTTGGTTACTGCGATAAAAACAAATCTTATATGAAACGTGAAAATAAGGATGTGATTATTATGGATGTTACACTGAGAAATATGACTCAAGAGGAATACCCAATATGGATTGATGTTTCAACAAAGCAGCAAGCTCTAGACAGATGCAGTATCTCGCAAAAGCATTTTGACGAGGAATATAAAAATCTACTTGACATGCTAAGAAAGTTTTTGCCAGACCACCAAAAAACAAAAGGCCATATCTTTTTGTCCATCGATACGCTTGAAGACAAAAATATTGGTTATGTTTGGTGTGCAGAACTCCCAGATTTGCCCAATCAATCCATATTCATCATGGACATTCACATTCTCAAGGATTTCCGCTCACGTGGTATTGGTAGGATTGCACTGCAAAAGGTTCACAATCTCTTGAAGGATGCAGGATTTCGAATGGTCTTTTTAAGTGTCCTTAACCAAAACTATGCAAAAAAACTATATGCTTCATTAGGCTATGTTGTCATCAGAGAAAATGAATTCACCTCAACAATGTCGATTAGTCTATTGGATTAGGTTACCTAGATTGATATTTCTCTTTATATTTTAGTATCAAAAGTTCTGAGAAAATTCTAAACGAATATCTCCAGAACTTTTTTTGTACCTATGAATAAAATACACAAACCTTATATCCTTATATAGCAAAGACAACGGGATTCGTGCGACCTCATACATGCGAAGCAAAAGCTCTCCCAACTGAACTTCGCCCCCACAAGCACCTTCTGTTGTACAAAAAGCCCACATAAAGTGCAAGTCTTTTTCTTTTGGGTTACGATTAACAAAAACACACGAAAGTTTATACAGAAGGAAAGATTTTTGTACCGGAAAAATCGGGATATAATGACGGCTGTCTTACTCAAGTACTTTACAGATTGTTTTATACTTACTAAACTCTGTATTTTACTACAATGCAATAATTTAGAAACGGCTTAGCAGAGACAAAAAAGATCTGACATTTAAATGTATCAGACTA
>JAQVVR010000027.1 GCA_028698875.1 Candidatus Izemoplasmatales bacterium
AACAATGTGACCATCCGCAACAGCATCACCAAGATGAAGGAAACTGATGATCTGATAGCGTCGGATGCTGCCAATAGCCTCAAGAAGAAAGAACTCTCTTCCATACAGCGCAAGAACGGCAAGCTCCATCGCGACCTCGACGGCATCGCGGCAATGAAAAAACTGCCGGACGTAATCGCGATCGTGGACGTCTGCCATGACAATATAGCAGTAAAAGAAGCTACAAAGCTTAATATACCTATCGTCGCAATAGTCGATACAAACGGCGACCCGGAACCGGTGGCATACCCCATCCCCGCCAACGACGACGCAGTCCGTTCCATAAAGGTAATCATGGACGTTCTCTGCGACTCGATCGCCGTGGCCAACGAAGTATACCACAAGAAGGTAGTCGAGGAAAAGGCGAAAGCCGAAGCCGCAAAGGCTGAAAAAGACGCCGAAAACAAGGCGAAAAGGGAAAAGGCTGAAAAAGACGCCAAAGAACGCGCCGAAAAAGTGAAAAAAGCTCCGGTTGCCAAAAAGAAAGCAGCCGCACCCAAAAAAGTGGTAAAAGAAGACTCTGCAGAAAAGGCTAAGCCCGAAGAAGCTGCCGCAGCAGAGAGCAAAGAAGAGAGCAAAGAAGAAACAGCAGAAGTAAAGGCCTGAGGCCTCTGCCCCACTCAAAAGGAGAACAGAAAGTGGCTAACATAACAGCCGATATGGTAAAGGAGCTCCGCGACAAGACCGGAGCCGGTATGATGGATTGCAAAAAGGCCCTCACCCAGAGTGAAGGCGATATCGAAAAGGCCATCGACTTCCTCAGGAAATCAGGTATTGCCAAAGCCGAGAAGAAATCAGGCCGCGCGACAAAAGAAGGCAAGGCCTTCATGCTGATCGAAGGCAAAACGGCAGCAATGGTCGAAGTTCTTTGCGAAACAGACTTCGCGGCCTCGAACGAAAAGTTCACTGGCTTTGTGAATGGCATCCTCGCAAGGACAATGAAGCTCGACGGCAACGGCGACATTACCGAAAAAGTACAGGAAAGCGAGAAAGAAAACCTCGTATCAATAATCGCCATAATCGGCGAAAATATTCAGATCCGCAGAGCCGCACGCTGGGAAACAGCAGGCCAGATAGGCAGCTATCTGCATCAGGGCGGACGCGTCGGAGTGATTGTCGACGTCGAAGGCGACTGCGACCAGGCGCTTCTCGGCGAAATATGTATGCACATAGCGGCGTTCAGACCGCAGTACATATGCCCGGCATGCGTAGCGCCCGAAGTCATCGAGAAGGAAAAGGAAATAGCCGCGGCACAGCTTAAAGACAAGCCCGCTAACATGATCGAAAAGATCGTCATGGGCAAGATCAACAAGTGGTATACCGAAGTATGCCTCGTGAAGCAGCCATGGATAAAGGATGACAAAACATCCCTCGAAAAACTGAACCCCAATATCAAAGTCAAACGCTTCCTCCGCTGGGAAGTCGGCGAAGAACTCTGATATTTCCGCATCAAAGCGAATCAGGCCCCCTCTTGAAAAAGACGGGGGCTTTTTTTGTGTCTGGAAGTTGATCGGATCGGGAAAAAATCGTGCTTTTTATGAAAAGAGGGCAATATTTATAAAAGTCTTTACGTTAAGTGGACAAAGTTATGAGATCTGGAAATAAAGAAAAAAATACGGACCGCGAACTTATAAAGTCCTTTTTAGAAGGAAATTCTGAATCGTTCGACGTCCTTTATGCCCGGTACAAAAGATTGCTTTACTCGTATCTGAACAAACTGGTTCCCGGGCAGCCGCAGCTGGCGGACGACATATTCCAGCAGGCATGGATAAAAGCTGTCCGGCAGATGCACACGTTCGGAAAAGAGGAACGTTTCCAGGCATGGCTTATGAAAATAGCGCACAACCTTCTTATAGATCATTTCAGGAAGGAAAAGTATGCGGATAAATCACGTGCCCCCGAAGAAGTGCTGGAGAATCTGTTTGACGACAAGACGCCCTCTCCATGGCGGATACTGGATGCAAGTGAACTTGGGACAGCGTTGAAATGGGCGGTGAATGAGCTCTCGCAGGATGTAAGGGAAGTATTTATACTGAGGCAGGAAGATCTGTCGTTCAAGGAAATAGCGGAAATCCAGGGCTGCCCGGTCAATACGGCGCTCGGGCGAATGCAATACGCATTGAAAAAGCTCCGTGAACTGTTGAAAGAATGGAAATCGAAAGGTCAATGAAAATGAACTGCATGGATGCATTGGAAAAAGCACTTAACAACGGCGGAATGCCCGATGTTGAAACACTCGAACATATAAATATGTGCCCGCACTGCAAAAGGCTCGGCGACGACTGGGCAGAGCTCTCCGCCGTTAACACCGGCGAAGAAAAGGAAATCCCACGGGAATTAGAGGAATCCATACTTTCCACAGCACATTGTTATGCCGAAAAACGCAGCAGAAGGGCATTCACTCTTCTGAAATGGCCGTTGATATCCAGCGCCGCGGCATGTCTGGTCTTTTCGCTTACGACACTGCTTTATATGAATCTGCAGGACGCCGCCCGCTCCACCGGCAAGGCAAAGTATATTTCTTTTGATGAAAAATGGAAGGCGATAGATATGACTGACGAACTTAACGAACTTAAAAATAAAATTGACGCGCAGATAAGCGAGCTCGAATCGCCCTCATTGCTCATAGATATGTCACGACTCGCGGCAAACAAGTCTACCAAAAACATTTCATAAAAACCAAACAGGAGATAGAAATGAAAAAAAGAATCTTGACACTGATGGGAATCGCATTGGTCGCAGCCCTCACAACACTCCAGATCAGCGCGCAGGACAATGATCAGGGAAAACAGGAAGGCGGCAAGCAATCCCGGAAAGAAATGAAAAAGCACCAGAATAAAGGCTGGATGAATCAGGATGGACAACAGGACAGGATGAAGCATATTGGTCAGGTACTCTCATCACTGACTGACGAGGAAAAAGCAAAGCTTGAACAGCTTAAGAAAGATGATCCGGAAGCATTCAAAGCAGAGTTCCAGAAGCTGATGAAGGAAAAAAGAGAAAAGATGCAGCAGGAAGAATCGAAAATGCGTGACCTTGTAAAAAAATACAGGGAATCCGCAAGCGATGAAGAAAAACAGAAAATACTGGCGGAAATAAAAACGGCTACGGAACAAGAATTCAAAGCAAAAATGGAAGAACAGAAGAAATCAATAGAGCAGATAGAAAAACGTCTCGAAAGCTGCAAGAAGATGTACGACGAACGGATGAAGAACGCATCAATGATGATAGATGAAAGAGTCAAGGAACTCACAAAAGATCCGGCCTTGAAATGGGACAACAAAAGGCATTGAGATAAATTGCCGCCCTGCCCCTTCTCCGGAAAAAATGGAGAAGGGGCTTTTTTATTTGCCGATAATTGCTATTTTAAAGCTAAAAAAAGGCGGCAGATGAATAAAGCTTGCTTTCTGGACCGGGACGGAGTACTCATCGAAGAAATGGACTATCTCTCCGATCCGGCCAAAGCCATATTGATAAACGGCGCGGCTGACGCGATAAAGCGACTTCATGAAAATGGTTTCAAAGTCATCGTCGTATCGAACCAGTCGGGGATAGCGCGCGGGTACTTCAGCACGGAAACCCTCTCGCTCATAAATAAAAGGATAGAAGAACTCCTCGCAGGATCGGGAGCGGCTGTCGATGCATGGTATCACTGCCCGCATCACCCGAAAGGAAAAGTCGCCGAATACAGCATGGAATGCTCATGCCGCAAACCGGAACCCGGAATGCTTCTGAAAGCAGCCGGGGAACACAATATAGATATTTCGAAATCGGCGATGATAGGCGACAAGACAAGCGATCTGGAAGCAGGCTTTGCCGCAGGATGCCCGGTCGGGATACTCGTCGCAACAGGATACGGACAGGAAGGCATCCCCGATTCCATGCCGGAAAAAGCTGTTTATAAAAAGGACATCCTCGATGCGGCGGAATATGTGATAGAGGCGCTCGGAAATGAATAAATTCACGGCACTGGACATATCGCTTTACATACCTTGCTACAATGCGGGCGCAACAATCGACAGATGTATCGAAGGCGTCTTTGCCCAGACTGTCATGCCGTCAAAGATAATACTCGTCGACGATGGCTCAAGTCAGCCGCTGGCTATCGATAAAAGATTCTTGAAAGATGTCGAGATACTCGTGCAGCCGTCAAACATGGGACTTTCCGCAGCACGCAACAGGGCACTTTCATCAATAAAAACACCGCTCGCGGCGGCACTGGATTCGGACGTAGTCCCCTCCCCCCGCTGGCTGGAGATCCTGCTCGAAGCGATGAATTCATTCGACATCGCAGGAGCCGG